>NZ_NHSF01000042.1 GCF_016653295.1 Halochromatium salexigens | reverse complement strand
ATTCTTCGTCTGACAAGTCACTTGGGTACCTTGCACGTGGATGAGCGCCGTCTGAAGTCATACCGGTTGCTCCGAATGAAAAGGGGTTTGGTCAAAAAATCGCCCCATGAGCCGTAAATTATGTATTTTATATCAGATAGTTAGTTCCTGTACAGCGTCTCAGGCGGTGGCGGTTCAACGGAATGCTTGTCCGGATCAGCCTACGCCTGTGAGCACCGCCTTGCCTACGGACGTCGTTTCATGCCCTGTGGGTGGGGGGGGCTGCTCCGGCGCCGGTCGGCGCGCTCAGCAGGTTGCACCCATGTCACGGTGCTGGATCGCGTCCGGGCGGACGCCCGAAACAAGCGGACGCCGCATCGGCCAAGTCAGTATGATAATGCAGTGCCTGGCCAATGAGCCCAAGCCCTGCATGGGGTCAGATCAGCGGCCGATTGCTCAATGATGAATTGGCGCACGGGGACACCGAATGGGTGGTGTGGTAAATTTCACTATTCTATCACCACTACCCTGTTTCTGAAGAATTTTCTGCTATTGCCTATTCATTTAGCTCACGGATTCAAGAACTATAGAAAAAATTGCTGGTAACTATAAATCACGGATTCAGGAGGGGTGGCATGAGCGAAATTTTATTTACAATTATATTTTTTATCTTATTTATCTCTTTTTTTATCTCCATTACTATCGACTCGCTAGAGCCGGTCTTTTCTGGCCTAAACGTGACTTCAATATTGAAGTCTATACTCTTGCTTGGATGTGTGGCGCCTCTAATCGCGAGTATTTTTATCTCAAATTATTCATTGATTTTCTGGATAGGGGTGGTGTTGCTGTTTGTCAATTCATTCTGCACTTATCCGTCTCAATCGCATGATGCAGCATTTTTTTTATTTTTTGGACTCATGATCCGGATGTTTTTTATTTTCGGCGTCTTTTCTCTTCATGAATACGTGAATCCGTGAATCCGTGAGCTGAATGGCGGAAAACGACAGTTTCCATGGAATGGCACGCGCCTAGAGTCCAAGATGCGATGACCTCGGCAACCTCCAGATCCACAGCATCGGCATCCCCCAGAACGAACAGCGGGTTCTCCTGTGGCAGTAAGCGAACGTGCGGACAAATGGAGAGCTGTGAAGAAGCGAGATACTATCTCACAGCCTGCGGTCTCAGCCGCTTGGATGGTGATGGCGATGGCACGCCTTGCGAGAGCCTGTGTCGCTAACCCGCCGCTTGGCTGATCCTACTGACCCGGCAAAGGCATGCCGGGCTTCCAGCCTTGGGATAGCTTCTGTCCTTCTTCGATCTCAGAGTCTGTGAGCATCTTTTCCAACTCGGGTTGGGCCGAGATAGCATTCTCGTTTCCCTGCGCTGCGGAAAGGTTAATCAAGGCGTAGGCCATCACAACGTCCTTGGGCACGCCCTGGCCGTTGACATACATCGCTCCCAGGTTGAATTGGGCGAAGGAATCACCCTGTTCAGCGGCTTGGCGAAACCAGGTCATCGCCTTCTGGTTGTCCTGAGCGACGCCCCGACCTAGGGCATACATCCCTCCCAGATTGGTTTGAGCGTCGACATTGCCCTGCTCGGCGGCTTTACTGTACCAGGCAACGGCTTTCTGATCGTCTTGGGCGAAGCCCTCACCTTCGGCATACCGCCGTCCCAGGTGGTATTGAGCGTCGGGATGTCCCTGCTCGGCAGCGCGACGAATCCAGGTTGAGGATGCTTGACGGTCCTGCGGTACACCCTGGCCTTGGTCATACATACCCGCCAAAATCAGCTGAGCCTGGGCATAGCCCTGCTCGGCGGCTTTGCTGTACCAGACAAAGGCTTTTTGAAAGTTTTGGGGCACACCTTCGCCTTTGGCATACATCACTGCCAGGTTGGTTTGGGCACCGGCGTGGCCCTGTTCAGCAGCGCGGCGGTACCAAGAGGCGGCTTCTTGGAAATCCTGATCGACGCCTTGACCTTGCCTATACATCTCCCCCAGTCTGGCTTGGGCGTTCACATGGCCTTGTTTGGCGGCGCGACGGTACCAGGTGAAAGCTTGCTCATCTTCCTGGGGCACTCCTTGGCCGTTTTCATACATGATTGCCAGGTTGGCTTGGGCCGGGGCAAAATCCTGCTCGGCAGCGCGTCGGTACCAAGCGATCGCTTTCTGGTCATCCTGAGCGACGCCCATCCCTTGGGCATACATGACCCCGAGGTTGTATTGGGAGACGACATCGCCTTGCTCAGCCAGCGACTTCGTGGCTTCGTAGGCTTTAACCGCATCGTCCCAAGCCTCTGCGAATGTGACGGGCGCGAAAAGGGAAGACAACATGAGCGCAAAACAGAGCGGGCCAATACGCATGGTGCAGTGCCTTGTTTGGATGATGGACCACAGTGGCCGATGAACGGTTTACGTCATCTCGAACGGTCTAACGCTAGACCAGTAGGAGTGGCAGCGTCAAGCAACGCAGGGTCTACCGAGCAGGGCGCACTGCCGAGCCTTTAGACCCGTGACGTTACCATCACCATGCCGATCGGATGCGAATAGAGCGGGTATTTCAGGGCATATCGAGTCGCTCGGGCAGTGGTCCCCGATGCTCCTCGGCCCAGCGGTTGGCTTCCTCGAACAGCGGATTGCACTGCTGGCGGAACACCTCCCGCATGCCCGGCGAGTAGTCCTGCAACCGCTGCTTCCAGACGAAGATCGCATTGGCAAGCTCGCCATGCGTTGGGACTCGCCCGACCACTCGCTCGAACTCATGCTTCGCCACTAGGCGGGCATACTGCGAGCGGCGCCGCCAGGCCAGACCGTGCAGCGTCCGCTCGGCCTGCTCGAAGCTCTCCAGCGCTTGCCAATCGTCGAAGATCCGCAGCGCCTCGGGGTATCGGTCGGCCTCGAGCAGAGCATGCGCGCTACAGCTCATCGGGACACGGTAGACGATCGCGTTCTGCGGCTCGGGTTGGGCATGTCCTGCAGTCGGTAGCAGGGCGGCGGCTGTCGCAAGCAGCCAGGCTCGCCACCGAGGCATGAACAAACGACCGGGGTGGCTAGAGGTCATTGGCTGCCTCTTGCTCACTAAATGCAAGCGCTTCCCTTGAGGAAGTAGCGCTCACAGTGCAGCGCGTCATAACCGCTGGGGTGGACGGATCAGTTGGCCGAGCCTCGGGTCATCCGCCCTTGGGCTTGCTGTCGTTACCGCGGCCGCCGGCGGGGTGGCGATTGGAGGTGAACAGGGTGCGATCTCCGGGGAACTGTCTCGATGGAGAGTATGGCCCTTTACCCCAGTGACGAACGAACAATCAATGGCTTGCGCGTGACGCTCAGCCGAGGAGAGGAAAAATCACCCCAGCCGCCCCACAGGAGATGAAAAAGGGCGGCCACCAAGGGATCATTGTCGCTGTCGAGACGAAACCCCCTGAAGAGGTTATTGATCGATCATCTCCCTGGCGAGCGCTTGGTGCAATCCCTCGAGGTGATGCGCCAACAGGGGCGCAACGACTATCCGGTGCACTGTTGGCCAAGCGGCTGAGATCCTGCTGATTGGCCAATAGCCGGCTAGATGGCTCAGGCGGCCTTGAACGCGACCTGCTGGACGAAGTCGACGCCTTGCGGATCATAGGGGCGCTGCAGATCGCCATAGCACTCGACGTTGATGAAGCCGACGTCCTCGAGCAGATGGGTCAGGTAGTTCTGGCGCAGCGGATACATGTTGAGCTGGAACACCGAACCGTTCTCGAAGCTGTACTCGAACTTGGCCAGGCGCGGATTGAGCTCGACCGGACCCACCTGGACGCCCTCGCCGGTGTAGCAGAGTGCGTGCTTGGAATCGTAGCCGTGGTCGAGCATGCGGTCGTAGTTGCGCTGATCGATCACCAGCATGCCGCTCGGGCGCAGCACGCGATAGATGGCGCGTAGGGCGTCGCGGCGGTCTTCGTGGTCGAACAGGTGGGTGAAGGAGTTGCCCAGGCAGACGATGGCGTCGAACTGCGCGTGGCCAAGCACCTCGTCCAGGTGCAGCCAGTCGGCGACCTTGCTCTCGGCGAAGTGGATGCCGCGGGCGGCGGCGTTATCGCGCGCCTTGGCGAGCATGTTCTCGGAGCCGTCGGTGGCGGTGACCTCGAAGCCGGCTTGGGCGAGGCCGACGGCATTGACGCCGGTGCCGGTGGCGATGTCGGCGACCTTGCGGCAGCCCTGCGCCTTCAGCAACCGGGCATAGAAGTGGCCCTCGCGCGCCAGGCGCGCCTCCCAGCCGACCAGGTCATCCCAGTGCTCGGCGAAGGTCGAGGTGTATTGCTGCTGCTGATTGCCTCGGTTGAGATTGAGTACGGCGGACATGGCGGTCTCCTCGCGGTTGCTTGATGCTTGATGAAAGGCGACCAGCCTACCGGCCTCGGCGCGAGGGATACAGATGCAGTTGCCGGTGATCTCGAGTGGTACAGTTTGGCGATGACCAGCCTTCTCTACGAAGACATCGCCGCGCGGCTGGCGACATTGATCGAGCAGGGGACCTTCGCGCCTGGTGCTCGGCTGCCCGGCTTGCGCAAGCTCAGCCGCCAGTTCAGCGTCAGCATCGGCACCGTGGTCTCGGCCTGTGCATTGCTCGAGGCGCAAGGGCTGCTGATCGCCCAGCCGCGCTCCGGGCACTATGTCGCCGATCGATTGAGCGAGGAACCGGCGCGCCCGGAGGTCGGCACCCCGGCGGACGGGCCGGCGCTGATCCAGGGCCAGGAGCAGGTGCTAGCGTTGGTGCAGGCGCACAATGATCCGGCGTTGCTGCCGTTCGGCGCCGCGGTACCGGATGCCAGCTTCCTGCCAGTGGCTGCGCTTGAGCGCAGCGCCGCGCGTGTCCGGCGCACCCAGCGCAATCGGGTCGCCGACTACGACTTCCCGCCCGGCGCATGGCCGAGGCCGGCTGCCAGCTCGGCCCGGACGAGATCGTCGTCACCAGCGGTTGTCAGGAGGCGCTGGTGTTGAGCCTGCGCACCGTCGCGCAGCCGGGCGATGTAATCGCGATCGAGTCGCCGACCTTCTACGGCATCCTGCAAGCGATCGAGTCGCAGGGGATGCGTGCGCTCGAGATCGCGACCGATCCCGAGACCGGGATGTCGCCCGAGTCGCTCGCGCGCGCCTTGACGCAGTGGCCGATCACGGCCTGCGTGATAATGCCGAACTTCGGCAATCCGCTCGGCCATCTGACGCCTGAGCCGCGCAAGGCCGAGCTGGTGAGCCTGCTTCAGGCGCATGGGGTGGTATTGATCGAGGACGACGTCTACGGCGAGCTGGCGTTCGACCATCAGCGGCCCTGGGCGGCCAAGGCCTACGACACCCAGGGCGAGGTGCTCTACTGCGGCTCCTTCTCCAAGACCCTGGGCTCCGGACTGCGGCTGGGCTGGGCGGCGCCGGGGTGCTATCGCGAGCACTTTACCTACCTGAAGTACGCCTCCAGCCAGGCGACGCCGACGCTGACGACCCTGGCGGTTGCCGACTACCTCGAGCGCGGCGGCTACGAGCGCTTCTTGCACGCCACACAGCGCCGTTACCGGCTGCAGGTGCGGCGGGTGATCGAGGCCATCGGCCACCATTTCCCGGCTGGCACGCGGGTGACGCGGCCTGGCGGCGGTTTCGTCGTCTGGGTCGAACTGCCGCAGGGCGCCGATGCCCTCGTCCTGCAGGAGCGCGCGCTCGCCGCCGGGATCAGCATCGCGCCTGGGCCGATGTTCTCGAGCCATGGCGGCTATCGCCATTGTCTGCGGCTGAACTGCGCACTGCCCTGGTCGCAGCAGACCGAGGCGGCGTTGATGAAGCTCGGTGGGCTGGCGCGCGAGCTGCCGGGCTGAGGGTTGCCGCTATCGCACCCTCAGCGTCTGGTCAGGCAGGATCAGCGGGCGATGAGCCCAGCACCCCCTCGACGCTGTCCTCGGTCAGGATGCGGGTCGATCAAGCGAGCAAGGTCTCGGCATCAGCCTGGCTTGGACGAAGCGTGGCCGACCGACGACGGAGTACCGGCTCAAGAAACGCTCCGAATACGTCCGTGGTTGGATGGGCTACTTTGGCATCTCGGACTATTACCGGCCGATTCCCGAGCTGGACCACTGGCTGCGGCGGCGCATCCGCATGTGCGACTGGAAACAGTGGCGCGGGGTGCGCAATCGCATTCGCCAGCTGAGGGCTCTGGGGACACGGCTGCGGACCGCGATCTGGACGGGCATGAGCTCCAAGAGCGACTGGTATCTGTCCCGCTCGCTGGGCACGCAAACCGGGATGACCAATGACTGGCTGAAACGCCAGGGCTTGATCAGCATTCGCGATCAGTGGATGAAAGCGCATGGCGATGCCTAAAGCGTCGTGTGCTCCCTTCTTGTGAACCGCTTGAGTAGCGGACCCGCATGCTAGGTGGTGTGGGGAGTGCGGGCTAAACACCCGCCCTTACCCGATTGGGCGTTCTTATCTTTCAGGGACTAAAGAAAAGGGCTTTCTCACCCATTTTCCTCTAGCGACAGCTCGACGGCAGCAACCTGCTTGGCTCAAGTGTTGATTCGGTGCAGCTCCAACTAATGCCGCTGTCCGTTGCCTGCGGCTTTAGGATGATATGCCCTGTTATGCCTGAATCGGCCATTTTCACGTAGACCGAGCCGTTGCGAACCTCGACGTTGCTCACCGTATCTGTCGGCTGAAAGGCTGGGACACCTGCTTCGGCTGCGTTTCGCGGCAAGTCGCCGTAGTTTAGGTAGTATTCAGCTACAGCAATCTTGTAAGGAGCCGTTGCCATGAGCCCTTCGCTGATACTCGCCTTCTGCGTGTACTCCATATAGGACGGGATCGCAATCGCTGCCAAGATGCCGACCATCAAGACCAGGGGCAATATCAAGCCGAAGATGATAACAACTACCGTCCCGCCCTCCTTGCCAACATAGATTCCGTGGTTGTGGCGTTTGTTCCATTCTACCTGATCAGTCGCAAGAAAGACGATACCCTCGATCCAGGCTATGATAGCGGGGATGTAAGTCCAGAAGAAAAAAAGATAAAAGAGCCCCCACCACTGTCCAAGAAAGAAGCGGTGCCCACCGAACCAACCGGTGAAAAACGCAATCGCCGCAGCACCCATGCGACTGCGATAGCGAAACGACTCCTGAATGGTGTTGCACTGGCCGCACACCTTGTCGTCGATCCCGATTGGTGCTCCACAATTGCTGCATCGCGTCTGCATGTTCACTCTGGATCCTCGTAAAACCTTGTCTGTGTGTTTTAGCGCCCAACAGTGTATTCACTTGCGTGCAAATTAAACCATCGTTTTGATACACAGCGAAAACGCAGGCTTGCACGCAAACCAAGCCATTCGCTCTGCAAGCAATGCCATGGTTCAATTTGCACAGCTACCGTTTGTCTAGTGACCGTCAATCCCCTTGGTATTGTCCAGCCATTTGTAATCCAGACAACTAACGCATCTGGTCTATAATTAAAGCAGGCGATCAGACCACCCTGCGGAGGATATCATGGCCAACGAGTGGATGAACGATGCCCGCAAGATTCCGGA
>NZ_NHSF01000041.1 GCF_016653295.1 Halochromatium salexigens | reverse complement strand
ATTGAAACCGTTTTTGACAAGTTTTTTGGAATGACAATCGGGACAGTGCATGGGGCAAACTGATTTTCTATCTCAAGTTGACGTGATTGTAACAAAACCAAGGCATCCTATCGATCGGGGCACTACCCGATCTCGGACAGCTCCTTCTGTTCGTCTTCGGTGTAGGGTTTGGCCCCGAACTCGGTGATGGCGTATAAGGCGGCGGTGTCGCCGACGCCCAGTGAGGCGCTGCCTTCCTCGCGCTTCTCGGTCTTGAAGGCTTGCAGCTTGAGCATGTCGTCAGTGATCTCGATGTCCGGCGGCACCTCGCGGTTCGGCAGCAAGCGGGCAAGCCAGGAACCATAGCTATAGAGCTTCTCGAGACTGGTGTCCTCCAAGGCCATCACCTGGGCGATGAAGCTGTAGAAGCGCATGTAGCTCTTCAGCAACTGTCGGAACTCCTCCTGCCGGCCCTCGTCGTCATCGGCCTCAAAGCGTTGCACCGCCTCGCGGACCAGACCCTCGAGCTTGGCGCGGTCGCCTCCGCTGAGCTTGCCTTGGTAGAAGGTTTCCGCGAAACGATCAATCTCGGTGCGATCCAGATAGCCGAACTTGAACAGCCTCCCCTCAAGGTCATAGACCAGGTTCGGGTCGGAGTTGGCCTCAAGAGCCGTCACCTCGTAGTAAGGTCGGAAGGCGTCCTGGATGTCCTCAACGCTGTTGCGGAAGTCGAGCACAGTGGTCGCCTCCTTGCCGGGCATGGTGCGGTTAAGACGTGAGAGGGTTTGCACCGCTTGCAGACCGGCAAGCTTGCGGTCCACATACATGGCGCAGAGCTTGGGCTGGTCGAAGCCGGTCTGGTACTTCTCGGCGACGATCAGTAGCTGATAGGTCTCCGGGTACGGGGTGCCGTCCTTCTTAAAGCCATCGAAACGGCCGCGAAGCTCGGTCTCTGAGAAACCGTTCAGCACCGGCTCGGTATAGGTCTGGTCGTCGTGCTTGAGCTCACCGGAGAAGGCGATCAGGGCCTTCAGGTCGCTGTAGTCCTGCTGTTTGAGGTAGTCGCGGATACCGAAGTAGTAGCGCAGCGCATGCTCGCGACTGCTGGTGACGATCATCGCCTTGGCCTGACCGTTCAACATCGGCTGCACATGGCGACGGAAGTGCTCGACGATGATCTCGGCCTTCTGGCTGATGGCGGTCTCGTGCAGGTTGGCGTAACGGGCGACACGCTGCTGGCCCTTGCGCGAATTGAGCCGGGGGTCGTCCTCGATCGCCTTCTCGAGCTGGTAGTAGGCGCTGTAGGTGGTGTAGTGCTGTAACACATCGAGGATGAACGCCTCTTCGATCGCCTGGCGCATCGAGTAGAGGTGGAACGGATGCGGCAGACCGTCCTCGCCCTTGGTGCCGAAACGCTCGAGAGTGACGTTGCGCGGGGTGGCAGTGAAAGCAAAGAAACTGATGTTCGGCTGTGGTCCGCGACTCTTCTGGTAGGCGGCGATCATGTCCTCGATCTCGTCACTGGAGCCGGCCTCGCGGGTCAGGGCATCGGTCATCGCCTGTGCTGACTTGCCGGACTGGCTGCTGTGGGCCTCATCGACGATCACCGCAAAGGTGCGTCCGCCCTGCCCGGACAGGGCCTTGAGGTGGTCGGTCGAGAACTTCTGAATCGTCGTGATGATGATCCGAGCACCTTTGGCGATCGCCTCCTTGAGTTGCTTGGATGTGCCATCGATCTTCTTGACCACGCCTTGGGTCTGCTCGAATTGGGCGACGGTGTCTTGCAGCTGGCGATCGAGGATCACGCGGTCGGTAACGATAACGACAGTGTTGAAGATGGGCTGGTCGGCGTCGTTGTGCAGGTTGATCGCGTGATGGGCGAGCCAGCCAATGGTGTTGGATTTGCCGGAGCCGGCCGAGTGCTGGATCAGGTAGTTGTGACCAGGGCCAAAGGATTGGGCATGGGCATTGAGCTTGCGTACCGCGTCAAGCTGCTGGAAGCGAGGAAAGATCAGCGTCTCCTTCTTGCCGCTGACCTCCAGTAGCATGAAACGGCCGATCACATCGAGCAGGACCTCGCGCGAGAAGATCGCCTTACCCCATGTCCCAGAACGATAGAGGTAGGCAACGCGAAACTCGCCGTCGATGTCTGGGTTGCCGGCTCCGCCCTCTCGCCCCCGATTGAACGGCAGGAAGCGGGTCTTGCCGTTGGCGAGCCGAGTGGTCATCGAGCAGTTGTCTTCGTCGAAGGCGAAGTGCACCAGGGCACCGCGCTTGAAGGTGAGCAACGGCTCGCCGGCCGGTGAGCGGTCAGTACGATATTGCTTCTCGGCATGCTTGAAGGTCGTGCCGGTGAGCCGGTTCTTGGCCTCCAGGGTCGCGATCGGCAGACCGTTAACGAACAGAACGATGTCAAGGCGGTTGTCGTTCTTGGTGCTGTAGGTGACCTCCTTCATCACCGAGAGGATGTTGGCCTCGTACTCGGCGACACGCTTGGGCTCGAGGGCACTGGCCGGCTGGAAGTAGCACAACACGAAGTGGATGCCGGGGACGATCTTGATGCCCTGGCGTAGCACGTCGAGCAGACCACGGTCCTTGAGCGCCTTGGCAAGCTGGGTGAAGAAGGTGTCTTCGGCGGAGGCGGTGTAGTGGGATTCAAGCTTGGCCCAAGCATCGGGCTGGGTCTGCTGGATGAATTCGATGACCAGAGCCTTGTCGAGAGCCAGCGGGCGGTCGTAGTCGGTCGCGGGGTCGCGTTGGCGGTAGCCCTCGCCGGTGACGAGCTGAGTAATTAGGTGATCTTGAACAACCTGTTCTTTGTGAATAGCTGTGGCTGGCGTCCCTGTCATACGCTCATCTCCTCTTCGATCTGATCTAGACGGCGGTCGGTGCTGTCGCGTCGGCTCCAGGTGGTCACGTCGATCTGGCCGGTGACAGCGGCGGTGATAAGGGCGGAGCGGAATTCGTGCAGTTTAGACACAGACTGATCTATCGAATCTTGCAAAGAAGACAAGCGCATATCAATTTCTGTCTCAATATAACTAACAATGCGATCCTGCTCTTCTCTTGGTGGCTCTGGAACAAAAATATTTCCTAATTGATCAAAATAGAGACGTAGCCTCATTTCCATGATCCCTTTTGAAAAACGCTTCAATTCTTGCTGGGCAGTCTCTGACCTAAAGAGATAATGGTAGTATTTTGAATTACCGTTATTTATTGGTCGCAAAATATCATAGGCAGGACTAGTAACACCATCATATTCTGAATGGCCTACCGCCCCCATCCAAGCAAGAAGTTTATTAACAACAAGATCGCCTTTTCTAACAATCCAGTACCCGTCTGTAGTTGAAGCTTTGTTTCCTTTTTGCTCAAGCTCTCGCCTAGGCCGAACCCCAATATCAGTATAGACCGACAAAAGCTCTAAATCATTATTGGCTGGGGCAGGCTTGCATGATAACCTAAAGATATGCTTTACTTTATTTATCTCCCAATGCTTAGGCAACAAACCCAGCCAGCCAACTCTTGAATCCTTAAGCTTTACATCACAATCGTTTCCTCTCAAAACAGCGCGAATTATTTCTACTTTACGTTTTTCTCCTAGAAGTTTAGAAAGTCTCTCCTTCTTCTCGATCAAATGATCGATGCGCGCGGTCTCGCGGTCGAGAAAATCGGCGATGGTTTTTTGGGTTGCTTCACTAGGAACAGGTATTTCTAAATTACCGATATCTGCTCCAGATACCGCATCATATGTACTGCCAGTGGTCACGCGATCCAGAGCAGTACGGGAATGTAAAAGCGCGAAACCTAGATAATTCTCATCAATTTTTCTTGGAACTATTGCAGCTAAACCTCGACCAATAGCATACTTCCGATTTGCTTTGTTTATTTCACCCACAGGAGCGCGAACAGATATAAGCCATGATCCAGTTGGCGCCCACTTTGTTGCTTTGTCACAGTAATGCTTTGCCTTCGGATTTTTGATGCCAAACTCTGCGCAACCTTGAAGAAACGGAATCACTCCATTATCCGAAACCGCGTCTCCAACTGGAGCTTGACCAGCGACAATTTGAGCAACATGCTTAAGGCGTCTTCTCTTCACACCGCCACCTCCTTCAACAACCGCGCAATCTCCGCCTCCAGCTCTTTCATCTCCTCATCGATCTCTTCGAGCGGGCGCGGCGGGACGTATTGGTAGAAATAGCGGTTAAAGTTGATCTCGTAACCCACACGGCCGACCTTGCCGTCACGAGCATCGCGCACACTCTCATCGACCCAGGCATCAGGCACGAAGGGGGTAACCTCGCGGGCCAGATACTCCCGCCAATCCTCACCGAGCGGGACTAGCTCCTGGTCGCGTAGCTCCGGATCAGGCTCGGGGTTGCCCTGCTTATCGGTGCAGGTATCGGCCTCCTCGTCGCGTTCGGACAAGGCCGAGAGGATCGCTTTCTTGACCGGCGCACCGAGCTTGATGTCCTTCAGCGATCGGAGAGCCTTCGCGAGCACCTTCTCGAAAGCATCACGGTTGCAATACAGCTCCTCGCCGATCGTCCTCAGCGCAGCGATGATCGCTTCACGCTCGCTCGCATCAAGCTTCTTGAACGCTTTCTCGTCTTCGAGCCGGACGAGACGCTCGTCACTGACCTGGAAGTTGAGCTTGAGTGGGCGCTCGACCCGGATCTCGCGGTAGCCGAAATCCGTGGTCTGGAAGATCTTCGAGACATCGGATTCGTCGCTCTCACCGTTCACGAAGTCGGCATAGAGACGCACGATCTCGGCGCGGGCGGCATCGGGGATCTCCCGGCGCTTGGAGCCGAGGGATTTGCGCATCGACTGCCAGAAACGCTCTCCCGAAGCGTCGATCAGCTGAACCTTGCCGGCGCGGGTCTCAGGCTTGCGGTTGTTGAGCAGCCAGACATAGGTCTGGATGCCGGTGTTGTAGAACAGATCGGTCGGCATCGCGACGATGGCCTCGACCAGGTCTTTCTCGAGCATCCAGCGACGGATCTCGCTCTCACCAGAGCCGGCCCCGCCGGTAAAGAGCGGCGAGCCGTTCATAACGATGCCGATGCGCGAGCCGGTCTCGTCGTCGCGCATTTTCGAGATCATGTGCTGCAAGAACAGCAACTGTCCGTCCGAAACCCGTGGCGTCCCGGCCCCGAAGCGGCCGTAGAAGCCGAGATCGGAGGCCTCGTCCTTGATCGGCTCCTGATACTTCTTCCAGTCCACGCCATAGGGTGGATTGGAGAGCATGTAGTGGAAGCGTTTGCCCTTGTGGGCGTCCTGGGTGAGGGTGTTGCCGAAGGCGATTTGCTCCGGGTCGTGCCCGGTCACCAGCATGTCGGACTTGCAGATGGCGAAGGATTCGGGGTTCAGCTCCTGGCCGAACAGCTCGACACGGATGTTCGGGTTGAACTCCTTCAGCGCCTCTTCAGTGAGGGCAAGCATGCCGCCGGTGCCGCAGGCGGGGTCATAGACCTGACGGATGATGCCGCGCCCGGCGAGCTTGGTGTCGTCGTTGGCGGTAAGCAGATCAACGATCAGGCGAATCACCTCGCGCGGGGTGAAGTGCTCCCCGGCGGTCTCGTTGGAGATCTCCGAGAAGCGACGAATCAGCTCCTCGAACAGATAACCCATCTCCAGGTTGGAGACACTGTCTGGATGCAGGTCGATCTCGGTGAAGCGCTCGAACACCGGCCACAAGCTGCCACTGTCGTTCAGGCGCTTGAGCTGGTCGGTGAACAGGAACTTGTCGAGGAAGATGTCGCGCACATTACCCGAGAACTGGGAGATGTAGTCGATCAGGTTGGCGTGTAGCTGGCTCGGGTCCTGCCCCTTGAGGCTGGCAAAGGTGAAGCGCGAGCAGTTATAGACCTTGACGTTGTTACCGACCTCGCTGAACAGGATCATGTCGCGGGTGGCCTCGTCGAGATCACTCGTCAGGGTCTCGGCCAGATTGACCACGCCCTCCTTGGTCGGCTCGAGGATGCAGTCTAAGCGGCGCAGCACGACGAAGGGCAAAATGACCTTGCCGTATTCAGATTGCTTGAAATCTCCGCGCAGGATCTCGGCGATCGACCAGATGAAGCTACTTTTGGTTTGGATGTGTTGAGGCTTGGTCTGACCATCGGCCATGAACGGCTCCTTGTGATCCGAAGTGTTCTCGAAAGCGTCCGGCAATGCCTGCGCCTCCATCATTTTTTCTTGTTGCCGTTCCATGTGCACTCCTATAAATCCTTAATTCAAACAATTTATTGAATTTTTACACGCTATGGAAGCAAAAACCCTCCTCCCGCTGTTACTCGCCTGTCTTCTTGCCCTGGTCAGCCTCGCGGTGCTCCAGTCGGGATTGTCCTTGAGCAGCTCGACGTAGAGCCGGTTCAGCCGTCCGGTGGCCTTGATGTCGAAGGCACTCTCGCGAATCTGGCGAACGGTGTTGATGCCTGCTAACGGCAAGAAGAAGCCGAAGTGATCGGGAAAGTCCGGGTAGTCACAGGCGATGGTGTCGCCAGAGTTCAGGTCTTCCGCCTGTAGCTCGATGCCGTCGGTCGCCAGGACGAACTTGGCTTTGGCCCTCGCAGTGGTTGGGCTGTCCTTGAGTGCGATCAGGGTTTGTGTGACTTCACCGCACGGGCAGGTCTTGATGTGGATGTTGCTGCTTTGAAGAACGCCGCTCAGGTCAGATTTGTTCGTCGCCCCGGTGCGCAGACGTTTGATCGTGGTCTCTTTGTTGCCAAAGGCTTCCAGGAAGGCAAACGGAAATGCATCCGCATCAAAAGGTTGCTGGGCCAGTGCAGAAACGGCCTCTTCGATTTCAACGGCGTTCATCCAGAATGTCCTCAGTATCCCACCGCAGAGCGATCCTGCAGCAGGCAATCAGTGCAGGATCGCCTGCTTCACGCCGTTATGTCATCGAGCATCGCAACAGGCTGTCCACGATGGCCTGACGACGCCTCCAGCCAGTCCCGGTAGACGAACGCATCCTCACGCACTGGTCTTGATCAAGTGCTGCTCCTTGAAGGTCTGGCGGTCTTCAGCCTTTTCCGGGTCGAAGCCATGCGCGAGCATCTTCTCGGTGAACCACTGTGGCCTGCGCCCACGGGTATAGACCTGCTCGGGGTTGTCCGGGTTGGCATAGGCGGGATAGTTGCTGGTACGTTTGGGAGCACCCTGACCACGGCGTTTTTTCTGACCGCCCCGGATGTGGTCTGCGATCTCAAGCACATCATGGCCGCGCTCCTCGATCAGGGCCTTGATCTCAGCGGCCAGGGCCTTTTTTTCCTCTTTGCGCCGATCCTTGAGTGCTTGCTCCAAGACCGCCTGGTCTTGCCTGAGCTGCTCAAGGTGGGTTTGGATCTCTTCGGCGCTACGGTACTCGTCGTTCACAAGGCATCCTCAATGAGGTGTTTAGGGGTTGACAGCCATGAGTGTGTTTAATGGCCCGTTGATTGACCCGGTATCCTTTCTGAGATCGCCTCTGATTTCAAGCGCAGTGAACCGTTGAGCGTCGAAAACAAGCATCGGCGGCGATGATCAGGGGGATGAGACGGTTGCCTGCAGGCCAGCGCCGACGTTGATGGGTGATGGGATGGTGAGGAACACCCACGCCCTGGGAGAGGCCCTGATCTGACCTTGACCGGAGTCTGATCGGGCCACGGCTAGGGGTCCATGGCAGCCGGCTCGCTCAAGTTCCTCACCATCCCTGTACTCGATCAACCCTGCTCAAGGGTCAGAGGATGACCAAACCAGGCTCCATGGTGTGGCTCCTGGTTGCTACAGGGTTCTGTTCCGTCAAGGTGAGGTCAGAGCGTTCGTGGACGCCGCGTTGTACCGGACTGGTGCTGGCGATGGTGATAGTGGTGATGGCCTGTCCTGCTCGCTGGTGAGCGACGTTCGCTCGCACAAGCTCCTCGACGATCGTGCGTCTACGCAAGCGGTTGTGGGTGTTTCCCGACACTTGACCCACACTCCCCCCTTCAAAAGCTCTTCTCTTCGTCTTGGGGACCATCGAGGGACAGATGGGGGTGAAGGATGGCATAAATCCTTGATGAACCTCCCCCTTCCTAAGCTGATAGACCCTCCTTGTGTCTTCCAGGGAGAGTGTTCTGTGGCTACTAGGACTGAAGATTTCACTTTCTTTGTTTATGCGTCTGTTTTTCAATAAGTTTCTCGAGTTATCCACAGATTTATCCACAAAGTTATCCACACCCCCCTGAGTTATATATGGTTAAGAGATAGTGTTAAGGGCTGAAAATCAGCTTTAACTTACTGAAAATAAAAAGAAAAAAAAAGTGGGTGTGGGTGTTTCCCGAGAAAGCGTGGGTGTTTCCCGAGAAAGCGTGGGTGTTTCCCGAATCTTTCCACAGGCTTGGCACACACAAAGGAGCTGGAGGGTACGAACGCCTGTTCAAAGCACGAGTGTGGGTGTTTCCCGAGAAAGTGTTTGCCTGTTCAGCTATCTCCTGACAGGATAGGCAGGAGTGTGGGTGTTTCCCGAACAGTTAGACACACGTCAGGGAGAAGCAAGATGGCTGCACAGCTCAAGCCGCAGAAGTATCCGCAAGGACCGTTGTTCGTCTGCGATGTCACGGATGTCATCCTCAAGGACGACATGGCTTCCATGGAACACCCGTTCTACTCCCTCTCCAAGAAGCCTGACCTGAAACCCAGGCGCTACGAGCACAACGACAAATGGATTGAGTTCCGGCCAAGCCTTAAGGGGCTGCCGACGATCTACGACAAAGATCTGATCATCTACGCCATCAGCCACTTGATCTCGAGTATCAAAGAGGACGAGGAGATCCCCAAGCAGGTCGAAATCGATCCCTACGCGTTCTTCCTGTTCACCGGTCGTGGTACAGGGGGGCGGGATTATCAGGCGCTGTGCGACAGTCTCGATCGTATCGACGGCACGCGATACCGGACGAACGTCATCGCCAATGGCACCAAAAAAGACGTGTGGATGGGGATCATCGATGGAGCTGAACTGGAGACGGACGAGAAAACGAACAAGCCACGCAAGCTGCGCATCACGCTCTCAGACATGATCATCGATGCGCTCCGGGAGCGATCCAAGGTTCTGACCCTGCACAAGAACTACTTTCGTCTGCGTAAACCAATCCAACGGCGCGTCTATGAGCTAGCTCGTAAGCATTGTGGCCACCAGGGTACCTGGAGTGTTTCAATTGCGGTGTTGCACCATAAAAGCGGTTCAAGGTCTTCATCCAGGGAGTTTCGCCGTGCGATTCGTGAAATGGTCGAGGAAAATCCTCTGCCCGACTACACACTCGCTCTGGAGGCGGACGCCGATGTTGTGACCTTCCACAACCGGAATCAGTCTTCTTTGTCTCCTTCGGAACCGTGGTCCGGTCGTCTGCATACGCAAGTCTACGAGGATGCCAAAAAAGTCGCTCCTGGCTGGGATGTCTACTTTCTTGAAGCGCAGTGGCGGGAGTGGCTTACTGAGAACGAGATCGAGCCAAAATACCCGGCTCGCCACTTCGTCAAGTTTTGCCAGAGCTGGTACGAGAGGCGCGGACCCGCTCGTTAGCAATGCGGTCAGGAGCCTGTCTCACGGGAACACAGAACCTACGGATTCGGCTTCGAGGGTGTGTAAAACCCCGAATATCCGCGAGCCGCAAGCGCGAAGATGAAGCAATGATAATTTGAAGTAATGATAAAATGAAGATTGCAGAAATGCGTCGAAGCGAGAAACGACGATCAGCTAACGAAGATATTCATCTGTCGCGCAACTAACCTGAACAGCCTTCTATGTTGCTTACTCAAAGTATCAAATGAGAAAATGACAATCTGAATCTTTGAAATAAAGATCATTTGAAGGACTGGCTAGGCGCTCGCTGTAGGTCTACTCGTCCTGCTTTTCGGACAGATACTCGTCGATCAGTCGGTTCACAAGTTGGTGGATAGTCGTTCCCTCCATCACAGCCCGCGCCTTCAGTGCTTGGCGTTTAGCCTTTGCCATTTCGACATTGAGCCGAACCTTGTCATCCTCAGTGACGAGGTTTGTCAGTTTTTGTGTATCCGGGGCACGGTGTCCGACTTCACGCTTCTTAACGGACAAACGCTTCGCAGTCATGCAAACGCCTCCATGATTTGTTTGAGCAAATGACGAATCTCGAAGGCTGCCGCCCCCTCGGGCTCATCATCGAGCACGGTTGCACCATCGATCATCGACTTGGCGAAAATCGTCCGGTCGTGAATCGATCCGTGCAGAATCGGAAATTCATAGTCGCGGACGGCATCGGCGACTTCTCGCGCAAGAACGGTTCCCTTCTTTGCACGCGAGACGACAAACGCGGCGGAGGGAATACCATCTGTGACCTGTTGCCGCGCCTGGATCATCTCTACGAGACTGTCGCAAGCCCAGATATCGAGCGGAGAAGGCTGGACGGGGATCAGTACAAGATCAGACGCCTTAACAGCACTGGCGATCATCTTCTCAAGCTTAGCGGCACCATCGATGACAACCCAGTCGTAGCCTTCAGCGAGTGACACCAGTTCTTTCTCGATTGTCGGACGATCAAGGCCGACCACGGGAAAACCGCTGCGACCATCACCGGCTTCGTTCCAGTCCCTTGCACTGCCCTGACGGTCAGAATCCACCAGCAGCACCTTGTTGTTGTCGAGATGCAACGCGCGGGCGAGATGAATCGCCAGAGTGGTTTTGCCAGCCCCTCCTTTGGGGTTCAGCACTGAGATAACGTTTGCCATGAGCCGTCTCCAGGGGATGCTCATGTGATAATAGCTTCATTGCTTCATGCTGTCATTTGATTGCGCCAGGCAAAGCCTGGAAGAGGGGGAAGAACGCCAAATGACTTGAGCGATCGGAAACCTTTTGTAGTGACCCGTCGGGTGAGAGTCCCGAACCGGCAAGGACTGGCCATCCACCGGAACCGAGTGTTGCGTGGTGCGGGGGCGACCCCGCCTGCGAAGCGTACACAGGGGGCGGCTAGGCCGTGTGATGGAGCCTCGAAAGAAGCGAAAGTGGAGCCGACGTTGTTCAAAAGGCGGAAGGCAGCAGTGATGGCGCCGAACGTGGCCTGGCGCGATCACTCCACCGGGGTCTGAGAGCAG
The DNA here is from genome assembly GCF_016653295.1 of Halochromatium salexigens. GTDB lineage: Bacteria > Pseudomonadota > Gammaproteobacteria > Chromatiales > Chromatiaceae > Lamprobacter > Lamprobacter salexigens. Next base: position 32,853 of record NZ_NHSF01000041.1, on the reverse strand, counting down.
GGCATGGTCGCAAGGGTCACCCAGGAACCTGGGAGGGCTCAGCCGTTCCTCGTTGAGAGACGCGGTGCGGGCACCGCGGAATAAGACGCCCAGATCACCGTCGGAGCCGGTCCGGCCGACGGTCGCGAACAGGACCGACGACGAGGTAGCGCCAAGCGAAGGCAACGAAGTGCGGCGCGATGACGGCTGAGCAATCGGAGCCGGCTGATAGTACTGATGACGGCGGGGAACGCACCCCAGCGGACCCGTCTGAGGGAAGCGGCCGGTCGGTCTACACACCTTCTGGAGGGCAAGATGACGCGAACATCGGAGCGCGAGATCATCTCCACGAAACAACAGAAGCTCGCGAACTTGGCGAGCGAGGCACCCGAGATGGTGCTCACCACGCTGGCGCACCACATCGACCTGATGTGGCTGGAAGAGGCTTACCGGCGTACGCGCAAAGACGGCGCGGTTGGGGTGGATGGCGTCACCGCCGAAGCGTACGAAGCCGATCTGCAGGCGAACCTGAGCGACCTGCTCGAACGGTTCAAGAGCGGACGCTACCGGGCGCCACCGGTCAGACGTGTCCACATCCCCAAGGACGGCACCAAGAAGACCCGCCCCATTGGCATCACCACCCTGGAAGACAAAGTGCTCCAGCGCGCGGTGCTGATGGTGCTGGAGCCGATCTACGAGCAGGACTTTCTCGACTGCTCCTACGGCTTTCGGCCCGGTCGCAGTGCCCACCAAGCGCTGCAAGCGCTCTGGCAGGGGCTCATGGACATCGGCGGCGGTTGGGTGATCGATCTCGACATCCAGGACTTCTTTGGCAGCTTGGAAAGGACCCATCTCAACGCCTTTCTCGACCAACGGGTGCGTGACGGCGTGATCCGCCGCGTACTGGGCAAGTGGATGCATGCCGGGGTCATGGACGAAGGGGTGATCAGCTATCCCGAGCGGGGCAGCCCGCAGGGGGCTGTGATCAGCCCACTGGCGTCCAATCTCTACCTGCACGAGGTGCTCGATTCCTGGTTCGAGCGCGAGGTCAAACCGCGTCTGCGTGGCCGGGCCTTTTTGATCCGGTTTGCCGATGATGCGACCTTGGCCTTTGAGCGAGAAGACGACGCTCAACGGGTGTTGGAGGTGCTGCCCAAGCGCCTAGCGCGCTTTGGGTTGACCCTGCACCCCGAGAAGACCCGACTGGTGGACTTTCGCAGTCCGCCGAGGGCAGGACAGGAGCCGCGTGCACAACGTGAGCGCAGCTTCGACCTACTCGGCTTTACCCACTATTGGGGGCGCTCCCGGAAGGGGCGCTGGGTCGTGCAACGCAAGACGGCCAAGACCCGCTTCAGCCGCGCTCTGCGGCAGATCGGGCAGTGGTGCCGACGCAACCGTCACCGACCGGTGGCGGAGCAACAGCAGGTGCTGAGTCGCAAGCTCAGGGGTCACGATGCCTACTATGGGATCACGGGCAATGCGCGTGCGCTGTCCCGATTCCGGCACGAGGTGCGACGTCTCTGGCGCAAGTGGCTCAACCGTCGCTCTCGGGCGACCCGCCTGAATTGGGCGGCCTTTGCACGCCTCGCCAAGCGCTACCCACTCCCGCCCGCGCGTGTGGTTCATAGCATCTATGCCACGTAGCGAATGTCTAGATCGAGGAGCCGGATGCCCGAATTGGGCATGTCCGGATCTGTGGGAGCCGCGGGGGAGTAATCTCACGCGGCGACCCGGCAACGACCCTAACATTAACCATGTCTGTTCATGTCGCATCTTAAAACGGCGATCATCGCCAACGGACATACAAACCTGTTGGACGTCTATGCGAAAGGTGGTGACGAAGGTCTACTCGACCAAGTTTTGTTCAGGCGGCTCCCGACAATAGGCCTTATCGCCGTAAGCGGCCGAGTAACTGGCGAACCTGGAAGGAGCTGGACGCTAGACTGAGATAGACCAATAGCAAAATCGCGAGCTGATACCAAAGCACACCCATCCAGGTTGGGGTTACCCCCGTCTCGAGCCAGTTCTCGGCGAGATGTTGCAGATTGAAGAACGCGAAATAGGTTAAGAACGCGAGCATCAGTCGCCCAGTACCGCGTTGTCGTGGTGAAAGCGTGGTGAGCGGAATTGCGAGTAGCGCGAGGGTGTAGATCGCGACTGGAGCCGCGAGGCGATGTCCAAGCTCGGCGCGGTCGAGCAGTGAATCCGAGCCAATGAGTTCACGCGTCGGCAGCGCGGCCCGGCGTCGGCGCTCGACCTCGGTCTCGCTCTCGGGCGCGAGAAAGTAAGTGTAGCGATCGAATTCGGCTAGGCTATAGTCGGCGCTCCCAGGGTTGCCGTCATAGCGGCGCCCTTCTTCAAGGATGACGCGCTGTTCGCCGGTGTTGCGGTCACGCTGATAGACGCCTCGGCTGCTGATGATGAGGCGCGGTGGATCGGCGCGGCGATCCTGGATAAAGATCCCCTCGAAGCGATTGCTGTCGTCGATGCTGGCGGCATAGAAGGTGATGTTGCCATCATCCTGCTGGTAAAAGCGTCCAGCGCGCAGGCCGGCGACCTGTGTGGATCGCTCACCCTTGGTGTCTTCGATCATCTGGATGTGCAGCGAGGCGTAGGGTTGGCCGACCAAGGCAAACCAGCCCGTGACCAGGGACAGTGGCACCGCGAACAGGAGAAAGGCGCGGTAGAGCCGCGCCGGTCCGAAGCCGCAGGCACGAAAGGCAATCAGCTCGCTATCGCGGGCGAGGCGGCCGAGGGTGACGAGGGCGGCGATGAAGAATGCCGGCGGTAGCAAGCGCGCGGTGTCGCGAAGCACTTGCAGGCCGAGGAAGCGTAGCACGGCGTCACTGCCGAGAGCCCCCAGGTTGACGTCCTCGAGGGTGCGCAGCAGGAGCATGCTGACCATAATCATGAGCAAGGTCAGGATGATGGCCGAGAAGACCTTGGTCATCTCGGCGAACAGATACCGGTCGGCGACGCCTAGCACCGTAAGCCCTTGGTGTGAACTCCTCGCTCCACGGGTTGCCACCATCGGGGGACGACAATCGCTGTCCAGCCTGCGTTGCGCGCCATCAGTGCGAGACGCTCAGGGCACCAAAGGCAGCGGTGGCCTGGGTGACGAATGCATCCCCATCGGCCGCTTCCCGCGCATGCTCGATGAATAACGCCGCCAGCCCTCGCTGCTCGGCCAACGCTAGGCCGCGCTCGGGTCCGAGCACCAACAACGCAGTCGCCCAGGCGTCGGCCTGCATGCAATCATCCGCCAGGACCGTCACCGAAGCCAGCCGATGACCCACCGGCCGGCCGGTGGCGGGATCGATGGTATGCGAATAGCGCTGGCCATCAATCTCGACGAAATTCCGGTAATCGCCCGAGGTCGCCATGCCGAGATCGCGTAAGGCGACGACCTGGAACACCGCGCGCTGGCCCGCATCGGGGCGTTCGATTGCGATCCGCCAGGGCTCGCCGTGGCCGTTGACCCCCCGCCCGCGCAGCTCGCCGCCAATCTCGACGAGATAATCGACGATACCGTGCGACTCAACCAACCCCGCAAGTTGATCAACCGCGTAGCCCTTGGCGATGGCGGAGAGGTCGACATAGAGATCGGGTCGGGACTTGCGCAACGCCGGCGGCTGCGCCTGCACCTCGAGCTGACGCCAGCCGACCCGGGCGCGTGCGGCCTGGATATCGCCCGCGCTCGGGAGATCCTCGATGCGCGGCGATGGCCCGAACCCCCAGAGGTTCACCAACGGCCCGACGGTGACGTCGAAGGCCCCGGCGCTCGCCTCGCTCACCGCCTGCGCCGCCTCGACTACCGCCTCCAGCTCCGGCGAGACCAAGAACCATTCGGTGACGTCGGCGTTATTGAAGCGCGAAAGTTCCGAGCCGGGCTGGTAGGTTGACATCAGCGTGGTGATGTCCGCCAACCGCGCGTTGATCTGCTCGGCCAGCGCATCGCGGTCTAATGCGGCGGACGGCTCGACGATCTGCACGCTGTAGTTCGTGCCCATGGTCGAGCCGCGCAGCACCAGAACGCGCGGGTCCTCGGCCTGCTCGCAGCCAGCGAGTAATCCTGCGAGGAACAGCGCCCCACAGAGCACGCGCAACCCTTGGGAGCAGCGCGTCATCGACCAGCGCACGCCTTGAAATGAGCGGGCGAGCGCCGCGCGACAGTCGTGATTAGACGCGATGGATTCCTCGGAAGGCGTGACGATCATACGGAGAACACCGGATTCTGTTGAACCAACAAGCCCGAGCATCGGCTTCAGGAAAGAGACCTGCCAACCTAGAGCAGCAGATCCTTTATGATAAACCACTCAGCTGCAAAGGCCGCCCCAGCAACCAAGTGCGGCATACCGAGCCGTCCGCCAAGATGCACGCTTCAGGCCAATCACCGCCATCGCGCCGATTCGCTCGGCCGCGCAATGCACTGCAACAGCGACAGGGGGCGTACGACGGGCCAAGCGGCCACGCCGGCACGGCCGGCCCAGCCCTGCGCCTGAGCGACTATCTGCGACTGCAACCCTATGGGCGGGCTCTACTGACACCGGCTGCGGCGGCTTGGATCGGCTCCGCGCGGATGGTGATCCTGCTCATGGCCAGTCTCGAAGGCTTTGTCTGGGGTGCCGTTGGCTTCTCCTTGGTGCCCGAGGCCACGGCCTGGCTCGCGCCGGCGATCGGGCTGTTCCTGTTCGCGTTGATGTTCTCGGTCATCTGGATACTCGACGCCTCGCTGATCATGTCCGAGAAACCCCGCTTGCGCCGCCAAGGGCGACAAGGCGCGGAGCAAGGAGGCACTAAGCCGCGCAACGCGGGCCCATGGCTGCGCTGGCTCTTCGGGCTGCTGGTACGAATCGCGATCGTTGCCGTCTCACTCTATGTGACCGCACCGTTCATCGAGAAACTGATTCGTGCCGATGACATCGCCGCTGGGCACCAGACCCAGGTGGAGCGCTACTTCGACGAGCGAGAGCGCGTGCTAAACGCGCAGATTGAGGAGCGCGCCGCACAACATGATGCAGGTTATCGCGCCCGCATTCAGGGCATCGAGCAGCAGGTTCGCGACGTCAAGAAAGAGCTGGCCGCGGAACGCAAGCGTCGCGATCAACTCAGCGCCGATGAGCGTCCCGAGATCGAGGTGCTCGCTCAGGACCTTGCCGAGGCCAGAAAGCGGGTCGGCGATGAGCTGCTCGGACGCGAAGGCCGGCCCCAAGGCTATGGTCCCGAGGCGCGCCGGTGGGAGGCACAGGCACAGGCGCTGGAAGACACCTTGACCGCTAAACGCCGCGAACACGCCGAGCGCCTGGCACCGATCGAGGCGCGCATCGGCGAGCTGCGCCAGCGCCTCGAGGCCCTCAATGCCTCCATCGTCGAGGTGCGCGAGCAAGAACGCGCCCTGCTTGAGCGCATTGCCGACGAGGTCGAGGCTGAGCAACCCCCAGCTTCGCCGCCCAAACTCACCTTTGCCGCACAATCCAAAGCCCTGAATGCGCTGCGCGAAAGCCCAGCCGAGCAAGGTGTACCCCATTTCGAGACCGTCGAAGGCTTCGCTCAGGCCGCGCTTGGCATCCTGTTCTTCGCGTTGATCGCGCTCAAGCTGTTCGAGCCAGCGGCCGTGCAGACCTACTACAGCGAGACCGCGCAAGTCCAATACCGCAACTATCTCAACGGCGACTTGGCCGATATCCCGGGCTTCGGGCATCCTCAAGACGCCAAGCGTCGGCTCTCGCCGGCCGAATTCGCGCGCCGCTGGGAGCAGTGGGAGCGCGACCCCGCCGCTTTCGTTGCCAACCACCGCGACGAACTCGAGGCACAAGCCGATCTTGCGCGGCTCAACGCCGACCACACCCACGAGCGCGAGTTACTCAGCCGCCGCCGCGAGGGCATCGATCATCAGCTCGCGCTCGAACATCGCCAGCGCGAGGCCGAACTCAAGGCCCGCGAGCACGAACTGGCGCTGCGGCTCCAGCAGATGGAAGCCCGTCTCGGCGACGAAACCGACTTGCAGCGCGAGCGCGATCGTTTGCAGTTGGAGCGCGAACGCCAGGATCAGAGCCTGGCTCAGGCCGAGACCGAGCGCAAACAGCGCGATCAGCAGCGAGATGACCTGCGCCAGCGCCTCGAGCACCATCGCGCCCAGCTCGCCCAAGCGCGCGAGCAGCAACTGCGCCTTGCACGAACCCTCGCCGACAATCAGCAGGCCATCGGCACCGCGCGCGAGGCGGCGGCCTCCATCAAGGCCAAGGTCACGGCCAAGCAGCCCACACTGGAGGCCGCGCGCGTTGAACTCGCCGCTGTCGCACAACAGCGTGCGGCGCAGGGCTCACAGGGCGGCGGCTCACAGGGCCACTTCGGTCCCTTGGCGGCCCGTGCGCGGGCCCTGCGGCGCACCATCAAGCGCCTTGAGCGTGCCTTGGGGCCGGATCAGAAGGCGCTCGACGAGCAGCATGGCCGCCTCATCGTGCTCGAGGCCGAGGCCGAACAACTGCAACAGGCGATCGAGGACAGCCGCGCCACTGTGCTGGAGCTGCGCCGCCGCTGCGATGATGAGCGCGCCGCGCTCGACGCCCTCTTGCTCATGCCGGCGTCGCAGCGCGATCCGAGCCCGCCGGCGAGCACAATTACATCAGCTTGACCACCTGCTGGTTGCGCAGCCCCAGCACCTGTTGCGCGAGATCGAGCGCCTGTTCGGCGAACTGATCCAGGCGCTGCCAACGGTCGGCGGTGTCGAGCACATCGGTCAGGCTGGCGCTGATCACCCGCAGATCATAGGCGCCTTCGGAGCGCCGCTCCGCCGGCGCCTGCTCGCTGGTCACGTAGAGCACGGGCTCCTGCTCTCCCATGGGCACCAGCGCCAGGATGAAATGATAGCGGCGCTCGTCATCGGTCTCGATCTCACCCAGGAGTGTCGCGGTATGGTCGCCGATCTGATAGCGCTGTTTCGGCAGGGCGGTCTTGATTTGGGGTCGATCCTGCATGGTCTTGCTCCGTTGATCATTGGAGGTGACAGTGTGGGGACCAAGGGCGACCGCCTCCAGGGCTCATGGCTCCCGGACTCGCAGCTCGGCCAACAACCGGCGCACGAGCCCCGGGCCGCGATAGATGAGGCCGGTATAGAGCTGGACCAGATCGGCGCCCGCCGCAAGTTTCGCGGCCGCGTCCTCGGGCGCGAAGATGCCTCCGGTGCCGATCAGCACCGGGTCCGTTCCCAAGGCCCGGCGCACGTGCCCGAGCAGTTCGGTACTGCGCGCGAACAAGGGCCGGCCCGACAGGCCGCCGCTCAGGCCCTCGGTCGCGGTGTTGAGCCCCTCGAAGCGGATCGTCGTATTGGTGAGGATCAGGCCGGCGCAACCGGCATCGATCGCCGTCTCGGCACAGGCGATGGCGTCCTCATCGGCCAGATCCGGGGCCAGCTTCAACAACACCGGCCGCGGATGGCGCAGGCGTTGGTTCGGTCCCTGCACCGCCTCCACCAGCTCGCGGACCTGCTCGGTGGTTTGCAGATCCCGCAGCCCGGGCGTGTTCGGGCTCGAGATGTTGACCACGAGATAATCGGCCAGCTCGGCGAGCAAGGCGCAACTGCGCTGATAATCGCTCGCCGCCAGCGCTGCAGGCGTCACCTTGGATTTGCCCAGGTTGACCCCGAGCGGCACCTGCAGGAGTGCTCGCTCACGCAGCCGCGTCAAGCGCGCCGCCATCGCCTCGGCACCAGCGTTATTGAAGCCCATGCGGTTGACCAACGCCGCATCGCCCGGCAGTCGAAACAGACGCGGGCGCGGATTGCCCGGCTGGTCCAGCGCCGTGACCGTGCCGGCCTCGACAAAGCCGAACCCCAGGCGCTGCCATAGCGGCACCGCTTCGGCATCCTTATCGAGCCCGGCCGCCAGCCCGATCGGATTCGGGAAGCGCAAGCCCATCGCATCCACCGCCAGTGCCGGGCTCCGCGCCACATCCGAGGCGCCAAGCCGCCCGCTGAAATGCTGTGACCAACGCGCGGCCAACGCGAGGGCAAGGCCATGCACCCGCTCCGCATCGAGCCGAAACAAGAGTGGACGCAACAGCCCCCACAGGAGTCCGGACTCGGCTCCAGGGTCAGCCTCCGAAGAGGCCGAGTGTGTCCTTTTAGTCGACATGGTTGTTCTCAATTCAGCCGGTTTTGAGGCTCAGACCTTAATTGTGAAGCGGTTCTCGGCGTGCAACACCAGAGATCACGCATTGCGATTCCGCAATGGCAATTATTACACTATATGCTAATACTCTGTTAGAGCCTCGACTCGAGGCGGCACTCCATGCCGCCGTTCGGTGGAACGCCGTGAGCCTGATGTACCGATCGCGACGTTCTCGGAATCGCAAACCCAACCTCAAGAGACAGAGACCTGCTGCCATGAAATACCTCGTCGCACTCAAGGAACTCCACGCCGGAGAGTTACTCTCCATCGCCGCCGTCCTCCTCATGCTCATCGCCGTCGGCTACGGCTTCATCGGTTAAGCGCCGTCATCAGCCGCGACAAGCGGCCCGAAGGCGCCGACGGCTCTGCGCGCGTCGGCGCCATTCCTTCCCCCATTCCTTCTCCAAGGCACGTTCCAGACTGACATCCAGCCTGACGCATCCCCGCCTCACCTCCGTCGCTTCCTAGCCTTCTCGGCTCAGCCCAGCGCTGTCTCGACCTGCGCCGTCTCGCTCCACTGCGTTCCCGATTCGTCCCGCTCTACCTGATCCGTCTCCCGCTATCGGACAAGCAAGGCGCTTTGGCCAGCGTTCAAGCGCGCCATCATAACGCAGCCAGGCAAAGCACATCAGTATTTTATTATTCCCTGTGATTACCAATTAATTACTTTACCCAATTAAAAGTTAATTGGTTGAGTAATCATTGATTCGATCACGCGCAGTGAGAGATCATCCATAACTTTCAACAAGTCCTGACACACGTCAATTATAAAATATGACGCATGCCTCACTTTTCGCTTCTAGCATCTACAGTAATGATGACCGCATAGAAACTGCCGCAAACCAAGCAAAACGCTATGAAATTCAGCCATTTCCATAACGAAACCAAGGCCATTTCATTGACGATTCGCGGCCCATAAGCAATAGACCAATTAATCATCGACACCAACGCGAGACACAACCACCAAACAAGGAGATGCCCGCAATGCCCCACGAGCCCACCTTCGGAGGACTGCTGCAAAGCCAAGGAATCAGCCGTCGCGCTTTCCTCAAATTCTGCTCGACCACCGCTTCCTTGATGGCGTTGCCAGCCGGCATTGCACCGGCGATGGCCGAAGCCCTTGCCAGCGCCCGTCGTCCATCGGTCATTTGGCTGTCCTTTCAGGAATGCACCGGCTGTACCGAGGCGCTGACCCGCTCCAGCGCACCATCCATCGAAGCGCTAATGTTCAACTTCATCTCGCTCGACTATCACCATACCCTGCAAGCGGCCTCCGGCGACGCCGCCGAGCACGCCCGCGAGCAGGCCCAGCACGAGAATGCTGGCAAATACCTGGTGCTGGTCGACGGCTCGGTCCCGCTCGATGAGCACTGCTCGACGGTCGCCGGCATCAGTAACCTCGCGATGTTGAAAGAGGCCTGCGCCAATGCCGCCGCGGTGATCAACATCGGCACCTGCTCGGCCTACGGCGGCATCCCGATGGCCAAGCCTAATCCGACCCGCGCCGTCGCAGTGGGCGACATTATCAAGGACAAGCCGATCGTCAATGTGCCCGGTTGCCCGCCAATGCCGCTCGCGATCACCGGCGTCATCGCCCAGTACCTGACCCTTGGGCGCCTGCCTGAGCTCGACCATCTCGGGCGCCCGGTCGCCTTCTTTGGCGAGAATATCCACGACCGTTGCTATCGCCGTCCCTTCTACGACCGCGGCGAGTTCGCTGAGACCTTCGACGACGAAGGCGCACGCAAGGGCTGGTGTCTGTACAAGCTCGGCTGCAAGGCGCCGATCGCCTACAACGCCTGTGCGCATATCAAATGGAATAACGGCGTCAGCTTCCCGATCCAGTCCGGGCACGGCTGCCTCGGTTGCTCCGAACCTCGCTTCTGGGACATCGGCGGGGTCTATGAGTCAGTCGCCACCGGCAACTTTGGGGACAGCGCCAAGCTGGGTGCCGCTGCCGTCGCTGGCGCCGCGGCTGGCGTTGGAGCTGCCGTGCTTGCTCGGCGCAAGAAGACTGAGCTGGCCGCGCACGAGCACAGCAGCGACTAGCCGGCGACCAACGATCGAACCACCAAACCTCATCAGGAGACTGGAACCCCATGTCACTGCTTGAATTCGCCCGCGGCCCTGCGATCCATGCCGCACTCATCATCATGGCCGCCGGCATCGCCCTGCGGATCATCGGCGTGCTTGCCCTCACGCGCGGCGCCGACCTCTCCCGACCCCGCGATGCCTTTGGCAACTTCAAGGGCTATCGCACCGTCTTCAGTCGCGCCTGGCCGAGTGGTGAGTTCACCACCACCACGCGCTATCAGACCGTTGTGGCCTACATCTTCCACATCGCCACCCTGCTGGTGGTGGTCGGCATCGTCCCGCACATCGAGTTCATCACCAGCCTGACCGGCCTCGCCTGGCCGGCACTGCCGAACTTCGTCGGCGTCGCGCTCGGCACCGTCGCCCTCGCCTCGCTGATCGCATTGATCACCCGCCGCCTGGCGAAACCGGCCGTCTACAACTCCACCGTCGGCGATTACGTCACCTGGATCATCGTCGCCCTGCCGCTGCTGACCGGCCTCATGGCCTTTGCCCATGTCGGCCTGCGCTACGAGACCATGCTCGCGCTGCACATCCTGAGTTCGGCGCTGCTGTTCGCCTATATGCCGTTCAGCAAGCTGATGCATGCGTTCTGGTTCATCTTCTCCCGCGCCCAGAGCGGGCTGGCCTACGCCCACAAGGGGGTTCGGATATGAGCACTGCGAATACAACGGCCGCCACGGCCACTCCCATCTTTCCCAGCTTCGAGCAAGTCTACCAAGGTCTCGCCGGCCAGATCGGCATGCTGCGCGAGATGGCGCCACAGCCGACCAAGTCCGACGAGAAACGCCTCCAGGGCGCCGTCGAAACCCTGATCGAGGAGACCAACGCCGACGAGGCGGTCTGGCTCGAGAGCTGCATCCACTGCGGCCAATGCACCAATGCCTGCCATTATTTTCAGGCCACCGGTGAGGCCAAATACGCGCCGATGCGCAAGATGGATCTCTATCGCCGCGTCTATCAGCGCGAGATCAGCCCGATGCGCTGGTGGCACCGGTTGATCACTCAGCCGGTCAAGCTCTCCGACTTCGAGCAGGCCAAGGAGCTGATCTACGATTCCTGCTCGGAGTGCGGCCGCTGCACCATGGTCTGCCCGATGGGCATCGACACCGCCTCGCTGGTGCATCACATGCGCAGCGCCATGGTCGCCGCCGAGCTGGTGCCACCGGAGCTGGCCGCGCTGCGCATGGAGCAGAAACAGATGGGTACGGTGTTTGGCTCCTCGCCCGATTCCCTCCGCAAGATGGTCGAGACCATCCGCGAAAAGGCTGGCATCGAGGTGCCGCTCGACAAGGAGCAGGCCGAGGTCATGGTGCTGAGCTCGGCGGTCGATCTGGTCGCCAACGGCAATGGCCTGCTGGCCACGGCCAAGATCATGAACCATCTCGGCGTCGACTGGACCATCTGCTCCGACGGCTTCGAGAGCGCCAACTTTGGTCTGCTCTCAGGCGATATGTCGCTGTGGAAGAAACAGGTCGATCCAATCATCGCCGCCGCCCAACGCGTTCAGGCCAAGATCCTGGTCATCGCCGAATGCGGCCATGCCTACCCGGCGCTGCGCTGGAACCCGATGCTCAGCAGTGGCGGACTGCCGTTCGAGATGATGTACATGTCCGAGTTCCTCGGCAAACAGGCCAAGGCCGGCAATCTGCATCTGACCCCGTTCGACGGTAAGGTCACCTTCCACGACCCCTGCAAGACCGGACGCCGGGGCGGTGCCTTCGATGAGCCGCGCGCGGTACTGGCGGCGATGGACGCCGACCTAGTCGAGATGCCCGCGAACAAGGAATACAACTGGTGCTGCGGCGGCGGCGCCGGCATCTTCCTGCTCGAAGACGCCACCCGGCTGCGGGATGAGTCGTTCAAGATCAAGATCCGCGAGGTCAACGAGTCCGGCGCCGAGTCGGTCGTGGTCAGCTGCGCCAGCTGCCGGCTCAACTTCGAGTCCGGCCGGCAGAAGAACCATTGGGACAAGCAGGTCCATAGCCTGGTCGAGCTGGTTGCCGACCATCTGATCGAGGACGAGTCCACCGCTAACGCCCAAGCCCGAGGAGCCGTTGCATGAGTGCCCGCGTTGTTGTTGATCCGATCACCCGTATCGAAGGTCATCTGCGCATCGAGGCGCAGATGAACGGTGGCATCATCGAGCAGGCCTACTCCAGTGGCACTAGCGTGCGCGGGCTCGAGACCATCGTCCAGGGCCGCGACCCGCGCGAGGTCTGGGCCTTCGTGCAACGCATCTGCGGCGTCTGCACTCTGGTGCATGGCATCGCCGGGGTGCGCGCGGTCGAGGATGCGCTCGACTACAAGATCCCGCCCAATGCCGAGCTGATCCGCAATCTGATGATCGGCAGCCAGTATGTGCATGACCACGTGATGCACTTCTATCACCTGCACGCGTTGGACTGGGTCGATCTGCTCGGCTCACTGCAGGCCGACCCGAAGAAGACCTCGGAGCTGGCGCAATCGATCGGCACTTACGCCAAGACCTCGCCGGGCTACTTCGCCGACGTCCAGAAGCGCCTCAAGGGCTTCGTCGAGGCCGGCCAGCTCGGCATCTTCGCCAATGGCTACTGGGGCCACCCGGCCTACAAGCTGCCGCCCGAGGCCAATCTGATGGCGGTCGCGCATTATCTCGATGCGCTTGCCTGGCAGCGCAACGTCGCCGAATTGCATGCCATCTTCGGCGGTAAGAACCCGCATCCCAACCTCTGCGTCGGCGGCATGCCCTGCGCGATCAGCCTGGAATCCGGCAAGCAGGCCGGCACCGCGCTCGACGTCGTGGGCCTGGAGCGGGTGCGCAACATCATCGAGCAGATGCACGACTTCGTGCATCAGGTCTATGTGCCGGACACCATCGCCATCGCCAGTTTCTACAAGGACTGGTTCCAGAAAGGCGAAGGTGTCGGCAACTTCATGACCTATGGCGACTTCCCGGCCAAGGGCTATGGCGACCCGGAGTCCTATCTGATCCCCACCGGCGTGATCCTGAACCGCGATCTGAGCCACATCGAGCCGGTCGATCTCGACGCCGAGGCCGAGATCCAAGAGTTCGTCGCCCATGCCTGGTACGACTACAAAGCCGGCAAGGATGCCGGACTGCATCCCTACCAGGGCGAGACGACCTTCGCCTATACCGGCCCGGAGCCGCCCTATCAGCAGCTCGATGTCGAGAATCAGTACTCCTGGCTTAAGACCCCGCGCTGGAAGGGCAAGCCGATGGAGGTCGGGCCACTGGCGCGGATGCTGATGCTCTACGCCAACGGCAATGAGCAGGCCAAGACCCTGGTAGACAGCACCCTGCAGCAGCTCGATCTGCCCATCGAGGCGCTCTATTCAACGATGGGCCGCACCGCCGCGCGCACGCTCGAGACAGCCTTGATCGTCGACGAGCTGCAAGGCTGGTACGACAACCTGGTCGCCAACATCAAGTCCGGCGACGTCAAGACCTTCAACGAGACCCTCTGGGACCCCGAAACCTGGCCGAAGAAGGCGCAGGGCGTCGGCCGCATGGAGGCCCCGCGCGGGGCGCTCGGACATTGGATCGTGATCGAGGACGGCAAGGTCGCCAATTATCAGGCCGTGGTGCCGAGCACCTGGAACGCCGGCCCGCGTGATGCGCAGGAGCAGGAAGGCCCCTACGAGGCGGCCCTCGCCGGCCACGCCCTGCACGATCCGCAACAGCCGATCGAGATCCTGCGCACGGTCCACAGCTTCGATCCCTGCATCGCCTGCGCGGTGCATATTTCAGACCCCGACGGGGAGGAGGTGCTCAACGTTCAGGTGCAATAGGACGCCGACGCGCGTTCCATCACACGCCGGCCGGACTCAGCACGGACTGACACCACGATCACACAACAACAGCGTCCGTGCCCCGGCCGTCAGCCAAGCCAAAGGAGAACCGTCATGACATCACTTGCACGCCTCGCCGAACTCCACGCGCGACACTTCATCTCGCAGCAGAAGCACCAGGACGAGCTGAGTCGCCAAGATCACTTAGCCGAGCAGCATCGAGCCGCAAAACGCAAGTTGGACGCCGACCGCTGGCGCCAGGCCGCCATCAACAGTGCCGGCCCGCTCTGCATACTTGACGCGGTCGGACAAGCCGAGGAAAGCTGGGTCGAGCTGTTTGAGCATGCCCCACGCTGCGAGCTACCGGAACCCAAGACCCGCTCAAACTGGAGCGGGTCCTCACTGAAACCGCAGTGGGCATAAACCGCTAAGCCGCTCGACAATCGAACCGATCAGCCCCATCTCCCGGGTAGTCCAAGGGGTGGTGTTGTCGACAGACAGCGCCACCCTCCAGCCAATAGGAGAACCCGACATCATGTACGGCGTATCAACCAAGGTCAGCACCGGCTTCGACGAGACGATCGAGCGCGTCACCCAGGCACTAAAAGAGGAAGGCTTCGGTGTACTCAGCGACATCGATGTGGCCAAGACCCTGAACAGCAAGCTGGGGGTGGATCAACCCCCCTATCGCATCCTCGGCGCCTGCAACCCCGAGTTCGCGCACCAAGCGATCACCGCCGAGCCGGATATCGGCGCGCTGCTGCCCTGCAATGTGGTCGTGCGCGTCGACGATGAGGGTGACGTCCGCGTGCTCTTCATGAACCCATTGACCGTGCTCGAGCTGGTCGACAACCCCCAGGTTCCCGAACTCGCCGCGAAGGTCCGTGAGCGCCTTGATCGCGTGATGAAAGCGATCAAGTAGTTAACCTAAAGGCGGGGCGGAGTAGATCATCCAGTCTTGGGTATTCAGGATGGGCTGCGCTTAGGTTCATGCTCTGGATCTAATGCATCGATGCTGGACGGCAGCCCCGCAGCGGCATCAACAACGTCGGCCACGTCCTGCGCCGAGCGTTCCTTCGCGGCCTCGGCACGCAGCAGGGTGCCAGCATAGAAATCGAGCATGCGCTCGGCAAGTACTGGGGCGGACCAGCTGCGTGCATAGGTGCGGGCACGGGCGGCGAGCTGGGCGCGCAGTTCGGGCTCATGCAGCAACCGCACACACTGTTGGGCGAAATGGACCTCGTCATTCCGGGCGATCAAGCAGCCCTCGCTATCGCGCAGCACCTCGCGGGTGCCCATCTCGGCGATCGCGACCACCGGCGTCCCCAGCGCCATGGACTCTAGCAGCACCAAGCCCTGGGTCTCGGTCAGCGAGGAGAAGACAAAGGCCTTGCCAGCGCTGTAACAGTCCTCGAGCGAGCCATCGCGCGCCAAGTAGCCGGTGAACAGCACGTGCTCCTTCAGCCCAAGCCGACGGCTGAGGCGTTGCAAGCGTTTAAGGGCGGGGCCATCGCCAGCAATGACCAGCAGAACCTCTGGCACCTTGGCCTTGATATGCACCAACATGCGCAGAAGAAAGTCACAGTTCTTCTCGAACGCCAGACGCCCGACATGCACTAGGAGGGGGCGCTCGGCGTCGATTCCCCAGCGCTGGCGAAAACGCCCGCCATCGCCCTGGCTGAACTGTTGCAGATCGATCCCGGTCGGGACCACATCGGCTGGACTTTGGATGCCATAGCGGGTAAGCACATCGAGCATCACCTGTGAGGGCACCGCGAGGGCATCGACATCATTGCACTGTTCGGCGGAAAAACGCCGCGCGGCAAACCGCAGCCAGGCCTCTGGTATCAGCGGGATGTACTTATCCAGGTATTGCTCGAAGAAGGTGTGATAGCTTTCCACCACCGGTATCGAGAGCCAACGCGCCAGCGCCAACCCGGCGTAGTGGGCAACGAAGGGGGTGTGGATGTGAACCAGGTCGAAGCGTTGCGCGCGCAAGCGCTTGCGATAGCCGCGCAACAATCCCCAGCGCATGATGCGATCCTCGGGGTCGAACGGGAGGTAACGCGACGGGATGCGAATGATCTCGAACGGGTCCAACGGGTCCGGGATCTCCACGCCATAGCTGGGCGTGATCAGCGTCACCTGATGGCCCTTGGCGACGAGTTCGCGACCAAAGGTCTGAATAGACGTCGATACCCCGTTGACGCGGGGAAAGTAGACGTCCGAAATCATCAAGACACGCATCGGCAGACCAGACCTCGCAAAGACCCGTGGCGCGCGGGCGCAAAGTGACAGATGTTACCAGCTCGACGTTTCATTGCGCTGAGACAGCGTCTCAGCAGATGCGCGGCAGTTGCTCGCCGGCCAGCCAATCGACGATGCGGCTGCCGCCGAACGCGGTCTCCATCTGCACGAACTGATGCGGGTCGGTGACCACCTGGCCGATGATCGCCGCCTCCCGGCCCTTGGGATGGGTGCGCATCGCCGCGAGTAGCGTCTCGGCCCGATCGCCGGCGCAGATCGCGATCAGCTTGCCTTCATTGGCGACATAGAGGGGATCGAGCCCAAGCAGCTCGCAGGCAGCGCTGACCTCGGCGCGAATCGGGATCGCCGGTTCGCGGATCTGCATGCCGACCCGCGATTGCAACGCCAGCTCGTTGAGGGTGGTCGCCAAGCCACCGCGGGTCGGGTCGCGCAGGCAGTGGATGTCCGGCACGGCCTCGATCATCGCAGCAACGAGATCATGCAGGGATTGGCTGTCGGAGGCGATCTCGGTCTCGAAACCGAGGTTCTCGCGTTTTGAGAGGATGGCGACACCGTGGTCACCGAGGCTGCCGCTGACCAGGATTGCATCGCCGGGTTGGGCCCGATCGCCGGAGATCTGGATACCGTCCGGCACCACGCCGATCCCGGTCGTCGAGATGAAGCAGCCATCGCCCTTGCCGCGCTCGACGACCTTGGTGTCGCCCGCGATCACCTGCACGCCGGCCGCACGGGCAGCGGCCCCCATGCTGGCCACGATGCGCTCGAGATCGGCCAGCGGCAGCCCCTCTTCGAGGATGAAGCTGGCGGTCAGATAGAGCGGACGGGCGCCGGCCATGGCGACATCGTTGACGGTGCCATGCACCGCCAGCGCGCCGATATCGCCGCCCGGAAAGAACAGCGGCGAGATCACATGGCCATCGGTGCTGGTGACCAGACGGCCGGGCGGCGGCTCGAACAGCGCCTGATCATTGCCTTGCGCCAGCAGAGCGTTCTCCAGATGCACGCGAAACAGCTCGTCGATGAGCTGCGCCATCGCGCGCCCCCCACTGCCGTGGCTCATATCCACGGCGCCGTGCTCGAGATCGAGTCGGCCGGCGAAACGGCGTGGCACCGGCGACTGTTTGGTGTCATGGCGGGCCATCAGGCGGCGTCCACGCTCGCGGTCGCCGGCTGCGGTGCCGCCGGTTGCCGAAACCGCCCGTAGCTCCAATAGGCGGCACAGGCCCCTTCCGAGGAAACCATGCAGGCGCCCATCGGATTCTCCGGCGTGCAGACGGTGCCGAAGAGCTTGCAGTCGGTCGGCTCCATCACACCGCGCAGCACGCTCGGGCATTCGCAGCCCTTGATCTCCCGGCTGCTGCCAGGCGCGACCGGGAAGCGTTGCTCGGCATCGAACTCGGCATAGGCCTCGGCGATGCGCAGCGCACTCCCCGGCAAGAAACCGAGCCCGCGCCATTCGAAGGTCTCATGCGGGCGGAAGACCTCCGCCATCAACGCCTGGGCTTTACGATTCCCGTCGCGAGTCACCGCGCGGGTGTATTGATTTTCGACCTGTGCCTGGCCGTTGTTGATCTGGCGAATCAGCATCAGCACGCTCTGCATCACATCCAGCGGTTCGAAACCGGCGATCACCACCGGCTTGCCGAACTCGGCCGGCACGCATTCATAGGACCGGCTGCCGATCACCGTGCTGACATGCGAGGGGCCGAGGATGCCATCGAGCTGCACGCCCGCCTTGTCGCCAGAGGTCTCATTGGCGGCGTTCAGAATGGTGCCGAGCGCGGCCGGCGTGAGCACATGATTGCAGTAGACCGAGAAGTTCTCGAGCCCCTCGGCGCGCGCGGTCTTGAGCGCGACCGCCGTCGGCGGCGTGGTGGTCTCGAAGCCGATCGCGAACAGCACGACCTGTCGCTCCGGCGCCTTGCGCGCGATGGCCAGCGCGTCCTGGGTCGAGTAGATCATGCGGATGTCGGCGCCCTCGGCCTTGGCCTTGAGCAGGCTCTTGCGCTCACTCGCCGGCACGCGCATCAGGTCGCCGTAGGTGCAGAGCGTGACTCCGTGTTCGACGGCCATGGCGATGGCCTGATCGATGCGCGCCATCGGCAGCACGCAGACCGGACAGCCGGGGCCGTGCACGAAGCGGACATTGGCCGGCATCAGGTCCTGGACCCCATAGCGGAAGATCGCATGGGTATGCCCGCCGCAGAACTCCATCAGCCGATAGGTCCGAGCGGGATCGGCCTCGGCGCTGATGCTCCGGGCCAGCCCCCGGGCCAGCGTGCCATCGCGGAATTCATCGATGTATTTCATCGGCCCGACTCCGATGGGGTGGCATGCTCTGAGTGGGTGGCATCCAGCTCGGTGGCCTGATCAGCCTGATGGGCCTGATCAATCGATTCGGCTTCCTGATCGGCCAGCTCGCCGATCTCGCGCATCATGGCCAGCGTGCGCTCGGCTTCCTCGGCGCTGATCTTGTTCAGCGCATAGCCGACATGGACGAGGACGAAATCGCCGACCTCGGCATCCTCGATCAAGGCCAGGGAGACGGGCCGGCGCACGCCCCCGAGGGACACGGTGGCGGCATCGGCCGCCTGATCGATCTCGAGAATCTGGGCGGGTATGGCGAGACACATAGGCGGTGCTCCGAAGGAGGCTGAGTGACGCCGTCGGCATCCAGACAATGGCCGACGACGGTGACGGTCAGGATACAGAAAGTCGGTAGTCGACACAGGGATCGACCGCAGTGATGTAGAGCCGGGCCAAGCGTTCCAGCTCCGGTCCCTCGGCACCGCCGCGCGCGATGGCGGCAAGTCCCTGAGCGACCACGCCCTTGGGGTGAAAATTCCACTCGGTTGGGGCCAGGATCTGATACTGCTCGACCCGGCCAGCCGCGATGCGGACGCGATGCACGAGCAGCCCGCGGGCGGCTTCGGCCACGCCGATGCCAACGCCTGCATCGACCTCGGCATCAACGCCAGCTTCTTTTATCGGCAACTGAACCGCGCTGCCCGGATTGTCCATTCCGGCGTCCAGGGTGGCCTCAAGTCCGCGCGCGCTCTGTGCCAGATCGACGAGGAGCGCCATCAGCCGCGTGAGTAAGCCATTGCCGTATTCGGCGAGCAGGGCCGCAATGAGCGGTTGCGCAGCCACCCGCGCCAAGGGGCCGGTTTCGGCGCATTCCTGCTGCCAGTGGGGCGCGGCGATGAACGCATCGGCGTTGGCATTCGCTAACGACTCCGCGAGCCACCGCCAAGGCGCTTCCGGCAGCCTCGCGACCGCGTTTGCACCACACGCAAAAAGCCCCTGCGCGAACACCGCGCGCACCAAGCCAGCCGCTGGGGTTTGGGTCTGCTCAGCCCAGCGCCGCACCGCCGCCGGGCGATCCAGCGTTTGCAGCCAGGCATCTGGCACGGTGCCCAAGGCCTGCTCGGTGACCAGGTCCAGCAGCGCGCTCGGATCGAGAACGGCGGCGGTGCTCTGCTCGGCCTGTTGCGCATGCACTGTGAAAGGGTCAGCGACCGCTTGCTGAGCTTGACGCAGCGCCATGAAGGCACGCATGACCTGCGGCATCGCCGACGCTGCAGGCGACCTGGCCTGAGTCGCCGCCAAGATCCGTGGCCAGTCGAGCAACAACCGCCACAGATGTTCCTTGATCGTCTCGGCATGCACCAATGCCTGGCGGCGCGCCAAGACGGCCGCGCTCGGCTGGCGACCGAGTGCCTGCTCGCAGGCCGCGACACAGGCCGCCGCCTGCGCGGTTCCACAGAGGCTGAAGAGCGTCGGCAACTGACGCACGACCTCGGCGGGCGACTTACCGGCGAAGACGCGCGCGGCGGTCACCGGGCGGCTTGAGTGAATGGTCACCGCGCTGCTGACCGTATCCAGGCGAATCTTGAGCTGGCCGGCGAGATCGGACATCAACCCTCCTGGGTCAGAAACGAGCAAACGAGCAAAGGCGTACGCGATGACGCAAGCCAGGCGTTAGTTTAGCGAACGCACAAGCGGCATAGCCCTGTAGACTACGGGTTTTTGCTCGATGGACAGCCTCCCGGATGCTTGACCCCGACCAACTCGCGGCCCTGCGCGCGCCGATCCAGTTCGAGACCGACCTGCGCGGGCAACGGCTGCGGTTCGAATCGACCTGGGGACTGTTCTCCCCGCGCGAGATCGACGAAGGCACTCGCCTGCTGCTGCAGCATGTGCAAGTCGCGCCGCAGGCCGACTGTCTCGACCTCGGCTGCGGCTACGGCCCGATCGGGCTGACCCTGGCGGCTCTGGCGCCACAGGGCCAGACGCTGATGGTCGACAAGGATTTCGTCGCCGTCGACTTCGCCCAGCACAACGCCGCGCTGAACGGTCTGAACAACGCCCGCGGTCTGTTGAGCAATGGCTTCGAGCAGATACCGCCCGAGGCGCGCTTCGACCTGATCGCCAGCAATGTCCCGGCCAAGGTCGGCAAGGAGCTGCTCGCGCTCCTGCTGCACGATGCCCATGCCCGCCTGCGCCCGGGCGGCCAGCTCTATCTGGTGACCATCAGCGGTCTGCGCGCCTTCTTCAAGCGCAACCTGCAAGAGGTCTTCGGCAACTACGACAAGCTCAAGCAGGGTGCCCATTACACGGTCGCATTGGCGCAACGCATTGAGCGCTGATCTGGCAGCCCCGCGAGCGAGGGTTTAGACTTCGCGGGCTTCGCATTCCAAAGCGCAGCAAGCAAAAGGGGCGCCGCGCTTGTCATCACCATCAGAGCTGCTCCGAGGAGGACTCAGTCTCATGTCGGATTCGAAAATCTATCCCGTACCCGCCGACATCGCCGCCGAGGCGTTGATCGACGAAGAAACCTACCGCAGCCTGTATCAGCGCTCGGTCGATGATCCCGAGGGCTTCTGGGCCGAGCAGGCCGAACAGCACATCTCCTGGTTCGAGAAGTGGAACACGGTGATGGATTACAGCTACGGCCCGGAGGAGGTCTACATCCGCTGGTTCGAGGGCGGTAAGCTGAATGTGTCGCACAACTGCCTGGACCGACATCTGGCCACGCGGGGCGATCAGGTCGCGATCATCTGGGAAGGCGACAACCCCGAGGAAGATCGCAAGCTCACCTATCGCGAGCTGCATGCCGAGGTCTGCAAGCTGGCGAACGTGATGAAAGCACGCGGCGTGCGCAAGGGCGACCGGGTCTGTATCTACCTGCCGATGATCCCCGAGGCGGCCGTCGCCATGCTCGCCTGCACCCGCATCGGCGCCGTGCACTCGATCGTCTTTGGCGGCTTCTCCCCGGATTCGCTGCGCGACCGCATCCAGGATTCCGAGTGCCGCCTGTTGATCACCTCCGACGAGAGCGTGCGCGGCGGACGCAACGTGGCGCTGAAGAAGAACGCCGACAAAGCGCTCGAGGAATGCCCGAGTGTGGATAGCTGCATCGTCGTGCGCCGCACCGGCGGCGAGGTGGCCTGGAGCGAAGGCCGTGACCTCTGGTACCACGAGGCGCTTGCCGATGCCTCCGCCGAGTGCGAGGCGGTGCCGATGGAGGCCGAGGATCCGTTGTTCATCCTCTACACCTCGGGCTCGACCGGCAAGCCCAAGGGCGTGCTGCACACCACCGGCGGCTATCTGGTGTATGCGGCGATGACGCACAAATACACCTTCGACTACCGCGAGGGCGAGGTCTACTGGTGCACCGCCGATGTCGGCTGGGTCACCGGTCACACCTACATCGTCTATGGTCCGCTCGCCAACGGCGCCATCTCGCTGATGTTCGAGGGCATCCCGAACTATCCGGACATGTCGCGCTTCTGGCAGGTGATCGACAAGCACAATGTCGCCACCTTCTACACCGCGCCGACCGCGATCCGCGCGCTGATGCGCGCCGGCGAGGAGCCGGTCAAGCAGACCTCGCGCAAGAGCCTGCGCATCCTCGGCACCGTCGGCGAGCCGATCAACCCCGAGGCCTGGGAGTGGTACCACCGTGTGGTCGGCGATGAGCGCTGCCCGATCGTCGATACCTGGTGGCAGACCGAGACCGGCGGCCACCTGATCACACCGCTGCCCGGCGCCACACCGACCAAGCCGGGCTCAGCGACCAAGCCGTTCTTTGGCGTGGTGCCGGCGCTGGTCGATGCCACCACCGGCACCCTGCTCGAAGGCGAGGCCGAGGGCGCGCTGGTCATCACCCGGCCCTGGCCGGGTCAGATGCGCACCGTCTACGGTGATCATCAGCGCTTCATCGACACCTACTTCAAGCAGTATCCGGGCTATTACTTTTCCGGCGACGGCGCCAAGCGCGATGCCGATGGCTATTACTGGATCACCGGGCGCATCGATGATGTGCTCAACGTCTCCGGTCACCGCCTCGGCACCGCCGAGATCGAGTCCGCGCTGGTGCTGCACGATGGTGTCGCCGAGGCGGCCGTGGTCGGCTATCCGCACGACCTCAAGGGCCAGGGCATCTATGCCTATGTGACCACCATGACCGGCGTCGAACCCAGCGATGAGCTGAAGAAGGAGCTGATCAAGCTGGTGCGCACCGAGATCGGTCCGATCGCCACCATCGATGTCATTCAGTGGTCACCGGGCCTGCCGAAGACCCGCTCGGGCAAGATCATGCGCCGCATCCTGCGCAAGATCGCCGCCAACGAGATCAGCACCCTGGGCGATACCTCGACCCTGGCCGATCCCGGCGTGGTCGAGGAACTCATCGACAATCGCGCCAATCAATAATCCATCCAGCCCCGGTTGCGGTGCCATTGGCCGCAACCGCTCATGCTATCCGGCGGTGACCCCGCCATCCCCAAGTTACGCCCCATCACGAACGGAATCCTGGTAAGCGCTCAGCCCCCACGAGGTCCACCTCCTTGCCTTTATGTCAGCGAGTAGGCGTCTATGTCGACGCCGAGAATGTCCGTTACAACGGTGGTTATCAGATGCGTTACGACGTGCTGCGACGGTTCGCCGCGCGTGAAAATGGCATCCTGCAACGACTCAATACTTATATTTCCTACGATTCGGAACGCGCCCGCGAAGATCCTGAATACGCGAAGAAGAGCCGCGGCTATCAGCAGATGGTGCGCGACTTCGGTTGGAAGATCACGGTGAAATATGTGCGCCGGTACACAGATGAGGCCGGCAATATCTCGATGAAGGCCAATGCCGACCTGGATATGGCGGTCGATGCCATGCTACAGGCCGAGAAGCTCGATCAGGTGATCCTGGTCACCGGCGATGGCGATTTCCTGCAAGTCGTCGAGGCCCTGCAGAATCGCGGCTGCCGGGTCGAGCTGATCGGTTTCAAGAACGTCTCGCGCGCGCTGCAGCAAGAGGTCGATGCGTTCTGGCCCGGCTTTTTGATCCCCGACCTGTTGCCGGTTTCCTACGAACCACGTAATGAATGGGGCAAGTCCGGCTCCTGCGTGCGCGGGGTCTGCACCAAGTGGTTCCCGGACAAGGGCTACGGCTTCCTAAGGTTCATTCAGGACATCTCGCCCGACCTTTGGATCACCGATCCGCGCGAGCCAGCCTCGCCCTATGTCAGCGTCTTTTGCCATGCCAACGAGGTCGCCGAGGATGTCACCGAGGACATGCTGATGAATCGCGAAACGATCCTTGAGTTCTATCTCAACGAGAGCGATCAAAAGGACAATGGCTTGGTCGCCAATAACGTCAGGCTTGCGTTCAATATCAGCCGTTGATCGCAAGGCCTCGAGCAATAGAGCCGATCGCCAATGGCTACCGACGCGTCTCCGATCAACCCCGCTGGCTTGGCGCGACGCCTAGTTCAGGATGGGTTGCTCTCGGAGCAACGGGCGCGGACAGCGCAGCGTGAAGCCGCTGACCGGCATCAGGCCTTCGTGCAGTATCTCGTCGAGCAGAAACTGCTCGATAGCCACAGTATCGCGGTCGCGGCCTCGGAAGAGTTCGGGGTGCCGCTGCTGGATTTGGCTGCCGTCGATCTGCTGAATGTGCCCATGGACCTGGTCGATACGCGCCTGGTGCAAAAACATCGCGCGTTACCGTTATTACGCCGTGGTAATCGTCTGTTCGTCGCGGTATCGGACCCGACCCATGACCAGGCCCTGGATGATATCCGTTTCAATACCGGCCTGAGCGCCAGCGTCATCCTTGTCGAGGACGATAAACTCGCTACCGCCATCCACCAAGTCCTGCAAGCGCAAGATACGACCCTCTCCGATCTCATCGATGCCGATTTAGGCAAGGCCGAGGGGGTCCAGGACGATGGCGGCGAGACGATTGACACGGACTCAAACGTCGACGACGCACCGGTCGTGCGCTATGTCAACAAAATCCTGCACGATGCGATCAATGCTGAGGCCTCCGATGTGCACTTCGAGCCCTACGAACGCTCCTTTCGCATCCGTTTTCGCCAAGACGGGGTGCTGCACGAGATCGCTCATCCCCCACTGAGCATCGCCTCGCGCTTGATCGCGCGGCTCAAGGTCATGTCGCGCATGAATATTGCCGAGCGCCGCGTCCCTCAAGATGGCAGGTTGAAGCTCAAGCTCGGCTATGCACACGATGTCGATTTTCGCGTCAACACCCTGCCGACGCTCTATGGCGAAAAGGTCGTGCTGCGTATCCTCGACTCCGCGGGCGGCAACGTTGGCATCAACAAGCTCGGGATGGACCCCGAGCAGCAGGCACGCTTTCAGCGGGCGATTACCCGCCCCTATGGCATGATTCTGGTCACCGGGCCCACTGGCTCCGGCAAGACGGTCACCCTCTATTCGGCGCTGAACCTCTTGAACCGGACCGCTGTGAATATTTCCACTGTCGAAGACCCGGTCGAGATCCAGGTGCCAGGCATCAACCAGGTCAGCATGAATGCCAAGACCGGCTTGACCTTCGCCGCCGCGCTGCGGGCATTCCTGCGCCAAGATCCGGACATCATCATGGTCGGCGAGATCCGCGATCAGGAAACCGCCGAGATCGCGGTCAAGGCGGCGCAAACGGGTCATCTCGTGCTCTCGACATTGCACACCAACGATGCGCCGCAATCACTGACGCGACTCGTGAACATGGGCGTGGCGCCATTCAATATCGCGTCATCGGTGTTATTGATCATGGCGCAACGCCTTGCGCGTCGACTCTGCCTGCATTGCCGCGCCGTGGAAACGCTGCCGCGCGAGGCCCTGTTTGAAGAGGGTTTCAGCGCCCAAGAGATCGATGAGGGACTGACCCTCTACAAGGCCGTCGGCTGCGAGCGCTGCACCGAGGGCTACAAGGGCCGCATCGGCCTTTTCCAAGTGGTTGAGGTCTCGGAGGCGATGGGGCGAACCATTATGGAAGGCGGCCATTCTCTCGACCTCGCGCGTCAGGCGGCGCAGGAGGGGTTTCTTGACCTGCGGCAGTCCGGCTTGCAGAAGGTCAAGGAGGGCCTGACCAGCCTGCTCGAACTCAACCGCGTGACCCGAGATTGACTCCGATGGTCGCAACCGCCGCAATGAAGCAACAGTCGGAAAAAACATCGACGTTCCTCTGGCAAGGGGTCGACCGGCACGGCACGCGCGTGAAAGGGGACCTAAGCGCCTTGAGCCCTATGCTAGCCCGCGCCGAGCTTCGTCGGCAGGGCATCAAACCGCTCAAGGTGCGCAAGAAACCGCAACCGCTGTTCGGCAGCGGCAAAAAGAAGATTACCGCGGCCGATATCAGCGTCTTCAGTCGCCAGCTCGCGACCATGATGGCCGCTGGTGTGCCATTGGTGCAGTCCTTCGAGATCGTTGGCCGTGGCCATAACAACCCCTCGATGCAGGCGCTACTGCTGCATATCAAGGGCGACATCGAGAGCGGGACCAGCATGGCGGCGGCGCTGCGCAAACACCCGGCCTGTTTCGACGAATTGGTCTGCAATCTGGTCGCGGCCGGCGAGCAGGCTGGTGTCCTCGATATCCTGTTGGACAAGATCGCGACTTACAAGGAGAAGACCGAGTCGATCAAGGGCAAACTCAAGAAGGCGATGTTCTATCCAGCGGCGGTAATCATCGTCGCAATCATCGTCACCGTGGTGATCATGCTCTTCGTAATCCCGCAGTTCAAAGCGCTGTTCTCGAGCTTCGGCGCCGACCTGCCCGCCTTCACGCTGTTGGTGATTGCGATCTCCGACGTCATGCGCAACTACTGGTTGCTCATGGCTGTTGGGGTTGCGGCGCTGGTCTTTGCCATCATCTCCACTTTCAAACGCTCACGGGCCTTTCGCGATACGCTCGACCGCACCGCCCTCCACATGCCGGTGATCGGCACAATCCTGCGTAAGGCGGCTGTTGCCCGCTTCGCACGCACCCTGTCGACCCTCTTTGCTGCTGGAGTCCCGCTGGTAGACGCGCTGGAGTCGGTCTCGGGCGCGACGGGCAGCGTCGTCTATGCCAACGCGGTCAAGGTGATGCGCGATGATATTGCCACCGGCCAGAGCCTTCAGCTCGCCATGCAGCAGCGCGGTCTGTTCCCGCACATGGTGGTCCAGATGACCGCGATCGGCGAAGAATCCGGCGCCCTCGATGCCATGCTCGCCAAGGTCGCGGATTTCTACGAGGAGCAGGTCGACAATGCCGTCGACGCCTTGAGCAGTCTTCTCGAGCCGCTGATCATGATCGTCATCGGCGCCCTGGTCGGCAGTCTGGTGGTCGCCATGTACCTGCCCATCTTCAAGCTTGCGACCGTGATCTAGGCCCGGGACACGAGGATGTCGAGCGACCTCATCCATCTCTTCGTGCAGGCGCCGATTCTGCTCTACCTGAGCACCGCGCTCGTCGGACTGCTCGTGGGCAGTTTTCTCAATGTGCTGAGCCTGCGCCTGCCTCGCATGATGGAGCAGGAGTGGCACCAAGAGTGCGTGGAGTTTTTCGCCGCCGAGACGTCAACTGCGGCTCCGCCCCCCGAGGCCAAGGCGACCGAGCCGCATCAGGCGTCACCCCAGGAGGCGCCTCTGGGCTTGGCCCGACCGGGCTCGCACTGCCCGTCCTGTGGCGCGCCGATCAAGCCCTGGGACAACGTCCCGATCCTGAGCTGGCTGCTGTTGCGCGGCCGTTGCCGCGCCTGCAAGGTCAGTATCCCACTGCGCTATCCGCTGATCGAGGCGCTCACCGCAATCTTGTCGGTAGTGGTGGTCTGGCAGCTCGGCCCCACCAGCGCCGCCCTGGCGGCGGTTATCCTGACTTGGGGGTTGATCGCGCTGGCGCTGATCGACCTGGATACCCAGTTGTTACCCGACAGCCTGACGCTACCACTGCTCTGGCTGGGCCTTTTACTCAGCCTTACGGGGACCTTCACCGACCCCGCCTCGGCTATCCTTGGCGCCGCCAGCGGTTACATGCTGCTCTGGCTGGTGTACCACGCTTTCCGCCTCGCCACCGGTAAGGACGGCATGGGGCAAGGCGATTTCAAGCTGCTCGCGCTCTTTGGTGCCTGGCTCGGTTGGCAAGCCGTGCCGCAGGTGATTTTACTTTCCTCGCTGCCTGGCGCCCTCGTCGGTATCGCGCTCATCGCCAGCGGCCGCAAGCAGGCTGGACAAGCCATCCCCTATGGCCCTTTCCTGGCTATTGCCGGTTGGATCAGCCTGCTCTGGGGCGAGGCCATCACGGGCGCTTACCTGCGTTGGGCGGGCCTCGCCTGAGCCAGCCGCGGCTCGCATCGCATCCATGACTTATCGTGTCGCACTCACTGGCGGGATTGGCAGCGGCAAGAGCACCGTTGCCGAGCAATTTGCCGCCCTCGGCGTGATGGTCAGCGATGCCGATGCCATCGCGCATCAATTAACCACAGCGGACGGCGAGGCATTATCGGCGATCGCGGCGGCCTTCGGCGCAGAGATGATCGATACCAACGGCGCATTAGATCGCGCGCGGCTGCGCAACCGGGTCTTCGCGGACCCCAGCGCACGTCGCCAGCTAGAAGGCATCCTCCATCCCCTGATCCGCAACCGGATGCTCGAAGAGACCGAGGCGGTTTCCGCGCCTTACGCCCTGCTGGTGATCCCGCTGCTGCTTGAGACCGGCCAACAGGCGCTGGTCGATCGAGTACTGGTGGTTGATGTACCCGAAACTGTACAGATTGCGCGTGTTCAAAACCGCAGTGGCCTCGATCCCGCCGAGATCAAGCGCATCATCGCCAGCCAGATCAGCCGCGCCGAGCGCTTGGCTGCGGCCGATAATGTGATTGACAACCGCGGGGATGCGAGCAGGCTCGAGTCCCGCATCGTACAACTCCACCAGATGTATCTCGAGCACGCCCATCAGCAGAGGGGCTAAAGCCGAGCGTCGACATCGGGAGAATTCAAGGCATGGACGATGATAAACGCACCTGGCTGCGGCTGATCCTGCTCGGCGCGCTTAGCGGTGTGCTCGCTGGTGCCGTCGTGCTCGCGTTTCGTTACAGCATCGCCTTCGGTCAGCATTGGCTGTTACCGCAGGGACCCGTAGCCAATCATGAGGCGCTGCCGCCTTGGTTACGTCTGACCCTGCCCGTTGCCGCTGGCCTGCTGCTTGGACTGCTCTTCGACCGGTTACCGCGTACCTCTCGTGAGATCGGCATCGTTCATGTACTCAAACGGCTGCAATCACTCAATCCCCAACGACTGCCCGTGAGCAACATGTTGGTCCAGTTTGGTGGCGCGGTCATCGCCATTGTTGGCGGTCATTCGGTCGACCGCGAGGGACCGACCGTTCACATCGGCGCGGCCAGTGCCAGCCTTATCGGCCGTCGGCTGGATGCACCCACAGAGGATCAGATCACGCTGATCGCCTCGGGCGCCGCCGCCGCTATCGCGGCTGCCTTCGATACGCCACTCGCGGCCGTGGTCTTCGTCATGGAGGTGCTGCGCATCCGCTATCAAGTCAGCCGCTTCCTGCCGGTTATCGTCGCCGCCGTGGTGGCCACCGTCGTCAGCCGCTCGCTGGCGCTCTCCGAGCCTGGCTTCTCCGTCGCGCCGGAGTATTTGGGTTCGACCTGGGAACTCTCGAGCCTGCTGTTGCTCGGCATCGGGGTTGGGCTGATCGCCGTCGTGTTCATCAACCTCAGTGAGCAGATCGCGCGGCGCGCCTTGGCTTGGCCTTGCACCATCGCCTTTCCGCTTGCAGGCCTGGTCACCGGCATCCTCGCGCTCTGGCTGCCGCAGATCATGGGCACCAGCTATGGCACCCTTGAGGGTCTGCTCCAAGGTGAGGGAGACCTGAGCCTGGCCCTCGCGCTGATCGCGGCCAAGTTGCTGTCCTCCGCCTTTGCCGTCGGCCTGCGCATCCCAGGCGGACTCATTGGCCCGACGCTCTTCATTGGCGGGGCTGCTGGATCGGCGCTCGGCCTCGGACTCTTTCTGTTCTCGCCGCTGGAAGTGGCCTCTCCGGGCTTTTACGCCACTATCGGCATGGTCGCGATGATGGGCGCAACCCTGCGAGCGCCGCTCGCCGCCCTCACCGCGTTGCTGGAACTCACCGCCAATCCCAACATCATTCTGCCTGGGATGCTGGCGGTCGCCAGTGCTGAATTAGTCACCCGTTTACTGCGTGGTCAGAAATCCATCTTCGATGTACTGACCGATCTCCAAGTACGCGCCACAACCATCCGCCGTTCTCGGGAACCGTAGCCGACTCGCCGACTTTTTCGTAACGCACGGCTTGCGCGTCGCATCAATTGCTCGGTAAGCTCGCAACGTGGCCTTTGGTGGTCACGCTTTGTGCTTGATTCACGCCCACCAACGCGGTGGAGTCATTGAATATGGAGGATTGCAACGTGATAAAAATCTCTTCTCGATCAGCTGCTTATTTTTTAACCTTCACGATGAGTTTAACGCTGGCTCTGTTTTCACAGTCGCTTTTCGCGGTGGAATGCAAGGGCATGGAAAAACTTGCCTGCGAACGCCAGGATGCTTGCACCTGGGTCAACAGCTATAAGCGTAAAGACGGCGTCCAGGTCAGTGGTTACTGCCGAAGCAAAGGCGGTAAGAAATCTTCTAGCTCTTCCAGTTCTTCAAGCACTTCCAGCTCAACGACCAACAGCTCGAACTGAGTCGCACAGTCGCTGACTGAGTGCATCAGGCCTGGCGCTTTTACGACGGCGAATGCGACCGGGCGAGTCAGGCCGTTGAATCTCGGCCAGCGACTGTTCAATCATCTTCAGAGAACATCGGGGGCTGGCGCAACCGGCCTTTGCCTGCCATATAGTCCGCAACCTGCAACCTACCCCGCTCGCCTACTGCTCGATGGCGTCTTCATCCCAGAACAGATCGTAGTCTTCATCGGCGGGCGGATTGCCGTCGTGCACTAGGTTACGACGACGCTGCAGATAGGCATCGCGCACGAAGACATAACGGTCGAGAGCCGCTTCATCCATCAGATCGCCACTCTCGAGAAATTCCGCACGGGCGTCGATCGCACGCAGCACCGCAAGCCCCCAGTAGATTTCATCCTCGTTCAGATTAAAGAGCGGGTCAACGATGATATCGCCGGCAAAACCAACGGTATCGCGAACAGAGCTTGGTCCCAAGATCGGCATCACGAAGTACGGGCCATCCCCGATGCCCCAATAACCGAGCGTCTGGCCGAAATCTTCTTTGTAGCTCGGAATGCCCATATTGGAGGCGACGTCGATGAAGCCCACAAGCCCCACGGTGGTGTTGATCACGAGCCGCCCGACATCGCTCCCGGCACGCGAGAGCTTAAACTGCAGCGCGTTGTTCACCGCCGAGGTAATATCGGCAAGGTTATTAAAGAAATTGCTAATACCCTGATCGATTGGCTGGGGCGTGATAGCCTGATAGCCTTGCGCCGCGGGCTTGAAGAAGGCGTTATCGAAATCCGTGTTGAACTTAAACATCGCCCGGTTATAGGCCTGCCAAGGGTCACGCGGATCACGCTGCTCCACGGGAATCGTACCGCACCCAACTGCCAAAGCGACCGTCAGAAGCAACAGGGGAAGGGTGCGCAACTGCGCTTTGTGCATACACTGGACTCCCACATCATCATACGCCGCCGTTGTCCCGCCCCGATGGTATCACAGTGCTTTGGCTGAGCTAGCGTTTGGCTTTTACAGGTAAGACTCTTATGCTGCCGGCATGGAACGCCTAGATTCAACCTCAGCACCTCAAGGCATCGCCTCACGCTTCCGCGGCTTCTTGCCGGTGGTCGTTGATGTCGAGACCGCAGGCTTCGATCCGCAGCGCCATGCCCTGCTCGAGATCGCCGCCGTCATCATCCGCATGGATGCCGACGGCTGGCTGGTGCCCGGTGCAACCCATGCCTGCCACGTCTTGCCGTTTCTCGGCTCGGAACTCGATCCGAGCGCCCTCGCCTTCAATAAGATCGACCCAGACCATCCGTTTCGGGATGCGATCGCCGAACATCAAGCGCTGCCGAAGATCCTCAACCCGATCCGCAAAGCGGTCGCCTCGCAGGGCTGCAATCGGGCCATCCTGGTCGGTCACAACGCGCACTTCGATCTCGGATTTGTGAAAGCCGCAGTGGAGCGCAACGACTACAAGCACAACCCCTTCCATGCCTTTAGCGTCTTCGATACCGTCTCGCTCGCCGGGCTCGCGTATGGACAGACGGTACTGGCGAAAGCGGCGCAACTTGCGGGACTTAGTTGGGACAATGCCGCCGCCCATTCGGCGATTTACGACGCCGAGCAGACGGCGCGGCTGTTTTGCGCCGTCGTCAACCGTTGGCGCTCGGCAACCTTTTGAACCGACCATCGGTGTCGGTGAGCGTCCAGAGCATCGCGCCGAGGCCTAATGCCGCCGGCGCCCTAGAGGCCCTATCAGAATGACCGAGAAGCCGTCACAAGCGACTGATTTTCATCGCTCCAGGCACATGCTGCTAGGGCCTCCTAGATCAGGCCAACTTCAGGCCGCGCCCTGGCTACTCGCCGACTCTTGCTTCGCCGCAGCCGACTCCATCATGGGTTTCAGCTCGCCGCTCGCGGCCAGTTCCAGAGTAATATCGCAGCCGCCGACCAGCTCGCCGTCGATGTAGATCTGCGGGAAGGTCGGCCAATCTGCGTAACGTGGCAGGTTCTCGAAGATCTCCGGGTCTTGGAGCACGTTCACATAGGCAAACGCAACTCCAGTATCGCCAAGCGCCTGCGCGGCACGCATCGAAAAACCGCACTGTGGCATCTGTGGGGTCCCCTTCATATAGATGACCACTGGGTGACCGTTGACTTGTTGGTCGATACGCTCGATGACAGCATCCATCGCAATACCTCGTGGAAGACTAGGTGATGTGTCCGATCAAGGTCGGGATAGCAGTTGGGCTTATCAAGGCACGGCGGCTTGCGCTATGCGAAACCGCAATGTCTCAGGCGCCCGAACGAACGTCCGCGGGCGCACCGCATCTTGCCTCTCTTGGAGTCGACTGTAGACGGGGCCCGAGCGCCCCGGGTATGGCATTGGAACTTGCTCCATTGTGCCGCACGGGTGCAACCAACCAGCAATTCCCGGTGAAAGTCTATTCGGCAGGCTTTAATGTCATACTCTCAGTACGCCATTGTGACTGGCAAGGGTCCACCCTCAACACGATCAGTTGCTTTAAATAGATTCGTTATTTTAGACGCT
>NZ_NHSF01000040.1 GCF_016653295.1 Halochromatium salexigens | reverse complement strand
TGGCTGCGACCATCGATAAGCTCGCGCGCAAGGTCCGCCGCGTCTTCGATTATCTGGGCATGACGGCAAATTCCCCACCCCACGACGCCCGATTGGCGACCGCTGGTTAGAACGGATTTGCCGTGCCTGCTGTACCGAGCCCTCATTCTCCCACCGGCACCACCTCATCGAGCCAACCAGAGACGCTCTCGACCAGCACCTCATCTTGACCCTCGAAGAAGTGATCAGCCTCTGCCGTCTGCACCTGGCGGTAACCGGCGTTGGCGGCCGCCACCTCGGCGCGGCCCGGGGCACCGGAGACGACGGCCTCGAGGTCATGCTGGCCAAAGAGATCCAGGATTGGCACTGGGATACGGCCGATCAGCGCTTCGTTATCGACACCGGCATGCGTGCCGCCACTGGACAAACCGATGGCGACGAAGGCCTCAGCGGCCTGGGGATGCTGCGCCAGATACTGGTTGCTCATGGTCGCACCCAAGCTGTGGGCGATCAGGACGACCTGCCCTGCGCCCTGTGCTCGCAGAAAGGCGATCGCCGCTTCGAGGCGCGGCGCGACTTCGTCCATCAGCGCGGCATAGTCCGCGCCGGTGGCGTCGTTCGCCAGCACCGGCATCTGCACTGACAGCGTGCTCCAGCCCCGCTCGGGCAGACCGACACGCAGCGGATAGACCACCTGTGGCCAGTTGGGATGCACCCCGATGCCATGCACGATCACCGCTGCGCGACCGGTGTCCGGCTCGGCCTCGGTGTAGAGACCAAGTACGGTCTGACCATCGGCGTCCAGGTCAACCGCTTCACCGTCCATCAGGCTATCGACGATCTGCTCACGCCAGCGCTGCTCTTTGGCGAGGTCGGAGCTGACGGCGGGCGCTGGCTGCGCCTGCGCGGCAGCGGTCGGCAAGATCAGGCAGGCAAGGATCAGTGCAGCAAGGGTTTTCATGGCGAGGGCTCCGGAGTGCTATTGGCCCTAGCTTGCCCGACTGCGCAGATCGGCGTCGAGTGCGTTGCACTGATCCATCGCGGTTGCGGTCTGCCGCCTGCCATTATGGCAACCCTCGCCGCACATCCTCCCAAACCTGATCGGCCGCTTGCTGCCCGATTTCGCCCGCATCGAGTGCCTCAGCCCTCCCCGCACTGCGCTCGGCTGCATCCGCCCGCGACCCAGTGCTGAGCTCCGAACCCGTCCCAGTCAACGCCTCCAGATCAATGTGCTCCGGCAACGGAAACTGCCCGGCCTGGGTCAACAACGCGATCCACTCCGACAGATCGATCCGCGACCAATCCAGCCGCTCCAACTCCTGCAGCGACAATCCTCGGCAGTTCGGATGCTCTGGCTCACCCCAGCTCCGCCCCAACTGCGGATAGGCCTGCTCATTGATGATCCGTGCCAAGGGCGTGTTGAAACAGCAGAAGGCCTTCTGCTTCTCGATGCAGATCCCGAGGATATCGCTGTCGCAATAGCTGCCGACGTAATGGCAGGCCCGCAGCTCACGCTGCACCCCCAACTCGAACTCCTCCTCCTCGCAGGTCCAGATGATGCGGATCAGGATCATCACCACGCTGTAGATTAGATAGGCGGTCATCGCCCAGGCGAGGGTGGTGCCGATCAGCCCGCCAAGCTGGAGGTTGCCCGCCTGCACGGTACCGTTGACCACCGCCGATCCGCCGCCCTCGACCGCAAACAGCGCATTGGCCGCCGCATCACCGAACACCTGAGCGGTCCAGTCCACGGTTTGGCGCAGCAACGCCTGCTTGGCTGCATCCAGCGAGAGTCGGGCACCAGCCTCACTGGTCGCGGCTGCAGTATTGCCGACCAGGTTGTTCGCCGCCGAGGTGATAGTCTCGGTCACCGCATCCCAGGTCTCGACCAGCGGATCACGCAGCAGCTCCCAGCCGCCACGTAACGTGCTTCCGGACTCGCTGGCCATGATCGCCGCATCGATCTTGGTCATCGCCACGATGAGCTGGATGTAGTCGACCAGCGAGACGCCTGCGGGGGTCTCGCAGCAGTCGACGATGCCACCGACCGCCTGCTTACATTCGGCCGACTCGCCCTGGAAGATCTGGCACTGGCCGGGACTGGTGCAATTGCTGTCGCTGAGCACGTACTGCGCGGCTTGCAGGGCTGCAGCAGCCTCGCCGAAGTCATCCGACTGCTCGAAGGTCAGATCCAGACAGTCATTGCCCAGACAGCGCACCGGCCCGGCGCAGTCCATCGCGGTCTCGCGGGTGATGTCCGGGATCTCGGCGGTGGTACCGCAGTCGTAGCGGGACTCGGTGGCATAGCAGACCCCATAGCGATCGCGGGCACCGTCGATGCAAGTCGAGCCCAGGTAACCGCAGTTCGGATCGGCCTCGAGTGGCCCGCAGTCGTTGTCGATATCGCCGGGGTTGTAGGGGCAGTGTGTTTGGCCCTGCGGATCGGTCCAGCACTGCATGTCGCCACTGCTGAACCCGGCACAGTCCGAGCTGATCGCCAGCTCGCGGCAGAATGGATTGAGCCAGGGCACCGGCGAAGGCCCAAAGTTGCCCGGGCAGATCAGCACGCCGATGGTTTCATAGCAGCCGCTGGCATTCAGCGCTGGTGCGCCGGAGCAGACCGCCTCGCCGTCACAGAAGGCACTGTCGCGGATGGTCTCGGCCAGATGCACGCAGGCCTCGGGTGCATCCCAACCGTGGTCGTGCAATGGCAACGGCGTGAACTGGATACGGATCGAGACCCGATAGGGTGCTTGAGCGACATACCAGTGCCCCGCATCGGTCTGAAAGCGGTAGTCATTGGCGACAGTGAACGAGCCGCCATTGCGCAGCGCTGCGGTCGCCTCGTGCCCACTCAGGGACGTGCGCTGGATCGGATCGAAGTTGCCGCTGCTGCTGTCGGACTGGCTATAGCCAGGAAAACTGATCGACCAGGATTGGAAGAGCGCATCGATCTTGCAGTCCCAATCACAGCCGGTATCGAACTCGGTGGCCTGAGGCGCAACGCTGGCTGTAATCCGCTGGATCCGTCCCGGGTCGTTGACCGTGAAGCCGAAGGTCTGTGCCGGAAGATAGGCGCACTCGGGACAAGACGGTACATGCGCGGCTCCGGGAAAATCGTAGACGACTTCAATGCAGCCATAGGCGCAGTTGGTCTGCACCGCCCCACCGCTGACCGCGACGATGTGATCGGCCGGCGGCAGGTCATAGGCATGGGAGAGCGTGCACTCTCCGCCCTGCTGCACCTGCTGGCAGGTCTCGATCTCGGGCAGATGCACCGGGCGCGTGCCGGTCTGAAATTGCGTGTCGATCACGCAATCGCCGAAGCCATTCGCCAGGTCGGCCATCTCATCGATGACTTGGTCGGTCTGCGACCAGACCGGATCAGCGCGCAGATCGGTCGCCGAGACCCCGACGTTGGTGTAGAGGCTTTGAAAGGCATCGGCCTGCGCGCCTTCTTCGCCGAGCAGCGTTGACTGCGCGGCGCGGCCGCGGGCGGTCAAGCCTTCGGGCTGGCCGTAAAGAGCCGAGAAGTCCGCTGCGGTGGCGGCTGAGGCACCGGGGAACAACTCCTCGGTGTTGACGGACTGGGTCTCGCCGTTGACCTGGAACCGGAGTTGATCGCCCTCCAGGGTCGGCAGCGAAAATCCAGTGGTTTGGCCCTGACCGAAGGCCTGTCCGGCCCGTCCCAGGTCCGCCAGTTCATCACCCCAGACCAGTGCCCAAGGCGTCCAGGCGACACAGAGGCAGAGCATTCCGACGAGGAGTTGATGCCCAATCGATGCCCCGGCGGACGGCCGGAGTTTAGTCCTCGGCGCTTGATGCGGCGAGGTCGCATCGGCGAGCAACCGATTCAGCATCCCGTCAATACCCGACTCAGAACGAGACATTTGCGCTGTAGAGATTTTGGCCGCCCAGCCCCTGCAGCGCCAGAGCGATTCCGCTGGCGGAGCAGCGCGAACTAGGCTTCCAAAGCGCGCGGGAGCACCAAGAAGCACTTCAGATGAGA
>NZ_NHSF01000039.1 GCF_016653295.1 Halochromatium salexigens | reverse complement strand
GCCTCGCCGTCGCTGAGCGCATGGGTTGGATCGAGGCGGCGCGGCACCTCGCCCTCGGCCTGATCGAGCGCATCCATCAGCGGCGGTGCGATGGTCAACAGATCGCAGCCGGCCAGGGCCAGGATCTGATCGGTGTTGCGGAAGCTCGCGCCCATCACCGTGGTCTCGTAGCCATGGCGCTTGTAGTAGTCGTAGATGCGCCGCACCGAGCGCACGCCCGGATCATCCTCGGGTGCGTAGCCATCGACGCCCTCCTTGTGCTTGTACCAATCGAGGATGCGCCCGACGAACGGCGAGATCAGCGTCACCCCGGCCTCGGCGCAGGCCACCGCCTGGGCGAAGCCGAACATCAGGGTCAGATTGCAGTGAATCCCCTCACGCTCGAGCACCTCAGCGGCACGGATGCCTTCCCAGGTCGCGGCGATCTTGATCAGGATGCGCTCCTTGCCG
The DNA here is from genome assembly GCF_016653295.1 of Halochromatium salexigens. Taxonomy (GTDB): domain Bacteria; phylum Pseudomonadota; class Gammaproteobacteria; order Chromatiales; family Chromatiaceae; genus Lamprobacter; species Lamprobacter salexigens. Next base: position 3,555 of record NZ_NHSF01000039.1, on the reverse strand, counting down.
ATGCCGGCGGCATCGTAGAGGCCCATGATCTGCATGGCGCGGGCGATCGTGGCTTGGGTATCGAAGGACAGCCGGGCGTCGACCTCGGTGGAGACGCGCCCTGGCACCAAGTCCAGGATACGCACGCCAACGCTGACCGCCAGCTTGTCCATCATCAGCCGGCTTTGCGCGCTGCGCTCATCGCTGCGGCGCTGGCCGTAGGCGACCGCCTCATCGACCAGCGGCTGATAGGCCGGCAGCTTGGCTGCCTTCAGCAGCAAAGAGGGGTTGGTCGTCGCATCCAGTGGTCGGTGCGCCTCGATCGAGGCGATGTCGCCGGTATCGGCGACCACCGGTGTCATCTCGCGGAGGGCGTCAAGTTTGCTCATTCGGGACTCCTAAAAGGGCCGTGGACGACAGTGGCCACTGCCGTTGGGTCGAGGTCATAGAGGACACAGCGGTGCCCGCCGCGCGCTAGCCGGCGGGCCATATTGGCGCCCATGCGCCCCAAGCCGATCATTGCGATCTGCATCAACAGACTCCTGACTCTCATGAAAAGGGGTTGCAACAGCCACCAGCAGGCGGGCGGCTGTCAGTGTCATGAGCGGAGACCGGATCGCTGGCGCTGATGTTTCGCGCCTGCAAGCGCCCGACAGAATATCGATACCGGCGGCTCAAGGACGCAGCCAGCGCAGCACCAGCGGCATGCTCATGGCCTGCACCAACAGGGTCCAGAGCACCACGCCATAGGCGATGGACTGGATCGTCCACCAATACGGCAGCTCGACCGGTAGTGATAACGCCAGCGCCAGGGTCACAACGCCGCGCGTGCCGCCCCACCACAGCAGCGGATACCAGGTTCCGGGCAGGCGCTCTGTGCCCGGCAGCCGCACAGTGAGCGGCAACAGCAGCAGCACAGCCGCCGCGCGCCCCACCAGGGTGGCACCGATCCCGATCAGGATCGCCAGCCATTGATCGGTGAACATGACCAGTTGCACGGTGATGCCGGCGATCAGGAACAACAGCCGGTTGGCGAGCCAGGCCTTGTAGGCCCAGAGCACCGACAAGGCCTCGTCGTCGGGCGCCCGGCGCCGGTGTTGACCGAACAGGAGCCCAACGCAAAGCACCGCGACCACCCCGGAGACGCCGAGCTGGATGGCCAGGGCAAAGCCGCCGTAGGCCGTGATCAGGGTGAGGACGCCGCGCTCGACGGGCCTGTCCAATGCTCGCCCCAAGCGCACCGCCAGCGCGCCAACGGCTAGTCCGACCACGGCCCCGCCGATCAGCACGCCGACCATGGCCAGCGCGCTCTCGTCCCAACGCGCCCAGGCCCGGTCACCGGTGGCCAGCGCCACCAGGAAGGTAAAGAGCACGATCGCATTGGCGTCGTTGAACAGGCCCTCGCCGTCAAGGAGCAGCTGCAAACGCAGCGGGGCGCCGGTGCGCCGGAGCACCTCCAACACGGCGGTCGGGTCGGTGGCCGATAGCAGCGCGCCGGCGATCAAGGCCGCCAACCAGGGAAAGCCGGCCGGATGTCCAATGCCCAGGTACAGCAGCGCGGCGGTCACCGCCGTGCACAGCAGCATCACCGGCAGCGCCAGGGTCAGGATCGGCAGCAGGTTGCGCAGCAGCTGGCGCGGCGCCAGGTTGTAGGCGCCCTCGAAGATCAGAATCGGCAGCAGAAGATGAACGATCAGGTCGTGAAACCACTGCCAGTGAAGGCCGGTGTCGCCCCCGGTCGCGACCCACATCTCCGAGCCGACGAAGCCCAGCAGCACCAGGACCACGCCCAAGGGCACACCGAGGCGCCGGACCCAGGGCTCCAGCGCCAAGGTCAGCGCCAACAGGATGGCGTAGAAGGACAGGATCGGGAGCATGAGCAGGGCCTCTCGTGCGCGCCCCCGAGAGGGCTCACCGAATCGGGTCGAGCTGACCGACCAGGCGGCCGCAACGGCCGTCGTCATACTCAGGCCAGTCATCTCGGACCAGCCGCCGCTCGGCGTCGCTCATCGCGCGTTCGACCAGCTCATCCGCACCTGATTCATTGGTGCTCCTGGGGCCCGCTTGAGCGGCGTCTCTGGTGAATCAGCGTGCACAGGCACCGACGTTGTCGGCGATCGCGCGCCAGTGGTGCTCATTACGGGCCAGCAGCGCATCGGCCTCGGTCGGCCCGTCGCTGCCGGCGCGATAGCCTGGCAAGGGGGCGGCGGTGTCGGCTGCCCAGGCCTGCTCGATCGGGGTGATCAGGCGCCACTGCGCCTCGACGCCATCGCGCCGGGTGAACAAGGTCGGATCACCGCGCAGGGCGTCGAGCAGCAGCACCGCATAGGCCGAGGGCGGGTTGTCGCCGAACGCGGCGTGGTAGCAGAAGTCCATCGACACCGGCACCGCGCGGCGCTCGCCGCCGGGCTGCTTGACGCCGAATGCCAGGCTGATGCCCTCGTCGGGTTGGATGCGCATCACGATGACGTTGGCCGTGAGCGCCTCCTCGTGCGGGAACAGCTGCATCGGCGGATGGCGGAAGTGCACGGCGATCTCGGTGACCTGATGCGCGAGGCGCTTGCCGGTGCGCAGATAGAAGGGTACGCCGGCCCAGCGCCAGTTGTCGATGCGCAGGTCGAGCGCGGCGAAGGTCTCGGTGCGCGAGCTCGCCGGCACCTTCGGCTCCTCAAGCCAGCCGGCGACCGCCTCGCCCTCGCTCTCGCCGGCGCTGTATTGGGCGCGCACCGTGCGCTCAGCGACCTGTTCGGGGGTCATCGGGGTGATGCTGCGCCAGACCTCGATCTTCTTATCGCGCACCGCGTCGGCGTCGAAGGTCACCGGCGCTTCCATCGCGGTCAGCGCGAGCAGCTGAAGCAGGTGATTGGCGACCATATCGCGCAGCGCGCCGGACTCCTGGTAGTAGCCGGCGCGATGGCCGACGCCGACTGGTTCGGCGGCGGTGATCTCGACGTAATCGACCTGGTTGCGGTTCCACAGCGGCTCGAACAGCGCGTTGCTGAAGCGGAAGAAGAGGATGTTCTGGACCGTCTCCTTGCCCAGATAGTGATCGATGCGATAGACCTGCGACTCGTCGAAGGCCTCGGCGACGACGGCGTTGAGCGCCTGCGCCGAGTCGAGATCATGGCCAAAGGGCTTCTCGAGGATCACCCGTGCGAAGCCGTCTTGCTCGCGGTTCAGGTCGGCTGCGGCCAACTGAAGAAGGATCGTCGGCGCCACCGAGGGCGGCGTGGCGAGATAGAACAGCCGGTTGGCCGTGGGCTGGTGGCTCAGGGTTTCGCTCAGCCGCCGGTAGGTGTCGGCCTCGGTGAAGTCGCCGGGCAGGTAGTGCAGGCGCTCGGCAAAGGCGTTCCAGGCGGCCTCGTCGAGCTGGGGGATCTCGGCGGAGGCGGCGGTCGCGTCCTTGAGCATGGCGCGGAATTCACTGTCGTCGATCGAATCGCGGCTGATGCCGATGATCTGCAGCTCCGGCGCCAGGCAGCCCTCGCCGGCGAGATGAAACAGCGCCGGGATCAGCTTGCGTCGGGTCAGGTCGCCACTGGCACCGAAGATCACCAGGACGCTGGGCTCGGCCTG
>NZ_NHSF01000038.1 GCF_016653295.1 Halochromatium salexigens | reverse complement strand
CCTTGCATCATCTCGGCTTTTGCTGCGTCAACTCTGCGATAATCAAATTGCTTTCGAGTAGATTAATTCGTGATTGATTGCAGATCTAATAATTAAATTCGCTTGAGCGGCTTCCTATACAGCGTCTGAGGGGCCGAAAAGTGCCAAAGCCGAGCTCGATAGCCGTTTCGTTAAAGCTGTTGCTGGCGGCTGACGTGACGCTTTATTGTTCCGCCGGGATTAATCCAGACGGAGGAGCCGCTTATTTCCAGTATCTGGCGGCTTCTTGGTATCCGGATCACATCAGTCGGAACAATAATGGCGTCGCTCGCATCCACGGTCAACAAGGATCGAGTGGTTGGCGGAAGTGATATAATCAATCGTTTCGGTTTTTGCATGTTCCCATCTCCCTGGACAGGGTGCACTGTATGACAAAAAAGCGTCTCGGGCGTCGGATTCGTTTATTCGTGCTCGTCCTCCTGCCATTGATGCTGGCGATCGCATTGCCGATCTTTGCGTTGGTGTATGCCGGTGGCGTGGTCGAGATCTGGTGGTATCAATCGCTTGGCTTGGGCTTTTATTTCTGGCAACGCCTCCTGTACAGCTATGTCGTTTTCGCTGTATTGACGACGTTTTTCTTCTTTTTCTTTTACTTGAACTTTCGTCTCGCCGCGCGCTACATGCGGATCAAACCGCTGGCGCCGAAAAAAGTGCTGTTACGGTTTCGGCGCAAGGCGAAACAGGCAAAACCGCGCCATGCGTTGAGCCTCGGTGCGAGCACCGAACGGCCGCGCGGCTCCGCCAGGCTGTTGCATTGGCTGATCCTCGGACTCCATCACTTGTCGCTGCTCGTCGCCTTGGTGCTCGCGGTGGTTCTGGCCGCGCCACTGTATCGCCGCTGGGAAGAGACGTTGCTTTTCCTCTTTGCGCCGCGTGCCGGTCTCGTCGATCCGGTCTACGGTCACGATATCAGCTATTACCTGTTCGCACTGCCGCTGTTTCGCACCATGCTGTTCGAGGTGTTCTTTGCCTTTGGTGTACTCCTCACCATCCTGGGCATCATCTATTACCTGCAGTTCCAGGCACTGAAGAAGCGGGGGTTGAATATCGCGGCCGGCGCGAAACGGCATCTCAGTGTCATCATCGCACTGATGTTCTGTGTCGGTATCGTCGAGTGGATGTTCCAGCGTCATGCGCTGCTGTATACCGACAGTCACACGCCGCTGTTCTTCGGTGCCGGCTACACGGAAATGAACATCGTGCTACCGTTGATTTGGTCGGCGATGATCATGCTGGTGATACTGGGCGCGAGCCTGATCTGGTCTCTCAATACGAGACGCGGCTTATCACTGGTGGTGGTGTCTGCAACACTCCTGGCCATCACGGTCGGCCTGCGTTATTGGGACGCCATTCCCGCGATGGTGCAGGACTACATGGTCGAGCCGGATGAACTCGCGCGCCAGGAGCCTTACATTCGCGACAATATCACCGCCACACTCGATGCATTCGGTCTCGCCGAGGTCGAGACCCGGCCTTATCGGGTTCCGGCCACCGCGTCGGCGGATCGTGCGCCCGAGGATCTCGATGCGGCCGGGCTGCGCAATATTCCGGTCTGGGATCGCGACATGCTCATCGATGTGTATCGCGAAATGCAGGAGATTCGCAGCTATTACCGCTTCCTCTCGGTGAATACCGATCGCTACACCATCGATGGCCGTTATCAGCAGGTCTTCCTCGCCGCACGGGAATTGGATTTTGACCGCTTACCGAAGGATTCGCAGAATTGGGTCAATCGCTGGTTCCGATACACCCACGGCTATGGCGCGGTGATGTCACCCGCGGCGCAGTTCGGGGAGGAAGCCAAGGAGTGGTACCTCAAGGATATGCCACCGCGCTCGGAGTATGGTTTGACGATCGAGGAGCCTGGCATCTATTACGGCATGCAGGATCTGTATGACGTGATCGCCCCCAATGCGTTGGGCGAGATCTCCTATCCGGGCCAGACCGGCGTGGTGCAGGACGATTATCGCGCGAACACGGGCATCCCCATCGATGGCTGGTTCAGACGCGCCATCTTTGCCCTCTACTATCGCGATTACAAGCTGTTCTTTACCACGGCGATACAGCCCGATAGCCAGATCCTGATCCGGCGTAACGTGCCAAGCACCATTCGCGTCGTGACCCCTTTCCTGGAACTCGACAGCGATCCCTACCTGGTGGTGACGCCGGGGCATCTGTACTGGATCATCGATGCCTATACCCTCTCTGATCGCTATCCCTATGCCGAGCCGGTGAATCGCAATGTCGGCAAACATCCCGATCATTGGATGGCAAGCCCGATCGCCAAGGAATTCAACTATATCCGCAATTCCGTGAAGATCGTGGTCGATGCCTATACCGGCGAGATGGACTATTACCTGGCCGATCCCGATGATCCGATAGCGCGCGCCTACCAGCGCATGTACCCCGGCCTGCTCAAGGACATGGAGCAGTTTCCAGATGCACTGAGAGCGCATATCCGCTACCCGCAGGATCTCTTCTCGACCCAGATGTCGGTGTATGCCAAGTATCATCAGACCGACCCGGCCGTCTTCTATGGTCAGGAAGACCGTTGGATGTTTCCGCAGATATCACGCCGGGGCGACACCAAAACGCTGTTGCCCTACTATGTCACGCTCAATCTGATCGACCGCTCGCAGTTCGAGCACTTGCTGCTCGCACCCATGAATCCGAAGGGACGCGACAATATGCGCGCCTTTGCGGTGGTCAGTTCGGATGCGCCGAACTATGGTCGGATCATCGTCTACAGCCTCCCCACCGGCATGCTGGTGCTCGGGCTCTCGCAGATCGACGCGCTGATCGAGCAGGATTCCAAGATTGCCGAGCAGTTCACGCTCTGGGGGCGAGGCGGCGCGGAGATCAAGCGTGGCAAGCTGATCCTGATCTTGATCGACGATGTCATCACCTATGTGCAGCCGGTTTATCTGCAAGCGGCGCATGGCGTGAAGATTCCCCAGCTCAAGCGGGTCATCGTCAGTCAAGGCGGCAAGGTGGCGATGGCGCCCTCGCTCGAAGAGGCCGTCGCCGCGCTGCGTGAGGGGCAACGGCAGCGCGCCGAAAAGGCGCGCAAAAGGACGGTGACCGCCCCTCCACCACAGCCCGCCTCTAGCGAGCCGGCGTCAACCACCCCCGAGCGGCTCAGCGGCGGCCGCCGTCCCAACGCCTCCAGCGCGTCAGGTCCGACCCCTGACTGAGCGCGAGCCCGATCTGATGACGGGCTGCCAGTTCGTCACCGTGGCCGAGGCCAGTCTCGTTGCAGCCCACATAGTAGAGCCGCCAGGAGCCGTCTTCCATCGCCACCAGGCAGGGCGTACCCACCGCGAACGCATCCCAGGCCCCGGAGCCGCTCTCGGCATGGGCGAAGATCGAGCCATCCGGCTCCGAGCCGGGGCGCCGCGTCCAGTGCACGCCGTCGTCGGACTCGGCCAACCCGATCGAATGGCCATTGCCAGCGACGCCCTCGTAGACCATCAGCCAGCGCCCCTCGTGCCAGAGCACCTGGCGGGTGCCGATGCCGAGTCCATCGAAGGCCTCCGGCTCGCCCGGGCCGAACACCTCGCCGCGCTTGCGCCAGTGCAAACCATCATCGGATTCGGCCAGGCCGACCCCAAAGACCATCCGCGCCGCGTCCAGGCTGTGATAGTAGAGCCGCCAGAGGTCATGGCGCACTCTTACCACCTGCGGCCAGCCCAAGCTAGCGGCATCAAAGGCATTGGGCTCGCCGAAGTCCAACAAGGCGCCCTGATACGGCCCGTCCAGACGCTGCCAATGCAGGCCGTCACGCGAGATCGCGCAGCCCGGGCGCAGCCGCAGGCCTTTGACATCGAAGCGCCCGATGCGAAACCGGCTGTGATCGCCGCCGAAGTACCACATCCAGTACAGCCCGTCTTCATGGCGCACGCCACTGACGCCGACATGGGTCGCATCGAAGCGGGTTGGATCAGGATGGGCCTCAAGCACGGCACCGCGCGTGAGTGGGCCGCTGATGCGCCTCCAGTGCAGCCCATCATCGGATTCCGCCAGGCCAATCCGCCCGCTCGGCAGTTGGATCTCCGGGTCGAAGCCCTGCTCGCGGCCGTAGTACCACATGCGCCACTGCCCGTGCGGCAGGCGCAGCACACAGGGACCGGAGACGCGTTCATCATCCCACTGCCCGTTTGGACCTGGCCCGAGTAGCAGGCCTGCGCGTGTGTCATCGGTTGTCATCGATCGGGGCTCCGGCTGATGTAAGTCAAAAAGGTGTCATCTCGGCCAGCAGATGCACTGGTTAGGTCAATGTTCCATCAAGGCGCGCCCTGTAGGCTCGCGGCCTTTGTATTGAACCGCAGTCGAGCACGGAGGCGCAGCGGCGATCAAGCGTGAGCCGGCCTCGAGGTCGAACACCGCTTGCGACGATAGCAACTGCGCGCGCGCCGAAACGGTGCTGCATGGGTGACAAGAGCGATGACTGATGAACGCCTCCTATTGAGCGGTGACGATGCCGTCGCCCTCGCCGCTTTGCACGCCGGCGTGCGGCTCGGCAGCGGCTATCCGGGCACGCCCTCGACCGAGATCCTCGAGACCTTCGACCGCCTCGGCGGCCATGCTCAGTGGGCGCCGAACGAGAAGGTCGCGCTCGAGGTCGGTATCGGCAGCGCCTTCGCCGGCGCCCGCACCCTGGTGACCATGAAGCACGTCGGCCTCAACGTCGCCGCCGATGCGCTGTTCACAGCCACCTATACCGATGTCGATGGCGGCCTGGTGATCGTCTCGGCCGATGATCCAGGCATGGCCTCGAGCCAGAACGAGCAGGACAATCGCCACTACGCCCGCGCCGCCGGCGCCCCCATGCTGGAACCGGTCGACTCGCAGCAGGCCTACGAGTTCACCTGGCTGGCGCTCGAGATCGGCGAGCGCTGGAAGATCCCGGTCATCCTGCGCCTGACCACGCGCATCTGTCACGCCAAGACCGTGGTGCGCCCACGCCCCCCGGAACAGCGCCACGCCGCCTGCGCGACCGCCGCGCAGCCCGACGACGAGCAGGCCGCACGGCGCTTTCGGCGCGATATTCCGGCCAGGGTCATGATTCCGGCCTTCGCCAAACCCGCCCACCACCGCCTGCGCCAGAAGCTGGCCGAGATCGCGGCTTGGAATGAGGCCGAAGGGCCGATCCGGGAATACCCGCCCGAAGCCATCGCCCAAGGCAGCGATCGGGCCGACCGCGCAGGGCTCGGCATCATCGCCACCGGCGTCGCCGCCCTGCATGCCCGCGAGGCCGCCCCCGCGGCCCGTCAGCTGACCTTCGGCCTCACCTACCCGCTACCGCTCGAGCGGATTCGCGCCTTCGCCGCCGAGATCGAGCGGCTGTTGGTGATCGAGGAAGGTGATCCTGTGCTGGTCGATGAGCTCAATGCCGCCGACCTCAGCGCCGAGGGCAAGCCGATGCGCTATCGTTTCGGTGAACTCGATGTCGCGCGCGTGCGCCGCATCATCGCCGGCGACGAGCGTCCCGAACCCGAGCCGGTCAAGGGCAAACCGCCGCAACTCTGTCAGGGCTGCTCGCATCGCGGCGTGTTCGAGGCACTGCGCGATCTCGACTGCATCGTCGCCGGCGACATCGGCTGCTACACCCTCGGTGTGCTGCCGCCGTTCTCGGCCATGGACACCTGCGTCTGCATGGGCGCGAGCATCGGCGTCGGCCTCGGCCTGCGCCATGCGTTGCCCGCGGCCGAGGCGCGGCGCGTGGTCAGCGTGATCGGTGATTCGACCTTCGTCCACTCCGGGCTCACTGGCCTCGCCGAGATGGTCTACAATCCGCCGCCGACCGGTCATCTGGTGCTGATCCTCGACAACCAGACCACCGCGATGACCGGCCAGCAGGAGCATCCCGGTACCGGCCGCGCGCTCGACCACAGCCCCGCCCATCGGCTCGACTTCGCCGGCATCGCGCAAGCGATGGGTGTGCAAGCGGTCGAGCTGATCGAGGGCAGCGACGAGACCGCGAGGCTCGATGAGCGCCTCGCCGCGCAGCTCGCTCGCGATGAGACGGCGCTGTTCATCGTGCGCCAGCCCTGCGTGCTGGCGGCACCGAAGATCCGACGCTACGAGAAGGCCGCCGCCGAGGAGCCTGACTGCCAATGATCACCAACATCGTCATCGCCGGACTCGGCGGCCAAGGCATCGTCAAGGCCTCCGACATCCTCGCCGAGGCCGCGCTGCGCGCCGGCTTCGACGTCAAGAAGAGCGAACTGCACGGGATGAGTCAGCGCGGCGGCTCGGTCACCAGCGATGTGCGCTACGGCCATCCCGAGCACAGCCCGGTGCTGAGCCCGGTGCTGAGCCCGATGGTCCCGCCCGGTGAGGCCCATGTGCTGCTCGTGCTCGAGCCGACCCAGGTCGAAGTGACCCGAGCGCTGTTGCATCCCGACGGCCTGCTGATCGGGCCCGAGGTCATCGAGCCCGGCGCGCTGAAGAATAGGAAGAGCGTCAACGTCGCCATGCTCGGTGCCCTCTCGACCGCCCTCGAGATCAGCGAGCAGGCCTGGACGCAGGCCATCCAGGCCAATCTGGCCGAGAAGCTGCACGCGCTCAACGCCCAGGCCTTCGCGCTTGGTCGCGCCTGCGGCCCGGGACGGGTTGGCCGTCTGACCACACAGGCCTTGCCATGCTGAAAGAGCTCTGGAACGATGCCGCCGGTGGGTTCCATCCCGCCAGCGCCCCGGATTTCCTGCCCGAGCCCGCGCTCAAGGAGGTCCAGCTGCGGCGCCTGCGCGCGGTGGTCCAGCGGGCCTACGACAAGGTCGCCCTGGTGCGCGAGCGCATGCGCGAGCGCGAGCTGACGCCGGCTGCCATCCAGACCCTCGCCGACCTCCGCCGGCTGCCGTTCACGGTCAAGGCCGACCTGCGCGAGACCTACCCGTTCGGCCTCTTCGCCAGCCCGATGAGCGAGGTGGTGCGCTTGCACGCCTCCAGCGGCACCACCGGCAAGCCCATCGTCGTCGCCTACACCCGTGAGGACATCGAGGTCTGGTCCGAGGTCATGGCGCGCACGCTGGCCTGCTGCACCCTGCACAATGGCGACATCGTGCAAAACGCCTATGGCTATGGGCTCTTCACCGGCGGGCTCGGCGCGCATTACGGCGCCGAGGCCCTGGGGGCGACCGTGATCCCGACCTCCGGTGGCAACACCGACCGGCAGATCATGATCATCCGTGACTTCGGCGTGAGCGCGCTGTTCTCGACCCCGAGCTATTTCACCCATCTGGTCGAGCGCGCCGGCGAACTCGGCGTCGACCTGCGCGCGCTACCGCTGCGGGTCGGCGTGTTCGGCGCCGAACCCTGGAGCGATGGCATGCGCGACCACATCGAGGCGAGCACCGGCATCGATGCCTTCGATATCTACGGCCTCTCCGAGATCACCGGTCCCGGCGTCGCCAGCGAATGCACCGAGCACCACGGCCTGCATGTGTTCGAGGATCATTTCTACCCGGAGATCATCGACCCCGTCAGCGGCGAGCCGCTGCCCGACGGCGAGGAAGGCGAACTGGTGTTGACCACGCTGAGCAAGAAAGCGATGCCGATGATCCGCTATCGCACCCGCGATATCAGCGCGATCATCCCGCAGCGCTGCGGCTGCGGACGCAGCCTGCGGCGCATCCGGCGCATCGCGCGCCGCTCGGATGACATGCTCATCATCCGCGGTGTCAACATCTTCCCCTCGCAAATCGAGGCGGCACTGCTGGCGGTCGAAGGCACCCTGCCCCATTACCGCATCCTGCTCAGCCGCGAGCATGGGCTCGATCAGATGACAGTCGAGGTCGAGGTCACGCCCGAGGTACTGAGCGATCAGGTGCGCGTCCTCGAGGACATGCGCGAGCGCATCGCCCAGGCCATCGAGCGCATCGTCGGTGTTCGCGTCGGCCTGCGCTTGGTCGAGCCGCACAGCATCGAGCGTAGCCAGGGCAAGGCCCAGCGCGTGATCGATCAGCGTGGCGATTGAGCCGAGGCGACGTTCCAACACCGCATCTGCAGCCTTCCATGGGAACTCCATGAAACTCACTCAGCTCTCTGTGTTTCTCGAGAACCGCCCCGGCCGGCTGATCGAGCCGACCCGACTCCTCGCCGCCGAGGGGGTCAAAATCATGACCCTGTGTCTGGCCGATACCGCCGAGTTCGGCATCCTGCGGCTGATCGTGCAGGACCCCGCCCATGCCGCCGAGGTGCTCGATGCCGCCGGCTGGTCGGTCACCCTCACCGAGGTGGTCGCCGTCGAGGTGCATGACCAACCCGGCGGCCTGGCCGAGGTCCTCGGCGTGTTCGAGCAGGCCGGGCTCAATGTCGAGTACGTCTACGCCTTTACCCTGCGCCGCGAAGACCGGGCGATCCTGGTGTTTCGCTTCCAGCAGCCCGATCAGGCGATCGCGGCCTTGCATGCGCGCGGACATCAGGTACTCGATGCCGAGCGACTCGAGGCCCTGGTGGGCTGAATCAGCCCGCATCCAGCGGCGCGAACAGCAGATCCAGATCCTCGTGGCTCAGCGACTTGGCCGCGCTGCCGCCCCCTTCGAGCATGGCATCGGCGAGCGCCTGTTTGCGCTCCTGCAATTCGGCGACGCGCTGCTCGACCGTGCCTTCGGTCAGCAGCTTGTAGACGAACACCGGCTTGTCCTGACCGATTCGATGCGCGCGGTCGGTTGCCTGACGCTCGGCGGCCGGGTTCCACCAGGGGTCGTAGTGGATCACGGTGTCGGCAGCGGTCAGGTTCAAGCCGCTACCGCCGGCCTTGAGGCTGATCAGGAACAGCGGCACCTCGCCGGCCTGGAAGCGGTCCACTGGCGTTTGCCGGTTGCGGGTCTGGCCGGTCAGCTTGACGTAGTCGCGGTCCTTCTTGTGCTTCAAGCGCTGATCCAGGGCCTCTTCGATCAGACTCAGCATGCTGGTGAACTGCGAGAACAGCAGCACGCGCCGCCCTTCTTGCAGCAGATCCGATAGCAGCTCCATGAGCAGGTCGAGCTTCGCCGAGCCCTTCACGCGCCGCGCGCTCTCGAGCGAGACCAGACGCGGATCACAGCAGCATTGGCGCAGCTTCAGCAAGGCATCCAGGATGATGATGCCACTCTGCGCGAGACCCTTGCGCGCGATCTCCTTGCGCACCTTCTCGTGCAGGGCCAGACGCAGGGTCTCGTAGAGATCGCGCTGATCGGAGGCCAAGGCCACCTCGCGCAGGATCTCGGTCTTCGCCGGCAGATCGGCGGCCACCTTCTCCTTGGTGCGGCGCAGCAGGAAGGGCGCGATCCGCCGGCGCAGATGCTCGGTGCGCTCATGCTCGCCATGGCGCTCGATGGGCGTGCGGAACAGCCGGCGAAACCCGCGTTCGTCGCCGAGCAGATCGGGCATCAGGAAATCCATCAGCGACCAGAGTTCGCCGAGATGATTCTCCAGCGGCGTGCCGGTGAGACAGAGCCGATGCCGCGCCTTAAGCGCGCGCGCCGCTTGCGCGCCCTTGCTGCGCGGGTTCTTGATCGCCTGCGCCTCATCGAGGATCAGCAGATGCCAGTCCTGCGCGATGAGCACCTCCAGATCGCGCGGCAGCAGGGCATAGGTGGTCAGCACCAGATCCTGCTCACCGAGATGATCGAAGTGCTCCTGGCGTTTCGGCCCCTGCAGGATGACCACCCGCAGCGACGGCGCGAAGCGCTCGGCCTCACGCTTCCAGTTGAACATCAGGCTGGTCGGCGCCACCACCAGGCTCGGGCGGTCGGCGCGCCCAGCGGCCTTTTCGATCAACAGATGCGCCAGCGCCTGGATGGTCTTGCCCAGGCCCATGTCGTCGGCGAGCACGCCGCCCAGCTCGAAGTCGCGCAGGAATTGCAGCCAGTTCAAGCCCTCCTGCTGATAGGGGCGCAGCTCGGCCTGCAGCTCGGCGGGTGGCGCGACCGGCTCGATGCGCTCGAACTCGCGCAAGCGCCGGCCCCACGCGCGCGCCTGCTCGCCGCCGCGCCAGCTCAGATTCGGCGCCTGTTGCTCCAGCTCGGCGAGTTCCGTGGCCTGCAGGCGCGAGAGTCGCATCCGGCCATCGCCCTGCAAGCGCGCCATCGGGTCGTAGAGTTCGATCAGGGTCGAGAGGATCGGCTTCAGGCGCTCGGCTGGGAAGAAGATATAGCGCCCATCGTCGAGGCGCAGACTGAAGCGCGTTTCCTCGCTGAGTGCGTTGAGCGCGCGCGGCGAGAGATCCACCGCCGGATTCTGGATCAGATTGATCAGGATCGGCAGCAGGTCCAGGCGCTCGCCATCGACCTCGACCCCGAGGCTCAGATCCAGCCAGCGCCCGGCCTCGCCCTCCTCGATATCCAGATCCCAGTCGCCGACGCGTCCGACCGGAAAACGAAAGCTCGGATCGACCTCGACGCGCCAGCCCTCGCCTTCGAGCACCGGCACATCGCGATCCATGAACGCCAGCCAGGCCTCGACCCGTGGCGGACCCAAGGGCAGTCCCTGTTGCTGCTCGGTCTCCTTCAATGGCTGCAGACCCATCGCCTCCAAGCGCGCGATCGCCTGCTGCTCGACCTCTGCATGCCGCTGGCATTGGACCAGCACGCCATCCTCGATGTGCTCGATGTGCTGACCGTGCTGACGCGGATCGACCATGACCCCCGCATAGTCGAACAGCAGGCGCGCCTCATCTTCCCATTGCGGCTCCGTCATCGGCGCCGCGTAGCCGTGCCAGCCGCTATAGAGCGGGCGTGCCGGCACCTCGCGGCTTTGCAACCGCAAGCAAGGCGTTGGCGCGTCGACCTCGATTTCGCGCTGTTGTAGCTGCGGCGGCTCTGGCAGTTCGAGCCCCTTGAGGCGCTGGCGCGTCGCCTGCTCGAAGGTTTCGAGATCGGCCAGTGGGATCGTTGGCGCGCGCACCAAGGTCGTCGCCTCGCGCTCGCCCAGTGGAGTGTCGATGGGGCCACACTCACCCGAGTTGGGGTCCAGATACCAGGGTGGGCTCAACGGCAACAGCACCAACCCCTCGCGCTCGGTCTCGAAGTCGAGGTGCAACTGCGAATCATCGCCCCACCGCCAGTCCAAGGTGCCAGCGACGGGCTCGCCGCGCACCAGGGGCGGCCCGTCCTGATCCCGCCAATGACCGCGCCCGGAGCGCAGGACCGCCTGTAACAGCTCGACCCCCAGCTCGTCGTCGAGGACGACCCGATCGCTCCGACCATAGAGATTGCCCGAGGGCGCCTGCGCCTTGAACAAGGCGATCACGCGGCGGTCTTCGTGGCGCATGAACCGCGCCTGCGAGCTGGTGTGCGGATTGAACCTCGAGGGCTTGCCGTACCCCCCACTCTTGAGGTGGCGCACCTTGACGATGCTCAGTGTCACCTGCGGTGGTCCAATCGCCATGGTGTTCAGGCTCAGCAGATAGAGCAGGCCGTAGAGCGAATCACCCTCGCCGCTCAGCTGCTCGGCCTCGCGCAGCCAGTGCATCAGCGCCGGCGATGACGTCTGTTGGGTGGGCGCCGAGGTGGGCCCCGGTGCCGGCTCGATCCGATCGCCGGCGGCGAGCAGCAAGGCGGCGACATGCTTGCAGTTCCAACCCACCGGGCAGGTGCAATGGCCGGCGATGGTTGGCAAACGGCCAGGGTTGTCGGTGATGTCGACGACGACCGAGTAAATGTGCGCGCCCGATCCCCGCACCTGCCCGGAGAGCCGGCCCGGCTGGTCCGGGTGTCCGACACTGAGCACAGCGCCGTTTTCGGCATAGCGCCGACCACGCGCGACATAGACCGGTGACAGGATGCGATTGAGCTGTTGTTCGTCGAAAGCCATTGTGTTGCTTCTGTGATCCTCATGTCTTGCCGTTGCGAAGCCGGCGATACTACCTTGCAGCCGCCCACCCAACCAGGACCGAAACGATTGAACGCGCGACCAACGACACCCAACGAGCGAGACGAACGCCTCGCCGAGCACACCCCCATGATGCAGCAATATCTGCGCATCAAGGCCGAGTATGCGCACATGCTGCTGTTCTACCGCATGGGGGATTTCTACGAGCTGTTCTTCGAGGACGCCGAACGCGCCGCGCGGCTGCTCGATATCACCTTGACCAAGCGCGGCCAGTCCGCCGGGATGCCGATCCCGATGGCCGGCATACCTTATCATGCCGTCGAAGCCTATCTGGCGCGGCTGGTGAAACGCGGCGTCTCGGTGGCGATCTGTGAGCAGAAGGGCGATCCGGCCAAGGCCAAGGGGCCGGTCGAGCGCGAGGTGGTGCGGATCGTCACGCCTGGCACCCTGACCGATGAGGCGCTGCTCGAGGAGCGGCAGGAGAATCTGCTCTGCGCCCTCGCTGAGTCGGGCGCTGACTCCAAGGTCAAATCGAGCGCCGGCTCGGGCGCCAGCTCGGGCACCGACGCGGCTGAACGCGTTGGACTCGCGGTGCTGGAGCTGGCCAGTGGACGCTTCTCAGTGCTCGAGATCGACGGCCGGGAGGCGCTCATCGCCGAACTGGAACGCCTGCGCCCGGCTGAGCTGCTGCTGAGCGAGAGCAGCCGGTTGCCCGAGCAACTCGGCGAGCAGGCCCCGACGGGGCTGGCGACCGGCATCACCCGTCGCGCGCCCTGGCAGTTCGATGCCGACAGCGCCGAGCGGCTGCTCCGCGAGCAATTCGGCACCCAGGATCTGAACGGCTTCGGTTGCGCTGGACTGCGCCTGGCGGTCGGCGCCGCCGGCTGTCTGCTGCAGTATGTGAAGGAGACCCAGCGCGTCGCCCTGCCCCATCTGCGCGGCCTGCGTACCGAGACCCGCGATGATGCGCTGATCCTGGATGCCGCCACCCGCCGCAACCTGGAGCTGACGCGCTCACTCAGCGCCGCTTCGGGCGCGAGCGCCGGCCAGGGCGGGGGCGCGCGCGATCCGCACACGCTCGCCGGCATCATGGATCGCACCGCCACGGCGATGGGCGCACGCCTGCTGCGGCGCTGGATCAACCGCCCGCTGCGCGATCGTCGGGCGCTCGGCGAGCGGCATCAGGCCATCGAGGCGCTGCTAGGCGCAGGCGCGTTCGAGGCGTTGCGCGAGGAGCTGGCCGCGATCGGTGATCTGGAGCGCATCCTCGCGCGCGTCGCGCTCGGTTCGGCACGCCCGCGTGATCTGGCGGCCCTGCGCGAGGCACTCGCGCGGCTGCCGGCGCTGCATGCCGATCTGGGCATGGCCGAGAGCCCGCGTCTCGGCCAGCTCGAGACCGAACTCGGCGCGCACCCCGACCTGCTCGACCTACTGCAACGCGCCCTCATCGAACAGCCGCCGATGCTGATCCGCGACGGCGGCGTGATCGCGCCCGGCTATGATGCCGAACTCGACCAACTGCGCGATCTGGCCGAGCACGGCGATCAGTTCCTGCTCGATCTCGAGCAGCGCGAGCGCGCGCGCACCGGCATCGGCACGCTCAAGGTCGGCTACAACCGGGTGCATGGCTACTACATCGAACTCGGTCGCAGCCATGCCGAGCGCGTGCCCGAGGACTATCAGCGCCGCCAGACCCTCAAGGCCAGCGAGCGCTACATCACCCCCGAGCTGAAGCGTTTCGAGGAGCAGGTGCTAAGCGCCCGCGAGCGCGCGCTCGCGCGCGAGAAGCAGCTCTACGAGGCACTGATCGAGCAGCTACAAGCGCGCCTTGAGCCGTTGCAGGCCAGCACGGCGGCGATCGCCGAGCTGGATGTGCTCTGCAACCTGGCCGAGCGCGCCGAGCGACTGAACTGGAGCCGGCCAGAACTGGTCGCGACGCCGGGGATCGAGATCGAGGAGGGTCGTCATCCGGTGGTCGAGCAAGTGTGCGCCGAGCCCTTCGTGCCCAATGGGCTCAGCCTCGACGAGGCGCGACGGATGCTGGTGATCACCGGTCCCAACATGGGCGGCAAATCGACCTTCATGCGCCAGGTCGCGCTGATCCTGGTGATGGCCTATGCCGGCAGCTTCGTGCCCGCGGCGACGGCGCGCCTGGGGCCGATCGATCGCATCTTCTCGCGCATCGGTGCCGCCGATGATCTGGCGCGCGGGCGTTCAACCTTCATGGTCGAGATGGAAGAGACCGCCAATATCCTCAACAACGCCACCGCCAACAGCCTGGTGTTGATCGACGAGATCGGCCGCGGCACCAGCACCTTCGACGGCCTCTCGCTGGCCTGGGCCTGCGCCGAGGCGCTCGCCGATCAGTTGCGCGCCTTCACCCTCTTCGCCACCCATTACTTCGAGCTGACCGCGCTGCCGGAGCGCCATGCGCGCGTGCGCAACGTGCATCTGGATGCCGTCGAGCATGGCGAGCGGATCGTCTTTCTGCACCGCCTGCGCGAGGGGCCGGCGAGCCAGAGCTATGGCTTGCAGGTGGCCGCGCTGGCGGGCGTGCCAACGGCGGTGATCGCGCGCGCGCGGGAGCATCTGCGCCGGTTGGAAGAGCAATCGATGGAGCGCGATCGGGCAGCGACGCAGCTGTCGCTGTTTCCCGCTGAGTCGTCTGAGTCGGCGGCGGCACCAGCGCCACCCATGATCCGCGAGCCGAGTCCCAACCCAGTCTTGGAGGCACTGCGCGAGCTAGATCCGGATAACCTCAGCCCGCGCAAGGCACTTGAGACGCTCTATCGGTTGCAGGCATTGGATCAAGATAAGGGAGGTTGAGGCTATTGGGCAATCGAGACTTATCAATGCGAGCCCCGTGTTACCGGCGCACAATTCCGACTGATCTGATCGGAAAAAGCAACGAGGAGATGCGATCATGCCCCAAGAACGGCGACACGACATGGGCACCGGCGGCACCTGCTTCTGCCCGAAGTGCGACTATCGCGCCGCGCATCAACGCGGGGTTCCCTGCCAGGATGAGCGCTGCCCGCAGTGCGGCGCCAAGCTGCTGCGCGAGGGCTCTTATCATGATGAACTGCTGCAACAGAAGCGCTAGGGCGAGGGTTAGGGGCGGTTTGCGATGAAGATCTATCTCGATTGCTGGCCCTGCTTCTTGCGTCAGGCGCTGAGCGCGGCCCGCCGTGCCGGCGCCTCGCCCGTTTTACAGCGCGCGATCCTGGAAGAGACCATGACCGAGCTGCACGCACTCTCCGATGAGGCGACGCCACCGGAGATGGGCAACCAGATTCATCGGCTGGTGCGCGAGCGTACCCAAGTGGCCGACCCCTACCGGGCGAGCAAACAAGAGGCTACCGCCCGCGCCCTCGCCCTGCTGCCGACGCTCAGAGAACGGGTTGCGGCCGCCGATGATCCGCTCGCGACCGCGGTGCGCATCGCCATCGCCGGCAATATCATCGACTACGGCGTCGCCGAGAGCTACGATCTGGAGGCCACCCTGGAGCGCGTGCTCCGGGCGACAGCGGCGATCGATGACATGGAGGTGCTGCGCCAAGCGCTGCAGCAGGTCGATGCGGTGCTGTACCTGGCCGACAATGCCGGGGAGACGGTATTCGATCGCGTGCTGATCGAAACCCTACCGGTGCCGGTGCACTATGTCGTCAAGGCCGGCCCAGTACTCAATGATGCCACCCGCGAGGAGGCCATCGAGGCGGGTCTGGACCAGGTCGCCGAACTCAGCGAGACCGGCTGCGACGCCATGGGCACGCCACTGGGGCTTTGCTCGCCGGGCTTTCGCGAGCGCTTTGAGCGTGCCGGCCTGATCATCGCCAAGGGTCAGGCGAACTACGAGACGCTCAGCGACGTCGAGGCGCCCATCGTCTTCCTGCTGCAGGCCAAATGCTCGGTCATCGCCGAGGATATCGGCGTCGATACCGGCGGCGTCATCATTAAGGCAAGCGCTGACAGGATTTGCCTATCCGCGAGGCGCGCGGGAGATCGGGCGCTTCCTCAGCGATTGGTGGGTGCCATTCGATTAAGCAACGTCAGAAAAGTTTACACTGACTGAGAGGCACCAAGGACCAAACAGACTGATCAAGCTTATCTAACTGATATTTATAACATAAAAAAACTAGGCGCAAAATTTGCTTATATCCATTGACTCAGTATTGGATAACTCTTTCAATCAGAACATACTGATCAAACCATCACAGGTTCTGCGCAACCTCCGGCTGCTCGCCTGCTCAGGCGAACCCCGACGAAGCGGACTGTCGCAACACCCTTGATGTGGCAAAATCCGCCGACTTATGGGGAATGCCAAGGCTGCGGTCAGCCATTATGGCTCGAATTAACCTGAAACCATGGAGTCGCTTAAAAATGAATCTTAATCAATTACTTGCAGGCAGCCTTGGCCTGCTATTCACTGGACTGTCGTCAGCAGCGCCGCTTCCGCTTAAGAACGGCGACTTCGGCTCTTTTGAGGGTTGGAGTGGCGAACGATTTGATGGCACCTCCCCTATTACCGGTAATGAACTCGACGACGTTGCAGTGGATACTGACAATAATTTCCGGCGCGACGCGGCCGCAGGGACTGGTACAGCAGTTAACAGCTCCTCTTACTCGACGGTCGATCTTTTCCAAAATTTTACTGTTCCTGATGCAGAGGGTGGTTCGGTCTGGCTGTCCTTCGACTATGGATGGTCAATGACGGATTCGTCGTCGGACTTAGTTTCTATAATCCTCTTCGACACAACGTTTTTTCCGTTGGTTGATCTGGTGGGACCAAGCAATTTTCCATGGATCACTCCGGTCGTAGCAGCAGAGTCTAATTCAGGTTCAGGTAGTTTATCCTACGATGTGACGGCCTACGAAAATCAGGAAGTGATACTTAGTGCTTTTGTTGATAATGGCGATTTCGATACGAATATAGAACCTATTACAGGAGACAGCGTGACCATTGGGAATATTACCTTAAACCAGGTTCCAGCCCCGCCGACTGCCTTTCTGCTGTTAGCCGGTTTCCCACTCATCTTGCATTGGAGAGTTCGAAACAAAGGGTAGCTAACAACTGATGCCATTCAGGCTAGTGCGGCTGGAGCTGAATAGGAAAAGCCCGCGTTCAATAGCGTCGAATAACAGCAACGAACTAACCAACAACAAACACAACAAAATCACTAAAAAAGCCGGGCTAGCCCGGCTTTTTTGTTAACGCTGCTTTTACATTGGTTCAACTCGCAAGCTCACTCCCGGGTTGTTCTTTTAAACTCCAGCGACGATAGTCATAGTCTCGCCATTGGATGGCCGCCCCATGTTCAGGGGCCAGCAAAATCTCGCGCAATGGGAGTTGACCGCGACGGTCCGTTCTCCGAAGCTCGTAATCAGGATTGCGTCTCGCCGATCGACGATCATTGCTCGGATTCCGTGCAATGTATTGCCGGACCTCATAGGGATGCTCCATGCTCAGATACTGTCGTAATCGGGGTAACGTCCTGCGTACCTCGTACCACGAACCAATATCCACGACGATAAACACTGATTCATGCGTCAATAGCCGTGGAGAGTAGGCATAAGCCCGGATACCCGCGCGAGGTTGCAGCAAGGGGCGCAGTTCCGCGACAAGTGAATCGACATCATCGGGATGGATGCCACCGATAAAGATCCCGGTGCCATGCTGCAGCGTAATCCCGAGACGCACCATCAGAATGCGCATCCAAGGGACAAAACGCCAGGGACGCAACACGACAAAGGCGTAGACAAGCGACAGCAGCACGAAAACCTGGAACAACAGCCACTCCGCCACCCCTAAATACAGCCCAAACAGACCGACTAGACCAAGCAAGAGATGAAAGCCCGCCAAGATAAAGGCGGCGGTCTCGACGCTGGCCCCCGCGTCCAATAAGAGGTGATGGAGGTGCGAACGATCAGCCCGGAAGGGCGATTTCCCCAGCCAAACCCGCCTTGCAATCGTCAGCGCGGAGTCATACAAGGGCAGCGAGAATAGAAACAAGGCCGTCACCGGCGTCATTGCGGGGTCCGGGCCTTGCGAGAGGTCGATGAAGAGCCAGGCCAGCATGAATCCAATCAGCATGCTCCCGTTATCCCCTAGATAAACCTCAGCTCCATGACGGCCGCAGCAGCGCATGTTATAGAGCAAGAAGCCCATGACTCCGCCCGCCAGCGATAACGCTAACAGGCCGTTAGTCTGATCACCGGCGCTATAGGCGATAATGGCTAGCAGCAAAAAACTGATAAGAGAGAGCAATCCGGACAGCCCATCAATGCCATCCATCATATTGAGGGCGTTACTGACACTGAGCACCCCGAAGATCGTCAGGGGAATACTCAAGACTCCAAGCCCCAAGAATATCGTTGGGACCAATTCGCCGAGATTCACCAACGCCACCCCAGCGCCAAAAATCATGATCAGTGCCGCCACGGACTGCACGAGCAACCGCAGCCGATAGCAAAGATTCCAGCGGTCATCGGCTAATCCCATGAAAAAGATCATGGATCCGCTGACCGTCAATGATATCAGCGTGGTGGACTCTGTCGTCGTGAGCTGAAAGCCGTCCATCACCACGAAGAGCATCAGAGCCGCCATCACGCCGATGCCACCTAAATAAGGCACCGGGCGCTCGTGTTGCTTATGTCCTGTAGGGAGATCTAAACCGCCCATCCGCGGGCCGAGCACAATTCCTCCCTTAACGCACAATATCGAGCCAACAAGCGCTACAAGAAAAATCCAACAGCAGTCTGGCATGATTGTGCACCTCTATCCTTATCGCCAGCGTTTTTAGATGGTTCCATCAAGCCACACCCAAAGCGACTCTATCCGAATATGACCCAAACCACAAGACATGCACACTGCAACGTGAAGATCAAGCTTTTGTGTCAGTATCCGGCAATGCGGAGACAGCAAGACCGAGCGCGAGCACGACCCAAAACCAAGCAGCATTCGCGGGAATATGGAAGTTGAATTCGACCCAGGCATGAATCAAAAGGGACAGCATTCCAAGGGCGCAACCAAAAGACAGTCCTCTGATGAGAGCGTCACCGCGCCTTAGGGCGAGCAGATTGACGCCGATAGCCACGAGAATCGCTCCGCCAAGCAGCATATAGCCAATCACCCCTTGCTCGGCGAGGAGTTCTAAATGGTCATTGTGCGCGTTCTCGGTCTTCAGCATCGAGTGAGCTTCCGGCGCCTTGAACATCGGATACAGGGTTCCCCAGGTTCCTGAACCACTGCCAAGGACCGGGTAAGACTGAATCATCAGCACCGTCGCCGTCGCCGTCTGGCGGCGTCCTTCCGCCTCCAAAAAACTCTGATCCAGTCGCTTTAGGAACAAATCGGCACCAAACACAACAGCACCTGCCAAAAGTGCCAGTAGCGCCACCCCTAGCAACCGTAAGGCACGCCCCTGGCTACCACGAACAGCGGCAGCCACGGCAAACATCAGGCTGATCGCGGCCAGCATCGCCAGAATGCCCCCGCGCGACGCTGACAGGACCAGCGCGCCGAATAGAATCAAAAGGGCTAGATACCCATACAGGCGCAGATTGCGTCCGTTCACAGACTGAAGCAGCCCACTCAGACGCTGCCGCCAGTGGCTGTGACGTTGTCTCGCGGCGCCGAGTGTCAGAAGCCATCCCAGCGTCAGACCAATGCCCAGTTCCAGCAGACCCGCGAAATGGTTCGGATTGATATAGGTACCGCGGGCACGCACGGCTGGTGTCGCGTAGATCCCCGCAATGCCCCATAGGGCTTCCAGCGTCACAACCGCCAACATCACATAGACGAGCAAGCGCACCCGCTCGCGGGTGTTGATCAGTGCCATGACCAACACCAGCAAACCGACGTAAGCGGCCGCTTGCAGAAACGCCTGCAGGCTGAGGCCCGGGTCCAGACTCAGCGTGAACAGACGCGCCCCCGTCTCATCTGCGTAGCGGTAAACATCCGCCGCTGTCGGATTCAGCCAGCCAATGACCTCCAGCGGCAAAGGAAGCACCTGAAGCAGGTGATAGGCCAACCACGCCAGCAGCAAGCCCAAGACCCAGCGCGCGGCACCACCGGCGAACACAGGCCTCGGTGCTGCCTCGGCCGACCACCCTCTGGCCAGCATCCAAACCGCCAACAGCGCAAAGACAGCCACCTCCATCACACCGATTGCCAGCGGATGGTTGCTGCCGATCGGAAGCGGCAGCCAGGCGATCAACATCAGCAGCCCTAACAAAAGCCACCCATCCAACTGTCGCAGATCCAGCACGGGCATTGTCATGACTCTGGCGAAAACAGCTCGGCACGATTCAGGCGCTGGTTCAGGTAGCTGATATCCCGTGCCTGACTCAGCATAGGCCTGAGCTGATCCACCCAGCCGAAGGCCATCGCCAGATCGATCACATTGCGCGGCTCGCGCTCGAGTAGGAAGGTCACCGTCTCGCGCACACCCTCACGCTGCTTGGCATCGAGCCGCGACCAGAGTGAAAAACCCAGCCGCAGCTCGGTCTGCAGCACCTCGGGCTCATAGAGCGCGAAGGTCTTGGCACGCTCGAGCGCAGCCCAAACCGCCGGCACGGTTGCGCCCTCTTCCGCTTTCAGGGTGGCGAGACGTGCCCACAACGCGCCCCAATGCGGACGCCGATTCAGCGCCCGGCGATACAGATCGATGATGAACGCATCGACATCGGCGGAGATGCCAGCCTCGGCGAGCCGACTCGATCCGATGCGCTGGGCCGCCAGTGCTTGCAGAGAGGGGTACTCGGCGGAGAAGGGATTGAAACGCGCCGCTGTCGTCAACGCGGACCATGGCCCCGTCCAGCGGTCGGTTTGGTAGGGTGTCGACAACCGTTCGTTCAATCGCAGCAAGACGCCTTCCGAGGCGTTCTCACCCCAGGCCCACAGCCCGGCAAAAAGGGCGAACAGCACGGCAATGAGCGCGCCAAGCCACCACCCAAGCCGGGCTAAGAGCGCCGGATTATGCATCCCAGCCGCCTGCCCTGCTCAGCCGTTCGTTACCTCGCCGGAGACACGCGGCACATCCGTCTTGCCGCCGGACTTTGATCGCAGGGCGATACCGAGCAATCCTGCGGCAGTCTGCAGACGCAGTTTGCGACTGAGGGCGGGTTGAACTGTATCGGCTGCGGCGTACCCGACACCTCTGAACACGGCTGTTGCCAGCCTTGCGGACCCGACCCCTGCGAGAACGCAACGCTCGCGAAACCAATCAGCGCGAAGGCAAGCGACGAAACAGCGACGATGTTCTTCATAACAGCATTCTCCATCTTGAGCCTAACGATTAGAGTACAGGAACCAATCCCACCACGACGGCGACATTTGCAGTGCTCGTGAACACACTCACCGCCCCAGAAAGAGCCGTGAAAACCAACCACCGGCACGCCCTGCAGGCGCCGCTGCCGCGTCCAACGCAGAAACCCCCGGCGGTGCCGGCACCTCTTCCGGATCAACATCATCAATCACCGCCCGCGGACGCCAGCGCACCAAGCGTTCCGCCTCCTCTGGCCCAACCAAGCGCGCAGCGGCTTCTCGGCCCTCGGCCAACAGCGGCGGTCGTCTCTCCACCGAATGCGCATCGGTTGCGAGCAGATGAACAAGCCCATCGCCGAGCAAGCGTTCCGCCAGGCGACGGGCACGAGGGCTGAAGCGCCCGGTCAGGGCACCCGCGGTCACCTGCAGCCAGGCCCCCTGACGTACCGCGGCCCGAAACCAATCGTAATGATCGTCATCCAGCCAACTCAGACGTTCTGGATGGGTAATCACCGGCACAAAGCCGGCGGCCAAATGATCGAATAACGAATCCAAGAATCGCGCGGGAACCGTATGATGTGGCGGCTCGAACAGAAAATAGCGCGACCCGTGCAGGGTGGGAAAATGCCCAGCGCGCAGCGCTGCCAGCATTTCAGGCACCATCTGGATATCAGCACCGTAGCTGACTTCGAGCCCGATATCGGCCTCCAACAGGGCGCGGCGAAACGCCACTGTCGCGCGAGCGATGCCGGCGGCATCATTATGATACAGTCCCGGGTAGATGTGCGGCGTGCAGGCGGTGAACTCGATACCGTCCGCCACCGCAATCCGCGCCATTTCCAGCGCTGTTGCCAACTCTGGCGCGCCGTCGTCGATAGCCGGCAGCATGTGGCAATGCAGATCAATCATCCGAGGACTCCGATGGCTCGCAGCGTTCACTCCCGTTAATGGTGAGCAGCCGATTCGCGTTAAGCACCTGCCGACATCCGGCCGAGTATTCGAGCACCGCGGTACTGCCCTCCAGTGTAATGAGACGGTCACCCAACTCGAGCCCTCGGCCCTCCCGCGCCATCACATAACGCCCCGCCTGCGTCACCAGCACCTCGCCCTCAACACCAAGCACCGTCGCAACTGGCCCCAAGGTTTCCTCGGCAACCTCTGCCGCGTCGGCGTCCGCCTCTGGCACCGTCGTCGGCTCCACCGAGGCACTGGCCTCAACAACACTCGGCTGAGTCGCGGCCGGTGGCGGGATCCGGCGCACGCGCATCTCGTCGAACCAGATCCCACCGGAAATGGCTCGACTCAGGCCGAATTCATCTACCGACACTAAGCGTAGCTCCTGCAAGTCACAGGAAGCCGGCACGGCAAACGCAACCTCAAAGGTATCCCATTTGTTCGAGCCAAGAAAACGCTGGCTCTCTTCGAGCAACGACTGATCGGGCTGCACACACTGCACAATCCAGCGTAAGCCGCCGCGCGTGGCCAATCGATCCGCGCGGTAACGTCCGCTCAGCCGATACTCGCCAGGATCCAGAAACAAGGGTTGAGCCACCTCCGCCATCGGTCCTTCATGCTCTCTGAACAGGACATGCAGCGCCTGATCTCCGTTGATGCCATAGGTCTTGGTGTAATTGACCAGCACCGTCTCATCGCCCTGCATCCGCCAGTCGAAGCCCCAACCCGTCGGCTCGGACTCGAACCCACCGTCGTACAACAAACCAAGTTCCCAGCGCCGCTCTGGGCTCAGTCCGTTCAACCAGGCCAAGTACGCCTCGACGATTCGACCTTCCCGGCGCAGACGCTCAATGTAATGCTTGCGCTCGAGCTCCGTCAGTGGCTCAAAGGACATTGCCGTGCGCAGCTCATAAAACGCCCGAACCGCCCCAATATCGGCGCTATGTTCCGCGAGATCGGCGAAGAAGGCTGGCCACCAAGATGGCGGCGTCATTGCCAGCGGCATGAGCACCTCACGCGTTTCCGCCTCATCAGCCAGCTCACGCATCAACGGGAAAATCGCCTCGGTGGCGGTCGGATCAGCCTCGAGCGTCAGCAGCCAATGGCGCAGTGCTTGCTCTAGCTCGCCCCGTTCCATCCAGAAACGTCCAGCGCGCAGGTGGACAGTCGGATCAGCCGGCCGTAAGCGGACGGCCATCTCGATCATCGCATCCGCTCGCGCCGTCTCGTCCGCCGCCAGCAGCCGTGGCGCCGTCTGCAACAACGGTTCCGGGTCGGTTGGATTTTGCTGAAAGGCCTGCCTGAGTGCTTCCGGTGCGGGCGCCGCCTGTTCATCGTCGGACTCGGGATCCTCCTGGGGCGACAACGCGGCCTGCAACCGATCCGCACCGCGCTGCGTCAGCGCTCCGGCAGGCGTCTGTTCAACCGCTGCGGCGCGCTGCTGCGTTGGCGCTGGTACGCCGGATACCATCATTCGCCAAAGCAACAGCCCAGCAACCGCCAACACGACAACGAGGCGCACAACAGACACTGCAAAAATCCCTCAACGCTCCAGTGCGCCTGCCGCCAGCATTGGACCGCCAGACACGCCCAGCGCCCCTAGGCCTGCTCGGGCAACGCCGTCTCGCGGCCACCGTAGTGGTAGGTGTATTGGTAGTCATAGCCGTAGCCGTAGCCATAACCGCTGCCGACCTTCCCAAGGCGGTCGATCACCGCCCCGATGATATTCGCATGCGCGGCCTTCAAGCGTTTGACCGCGCCCTCCATCGCACCATAGCGGGTGCTCTCCGCATCGGCAACGAAAACCGTCCCGCGCGCCAGATTGGCCAGGACCAACGCATCGGCCAAGCCAATCACCGGCGGCCCATCGAGCAACACATAATCAAAGCGCTCGGCCGCTAGCGCGATCAACTCGCCCATCTTTGCGCTCGAGATTAGCTCGACCGGATTGGGTGGCAGCGGACCACTCGTTATCGAGAAAAGACGCGTTGTCGCGGTCGGCTGCGCAATCTCGGCCGGCTGCATGGAGCCAGCCAGGTAATTGGTCAACCCGACCGAATTCGGTAGATCAAACACACGGTGCAAAGACGGCGCCCGCAGGTCGGCATCGATCAGTAAGACCTTCGCCCCCGCCTGCGCAAAGGCAATCGCGATACTCGTCGCCACCGTCGTCTTGCCCTCGCCTGGCCCAGCGCTGGTCAAATGCAAGACCTTAGGCGCGCCCTCGGCGGTCGCAAACAGCAGTTGCGTGCGTAGAGAGCGCACCGCCTCGGCCACCGGACTCTGTGGATCAACCGCCGCGAGCAAAGGGACCTCTTGATCCTCGATCCCATAAGCGCGCGCCGAAGCATAGGGGATCACTCCCAGCACCGGCGCATGCAGCCGCGTTTCCACGTCATCGCTCGTCTTGATGGTATCATCGATGTGTTCGACCAAAAAGATCACCAGTGCCCCGACGACAAGCCCTAGCATCAGCGCCTTCATCAGATTCGAGCGCAAACTCGGCTTAAAGGGTGACCGCGGAATTTGCGCCGAATCCACAATCGAGATGTTGTTCGCCGTGATTCCGGCAACGACGCCCACCTCCTTCATGCGCTGAAGCAAGCCATCGTAGAGTTGGCTGTTGGTTTCCACGTCGCGCTTGAGCGTCTGGTAATCGGTATTCCTGTCCTGCAAGGCCAGCAATTCCTGCTCCAACGCGTCGACCTCCGTCTGCAGCGCCGCCTGCTCGCGCCGTTTCGCACGATAATCTTGCTCGAGGGCGGTACGGATCAACTCAACCTCTTGCGCAATCTGCTCGTCGACTTCATTGATCTGCTGGCGTAACTGCTCAACGTCTGGAAAGTCTGGCGTAAACCGGTTCAGTTGATCGCGATATGCGATCTGCAGATCCACCTTACGCTCCTTCAGCTGCTCGATCACACCGCTATCCAGCATCATGAGTGTCGCCAGGCCATCATCATCTTGGCCAACGTCATCTCGGCCAGCCGCGGCTGCGGCCTGAATCGCCTCTGTCTGGGCGGCGGTGAGTGCATTACGAAAGGCCGTCAACCGCTGCTTGGCACTGCCTAAGCGGTCTTCCAAGTCGTAGATCTGTCGCTCCTTGGCGTAAGCAACCAGCCGGGCTTCGGAATCCTCAAGATTGGCCCGCACCTGTTTGATGCGCTCCTCCAGGAAACGCTCGGCATAGACCGTCGCATCGTAGCGACGCTCCAGCGTCATATTGATGAAACTCTCGGCCCAGGCGTTCAAGATTTGGGCCGCCTCGCGGGGATTGGGACTCGCATAATGCAACCGTACGAGCCGCGAACCGCGCACCGGCGAGACCGTCAGCCGGGATAGCAATGCACCCTCCAGATTAGAGGATGATGCCCCATTGTTCCCTGGGGTATCCCTGGCAGATTGCGCATCTTGACCGCCGCCGAGCAAACGCCGCAAGCCCGCCGAGACCTCCGCCAAGGCCGAAGCATCGCTCGACTGCCGAGGCGCCGAGCGGGTCTGGAGGCCGAGCCGCTCAATCACCCTGCTAGCAAGATTGCGACTCTTGAGCAACTCATACTGCGTTTGATAAAAATCCTTGTCACTTCGAGACTCCCCAAGCTCGACATCTTCTTGGTATTCCAGGAATCGATCATTCTGAGGCTCAATATGGAGCAACAGGGTCGCTTGGTAGACTGGCGTGGTGCGGTAGGTCATGACCAACCCAACCAACAACGCAAGGACCACAGCGGCAACCAGTATCCACTTACGCCGCAGCAGCATGTGCCAGTAGCGGCGCAAATCAATGCTGTCGTCTTCTAGGGGTTCCGATGCAGCCGCTAGCGCAACACCGCCAGGACCGGGCGCCATCGCTCCTCGCCAAGGGCCGATCGCCCTTCCGGGGTCTGACGCCTGACCGCGATCTTCAGGCTCAGTCATACAGATTGCCCTCCGCTGACTCCAGCGTGCCGATCAGTAGACGCATCATCATCGAGAAACGGATTCGGGATCTGCCCTCCCGCCGGTGGTCGGGTCCCTTTTCGGCGAGCCACGCCTCCTCTCACCTCCTCGGCCACAAGATCCGGTGTGCGCCGAGGTCGTGCACGCCGCGCGGTTGACTCAACCTGGGTCGCGGGCACGCCGTAGAACAGGCCTGCCAGGAACGCAAAATAGATCACATTAGCCGGAATCTGCAGCGTGTCATCAAAGAGCCCCTGCAACAGCGCCAACAGCAAGCCAATCCCAGCGCCCAGCTGGAGAAAACGTTGCCGAGGCCAAGGCCCAGCCGCCCCGATCCGCACCCACTGTCGCAGATACATGGCCAAGCCGAGCACGATCAAGACCGCACCGAGTACCCCCATCTCGAACACCCACTCGAGAACACTATTTTGAGCGTGCGAGATCGACCACTGACCCAGTTCCACGGGCTGGAATGCCGGAAACACCTCGCTGTAAGTTCCCGGGCCGCTGCCGAAGGGGAAAAAGGCAACGATGCCAGACAAGGTTGCCGTCACAATTTCTCCCTGCTGCCGCGCCATCACATCAGGCACCGAAAACCGGTCGAACAGCGGCAACAGCGCCATCACCAGCGCGCCGCCTATCGCGACCATCACGAGCGCGCGCGGAATCCCCAACCACCGCTCTTGACCCGCTGAACGCTGGGCCAGCAACAGCGTCCAGATCATGACGGCAAGGATGCTCAGGCCAATGCCGACGCGCGAGCGCGTTAGCAGCAGCGCCGCCAGCAGCAACGCAGCGATCACCGCGTAAGGAATGGCTGGATAGCGCTGCAGCCAATCGCCCACGCTCAGCGCCTCACCGCGGCGTTTTCGTCGCCGGCTGCGATGCTCCAGCCCATAAGCGGTCAGCCCAAGCGTCAACGCCAACACCATGTTCAGCAACCCCGCCAAGTGGCCGGCATTGCTCAAGGTCCCCGCGGCACTCCGCAGCCCCTCGAACCCATTCGCATCAAGATCACCACCAAGCGGCGCCAGATCCAGCAAGAATTGCACCGCACCCAGGAGACCTTGTAGCAGGCCGACAGCAAGCACCAGCAGCACCAACCGCAGGAGCGCCGTGGGCGCCAGCCAACGCGTGACGATGAACACCCCAACCGGCGCCCAAAGAAACAGCCCGCTCGACTCCGTCACGTCCGGAACCACGGATAACCGAGTCAAGCCCGAGCCCGCCTCCCCCATCATGAGCGCTGACGCCTCGGCATACAGCGCATGCCCCGGCACCCAAGTCGCGATAACCGCCGGCAATGGGAGCAAATACAGCCAAGGCAGCCCCAACAACAGCGCAATCGCGACCCCTTCACGCGCCGAGATCGGCAACGGCCGCGGCTGCATGAGCACCAAGGCGATCATCGCCAACGATAAAACTTCCAGCGATAACAATGCCCACGCCGGCTTCCCGCCAAGAAACAGAGGCGCGATCACAAGGACCGCGCCCAACACCCATTCCGCCCCTTGCCGCGCGCGCGCCTCCCAGGCCGAGGGATTCGCCGCGCTGGAATCCGAAACCGCTGTTTGCGCCGCTACCATCGAAGGCTCCCGCATCCTGCCTCAAACAGATCTAAAGTCAGCCTCTAATAGTAAGCGATTCCAGCATGCGATGGTTCGCTCGCGCGCCTGGGTGGATCAGCGCACGGGCTCGGTGGTATGCTCGGCGCCACCGGATCAGGCGAAGTTAGCCACGGATTATATGGACTCGCTGCAACACCGCGTGCCCTCCTGGTACGTTCTGCAAAGCAAGCCTCGCCAGGCCGAGCGCGCTCAGCTTAACCTCGAGCGCCAAGGGTATGTCGTCTTCCTCCCGCGCATCACCGTCGAGCGTATTCAGCGCCAGCGCCGGCAATTGGCCGAAGAGCCCCTGTTCCCCAACTATCTCTTCATTCGCCTGCAGCGTTGGGTCGATAACTGGTATCCCCTGCGCTCGACCCGCGGTGTCGCCCGGCTCGTGACCTTCGGCCAAGAGCCGGTCGCGATCGACCAACAGCTGATCGAAGCGATCATGCAGCGCTGTGCCCAACGTACCGGCCCGCCTGAACTCCAGCCCGGCCAACCGGTTGAGATCCTCGATGGCCCCTTTGCTGGGCTATCGGCCATCTTTAAGGCCCCGCAGGGCGAACAGCGCGTGCACCTGCTGCTCAATCTCCTGCAGCGCCCGATCACCGTCAGCCTCCCCCGCGCACAGGTCTGCGCGGTATCCTAAGCGAGATCGATCGAAAGGCCGCAGCCCCGCAGCCTCATCTGGAGCTTCAGCAGTGACCAAAAAAGCCCTCATCACCGGCATCACCGGCCAAGACGGCAGCTACCTCGCCGAATTCCTCTTGGAGAAGGGCTACGAAGTCCACGGCATCAAACGTCGCGCCTCGCTGTTCAACACCCAGCGCGTCGATCATATCTACGAAGACCCGCACCAGCAGGACCAACAATTTATCCTGCACTATGGTGACCTCACCGATACCTCCAACCTCACGCGCATCATCGCCCAGGTGCAGCCCGACGAGGTCTACAACCTCGGCGCCCAATCCCACGTCGCAGTCAGCTTCGAGGCCCCCGAATACACCGCCGACGTCGACGCCATCGGCACCCTTCGCCTGCTCGAAGCCATCCGCTTCCTAGGCCTCACCGACAAGAGCCGCTTCTACCAGGCTTCCACCTCCGAGCTGTTTGGTCAGGTGCAAGAGGTGCCGCAGCGCGAGACCACCCCGTTCTATCCGCGCAGCCCCTACGCCGCCGCCAAGCTCTACGCCTACTGGATCACCGTCAATTACCGCGAAGCCTACGGGCTCTATGCCTGCAACGGTATCCTCTTCAACCACGAGAGCCCGCGCCGTGGCGAAACCTTCGTCACCCGCAAGATCACCCGCGCCCTGGCCAACATCGCCCAAGGCCTCGAGCAGTGCTTGTATCTTGGCAACATGGATGCACTGCGCGACTGGGGTCATGCCAAGGACTACGTGCGCATGCAGTGGCTGATGCTCCAGCAAGAGCAGCCCGAAGACTTCGTCATCGCCACCGGCAAGCAATACTCGGTGCGTCAATTCGTCGACTGGACCGCCGCCGAGCTTGGCATCAGCCTCGAATTCCAAGGCGAAGGTCTCAACGAGCAAGGTATCGTCACCGCCATCGCCGACCCCGAGATCGCCCCGGCCCTCAAGGTGGGCGACGTCATCGTCTGCGTCGATCCACGCTACTTCCGCCCGGCCGAGGTCGAGACCCTGCTCGGTGATCCCACCCGCGCCCGCGAGCGCCTCGGCTGGGTGCCCGAGATCACGGTGCAAGCGATGGTCGCCGAAATGGTCGCCGAAGACCTCAACAGCGCGCGACGCTTCGCCCTGCTCAAGGCCCACGGCCACGCGATCCCGATTGCGCGAGAGGATGGGCGATGAAAAAGATCTTCATCGCCGGCCACCGTGGCATGGTCGGCAGCGCCATCGCCCGTCAATTGCAGGACCAGGGCGAGGCCGCGTTACTCACCGCCAGCCGCAGCGAGCTGGATCTGCTCAACCAGCAGGCGGTCAATGCCTTCTTCCAACAACACCGCATCGACCAGGTCATCATCGCCGCCGCCAAGGTTGGCGGTATTGAGGCCAACAACAGCCTACCGGCCGAATTCATCTACCAAAACCTGATGATCGAGGCCAACCTCATCCAGGCCGCGCATCAGGCCGATATCCAACAGCTGCTGTTTCTCGGCTCCTCCTGCATCTACCCCCGCGAAGCCCCGCAGCCAATGGTCGAAGACGCGCTGCTGACCGGCCCGCTCGAACCCACCAACGAGCCCTACGCCATCGCCAAGATCGCGGGCATCAAGCTCTGCGAGAGCGTCAACCGCCAATACGGGCGCGACTACCGCTGCGTGATGCCGAGCAACCTCTATGGCCCTGGCGACAATTTCCACCCCGAGCACAGCCACGTCATCCCGGCCTTATTGCGGCGTTTCCACGAGGCCACCCAGGCCAACGCCCCCGAGGTCGTCATCTGGGGAACCGGTACCCCCAGGCGCGAATTCCTGTACGTTGACGATATGGCCGCCGCCTGCCTGCATGTGCTCAATCTCGACACCGAGACCTATCAGGCCAACACCCAACCGATGTGCTCGCACATCAACGTTGGTACCGGTGTCGATGTCACCATCCGCGAGCTAGCCGAGATCATCGCCCACGTCACAGGCTACCGGGGCCAGCTCACTTTCGACTCGAGCAAGCCGGATGGCGCCCCGCGCAAGCTGCTCGATGTCTCGCGTCTCACCGCGCTCGGTTGGCAGGCGCGCTATGACCTCGAGGCTGGGCTGAGGCAGACCTATCGCTGGTTTCTCAACAACCTTGAGCGCTTCCGGCGTTAACCATAAATTGCCATCAAGCGCAGGCGCCGCGCACAAAAAACTGCGGCAGCTTCGACACATTCTTCCACGCCAGCGCCCCCAGGCCGCCGACCTGGTTGCTGTGCAGTGCTTGATAATCCTCCCAAGACTTGCGCAGCAGATTGCGTAGCGAGCGGTTGCTCACCCCGCCGAGGCGCATGCGGACCAGCACCTCGGGCAGATACAGTACCCTCCCTTGCAGCTGCGTCAGCATGCGCAGCATTAGGTCATAGTCTGCGGCGATGCTATACCGCGTATCGAAGACGCCGAAGCGCTCATAGAGCGAGCGGCGCAGAAACAGCGTTGGATGCGGCGGCATCCAGCCCCAGCGCAGCCGTTGCGGCCGATACTCACCGGCGCGCCAATAGCGGATCACGCGGGTGGTGTCTTCCGCAGCCACATAGACCAAGTCGCCATAGACCGCATCCACAGCCGGATCAGCAAAGGCCCGGGCCACCTGCGCCAGCACCTCGCCGTCGGCATAGACATCATCGCCATGCAGGATGCCGAGCACATCGCCGGTGGCGTGGGCGATGCCCTTATTCAGCCCATCGTAGGTGCCGCCGTCACGCTCGCTGACCAACACCGCAAGCTGATCACGCCGGCGTTGCAAGATCTCGAGAGTGCCATCAGCGCTGCCGCCGTCCATCACAAGATGTTCCCGATCGGCATACGACTGACTCGCCATCGAGTCCATGCAATCGCCGATGGTATCCACAGCGTTATGCAGCGTTGTGACCACGGAAATTTTCATTACAAGAGTCCCCAATTAATGCCCGGATCGGACTTGCTGCCTGCAGCCCGCAGTGTCCGCCCATCATTGACCCAGGCAAACACAATGATCTTGCTGGTCTTATCAGACGAGGGTGAGTGGATGGTTGACTGCTGACGCTCAGTGCCTGCTGCAAAGGTTACCGCTCCATGGCCTCCTAATGGTCCCTGCGCTGCTTGGCTAACCAGGCTTCGATGGTGGCAGGATCAAGCCCCTTGAGGCGCTCCTCGGGATCATAGCGCTGAAGCACTTCGTCTGGATCAAGTCCCTTGAGGCGCTCTTCTGGAGTCATGTTGGCGAGCACCAGCTCATGGGTCTCGCGGAGAAAGTCTTCCATCGTGTAGGCCATGTCAAGATTCTCCCGTTGGTAGATGAGGTGCAGGCGTTCGAGCAATTCCCAGTGTTGGCCTTGGCTGAGATGCGGATGGCGAGCGCGGTAGTGGATCAGCCCTTGCTGGATGCGATCTTGCTCGCTGGCGAAGAGTTCCCAGGGGGCATTGCGCGGATGCTTGGCGATGGCGTTCAGGACGATCAGGCGCACCGGCTGTCCGCCCCAGGGGAGCTCATAAACGCCTTCCCAGGCGGTGTTGACGTAGTAGCCGATCAGCTCATCGAGGGTCCAGGCGGTGAGCGCTTCGTGCTGGGATTTGTAGGTCAGCAGGTTGTGGGGGCGCAGGTTCTCGAGCCCGTCGGGCAGTTCCAGCGGGCGTTGTGCTGCCCCTTCCCCCCTGGCCTCAATAATGGCGACATCGAGCAATTGGCTGCGCAGCGCGAGTTCTTGCTCGAGCTCGACCCGCCACGGGGCACCTTCGAAGACCTCCATCAGCGCGATGCCGAACAGCCGATGCCATTGGCGCAGGCGCTCGTCGCGCGGCTCGATCGGGTCGCTTGGGGGGGCGGTGGTCATGGCCTGAGTATAGCGGCAAGCGGCAAGCGGCAAGCGACAACCCACTTCGCGCTCTGCAGCAGCAATTGCCGCGGCGTAAGCGTCCGGCGAACTACCGGATTGACGGCTGCTGATTGAGGTCGTCCATGTTTAGAGTGTGCGGCAGCAGCGCCGCGACGGCCTCGGGCGTCTTCGCAGCGGGCAGCTGCTCGAAGAGATGATTGAGGTACGCCCAAGGCTCGAGGCCATTGGCCTTCGCGGTTTCGACCAAGCTTTAGAGCAGCGCACTGGTCTCCGCCCCCTTCGGACTGCCTGAGAAGAGAAAGTTTTTCCTTCCAACGACAAACGGCCGGATCGCGTTCTCGGCGCGGTTATTGTCGACCTCCAGATGCCCATCCTCGAGGAAGGTGATCAGGATCGGCCATTGGCCGAGCGCATAGGTGATCGCCTGCCCAAGCAGGCTCTTCGGTGCCGTGCGCGCGGCGGCCTTGTCCAACCAGCGGCGGATACGCATCAGGNCGCATCAGGATCGGGCGGCTGTGCGCGTTGCGCTCACGCTGGCGGGTCGCGGCATCGGCCTCGCGCACGCGCCGCTCCACGCCATAGAGCTCACCGATCAGCGCCACCATCTGCTGGGCGGCACTGGTGTTGCGTCCACTGGCGGCCTCAACGAACTTCCGACGCACATGTGCCCAACAGCCCGCGTGATCGATGATCTCCGGCGCCGTGGCCAAGACCTGATAGGCACTGTAGCCATCGGATTGCAGATAAAACGGCGACGGCGGATCGGCATCGGCTGGGAACAACACCCGCCGCGGCACCTCGGCCGCCCGGCTCGGCGCATATTCAAACCAGCGGATCGCGATCCCGGGTGGGCCGCCGCAGAAGGTCCACATAGTGGACTGTTGCGTATTGTCGCGCCCAGGCTCATCGAGCACCTGCAGCGGCGTCTCATCGGCCTGCACCACCGGGCCTTGGGTCAGCAGCCCTTTGAGCGCTGCGGCCACCGGCTGGAGCGGGTCGTTAAGCCCGATCAGCAGCCCGGCCATGGTCTGGCGGCTGAGCTCAATGCCTTCGCGCGCGAACAGCTGCTCCTGGCGATACAGCGGCAGGGCATCGACAAACTTATGGGTGACGATCTGCGCGATCAGCGAGCTGTGGGCGAGCGACTTGGGGATGATCGACTCGGGACGTGGAGCGATTTTCACCCCCACCTCAGCGCCGGGAACCTCATCGTTGATCGGCACGTATTTGGCCCGCTTGTACTCAATGACGTCGTACGTGACGGGGAATCACAGCCAGCTGCTCGGCGCTGTCATAACCGATGAAGCGCCAGTCCTCACCCATCGCCGCTTTGATCGCCTCGGGCAGATCGAGGATGCGCTCCACCCGCGGTAGATGACTCGGCAAGCGCCGACGCACGGGCTTGCGCTTTGCCTGGGTCTTTGGGGGCTCGTCGGTGTCGTGGGTCTCGGGTGGCGTCTCGTTGGCGAGCGCCTCTTCGAGCTCGCCGATCAGCGCTTCGAGCTCGGTCTCATCGAACAGGGCGAGCTGGCTCTCAGGAATCTGATCGGCGCTGGGGCCGAAGCGCTTGCGCCGCAGCAGCTCGATGGTCTCGAGCAGCTGATCGATATAAGTCCGGTGCTGCGCAAGGGTGGCGGCTTGCTGCTGCAGACGCGCGGTTTGTTCAGCGCGCTGCTGCTCGGACTGGGCGAGTTGTTCGACCAGTTGGTGGATGATCCCGTGCAGCTGGGAGGGCTCATCGGGCAGCTTTTTGGCGACCGTTTGCATGGTCGCTATTATACTGGTTTTGCTCGATAAAACGAAGACTTATCGCACTCAAATCAGGTCAAACTGAGCCCGTTTGTGGGCCTGCACACGGGCCGGCTCGAGCCCGTCGAGCAGCCAGCTCAATTCGCGCAGCGAGAGTTCAACCGGGCCGTCTGTGGCGCGCTGAGGCCACCAGAACCGCTGCCGCTCTAGGCGCCGATACCAGAGCCAAAAGCCGTTGGTGCGATAGAACAGAATCTTGAGCTTGTCGCGTCCTCGGTTGCAGAAGACAAAGACATGGCATGAGAAGGGATCGGCTTGAAGCACATCGATGACCAGCGCGGCGAGTCCATCGATCTGCTTGCGCATGTCCGTTGATCCCGCGGCCAGGTAGACCTTGGTGTGCGCATCGAGGCTGATCATCTCGCGCCCCGCGCCTGCAGCAGGTCGACGACCTGCCCCAGGGTGCTCGGATCACAGCCAGCGGCGATCTCCAGGCGCAGTCCGTTGGTGAACACCACCGTTAGCGCGGCGCCCACCTCCTGGCTGGGCGGCGTGGGGCGATCGGCGAGCCGCACGGGTAGGAGTGTCGCCGGCTGCAGCTCCTCGGCGCTCAAGGATGACTTGCTGGTTTGCGTCTCTTGGCGCAGGCGCTCGCGCCAACGGTGGAAGGTGCTCACGGCGATGCCGTGGCGTCGGCAGTACGCGGCTTGTGTCTCGCCGCTGGGCGGCCAGCCTTGCACCAGCTCGCGCCATTGAGCGGGCGTGCGTCGCTTCTCGGCCATGCCCAGTCCTCGTGTTGCTCTGACTAGGCGCTAGGGTGCAAGCAGCGCCGGCGATCGTATAGGAGGTAATTCGCCGGACGGTTACCCAGCGGGAATCGACGCGCTATACTCGCTGTGCATCACACAGGCTCGTCGCGCAACCGCTTGGCGGGATGGCGTCTTCAGGCGGCTTTTGAGCATCGCGCCAGATCAGGATTCCAGCGACGGCAAGAAGTCGGCGCTCCTAGAATGGCGGGCGCCCGGCACCGATGCCATCGCAGGACGTCCAAGGCCATTTCACGCCGGCTGAAGCGCTCGCGGAGTCTCTGGGCGTCGAGCACCTGGCGCTGTTCGCCAACGGCACCCTGGCCTTACTCACCGCGCTGCAGGCCTTGCGCATCACCGGCGAGGTCATCACCACGCCCTACTCCTTCGTCGCCACCGCGCATACCCTGCTCTGGAACGAGATTCAGCCGGTTTTCGTCGACCTCGACCCGCACACGCTCAACCTCGACCCCAACCGCATCGAAGCCGCCATCACCCCGCGCTGAGCGATGACGACCTCAACCGGATCATCCAACTGCTGCGGCCATGATGAAACGGCCGGGCGTTAATCGCCAAAAACATGGGATAGACCTTGCCGAAATCGAGGCGGTTTTCTACGATCCTTATGCCATCACCATTGAAGATCTCGAACACGACGAGGAACGATTCGTGACCATCGGGCAAAACCACCTCGAACGACAGCACTACGAACGGGAGGCCCACCATGCGCGAACACTATGATGTCTCTCATGGTCAGCAGGGATCGGTGATCAACGCTGACGGCAAGACGCGCGTCACACTCTACCTGGACGACGACCTACTCGCCGTCTTGCGCGAGCGGGCCGCCGCACAAGGCCAGGGATACCAGACGCTGATCTACGAGATACTGCGCGGCAGCTGGGTGAAGAGAGCCGCGTTGTAACCAGCAGCGGCCAGCCCATGTGGACGATCGTCGAGCATCGCCGGATCGCGCGCCAAGTCAGGCGGCTCCCGGTCGACATCGTCAAACGCTATCAGAAATGGAAAGACATCATGACGCTCTCGGGGCCGGCTGGCATCCGGATGATCCGCGGATTTCATGACGAATCCCTCCAAGGCGAATGGCAAGGGCACCGATCATCGCGCTTGAACGAGCAATACCGGGTGATTTACCGTCTCGAAAACGGCTTGGCCAAGGTCGCAGTTGTTAGCGTAACGCCACATGATTATCGGAGAAAGTGAAATGAACGAATTTCGCCCGGCCACGCGCAGCATCGAGATCTCGCCCGGGGAATCCGTGCGCATCCTGCGCGAGCTTCAGGAATTGACCCAGGAAGAACTCGCCACGCGCGCTGGGCTGCCGCTGGCGGCGTTAGTCGAGATCGAATCCGACCGCTCCGCCCTCGACATCGAGCAGGCCAAGTCCCTCGCTCGCGCGCTCAAATGTCATCCCGGCGCCCTGGCCTTTCCAGGGTGGAACGTCGAACAGGATTCGGCCGCTTAGCACCAATGGAAGTGGGGCGACGGCACGCCTGAGAATGCGCTTGCGGAGTATCGGTTGTTCAACGAACGCTTGCAGCAACTCGGCGGGCAGCTGCCGGTGGACAACATCCTGATGGTCCAGGTCAAGAAACGTTTCGGCCCCGCAGTCGCCGATGAGACGCGGTCGATCTTGGAGCAGATCGACGACTTCGACCTGCTGCTCGAACTAACCGGGCCTGTCATTGAGGCTCCGGACAGCGCTGCCTGGCGATGCACGCGGATAACGGACTCAGCGGCCGTTGGGAACGCGCTGCGGCGATGTCTCGTGCATCGTCGGTGTAGCAGGGTTCAAAAATCTCACTGGGGTAGGGCCTCAGACTCGGGCTGTCGTCCCGTTCGTCGCGGATCTGTTTGCGAACGCTGGCCATCTCGGCTCGCCAGTGGTTGCCGCTTCAGATCCCCTCACCTGCACCCACAACCTCCTGCTCGGCCGAGTCCTGATGCCCATGAATCGGTTTGTTTCAAGAGGGCAACATCAAACGGGCTAGCCGCTCGGCAAAGGCCGCAGCGTCGGTGCTGTTGAGCCCGCTTTCGAGCGTATCAAGCACGTCTCGCATCTTCAGCTGGAGTAAGGCGGCGCTGTCGAGCCACAGGCCGGGGAAAACCTGGCTTTTCAGCGTGCCGGTTGGGTCAGGCTCGAGCGCAACAGAGCGGCCATCCTTCAGGCGATACCACTCGAGCTTGTGATCTTCAACCAGCCAGAGCAGGTATTCGGCGACGCCATTGCGGCGGTAGACCTGCAGTTTCTCGTAGCGGTCGTAGGCGGAGCTGCTGCTGGCGATCTCGACGATCAACTCGGGCGGACCGGCCAGATAATCGTCCTCCGTCAAATGCGAGCGGCCGCCAGCGCGTTCGTCAAGACGCATCAGGGCATCCGGTTGTACCTCGTTGTTGGCATCGAGTCGCAGGCTGGCGTTATCGGCCACTTCCACCGCCGGCAGGCCGGCGGCATAGTAGCCAAGCCAGGTCATGATCTGGCTGTGCGGGCGCGCGTGGCGCCGATAGCGCAACGGTGAGGCCATATACACCACCCCCTCGACCAATTCGGCCTTTTTCAGCGCCGGCATCGCACGATAGCGACGCTCGAATTCTTCACGCGTGAGATGGTCGCCATTTTCGAGCACAGCGGCTTGGGACAGCGTGGCGGCTGTCACGGCGCTGGCGTTGCCTGCGGTGGTTGTGCCATCAGGCTTATCGAGAGACTTGGACGTGCCCATGTTGCGTCTTTACAAGTGCATGCGTTGCGTTGTTGAGCGGCGCGTTCAAGCGGTCCGCCCCGTCTAGACTGGCCTGTTGGCGACGTGCCCACAGGGCCTGGACGAAGTCACCCAGGCGGTTGCCTTGCTCGCCGAGTTGGCGACTGATGGTATTCAGCAGCTTCTCGGTTTGCTGGAATCGACGGTCGGTCTCCCTGAACAGGGCCCAAACCTCGTCGAGTGTGGTGGCCATGGTCTTCGCGCCTCGGTGGTGATGGTTTCAGTGTAGCACTGGCCGACCAGCGCTCAATGAACCAGGCGTCACTCGCACCACGTGAAGCGCTGACGATAGTTGACCCATCGTCGCAGCCCAGGGCCTGTTCTCTGGCGACCTCTCGCTTGAGGCCAACACCAAGCGCGTGAGCACATCGCCTTTGATCTCCGCACGCTGCGTGGTGAGCGATCGTGCAAGGCATAGCGAAACTGCTGCGGCACATAAGGCTTGAGCGCCTCCGGCAACGGGCGGATCAGCGCGTGGAAGTCCAGCAATTCCAAATTTGAAACCCTCATGTTACCAGTAGCTTTTCTGAAAGCGGTTGAAACTTGAGTTGTTAGCCGATGGTTCTCAAGCCCACCCCCACAGCCACACCGACGCCCCCGGTGTTCGC
>NZ_NHSF01000037.1 GCF_016653295.1 Halochromatium salexigens | reverse complement strand
TGGGGTTTCGTCAGTTCCTGACCCGTGGGCTGCAGAACGTCCAAGGCGAATGGACCCTGGTGTGCCTGGCGTGGAATCTCAAACGCATGGCCGTGCTGCGCCCGTAATCAGAAAAAACCCGAGAAAACAGCGATTTTTGCCAAAATAGCGCCATTTTTCGCCCCGAAAGGGGCTCAAAAGATGATTCGGACCGTTAAGTCCGACAGGCTGCTAGGCGCCGGAAAGACGGTGCGCTAACTTCGGCCTTTGCTATCGCTCAGGCCACAGTTTGGCGCGGGCTGTGCTATTGGCTTCGGGCTGAACCCGGGCGACGGAGGCTGTCTAACCAAGAGTGGCTGAGGGATCACAGCTGGCTGCGTCGTCGGATGGCCGGGTCACCTTGATGATGCCGCACCGATCTGGTGCGACTACTTGACGCAAGGGCACCTGAAGCTGGCATTATCAGGCTTGAACCGCAGGTCTCGCCGCGTTGCACAGGCGCGTGGCGCAGAGATTGCCGAGGTTGCAGAGACTGCGGCGAGTCGCGAACGCCAGCTCGGCTGTGGAGGCGGCTGATGTCCCACGAAGTGCCGGTTGCGTGCCGGCGAAGTAACCGTTCGCTCGAGGTCCGGTCGGAGCTCCGCTCGAGGAGCCGCTGGAGCCCCAGCGGGTGTGGGCAAAGAGGAGCTTGTATAACAGGCTTGGGGCGTTCATTTCAGAGAACGCATCAAGGCTGAAAGAGACTAACTGGCGCGTCGGCGCAGCGGCTGCAAGCCCTGCGTGCCAGGGCTGCGCCCCACGATCGTGACTTCCGAGCGAGGTATCTTGAATGTCGATCTTCGAGCGCTATCAGGCCAGATATGAGTCTTCCCGTGAGGAGGACATGAGCCTGCAGGAGTATCTGGAGCTGTGCAAAAACGATCCGATGGCCTATGCGGGTGCCGCTCAGCGCCTGCTGGCCGCCATCGGTGAGCCCGAGCTGATCGATACCCATAACGATCCGCGTCTGAGCCGTATCTTCCAGAACAAGGTGATCAAACGCTATCCAGCCTTCGCCGACTTCTATGGCATGGAGGAGGCCATCGAGCACTTGGTCTCGTACCTTAAGCATGCCGCGCAGGGGCTCGAGGAGAAGAAGCAGATCCTCTACCTGCTCGGGCCAGTCGGCGGCGGCAAGTCGTCGCTGGCCGAGAAGCTCAAGGAGCTGATGCAACAGATCCCCTTTTATGCGATCAAGGGCTCGCCGGTGTTCGAGTCGCCCCTCGGGCTGTTCTCGCCAGAAGAGGATGGCAAGATCCTCGAGGAAGACTATGGCATTCCGGAGCGCTACTTGCGGGGCATTATGTCGCCCTGGGCCGTGAAGCGGCTGCAGGAGTACAACGGCGACATCACCAAGTTCCGCGTCGTCAAGCTCTATCCA
The DNA here is from genome assembly GCF_016653295.1 of Halochromatium salexigens. Classification (GTDB taxonomy): domain Bacteria; phylum Pseudomonadota; class Gammaproteobacteria; order Chromatiales; family Chromatiaceae; genus Lamprobacter; species Lamprobacter salexigens. Next base: position 3,846 of record NZ_NHSF01000037.1, on the reverse strand, counting down.
TCGATCCTCGAGCAGATCGCGGTGGCCAAGACTGAGCCTGGCGATGAGAACAACCAGGATATCTCGGCCCTGGTCGGCAAGGTCGATATCCGCCAGCTCGAGCATTTCGCGCAGAATGACGCCGATGCCTATAGCTACTCGGGTGCGCTCTGCCGGGCCAATCAGGGCCTGATGGAATTCGTCGAGATGTTCAAGGCGCCGATCAAGGTGCTGCATCCCCTGCTGACCGCGACCCAGGAGGGCAATTACAACGCCACCGAGGGACTCTCAGCGATCCCGTTCCAGGGCATCATCCTGGCGCACAGTAACGAGTCGGAGTGGCAGTCCTTCCGCAACAACAAGAACAACGAGGCCTTCCTCGACCGTGTCTTCATCGTCAAGGTGCCCTATTGCCTGCGCGTCACCGAAGAGAAGCAGATCTACGACAAGCTGCTGCGCCATAGCTCGTTGCATCAAGCCCCGTGCGCGCCGGGCACGCTCGAGATGATGGCGCAATTCTCGGTGCTCACCCGGCTGAAAGAGCCAGAGAACTCGAGCACCTTCTCGAAGATGCGCATCTACGATGGCGAGAACCTGAAGGATACTGATCCGAAGGCCAAGTCGATGCAGGAATACCGCGACTATGCCGGGGTTGATGAAGGCATGTCCGGAATCTCGACGCGTTTCGCGTTCAAGATTCTCTCGCAGGTGTTCAACTTCGATCACACCGAGGTTGCCGCTAACCCAGTGCATCTGCTCTATGTACTCGAGAAACAGATCGTGCGCGAGCATTTGCCTCAGGAGGTGCAGGACCGCTACTTCGGCTTCTTGAAGCAATACTTGGCGCCACGCTATGCCGAGTTCATTGGCAAGGAGTTGCAGACTGCCTATCTGGAGTCCTACGCTGAGTATGGTCAGAATATCTTCGACCGCTACGTGACCTATGCTGACTACTGGATTCAGGATCAGGAATATCGCGATCCCGATACCGGCGAGATGATGGATCGCGGCTCGCTGAACGAGGAGCTGGAGAAGATCGAGAAGCCGGCCGGGATCTCGAATCCGAAGGACTTCCGCAACGAGATCGTCAACTTCGTGCTCCGTGCACGGGCCAACAACAACGGCGCCAATCCGCGCTGGACCAGCTACGAGAAGCTGCGCGTCGTCATCGAGAAGAAGATGTTCTCGAATACCGAGGAGTTGCTGCCAGTGATCTCGTTCAACACGAAGGCCTCGAGCGACGAGAAGAAAAAACACGAGCAGTTCGTCGACCGCATGGTCGAGAAGGGCTACACCCCGAAACAGGTTCGCCTGCTCTCGGAATGGTATCTACGGGTGCGCAAGGCGCAGTAGGCCGCTACCCGCAAGCGACCCAAGGCCCGAGTAACCGGAATCACGCGCTAGTTTATGTCCCATTTCATCGATCGACGGCTCAACAGCAAGAACAAGAGCACCGTGAATCGGCAGCGGTTCTTGCGCCGTTACAAGACGCAGCTTAAACGGGCCGCGTCCGACGCAGTCAACCGGCGCAGCATCACCGATACTGATGGCGGCGAGCAGGTTGGTATCCCTTCCAAGGACATCTCGGAGCCACAGTTCCATCATGGCTCGGGTGGGCAGCGCGACATGGTTCATCCCGGCAACAAGGAGTTCGAGGCTGGTGATCGGGTGCAGCGGCCCGAGGGCGGCGAGGGTCAGGGCGCTGGGCAAGGCCGGGCCGGACGCGGTGGTCGAGGCGAGGACGATTTCGTCTTTGAACTCTCGCGCGAGGAGTTCCTCGATCTGCTCTTCGACGATCTTGAGCTACCGAATCTGGTGCGCAATCAGCTCATCGGCACCACCGAGTTCAAGACCGTGCGTGCCGGTTACTCCACCGAGGGCGCGCCGACCAATATCGACGTGGTGCGCTCGCTGCGCGGTGCCATCGCCCGGCGCACCGCGCTCAGCGCCCCCTATCGTGGGCGCATTCGGGAGCTTGAGCAGGAACTCGCCGCACTCTTGGCCGCTGGTGCTGGAGAGACGGATGCCCCGGTCATCGCATTGCGCGAGGAGATCGATCGTCTCAAGACGCGCATCGCCGCATTGCCCTTTATCGATACCTTTGATTTGCGCTATCAGTCGTTCACCAAGTTGCCGGAGCCGACCAGCAAGGCGGTGATGCTCTGCATCATGGATGTTTCGGGCTCGATGGACCAGGTGCGCAAGAATCTCGCTAAGCGTTTCTTCATCCTGCTCTATCTGTTCCTGCAACGCAATTACGACCAGATCGAGGTGGTCTTCATCCGTCATCACACCATCGCCCAAGAGGTCGATGAGCAGGAGTTCTTTTACTCGCGCGAGACTGGCGGCACCGTGGTCTCGAGCGCGCTGCAGCTCGCCGATGAGGTGATCCGGGAACGCTACGACTCCGAGAGCTGGAATATCTATGCCGCGCAGGCCTCGGATGGCGATAACTGGGATTCGGATTCGAGCATCTGCCGCGATCTGCTGATCCAGAACCTGATGCCACTGCTGCGTTATTACGCCTATGTCGAGATCACCCCGCGTCAACATCAAAGTCTCTGGTATCAGGGCAATCGCATCAACATATTAGCGGATACTGTTAGACGCTCCATCCTACATCTCCGATGATCCCCGCTCTTTGTTTTGACGGTTGGGGGATGTCAGCCATGGGCGACCTGAGTGTAGAACGATCGATCATGCATCATTTTGCCGCACTGGAAGATCCGCGCAGTCCGACGCAGCGCCGGCATGTGCTCAGCGAGATGCTGGTGATGGCCATCGCTGCGACGCTTGGCGGCGCTGATGGCTGGGTGGGCGTGGCGACGTTCGCCAAGGCCAAGGAGGCGTGGTTGCGCACCGTTCTGACGCTGCCCCATGGCATCCCGTCGCACGATAGCTTCGGGCGCGTGTTTGCGCTGATTGACCCTGAGCAGTTCGCCGCATGCTTCCGCCAGTGGAGTGCCTCGGTCGCCGAGTTGCTGCCCGATGAGATCGTGGCCGTGGATGGCAAGCGCGTGCGCCGCTCGCACGATCGCGGCAAGGGGTTGGCGGCGTTGCATGTGGTCAGCGCTTGGGCGACGGCGAACCGCGTGGTGCTTGGCCAGGTTGCGACCGAGACGAAATCCAATGAGATCACGGCGATCCCGCGGCTGCTGCAGTGGCTGAAGCTGGAAGGCTGTATCGTCACCATCGATGCCATGGGCTGTCAGACCAAGATCGCCGAGCAGATCATCGCGCAGGGTGGGGACTACGTGCTGTCGCTCAAAGGCAACCAGGAAACGCTGGCCGCTGAGGTCGAGGAGGCGTTCATCGACGCCGATGCTAGGGACTATGACGGTGTCGACTCGGAGGTCCTCGAGACCATCGAGCGCGGACATGGCCGTCTCGAGACGCGTCGCTACCGCACCTTGGGCGATCTCTCTGGGGTGCCCCGCAGCAAATTGTGGGAGGGGTTGAACATGATCGGCATGGTCGACACGCGCCGCGAGGTCGACGGCCAGGTCTCGATCGAAACCCGTTACTTCATCGGCAGCATCGGCACCAGCGCTAACCGCTTTGCCCACGCGGTGCGGGGCCACTGGGGCATCGAAAACGGGCTGCATTGGAATCTCGATATCTCTTTTCGCGAGGATGAGTGCCGTGTGCGCCAGCCGGTGGCGCGTGAGAATCTCGCCGTGCTGCGTCACCTCGCCCTCTCACGGCTGAAGAATGATGACACCAAGGTGGGGCTGCAGAACAAACGCTTGAAGGCCGCTTGCAACGAGGATTACCTTGCAAAACTGCTCTTCGAGTGGCCCGAGAACAAGGAGGAAACAGGAGCATCAGGGAAAGCTAATATTAGCAAATCTTGATGCGATTGCCCTG
>NZ_NHSF01000036.1 GCF_016653295.1 Halochromatium salexigens | reverse complement strand
TCGAAGCGCTTGTCGACTTGCTCGAACCCTTCGCGCATCAGTTCGCGTTGGTGCTTGAGTTCTTCCTCAACACGCACCATGCGCTCGCGCAGTTCGATCTCGTAGACCACGGTCGGTTTGCCAAGGCTTTGCTCGGCGATCCAGTCGCTGATGTGGTCTTTGACGTAGTCGCCGATTTGTTGCAGGTCTTCCTGGGCCAGGGCCATGGGGGGTGTCTCCGTGTGGCTTTCTGCTGTCGATGGCGCTGAGCTGCTCGAGCGTATAACGCTACCACACCCTGGGTTCAAAGCCTGCGGGGGTGTGGATGTCGACCTGTTCGCCGTTCTGGCTCAGCACGTAGAGACCCTGTGCCATCGCGTACCGGGCCACCTCCTCGCTGACCACCATCCCGGCCACGCCGCCCATGACACGATGGTGTTGGTAAAGCGGCAACACCTGCTTGAGCTTGGCCAGACGCACCAGATGGGCATCGACATGATCCTCAACGAGCTTGCTCTTGCATTCGACGGCGATCAACGCCCCGTCGTTGACCACCAGCAGATCGATCTCCAGTGCCACGCCGTCGCGCTTGGCGGCGATACCGGGATAGACGGCATGCACATCGATGCCTTGGTCGCGAAACAGGCGCACCACCGCCGGGGCGACCATGTGTTCGACGAACTCGCCGAGGCGATTGCCGATATCGCCCAGGTTCTTCGAGAGTTGTTTGATCAGGCGGTCGGTTTCCCGCGCTGATTCTTTCATCAGACGTTCGGTTTCCTGGAACCTTCGCTCGGATTCCTGGAACTTGCGATCGGTTTCCTGGAACCTGCGGTCGGTTTCCTGGAACCTGCGGTCGGTTTCTTGAAACATCCGCCAGACATCCTCTGGCGTTAGGTTCGCTTGGGTCATCAGCTGCTCCGCGAGAAATCCCGGCCTTCAGGCCGAGGAGGGATAGCGGCTACGCCTCGCAGCCACCAAAAAAAGTGCCGGCTTTCCACCGGCGAAGCCGTGAGGCTCTGCCCCGTAAAGGGCCTCGTGACGGCGCCTTGCGGCGCGCTCTCCTCGCCAATGTGGGCATTTAGAAACTGTCCATTAACTTCTTCCCGATTTGAGGCCCACTGTTAGGCGATCATCGGGAAGTAGAAAGTGGACAGCCACTTAGAGGAACCGAATCGCCGTAATGCTCAGTCCCGCCATCGTGGCGATGAAGGCGATCAGCCACAGAAAGTGGGTGTCGTGACGCTTGAGCATCTCATCGAAACGCTTGTCCATGTCGGTTTTCATCAGTTCGAAGCGTTTGTCGACTTGCTCGAAGCGTTTGTCCACCTGTTCGAAGCGCTTGTCCATGTCGGCTTTCATCAGATCTAAGCGCTTGTCCATGTCGACTTTCATCAGATCTAAGCGCTTGTCGACTTGCTCGAAGCGCTTGTCGACTTGCTCAAAGCGCTTGTCCATGTCGGCTTTCATCAGATCCAAGCGCTTGTCGACTTGCTCGAACCCTTCGCGCATCAGCTCGCGTTGGTGCTTGAGCTCTTCCTCAACGCGCACCATGCGCTCGCGCAGTTCGATCTCGTAGACCACGGTCGGTTTGCCAAGGCTTTGCTCAGCGATCCAGTCGCTGATGTGGTCTTTGACGTAGTCGCCGATTTGTTGCAGATCTTCCTGGGCCAGGGCCATGGGGGTGTCTCCGTGTGGCTTGCGGGGCAAGAAGGCCGCTGAACGGACTGTCGACGACGCTGAGCCGCTCAGGGCTGCTCAGGCGTATAAGCGGCCTTCGTCGATCAAGTAGTACGCAGGTGCGGCTGGTAGGCCCGTAGAAACTGTGGTGGCTCGGGGCGGTTGTGCTCGAAGATGTCTTCAGCGGCACGCCAGTACTCGAGGCCATTGTAGAGGATCAAGTGCTACACTGACCCCATCAACATCGAGGCAAGATGACCATGGCCACCACGCTCGAGGACGTCTGGACTCTGTTCAGGGAGACTGATCGGAAGTTTCAGGACACCGACCGCAAGTTTCAGGACACGGATCGGCTCATCGGCGAGCTGCGCGAGCAGTCGCGAGAGACCGATCGCAAGTTTCAAGAAACCGACCGGCGCTTCCAGCAAACCGAGAAGCTGCTGAATACCATCGGTCGTCAACTCGGCGAGCAAGGCAACCGCCTGGGCGACTTCGTCCAGGCCATGGTCAAGCCCGCCGTCGTGCGGCTGCTGCGCGAGCGCCAGTTACCGGTGCATCAAGTCCTGAGCAACCTGCTGGCNGTCGTCAACTCGGCGAGCAAGGCAACCGACTCGGCGACTTCGTCCAAGCCATGGTCAAGCCCGCCGTCGTGCGGCTGCTGCGCGAGCGCCAGTTACCGGTGCATCAAGTCCTGAGCAACCTGCTGGCATTCGACGACGAGGGCTGCCCGCGCATGGAGATCGATCTGCTGGTGGTCAACAGTGAGGTGGCGGTCGCCGTGGAATGCAAATCCTACCTCGGGGTCGATGACGTGCGCGAGCATCTGGAACGGCTGGCGCAGTTCAAGGACTGTTTTGGCCAATACGCCGGCTGCAGGCTCCTTGGCGCGGTCGCAGCGATGGTGCTGCCCGACGATGTCGGACGTTATGCCTACCGGCAAGGCTTATTCGTCCTCGCCCAATCCGGTGATGGGATCACGATCCGCAATGATGCCCGCTTTGAGCCGCGTTACTGGTAGTCGCGATCGAGGTGCAACTGGCTCAGTGGTTTAGAGAAACCGAATCGCCGTAATGCTCAGTCCCGCCATCGTGGCGATGAAGGCGATCAGCCACAGAAAATGGGTGTCGTGACGCTTGAGCATCTCATCGAAACGCTTGTCCATGTCGGCTTTCATCAGCTCAAAGCGCTTGTCGACTTGCTCGAAGCGGTTGTCGATTTGCTCGAAGCGCTTGTCCATATCGGTTTTCATCAGCTCGAAGCGTTTGTCGACTTGCTCAAAGCGGCTGTCCATGTCGGCTTTCATCAGATCCAAGCGCTTGTCGACTTGCGCGAAGCGTTCGTCCATGCGCTCAAAGCCTTCGCGCATCAGCTCGCGTTGGTGCTTGAGTTCTTCTTCTACGCGCACCATGCGTTCGCGCAGTTCGATCTCGTAGACCGGCGGCGGCTTGCCGAGACTTTGCTCGGCGAGCCACTCGCCAAGGTGGCTTTTGATAAAGGCGATGTCTTCTTCAGCTAGCGCCATGGGTCTTGGGCTCGCGCGATCAGTCGATGGCAATGAGGCTAATGCAGAGCTGTGAGGTGGGCAAGGCGGCGGTCGTTGACAGCCTCGGCGCGGCACCGCACCGCACCGCACCGCAAGACTCAAGCAAGAGAGCGCAAGGCTTAGCCATTGATGTGGCGGAGAGGGTGGGATTCGAACCCACGGTACGCTCGCGCGTACACCTGATTTCGAGTCAGGCCCGTTCGACCACTCCGGCACCTCTCCTAGACGACGCACTGCGCTCGATTGAGCCCAGAACAGCTAAGCACTATAACACGCTCGGGCGTGGAGACCAATCCCATGCGGGGCCAATAAGGCTAACACCGTCTCAGGATCGTGGGCGCTCGGCGTTGACGAACTCTAGGCTGCGGCCAAAGTGGTCGTGGCGAATGCGGGTCAGGCCTGCGTAGTCGATGCGGATACGGTACCAATGCTGCGGGGCTGCCTCCAGCACATGGCCGATGATGGCGCGGCTGACGCCGGCGTGGCAGACGATGAGCAGGTGACGCCCCGGATAGGCGACAATCTGACGCTCGTAGGCGCGGCCGATGCGCGCTTGTAGCGCTTCCAGGCGTTCGCCACCCGGAGGACGATGTGCCACTGGATCACGCCGAAACGCGGCAAAGGCCGCGGGCTCCTCATGCGCCAGCGCGTCCGGACGCAGCCCTTCCCAGGCACCCATGGCGATTTCGCGCAGCTCCGGGTCGATGGCGAGCGGCAAACCATGTCGCCCCGCTAGTTCACAGGCAAAGGCGCGGCTACGGGCCATGGGCGAACTCAGGATCTGGTCCCAGGGCGCATCGGACCCAACCGCTGCCCACATCTGCTCCCAGCCAAGCGGACTGAGTGGATGATCCACCCCCTGCCCCCGAATCATGCGGCCACCGCGCGGCTCGCCATGGCGGATCAGGTCGACAATGGTATCTTCACCAGACACTCGGACTCCTTGGCGTCCCCTCTTAAGCAGCCAACCGCTGCAACGACATCAATACGGAATAGATTAACCTATGTTGAACCGAAACAAGACCTATGTCGGACTCGACGCCGACGACTACGGTGGCATGACGCCAACCGGCAAGATCGTGCGCGACGCGCAGGTTTTCGGCCTGATCCCTGAAGATGAAACCTGCGCCGGTTGGTCGCTCGGACGTATCGAGGCGCTCTATGATCAGGTCAACGATGCTTGGCACCCCTACGGCCAATTGCCCTCACGCCTTCCCGAGGCCCTGCGCGAACGCCATCGACGCCTCTATGAAGCCGCCATCCAACGCGCCCGCGAGCTGGGTTGGTCCGCCGAGCTGTATGATGACTGAAATGTCCAACGATCCATTGATTGAGCGCCTGCTCGAACTCGCGCGCGAACTCACGCATGACTCGGAAGGCTATCTCGACCGCCAGGACGATCCCCAGGTCTGGTACAACCGGGGTTATGCTAACGGCATGGCTGCGGCCCTACGCGCGCTCGGGCATGGCGCGCTCGTCGACGCGGCCCTGACGTCGGATGTCTATGACACGGCCCGCGACCAAGCCCATCTGCCCTGGGGCAAGGCCTATGAGCACGGCCGCGAGATGGGCCTGAGCGAGACCTACGAGATCACCGGCACCGCCGCGTCATGATCGGCCCGCCTTACTGCGTCCAACCTATTCCACCCTGAGGAACCCGCATGGCCCGACTCGTCTCGTTCAACGTCAACGGCATTCGCAGCCGCACGCATCAGCTCGAGGCGTTGCAGGCACGGCATGATCCGGATGTGGTCGGTATCCAGGAATCGAAGGTCGCCGATGAGTTCTTTCCGGCTGAGGCGATGCAGGCGCTGGGTTGGCGCTCAGCCTATCATGGACAGAAGGGACATTATGGGGTCGCCCTGCTCAGCAAGCGCGATCCCCTGCGCGTCATCAAGGGCTTCCCGGACGACGGGTTAGAGGCGCAGCGCCGGGCCATCACCGGCCTCTATGGGCTTGATGATGGCACCGAGCTCACCATCGTCAACGGCTACTTCCCGCAGGGCGAGAGCCGCGCGCATCCGGTCAAATTCCCGAGCAAGCAGCAGTTCTACGCCGATCTGATGCGCTACCTGGACGAGCGCTTCAGCCCTAGCCAAGCATTGATCGTCATGGGCGACATGAACGTGGCGCCCCAGGAGGCCGACATCGGCATCGGCGCGGACAATGCCAAGCGTTGGCTGCGCACCGGCAAATGTAGCTTTCTGCCCGAGGAGCGCGACTGGCTTCGAAGGCTAATGGAGTGGGGCCTATTCGATGCCTATCGCCACCTCCATCCCGACCGCGACGACGGTTTCAGCTGGTTCGACTACCGCTCCCGCGGCTTCGAGCGCGAACCCAAACGCGGCCTGCGCATCGATCTGATCCTGGTCTCGGCGCCGGTGCGCGAGCGGCTGCGCGATGCGGGCATCGACTATACGATTCGCGCCCTCGAGCGCCCATCCGATCATTGCCCGATCTGGATCGACCTCGATTAACGGGTGCATCGCCCCCATTCGTTGCTAACATCAAGCCACCGCGGCCATCGCGAACCAAGCGGCCGCGCCAGCCAGGAGCCGACGATGAGCGACAAGATGATTCATGCATTTCCCGGCGATGAGATCGATGTGTACTGGGACAAACGCCTGTGCATCCACATCGGCGAATGTGTGCAGGCTAACAACAGCCTGTTCGAAGGCGAGCGCGAGCCTTGGTGCGTCCCCGATGAGGTCCCCAAGGCCGAAGTGCGCGAAGTCTGCGAGCGCTGCCCAAGCGGCGCGCTCAGCTATGTCGACAAGGACGGCACGGCCGAGCAGCCAGCGCCCGAAAATACGGGCCAGGTTGTCTACAACGGCCCACTCTATCTGACTGGCGAACTTGACATCGAGGGCGCGCCAGAGGACATGCCCGGCGTGCGTTTCCGCGTCGCGCTCTGCCGCTGCGGTGCATCGAAGAACAAACCGTTCTGCGACAATAGCCATAGCGAGGTCGGGTTCGAGGATTTCGGCGCCATCGGCCAAAGCGGCCCTGGACTGGACCCGGGGCTCGAAGCCACCGGTGGACCGCTCAAGATCAAGGCGATCCCGGATGGGCCACTCAAGGTCGAGGGGCCGCTAACCTTAAAGGCGGCCAGTGGCCGCATCGCTTGGCAAGGTACCAAAACCGCCCTTTGCCGCTGCGGAGCCTCGAAGAACAAGCCGTTCTGCGATGCCAGTCACCGCACAATCGGGTTTAAATCGGCTCCTGATTAAACAGGCCCCGAACGGGCCGAGCGCGCGCTCATCCTCTTTGACGACATCACAGGCGTGGTAAGCCCCGGGATGACCGGTGGCCACATGCCTACTGTCTCTGATTTTGATACCAACGATGACGGAACCCACCAAGCGACCAAGCCCAAGTCAAGTAGCGACCACCGATAACCCATCGAACCTCAGGGAATCTGCTACGCTTGGACGAGGTGGACAGTGCATTGTGCATCGCATCGATGCTGACGGACGCATCCGCTACGTCAGTGCCGACTGGCTCGCGTTTGCTGCGGAGAACGACTATCCGACGACGGCCGAGGCAGAACTCGGGCGCCCTCTGTTCTCGGCGATCGTCGACGAGGAGACACGCCACATCTACGCGCTTTTGATCCAGCGAGCGCGCGCCTCGAGACGCACACTGCAATTCGGTTACCGGTGCGACTCGCCGGATCAGCGCCGCTGGATGCGGATGCACATGCGCTATCTCGCCAACAGTGACGAGGTTGAGTTCTCCAGTCGGCTACTGCGCGTTCAGGCTCGCCCGCGGGTACCGTTGCTGGAACGCCCTCAAGAGCAACCGCACTCGCACCGAGTGCTCTCAATGTGCAGCTGGTGCAAAGCGGTTCTCGCCGAGCAGGCCTGGGTCGAGGTAGAACAGGCTGTGAAGCAACTGCAACTGTTCACGATGGAGGCGATGCCGCGCATCAGCCACGGCATCTGCCCCGACTGCAGTCAACGTCTGTCATCACCGGAGATCCTGTCATGAAAATCCTTGTCGTCGACGATAATCGATTGCTCGCAACCGTCCTCGCGGACCACCTCGCCGCGCTTGGCCACGAGGCGGTTGCGGCCTTCGACGGTCATCTGGCGGAGATTTTTTGTGACCGCGACGGCTACGACTTGGTCGTCCTCGATATGGTGCTGCCCGAGATCGATGGGGTCGATCTGCTCGAGCGCTTGCGCAAAAAGCATCATCACTGCCGGGCCGTGGTCATCACCGGCTTTTCGGAGCTGCGCGACAAGGAGACCGCCCGCCTTGAGCAGCTTGGTGTCTCGGATGTGTTGGAGAAACCCTTCTCCTTCTCGGATGTCGACGCCATCGTCGAGCGTGTCGCTATCTAAACGCACATTGCGTGTCGCATCGCTCAGTCATCTTAGCGATTGGACTGGCGACAGCCACCACCATCTGGTCTTCTCCCGTAGCCACCCGGTCTTGCTCACGCTGATCTTCCTGCTCGCCGCCGGGCTCGCCGCCGACCAGCGCCCTCTTCTTGTTGATGGAGCGCCTATGCTCGAGCTTGAAAGCCCGGAACATAACAGCCTTGACAGAGACTAACCACGCTCGATAATTTACCGGAGAAAGATCCTTATGCCCTTGACACGCATCGTTTATTGCAGTGAATTAGTCAAGAATATTGGGAGCAACGAGATTAGCGATATTCTCGACGTCTCCCGCGAGAACAATGCAAAGCAGGCCGTGTCTGGGGTTCTGCTTTTCAATTCCGACTATTTCTTGCAATGTCTCGAGGGCTCACGCGCTGCCGTCAATCGTATCTATTGTCGGATCTGCTGCGACCAGCGCCATCACAATGCACAACTGCTTGCCTATGGGGAGGTAAGCCAACGCCTCTTCGGCGCTTGGAGCATGGCCTATGTTCCCTGGACCGAAGCCACCCGAACCACGATCGCGCAGTACTCCAGCAGCACTGAATTCAATCCTTATCAAATGAGTTCGGAGAGCGTCATCAAGCTCCTCGAGGAGCTAGGTCAGCTCTTGCTGACGAGCGAACACTAGGCCAAACACCCTGTCTCGCACCTTCCCTCTTGTCGGGCTCAGCGGACGGGCGAATACTGGGTAGCCGAGTCATACCACTTGGAAGCAATCATGACCTATCAAGAAGCTCGGGAACATGTCCCTGGGCGCCTGCATGAGATCTTCGCGGCACCCTACGAGGCGTTCACCAACGACTCGATCGAACGGCTGCTGCATATCCACATCATGCTGCACCTGCTGGTCGTGCGCCCGATGAAACGCCGCCATTTGATCCTGCGTGTGATCCACGGTTGGGAGAACGGCAGCTTTGCGCCCGAGGAGCTGCGGCATATCGATTATCCGCTGCGCGGCTTCGACGACTTTCAGCAGGTGCTCGAGACCTTTCAGCAAGCGCGCGACAGGCAGGAGCCACTTCCTAGCCATGGTAACTCGCTGCTCGCCGAGCCACTCGCCGCCGCCATTGCCGCCGCCGAAGCCGGGGGGCAACGGATCGACGGGGAGACAAGAGCCATACCCGCGCGCTGGCCTAGCTTCCCCGGTGGCTTGAGCCTCTACACCCTCTTTAAGGTGTACAACCGCCTGGTCTATGGCGAGGATGATGCCTACCGCTCAAGCCAATGCATGACCTCGGAAGGTCATCGTGAAATCCACGAGTTCCATCTGGAAGAAGGCGAATTTGCGATCATCATCCCACCGGGGCCGCAGCACAAGACCGAAAATACCTTGATGATCATGCACGAGAGCCAGTTGTCTCCCATTGCCGGCATTTTCGCTTTGAGCATACCGCTGTTCGAATAGGAGCGCTAAGGCAGGGGCCGCGCCATCTGATCGACGTCGGCGCCCATGGCACCGACACGTTGGTTCAGGCCATGAAAGCGCACGGCCATTTCGTGCACGCTGGTATTTATCACCGCAACCGAGTTATCAAGGCGTCCCGTCGCCTGCGCCATGCTCGCGACCGACTGCTCGATCACCTGTACATGCGAGGCCATCTCGCGCATCTGCTCCGAGATCACTGGCATAAGAAAGACATTGCGCTCGATCGCGTTGACCTCCACGCTCATTTGGTCCATACGCTCCGAGACCCGGGTGAAGAGTTGGTTCATCTCTTGCATGCGGGTGATCACCAAACGCACCTCATCGGTCAGATCGTTGACGAAGTAGAGGTTCGAGAGTGCGAGTAGCGCAACCAGCCCAATCACAATCCGCACCCAGAGCGCAACCCCCCGGCGATGACGTCCGCTCAGGAGATCGCTGCGATCCAGATCCATCTCCAGTTCGACCATGAGTTCGGTCAGGGCCTCGATACGATCACGTTCGATCATAAGACTTGGCTCATTCGGGGGAATCGGGGGCCTCGGATCAACGCAGGGGATTCATCCAGTTGAACATCCGCATCGGCTGGGAAAGCTGGTTCACATCCCGCCCCATACGTCCCACCGTCTCCTCCATGACCCGAAACGATTGGCGCATATCGTCGAGGTTCGTGGACATCGCGCCGATTTCGGTGTCGATGGCCGACACTGAGCCAGCGATATTAGCCACATCATGTGACATGAAAGCGACTCCGCCATGCATGGTATCGACATGACGAATGATCTCCGGCAGGGTTTGCATGCCGGCGTCGATCATGCGCACGGAGTACTCCATGCGGTCCATGTCGTCGGCGACCCGCGCGAAATGCTCGTTCAATCCAGTCACCGCCGCAGTCGCATCCGGGATCTGGCGCGAGAGGATGATGGTCAGAAACGACAACGAGGCCACCAACACGATCACGGCGCCGAACAGCAACTGGTAGAGCAAGGCGACCCGCGCCTCGATGCGGCTCTGACGGGCATCGATGCGCCGAATCAGCCCAGCGAAACGATTCATCGCCTGATCAAGCGCCTGCTCGTCATTCGGTTGCATGACTCAGTCTCCGGGGCCAGCTGCAGGCGAGTCGCTCGAGGCGCTAGCGCTCAGGTTTGTCGAAGCCACGGCCCGGGTGGCGAAGGGACCATTGAGCAGATCATCGCGCGGCCCCGCCAGCCCCGGCCAGAAGCAGGCATCGCGGGCACCACAGCGATTCAGCATCAAGGCCACCGCGATGTCGTGCGGATCGCGCTCGGCGAGCGGCTTGAAGATCGCCTCGGCGGCCTCCCAGTCGCCGGCGAGCAAGGCCTCGAGACCGGCCTCGTAGCTGGCGATCGCCTCCAACTGAGCCGGCATCAGCGCGTGCTCGCGCCGGTCGATCAGCTCGAACACCTCGAGCCGGCGCTCGCCCCCGCTCAGGGGCAGGACATCGAGGCGGCGCGTCCAGTAGCGATCGGCGATCTGATCGCGCGCCTCGCCGCTGATGATGATGCGGGTTCCATAGCGGCGGTTGAGCTGATGCAAGTCCCAGCCCAGGGCGACGTTATCGCCGATCGCCGTCCAGCTCATGCGCTGGCGCGAGCCGATCGCGCCGACGATGGCGCGACCATGATGCACCGAGAACAGGTTCAGCGGTGGCGCGGGCTCATCGGCCGGCCGGGTCTTGGCCCACTCGGCATGCAGCGCGGCCTCGGCCTCGCGACAGGCGAGTGCCGCCCGGCAGGCGCGATCGACGCTGTCATCGATCGCCACCGGCGCGCCCCAGAAGGCGAGGATGCTCTCGCCGAGGAAGTTATCGATGGTGCCCTTGTGGCGCAGGATGGTGCTGGTAAAGACATCGAGCTGGCGCGAGAGGCGCTCGGTGATGCGCGCCGGCGGCAGCGACCCGCAGAGACTCGCCAGGTCCGAGGCGCCGGTCAGCAACAGGGCCAGCTCGCGCACCTCGGCACCGGGCTCGACCCGTTTGCCGGATTTGATCAACTGACGGCCGACATCCATCGGCACGAACTTCTCGAGCGAGCGCAAGCCCTGGCTCATCTTCCAGATCGCCTCGTCCATGGCCTTGATCTCGGCGAAGCGCGATGGCACCCGTTTGACATCGGCGAAGCGAAACTCGCGAATCAGCTCGGTATTGCGCACCAAGCGCTTGAGCGGCTGGAACAGGCGCAGCGACAGATAGGACACCGCAACGGCGGCGATCACCAGCAGGATCAGCGAGACGGCCGCCGCCTCGCTGAACAGCCGCCGCGCGGTCTCGAGCAAGGAGGCCTCGGGCACCACGATCATCAGCTCCCAGCCATCCCCGATCGCCGGGGGAAACGCTTGTCGGTGACCCAGATAGCGCTGGCCACGGGTCCGAGTCAGGCTGTACTCGACGCGGTTGATGCCCGATGTGAGCAGCGTATCGGCGCCGCGATGATGATAGGCATCCACCAGCCAGCGCTGCTGGAGATTGTCAACGCTCGGCAGTTCGCCCGTCTCGGGCGCGTCCGGGCGCAGCTTCAAGGCGCGCGGGACGGCGATCAAACGGCCCTCGGCATCGACGATCAGGGCGACACCACCGCGTGCCACCCGCTGCTCGGTCAGGAATTGCGACAGGCTGCCGAGGGAGATATCGACGCCGACCACGGCGAGCAGCGAGTCATCGGCGGCGCGCACCGCGATCGCCGCCGTGATCCCGCGTTGCTCGGTGTTGGCAAAGCGATAGACCGACGACCATTGCAGCCCCGGCGCCGCGAGCGCCTGTTGATACCAGCCGCGTTGCCGGGGGTCATAGTCCGAATCGCCGTTGATCCGGGCGATCGGCTCAAAACGGGGATTGCGATAGACCAGATGCTCGCTGACCACGGCCGACCCCTCGCCATCACCAGGATCGCGGCGAATCAACCGGGTCACCAACTGCGGCGAGCTGCGCACCTGAATGAAATCGCCCTCGGGGCTGGCGACATAGATGGATTCCAGCTGTGGCCGTAACGCGAGTTGTTGGCCGAAGAGCCGGAACAGGGTCTGATGGTCGCTAAGCCCTTGCTCGGCGACCATCAGCGCATTGATCTCGGCGAAATCCCGGGCCACCTTGAACACGGCGGAGGTCCGTCCGATCACTTTTGCCGACATCTCGGAGAGGATATCGGCCGAGAAATCCAGCGACACCTGGGTCGCATGCCGATAGGTATTCACCGAGACCGCGAACATCGTCAGCACCAGCAGGCCGACGAAGAGCGCGACGAAGGCAACCTTGTAACTACGGATCATGGCATGCGCCCTCAAGCGCCCTCGTTCGTCGCGGTCTCTTGGTAAACCGCGGCGGCATCCGCTGGTTTGCCCATGAGGAAGGAGCGGCGCACATCGACCAGCGCCCGACCACTGAGCGTGGTGCGCCCGATCAGCATGCGAAAGCGCATGCTATCGCGATCGGTCAGGGTGAGCTCGATCGGCCAGCATGCCCCGCCAATCCCGAACCTTGCCGCGATCACGAAGCGCTCCTCGCGATGACCACCGGAGTCGGTGACCGCGCGTTGATCCAGCAGTGGCGCGCAACAGCGCACCACCAGATCGTCCCGGCCCTGGAGCGGATGCACCGCGAAGCGCACCCACTCAGCTCCGCCCGCTCCGTGATTCGCAAAGCGCTCGACCTGAAACGCATGCAGGGCCGAGGTGCGCGCCCCGGTGTCCACCTTGGCCTTGATCAGCGGCAGGCCGAGATCGGGCAGCCCGACCCACTCGCGCCAGCCAAGGGTGACCGGGGCATTATCCATCAAGCACCACTCATGAACATATTCATCATCAGCTTGTTCAAACGACCGACGAACGCCGAGGGATCATCGAGCTGTCCCCCTTCGGCCAGCGTCGCCTGATCGAGCACGATCAGGCTGAGGTCATCGAAGCGGCCCTGATCGGATTCGGCCTCGAGCCGGCGCACCAGCGGGTGGTCGAGATTCACCTCCAGGGTCGGCTTCATGCTCGGCGTCTCCTGGCCGACCGCCTTGAGCACCCGCGCCAGATTCGCGCTCATCTCGTGCTCACCGACCACGATACAGGCCGGCGAGTCGACCAGTCGAGTCGAGACGCGCACCGCCTCGATGCGCTCGCCGAGCGAGTCCTTGAGCCGCTTGAGCAGATCCTCGTGCTCCTTCTCGGCCTGCTCGGCCTTCTCCTGCTCCTCCTTGTCGGCAAGATCGCCGAGATCGAGTTTGCCCTTGGTCACCGATTGCAGATGCTTGCCCTGGTACTCGTGCAGGTTGCTGACCAGCCACTCATCGACCCGATCCGAGAGCAGCAGCACCTCGACGCCCTTCTTGCGGAACACCTCCAGATGCGGGCTGTGACGCGCCGCCGCCGGGCTGTCGGCGGTGATGTAGTAGAGATCCTTCTGGCCGTCCTTCATGCGCTCGATGTAGGCATCGAGCGAGACGCTCTGCTCGTCGGTCTCGTTGTGGGTACTGGCGAAGCGTAGCAGGCCGCCGATGCGCTCGCGATTGGCGAAGTCCTCGGCCGGTCCTTCCTTGAGCACGCGTCCGAACTCGTTCCAGAAGGTCTGATACTTCTCCGGCTCGTCCTTGGCCAGGGATTCGAGCAGGCTCAGCACGCGCTTGGTGTTGGCACCGCGAATGGTGTCGATCTTGCGGTCGTGCTGCAGGATCTCGCGCGAGACGTTGAGCGGCAGATCGTCGGAGTCGACCACGCCCTTGACGAAGCGCAACCAGTGCGGCATCAGCTTGTCGGCCTCGTCCATGATGAAGACGCGGCGCACATAGAGCTTGACGCCGTGCTTCTGCTCGCGGTCCCACATGTCCCAGGGGGCGCGCTTGGGCAGATAGAGCAGCGCGGTGTACTCGTTGGTGCCCTCGACCCGATTGTGCGCCCAGGCCAGGGGCTCCTCGAAGTCGTGCGAGATGTGCTTGTAGAACGCCTTGTAGTCGTCGTCCGAGAGTTCGGCCTTGTTGCGCATCCAGAGCGCGGTGCCCCGGTTGACCTGCTCGAACTCGGGCGCCTTGTCGGCTTGCTTCTCCTCGTCCTCGTCACCGCCGAGGTCTTCCTTGAGCATCTCGACCGGCATCGCGATGTGATCGGAGAACTTGCCGATGATGGTGCGCAGGCGCCAGGGGTCGAGAAACTCCTTCTCCTCCTCCTTCAGGTGCAGGACGACGTCGGTGCCGCGGCTCGCCTTCTCGATGGTCTCGAGCGTGTAGCGGCCATGGCCCTCGGATTGCCAGCACACGCCGTGCTCGGCGCTCAGGCCCGCGCGCCGCGAGATCACGCTCACGCGCTCGGCGACGATGAAGCTGGAATAGAAGCCGACGCCGAACTGACCGATCAGCTCCTCGCCGGCGGCCTGCCCCTTCTCGGCCTCGCCATGCTCGGCGGCGCCCTGCGCGGCCCGCAGCGCATCGGCGAACTGGCGGGTGCCCGAGCTGGCGATGCTGCCGATGGTGTCGACCATCTCCTGGCGATTGATGCCGATGCCGTTGTCGGACACCGTGACGGTGCCGGCGTCCTTGTCCACCAGCACGCGCACGCGCAGGTTCGGGTCATCTTCCAGTAGCTGCTCGTCGGTCAGCGACTCGAAGCGCAGCTTCTCGGCGGCATCGGAGGCGTTGGAGATCAGCTCGCGCAGGAAGATCTCCTTGTTCGAGTACAGCGAGCGGATCACCAGGTCCAGGACTTGGCTCACCTCGGCCTTGAACTCGAGGGTTTCCTTATGGGCATCAACGGTCATGGGGGTCGATCACCTGTGTCAGTGGGGTTAGTTGGGAGTGTCAATGGACGGAGCCGGAACACGGTGTCTGGCTCCATGTAAGAAATTCGATCGCTCGGCTGGCCGTCGCTCTCGCTACAATCGCAGCCACCAGGCCTCGCCGGCGCCGCTGTGGTAGAGGCAAACCAACTCAAAATCAAGGGTTATGCAGATGGATACACGCGTTATCAGCACGACACCGTTCGACGCTCAGAAACCCGGCACCTCGGGTCTGCGCAAGAAGGTCACCACCTTTCAGCAGCCGCACTACCTGGAGAACTTCGTCCAGGCCATCTTCGATACCCAGACCGCACTCGATGGCGGCCTCTTGGTGCTCGGCGGTGACGGGCGCTTCTACAACCGCGAGGCGATCCAGACCATCCTGCGCATGGCCGCGGCCAATGGCGTGGCGCGCGTACTCGTCGGCCAGGGCGGCATCCTATCGACACCAGCGGCATCTTGCATCATCCGCAAGTACCAGACCCAGGGCGGGATCATCCTCTCGGCCAGCCACAACCCCGGTGGGCCCGATGAGGATTTCGGCATCAAGTTCAACATCGGTGCCGGCGGCCCGGCGCCAGAATCGGTGACCAACGCCATCTACCAGCGCACCCAAACCGTCGATCAGTACCGGATCATCGAGGCCGACCCGGTCGATCTCGATCAGGTCGGCGAGTCCCGCCTCGGCGAGATGGTGGTGCAGGTGATCGACGCGGTTGCCGACTATGCCGACCTCATGGCCAGCCTGTTCGATTTTGATGCCATCGGCCAGCTCTTCAACAGCGGTCACTTTCGCATGCGCTTCGACGCCATGCACGCGGTCACCGGCCCCTATGCAGTCGAGATCCTCGAGCACCGGCTCGGCGCCGAGCCCGGCACGGTGATGAATGGCGTGCCGCTGGAGGACTTCGGCGGCGGCCATCCGGACCCGAATCTGGTGCACGCGCACGCTCTCGTGGAGCTGACCCGCGGCGCTCAAGGGCTCGACTTCGGTGCCGCCTCCGATGGCGATGGCGACCGCAATATGGTGCTCGGACAAGATTTTTTCGTCACGCCGAGTGACAGTCTCGCGGTGCTCGCCGCCAATGCCCAGCTGACGCCCGGCTATCGGAGCGGCATCAGCGGCGTCGCCCGCTCGATGCCGACCAGTCAGGCCGCCGATCGCGTCGCCGAGGCCCTCGGCATCGACTGCTTCGAGACGCCGACCGGCTGGAAGTTCTTCGGCAACCTGCTCGACGCCGGCAGGATCACCCTCTGCGGCGAGGAGAGTTTCGGCACTGGCTCCGATCATGTGCGCGAGAAGGATGGGCTCTGGGCGGTGCTGTTCTGGCTCAACCTGCTCGCGGTCAAGCGCGAATCGGTCGCCGAGATCGTGCGCGCACATTGGCGCCGCTTCGGGCGCAACTACTACACCCGCCACGACTACGAAGGCATCGACAGCACCGCCGCAGAGGGCCTGGTCAACCATCTGCATCTCCTGCTGCCGAGCCTGCCCGGGCAGCAGCTCGGCGACTTCAAGGTCGCCTTCGCCGATGATTTCGCCTACACCGACCCGATCGACGGCAGCGTCGCCGAGCATCAGGGCATCCGCATCGGCTTCGAGGGCGGTGCGCGCATCGTGCTGCGGCTCTCCGGCACCGGCACTCAGGGCGCCACGCTGCGCGTCTACATCGAGCAGTACGAAGCCGACAGCGCCCATCACGATCGGCCGGTGCAGGAGGCGCTGGCGCCGCTGATCCTGATCGCCCGCGAGCTGGCGCAGATCGAGGCGCGCACCGGGCGCACGCAGCCGGATGTGATCACCTGAACCCAGAGGCAGGCTGACCCCCGGGGTTGCATCGCATCGGCAGCGCTCCTATGTTCTCAGCGTCGGACACGCCTGACCGGCAATCGTCCATGATCAACATCAATCGCGTCCATCGCGAGGAGTGCACCGATATGACCCTGCGTACTGCAACCCTGACGACCGCCCTGCTCTTCGGCCTGACCCTGATCCTGGGTGCCGGCAGCGCCGTCGCTGGCGACGGCAAGAGCTGTGGCGGCAAGGACAAGGGCGAGAGCGCCGCCGTGGCGATGCCGGCTCAACCGCTCGCCTGAGCCTGATCTCACTGGCGCCAATCTGGCCCTGCTCGGGAAACCGGCAGGGCCACTTTTTTGCGCGATAGCAATTTGCACTGACGACACCCGATGACGATCGAGCAAACCGATCGTCATCATCCGAAGAATCCATTTGGATGCTCGCGGTTTTTACCCCATTCTGTGTGCTGAGCGAGGCGGTCGCGCCCCGCCACTAAACAATCGTCTTTGCACACTTCCTTATCCTCAACCCCTCACGGAGTCTCGACCATGCTGCAAGATCGCACCGGCCAAAAAGTCCCGAGCGTCACCTTCCGCACCCGCACCGACCACGACTGGAAAGACATCCCCACCGATGAGCTGTTCAAGGGCAAGACCGTGGTCGTGTTCTCGCTGCCCGGCGCCTTCACCCCGACCTGCTCCTCGACCCATGTGCCACGCTACAACCAGCTGGCACCGGCCCTGAAGGCCGCCGGCGTCGACGACATCATCTGCATGTCGGTCAACGACGGCTTCGTCATGAACGCCTGGAAGGACGACGAGAACGCCGATAACCTGACCTTCATCCCGGACGGCAACGGCGAGTTCACCGAGGGCATGGGCCTGCTGGTCGACAAGGACGACCTCGGCTTCGGCAAGCGCTCCTGGCGCTACTCGATGCTGGTCAAGGACGGCACCATCGAGAAGATGTTCATCGAGCCGGAAGAGCCAGGCGACCCCTTCCACGTCTCCGACGCCGACACCATGCTCGAGTACATCGCGCCGAACGCCGCCAAGCCGGCCGACATCACCGTCTTCACCCGCCCCGGCTGCCCGTTCTGCGCCAAGGCCAAGACCATGCTCAACGATGCCGGCATGCAGTTCGAAGAGCTGGTGCTGAACAAGGATTACACCGAGGAGACCCTGCGCGCGGTCGCGGCCACGACCATGGTGCCCCAGGTTTTCGTCAACGGTGAGAAGATCGGCGGCTCCGACGATCTCGAAAAGTGGATGGCCAGCCGCTGAGCAGCCATGCCGCAAGGTAGACGGGCGCGATAGGCGCTCGCCCAAAGAAGATCGACAGCCGCTGGGACGACGCCCTGGCGGCTGTTTGCTTTCAGCACGGCTCGCATAGGAGACCCCCATGGACAACCATTTCGATCTCATCGCCATCGGCGGCGGCAGCGGCGGGCTGGCGATCGCCGAGAAGGCCGCCGCCTACGGCCAGCGCACCGCCATCGTCGAATCCGCGCTCATCGGCGGCACCTGCGTCAATGTCGGCTGCGTACCCAAGAAGCTGATGTGGTACGCCTCCGAGATCGCCCAATCGGTGCGCGACGCGCCCGAACTCGGCATCCAGGCCGAGATCACCGCAATCGACTGGCCAACGCTGGTCAAGGGCCGCGAGGGCATGATCGACGGCATCCGCAACTATTGGAACGGTTACGTCGAGACGCTCGGCATCACCCTGCTCAAGGGCAGCGCGCGCTTCGTCGACAACAAGACCATCGAGGTCGATGGCGAGCACTACAGCGCCGAGCACATCGCCATCGCCACGGGCGGGCGCCCGATCGTGCCGCCCGTGCCAGGCCACGAGCTGGGCATCACCTCCGATGACTTCTTCAAGCTCGAACAGGCGCCGAAGCGGGTCTGCGTGATCGGCGGCGGCTACATCGGTGTCGAACTGGCCGGCATCCTCAATTCGCTCGGCTCCGAGGTCACCATCGTCGCGCTGGAACCCAAGGTGCTCGAGACCTTCGACCCGCTGATCAGCGAGACCGTGAAGCACAATCTGGAGCATGAAGGCATCACGCTGAATCTGCCGTTCGCGGTCGCCTCGCTCGAGCAGCGTGATGATGGCATCGCCGTGATCAACAAGGATGGCACCGCGCTGACCGGTTTCGACACCGCGCTTTGGGCCGTCGGGCGGCGCGCCAACACCGACGCGCTGAATCTCGAGGCGACCGACATCGAGCGCCAGCCCAATGGCATCATCCCGACCGATACCTTCCAGAACACCAGTGTCGCGGGCGTCTATGCGCTTGGCGACATCACCGGCCGCGCGCCGCTGACGCCAGTGGCCATCGCCGCTGGACGTCGGCTCGCCGAGCGGCTGTTCAACGATCAGCCCGAGCGACACCTCGACTACGAGAATATCCCCACCGTGGTCTTCGCCCATCCGCCGGTCGGCTCGGTCGGCCTGACCGAGGCGCAGGCGCGCGAGACTGGCGAGAAGATCACCATCTATCAGACCACCTTCACGCCGATGAAGTACGCGCTCAACACACGCGAGCCGCGCACCGCGATGAAATTGGTCTGCAGCGGCGAGAACGAGCGCGTGGTCGGCATCCACATGGTCGGCGACGGCGTCGACGAGATGCTGCAAGGCTTTGCCGTGGCGCTCAAAATGGGCGCGACCAAGGAAGACTTCGACAACACCGTCGCTATCCATCCGGTCAGCGCCGAGGAACTGGTGACCTTGAAGGAGCCGCATACCGGCGACTAATCGTGCTCAAGAGAAGAACCACAGTGGTTCTGGGCTTCGACAAACGCCCCGTTACCGGGGCGTTTGTCGTTGTTGACCCGATCTTGGTTTGCAACTACAGTAGACGTACAGATTTCTGTACCTATAGCGATCAAGACCAGGAGACGTTGCGATGGATGCCATCAGCTACACTGCTGCCCGGGCCAACCTTTCCAGCACCATGGAGAGCGTCTGCAAGGACCACAGCCCCATCATCATCACTCGCAAGCGGGAATCGCCGGTGGTGATGATCTCGCTCGAAGACTACCAAGCCATGGAAGAAACGGCTTATCTGCTGCGCTCGCCCGCCAACGCAAGGCGCTTGCTCGACGCCATTGCCGAGTTGGAGGCAGGCGCCGGCCAGGAGCGCGAGCTGCTTGAATGAGGCTCAGCTTTTCCAGTCGGGCCTGGGATGACTACCTACACTGGCAACAGACCGACAAGCGCATCCTGAAACGCATCAACGCACTGATCAAAGAGATTCAGCGCACGCCCAATCAAGGGACCGGCAAGCCAGAAGCCTTGAGGCACGGCCTCGCCGGCTACTGGTCTCGGCGCATCACTCAGGAACACCGCATCGTCTACAAGGTCGTCGAGGATCAGCTGTTCATCGCCCAGCTCCGCTACCATTATGACGACTAGACGACCGGCGAACTTCAACCTGCTCGCCAGAGAGCTGACGCCTTGAGCGACTTCTTCAACCTCTACCAGCAAGGGCTCGTCAGGGCGGCGGTCTGCGTGCCCGAGGTGCGGATCGCCAATCCGCCCGCCAACGCAGCGGCGACCATCGCGCTCGCCCGGCGCGCGCATGAGGCCGGCGCGCTCATCGCCCTGTTCCCGGAACTCGGGCTCACTGCCTACAGCAATGACGATCTCTTCCATCAACAACCCCTGCTCGATGCCGCGCTCGCGGCGTTGGCACAGGTGGTCGAGGCCAGCCGCGCGCTGCGGCCGTTGATCGCGGTGGGGCTGCCGTTACGCCTCGATGGCCGGCTGTTCAACGGCGCGGTTGCCGTGCACGCTGGCCGCATCCTTGGTGTGACGCCGAAGTCGTATCTACCGAATGATCGCGAGTTCTACGAGAAGCGCCAGTTCGCTGCCGCCGAGGCGCTGCTCTCGCAGAACACCGAGCTGCTTGGCCAAGCTGTCCCGGTCGGCCCCGACCTGCTGTTCGAGGCCAGCACCCTGCCCGGCCTGATCCTGCACATGGAGCTGTGCGAAGACCTCTGGGCGCCGATTCCACCCAGCACCGATGCGGCCATGGCCGGTGCTACGGTGTTGCTGAATCTCTCGGCGAGCAACATCACCATTGGCAAGGCCAGCTATCGCAACGCGCTCTGCGCCGCCCAATCCGGCAAGTGCCTCGCCGCCTATCTCTACTCGGCGGCCGGTCCGGGTGAATCGACCACCGACCTGGCCTGGGACGGCCATGCGGTGATCTTCGAGCAGGATCGGCTGCTCGCCGAATCGGAGCGTTTCCCCGGCAACGCGCAGATGATCACGGCCGACATCGATCTGGAACGGCTGCACCAGGAGCGGCTGCGCG
Source organism: Halochromatium salexigens (assembly GCF_016653295.1). Classification (GTDB taxonomy): domain Bacteria; phylum Pseudomonadota; class Gammaproteobacteria; order Chromatiales; family Chromatiaceae; genus Lamprobacter; species Lamprobacter salexigens. The sequence goes on along the minus strand of NZ_NHSF01000036.1, from coordinate 14,256 downwards.
CAACCAGCTTCAGCGACAGCATCCGCGCGCATCGTGAGCGGCTCGAGCACATGCGACGGGTGCGCTTCAGCCCCGAGCTGCCGAGCGGCGATCTCGGCTTGCAGCGCGCCATCGAGCGGTTCCCTTTTGTGCCCGCCGACAGCGCCGAGCGCGATGCGCAGTGCTATGAGGCCTACAACATCCAGGTCCATGGGCTGGCGAAACGGCTGCAGGCCACCGGCATCGAGCGCCTCGTGATCGGCGTCTCCGGCGGGCTCGATTCGACCCAGGCGCTGTTGGTCGCGGCTCGCACCATGGACCGGCTCGGGCTGCCGCGCACCCACATCCTTGCCTACACTATGCCGGGCTTCGCCACCAGCAGCGAGACCCGCGCCAACGCGCTGGCGCTGATGCAGGCGCTCGGCACCCAGGCCGAGGAGATCGACATTCGTCCGTCCTGCATGCAGATGCTGGCCGACATCGGCCATCCGTTCGCTGCGGACGAGCTGGTCTACGATGTCACCTTCGAGAACGTCCAGGCCGGCGAGCGCACCTCGCATCTGTTTCGATTGGCCAACCATCACAACGCCTTGGTACTCGGCACTGGTGATCTGTCCGAGATCGCGCTCGGTTGGTCGACCTATGGCGTCGGCGATCAGATGTCGCATTACAACGTCAACGCCTCGGTGCCTAAGACGCTGATCCAGTACCTGATCCGCTGGGTCATCGCCAGCGACCACTTCGATGGCACCACCCACGCCATCCTGCAAGCGATCCTCGACACCGAGATCTCGCCCGAACTCGTCCCTGCGCATGCTGGCGGGCTAGATTCGGCAGCGACGAGTGGCCTGCAGAGCACCGAGGCCAAGATCGGCCCCTACGACCTGCAAGACTTCAACACCTATTGGATCAGCCGCTACGGGCTGCGACCAAGTAAGGTGGCGTTCCTCGCCTGGCACGCCTGGCACGACAAGACCCAAGGCCTGTGGCCGGAGAATCTGCCCGAGGCACGCCGCCACGAATACGATCTGCCCGAGATCAAACGCTGGCTCGAGGTCTTCCTGTTGCGCTTTTTCCAGCTCAGCCAGTTCAAACGCAGTTGCCTGCCGAACGGCCCCAAGGTCGGCTCCGGTGGCTCCCTCTCGCCGCGTGGCGATTGGCGCGCGCCAAGCGATGCCGAGGCCGCGATCTGGCTGCAGGAATTGCACGAGAAGATCCCAGAGATCGACACACCCGAGCAGCAGGGATGACAGACCAGCGCAAACGCTGCACTAAGGCTGGTTCAAGATCACGACCAATCTGGTGATGATGTCGCAGTAATCTACATCTCCCTGAACCATTTCTAGCCGCGTTCTAGGTCTCGGTTTCCGACTTCTTACGCCGACGTCGGCTGGTTGGCTCGTGCTTTTCCAAGGCGGGCACATCGGTTGCCGTGGAGGTGATCAGCCGTTCGCCGGTTGGATTGACCTCGGGGGTACGCAGACGTTTTTCTTGCCGTAGGCGCAATCCGTAGCCAGCCGCTGCGCCGCCTGCGGTCGAGATCGTCAACAGACCCAGGGTCAAGAATTGGGCGAACATCATCGCCACCCCAACGCCCACTACACCACCCACCGCAACGCCGGTGCGCAGCTTGGCACCGCTGGCGTGCTTGTGTTTGCGCGCGGCTAGCTTCGCCTTTTCGCGCTCGGCCTGCATACGCAGCTTCTCGCGTTCACGGGTGTGACGCTTGTTTTGCTTGGCCAGCGTCTGCTCGCGCACGGTCCCAACCACCGAGTCGAACCAGAGCGCGACCAGGAAGCCGAGCAGCGCGGCCAAGCCCGCAAACAGATAAACCGTCTGCTCGAGATCGGTCATCAGCGCGGTATAGGTCAGCAATGCCGTGGCTGCCTGTAGGAGCAAGATACCAATCAGGAACCGGAGCAAACTGCTGAGACGTCCACCCAAGATCAACCCTCCTCTTCTGAAGTTGTCGCCTCGGCCATGGGGCCCTGTTCACCGATCCGCCAGATCCAATCGCCTAAAGGCGACAGCGGGGCACCACGATCGATCTGTGGTTTGGGAAACATGCCGCGTAATCGGCGTTCGATCGCCGCGAGGCTTTCTGGACGGCCGGAGAGATCACCGGGAATGGGCCGATCATAGGCATCAATCAGCGAATACATGTACTCAGGCCCGATATCCTGCAGGTCAACGACGAGCAGCGGTGTACGCGCCGATCTTGGCAGCACGGTAGGTCGCAGACTGGTCACCAGAAAGGGACCGGGCGAGCGGTCGAGCCGCTCGGACAGTTCGAACTGACCATGCAGGCGAAGCTGTCTGGCCAACACACTTTGTATCTGCCGTGAGAGTCCAGGCCGCACCCGTTCGGTCAGCGCACCATCGGCTCGCGTGGCATCGACTTGGACCAGAAAGCCATGCCGCTCGAAGCCGCTGTCAGCCTCAACGCTCTCGTCATTCGCGACATAGGTCTCGATCACCCGCAACAGCTCAGAATAGGTATCGGCATTATCATCCGCAGGTTGGGCGCCGACCGGGCCGCCGAGGATAAAAGTGTAGAGCGCATAGCCAGGGCGCGCATCCGCGTAGAGTTCCGCCAAGCTGTTCGCGCGCTCGGTCTCGACGCCGCTGGGCGATGGAATATAGGCCATCGCATAGAGAACGCCGGCCTCGAAGCCGAGGCTATCATTAGCCTGGCGCGTCCGCTGCTCGGCGGTTTTCCACTTGCGTTCTGAGCCGCCAACCGCGAAGGTCACTGACGCACTAGAGGGCGAGGCACGGTCAGTACCGATCCTGTCAGGCACCTCCAGTGCATCCGTCTCGGCCTCGCGCGAGCCGCTGCCCGCGCAAGCTGCTAGCAAAACGGCACCGATCAGCAATGTGCTTGGGAAGGCTCCACGCATCGCGGTCTCGCAGCAGGGATAAAGGGATTCGGTCCAAGGCGGATGCCGATCGTCAAGGCTGCATGATAGCTGATCCGCGCGGCTCGCATCAGCGTGCCGCGCGCTGTTGCGAAGCCGATCCGTCGACCGCAACTCTCACACTGAACAGCGCCCGCCCCGACCCGAGCCACCGACGATTCAGATAGGCGATCGAACGCATGATGGATAAGCCTTTTTCCCCTTCAAGCCAAGAGAATCAGCAACCGATCCTCGAGGTGATCGCCCCAAGGCTGGCATCGGCCCGCTCGGTGCTCGAGATCGGCAGTGGGACCGGTCAGCATGGGGTTCACTTCGCCACCGCGCTGCCGCATCTGCGCTGGCAATGCACGGATGTGCCCGGGCATCTACCCGGTATCCGGTGCTGGATCGAGGAAGCCAGGTTACCGAATCTGCCTGCCCCTCTAGCGCTTGATGTCGACGACGACTGGATCGACGCCTTCCGTGATGCCGGTTATGACGCTGTCTACAGTGCCAACACCGCGCACATCATGTCGCTCGCGCAGGTCGAGCGCCTGTTCCACGGCGTCGGTGCCCTGTTGCCGGGCGACAGTGCGTTCCTGCTCTATGGCCCGTTCAGCGTCGATGGCCGCCACAACAGCGAGAGCAATGCCCGCTTCGATCAGATGCTGCGCAGGAATGATCCCCTGAGCGGGGTGCGCGACCTGCGCGACCTGGAAGGCTTCGCCCGCGTGGCCGGGCTCGTGCTCGAGGCCGAGATCGCGATGCCGGTCAACAATCGCACGCTGGTGTGGCGGCGACAGCCCTGAGCCATTCCTGGCGCATCATCTCTCGCACGCCAGCCCTTAGAAGCTGCCTGAAATCCCATCGGCCCCTAGCGCGCTGACGGCTGATCGAGCCGCTCGGCGAGCGCCCGAGGCCGCTGCCAAAATCGGCGCAAACGCCGGCGGCTCAAATACCATTGGCGCCCATCGCAGAGATCGAGCGTCAACCCATCGAGTTCGCCCGCGCGCAGTGTCCGCAGCGCCTGCGCGGCCCGCGCCTCGACACCAACCACGGCGCTGCGCCAGCTCATCTCATCGGCATCGAGCAGGCCATCGGCCATCTCGGCCTCGACCAGCAGCAGCCCCGGCTCAGCACGACAACCATCGCGCCCGGCCGCATTGAGTCCAGCCATCTCGAGCCCACTGGCCATCGCCAATCCACGCGCGAGCGGCTGATCGGCACAGACCTTGGCGAGCCCCGGCGGGGGCGCCAGCGCGCGCCACTCGCCACCGCCCGAGAGCCAGAGCGCATTCACCGCCGGTCGGCCGCGCGCCTCGCGCGCATGATTCACCGGCGACTGGAACAGCAGCATCTGCACCTCGGTCATCAGCGCCGCCCAATGTCCGGCATCGGCACCGGTCGGCAAGAAGCCATCGATGTGGCGGCCGATCACCGTCTCCAGCGGGCGGGTGTCGAGCTGCGCTCGCTCGCTCAGCTCCAGATACCAGCGCGAGGCCGCCGGCGCCACCAGCCGCACCCCGTCAGCGGCCAGATGCGCGTTCACTGCGTGCGCGAACGCCGTTGCCTCGTCCCGGCTGATGCCGAGATGGCGCGCATCGAACAAGCGCAGCTGATCGCGATCCGGGCGCAAATGGACCGGATCGGCGTGCAACAGGACGCCGCTTCGATCCCAGCTCGGGTCATCGGCGGCGCGCGCATAGGGCGCGCTCGCAGCCGCGCCGAAACGCGCGAGCAAGCAAGCCGTCAGGTTGGTATGAGGGCTCCGGGCATCCGGCGCGTGCCGGGGCTGGCCGCGCCGCAACAGGAGATCCAGCGCGGGGGTGTGCGGCGCCTGCTCCGGCAGCAAAGGCACGGGCCCCAGCAGGCCAGGCGCGAGAACGGTCAGTTCAGCTGTCATCAGACCTTGAAGCGACGCACGCGACTCTGCAGGTCGGCGGCCAGGGCAGAGAGCGTCTCGCTGGTGGCGGCGATCTGATCGGCGCCAGCGGCCGTTTGCTTGACCTCATCGCTGATGTTTTCCACATTGCGATTGACCTTCATCGCCACCGTCGACTGCTGCTCGGCGGCACCGGCGATGCGCGTGCTCATGGCGTTGATGGTGCCGATCGAATGGCTGATCACCTGCAGCGATTCGCCCGCTCGGGCCGCCTGCTCGACGCCGCCGCGCGCCTTGTCGCGCCCCTCGCCCATGGACACGACCGCCTTGGCAGCACTGGACTGCAGGCGCTCGATCATCTCGCGCACCTCGTTGGTGGCATCCTGGGTGCGGGCGGCCAGGGTCCGCACCTCATCGGCCACCACCGCAAAGCCGCGTCCCTGCTCGCCGGCCCGCGCGGCTTCGATCGTCGCATTCAGGGCCAGCAGATTGGTCTGCTCGGCGATGCCACGAATCACTTCCAGGATCGTGCCGATCTCATCGCTATCCGCCGAGAGCGTGCTGATGATCTTGGAGGAGTCTTCCACCTGCTGGGCCAGGGACTGGATGCTCGCGATGGTGCGCTCGACCTCCTCGGTGCCGGCCTTGGACTGATCATCGGTGGCGTCGGTGGCGCTGGCCGTCTCCGCCGCATTGTTCGCCACCTCCTGCACCGTGGTCGCCATCTGGTGCATGGCGGTGACCACCTGCTCGACCTCCAGCTGCTGCGTATGCACCTGCTGGCGGGTCTCGCCACTGGTGGACGCGAGCTGGTCGGCGGCCGCCGCCAGTTGCCCGGAGGCCTCCACCACCTGCTTGACCAGGCCATGCACGCGCTCGGCAAAGCCGTTGAAGGCCGCAGACAGGTCCGCCACCTCGTCGCGACTGTGAATCGGCAAGCGTTGGGTCAGATCACCCTCGCCTTCGGCGATGGAACGCAGATAGCGGGTGGTGTTCTGCAGCGGGGTGACGATGGCGCGGGTGAGCAACCACCCCAGCAGCGCGGCCAGGGCCACCGCCAGCAAGGCGGCCAGAATCATGGTGGCGGTGGCGACCCAGGTGGTGTGCTCGGCCTCGGTCATCACCGCATCGCGCTGCGCGGCGAGTTGGGCACCCAGGCCATTGAGCAACGCGCGCAGGGATTCCAGATAGCCCAGGGATTCGTGCTGGTAGATCGCCAGGCCCTGTTGCTGGTTGCCGGCGTCGACGGCGCGCAGGATACGGGTGGCGCTTCGATGCAGCGCCTGATGGGGCGACTCGATGGCATCGAAGATGCGGCGAAAATCCGCCGGCGCCTGCGCGTAGGCCTCACTGCCACGAAAGCCGTAGTACCACTGCCCGAAATCGCAGCGGGTCGGGTCCAGCTGTCCCCGAAAGTCGGCGCCCAGGACGAAGACGTTGGCCAGCTCGTTGACCCACACCAGGTGATCGACCTCCTTTTGCACCTGGAAGATGGCCTGCTCATAAGTCTCCGCCACGCGCTCCTGGGTCGTGCCCATGAGGCTCAAGCCGGTCCAGCCAATGGCGGCGACCACCAGCAGGATCACCAGGACCAGGGCGAAGGAAACGGCCAATTTGTGGCCGATGGTCAAGGTGGAGAACATCGCCGAAATGCTGTCTTTCATGGTGCTCAAGCCCCCACTTGCGTGGCTGGAATCGATGCGTGCCCACCTGTCCTTGTGGCCTCGGTCTGGTCAGAGTTCGCGGATGGCATTGAAGCGGATGTCCGGCCAACGCTCCTGGGTCAGATCCAGATTGACCCGCGTCGGGGCCAGATAGACCAGTTGCTCATCGCCGTCCAGGGCCAGATTCTCGTAGGCCTTCTCCTTGAAGCGCGCCAACATCTTCGGATCATCGCACTCGATCCAGCGCGCGGTGTTCACGCCCACCGCCTCGACCACGGCCTCGACCCCATATTCACCCTTGAGCCGATAGGCGGCAACCTCGAACTGCAGCACCCCAACCGCGCCGAGGATGATGTCGTTGTTCTTCAACGGCCGAAAGACCTGGGTCGCGCCCTCCTCGCAGAGCTGCAGCACGCCCTTCTGCAGGGCCTTGAGCTTGAGCGGGTCCTTGAGCACCACGCGGCGGAACAGCTCCGGGGCGAAATAGGGCACGCCCTCGTACTTGAGATCCTCGCCCTCGCTGAAGGTGTCGCCGATTTGGATGGTGCCGTGGTTGTGCAGCCCGATGATATCGCCCGGCCAGGCCTCCTCGACCTGACGCCGTTCGTCGGCCTGGAAGGTGATGGCATTGGCGACCTGCACCGACTTGCCGATGCGCACATGGCGCATCTTCATGCCCTTCTTGTAGCTGCCCGAGCACACGCGCAGGAAGGCGACGCGATCGCGATGCGCCGGGTCCATGTTGGCCTGGATCTTGAACACGAAGCCGGTGAATTTGGGCTCCTGCGGCTCGACGGGACGCTCGCGCGTCGGGCGCGGACGCGGCGGTGGTGCATACTCGACGAAGGCGTCGAGCAGTTCCTTGACGCCGAAATTGTTGATCGCCGAGCCGAAGAACACCGGCGTCTGCTTGCCGGCCAGATAATCATCCAGATCCAGCGGGTGACTCGCCCCCTGCACCAGCTCCAGCTCGCCGCGCAGTTCATCGGCCTGGTCACCGAGCAGTTCGTCCATGCGCGGGTTGTCCAGTCCCTCGATCACCTCGCCGGATTGAATGTGGCCGCCGTGAGTGGCGCTGAACAGATGGGTGCGATCGTGGCGCAGATCGTAGACGCCCTTGAAGCGCTTGCCCATGCCGATCGGCCAGGTCACCGGCGCGCATTGGATCTTCAGCACCTGCTCGATCTCATCGAGCACCTCGATCGCATCGCGGCCCTCGCGATCGAGCTTGTTGACGAAGGTGAGGATCGGCGTGGTGCGCAGCCGGCAGACATCCATCAGCTTGATGGTGCGCTCCTCGACGCCCTTGGCCACATCGATCACCATCAGCGCCGAGTCGACCGCGGTCAGGGTGCGATAGGTGTCCTCGGAGAAGTCGCCATGGCCTGGTGTATCGAGCAGATTGACGATCGACTCGCCATAGGGGAACTGCATTACCGAGGAGGTCACCGAGATGCCGCGCTGCTTCTCCAGCTCCATCCAGTCGGAGGTCGCATGACGCGCCGCCTTGCGCCCCTTGACGGTGCCCGCGAGCTGGATGGCGCCGCCGAACAGCAGCAGTTTCTCGGTCAGCGTGGTCTTACCGGCGTCTGGATGCGAGATGATCGCAAAGGTGCGCCGATGGGCGATCTGTTCTTCCAACTGGGACATGAACTCGGGCTGCCTGGGTTGGCGCGTGGAAAAACCCGCTAGTGTAACCGAGGCTTGGCCTATATCGCATAAGAACATCGACGATCAGGCCCGGATCGAACTGCGTGTTAGTGTATCCACTGGATCTCGATCATCAGCACAGCCATGCCGATCAACTTGCCGATTAGCTTGCCAATCCTCGATCCCTTCGCCGAACTCGACTTCTCGACCCTGGGCGCCGAGGTCTTCCCGGCGATCCTGCTCTCGCTCTTCGTGCTCATCGGCAATCCGTTGATCGTCATGGCCATCATGGGAGGGATGGGCTACCGCAAGCGCACCGGCTTCCTGGCCGGCCTGACCGTGGCGCAGATCAGCGAGTTCTCGATCGTCTTCATCGCCATGGGCATCGGCCTCGGCCACATCGGCGTCGAAGCACTTGGGGTGACGACCCTGGTCGGCATCATCACCATTACGCTGTCGACCTACATGATCCTGTACTCGCAGCCGCTGTACCGGTTGCTGACACCGGTGCTTGGGGTTTTCGAGCGGCGCACACCCTTCCGCGAGATCGCCGCCGAAGCGCAGATCGCGACAGATCTGCACCCGCAGGTGCTGGTGCTCGGCCTCGGCCGCTACGGGTTGCGCCTGGCGAAGCGCTTGAGCGCGGCGGATCTGCGCGTGCTCGGCGTCGACTGCGACCCTGACCTCGTGCGCCATCTCACGCAAGGCGGGATGCCGGTCTGCTTTGGCGATGGCCATGATCCAGCCTTTCTCGACACCCTGCCACTAGACGGGCTGCAGTGGGTGATCAGCACCCTGCCCGATGTCGACCCCAATCAGATGCTGATGCAGGCGCTGGCGCAGCGGCACTTCGCTGGCGAGATCGCCGTGGTGGCGCGCGACGAGGCGCGCGGCGCCAAGCTCTGGCGGGCCGGCGCACCGATCATCCTCTATCCGTTCCGCGACGCGGTCGATTTCGCCGCCGACAACATCATCGACATCCAGCGCAAACGCACCGCCGAGGGGCGTTAGGCAACGATCGGGCTGACGAAGCCCTCGGGCTTCACCGCCAACACCGCGCAGTCGATCCGTTGCAGCACGGCCTCGGCGGTATTGCCGATCAACAGCCCAGAGACGCCGCTGCGCCCCAGCGTGCCGAGCACCAGGATGTCGGCATCGATGCGCGCCGCGAGCGCGGGCAACTCCTCGCGCGGCGAGCCCTTCAGCAGATGCCGTACAGGTTTTAGCCAGTGCATGGCCTCGGCTCCAGCGCGCGCCTCAAGATCCGTCAGCGCCCGTTCCAGCGCCTGGCCATGGCGGCGGCGCTCGGCCTCGATGTAGGCATCGATCCTGGTCTCGGCGGGCGTGGCGATCATGCCGCCGCGCAGGATCGGCTCGCCGAGCGCGGTCCAGGCGTGGGCGACGTGCAATTCGGCGAATTCCGAGGTCGCCAGCGCGGCCGCGAGATCCAGGATGGTCGCGTTCAGCGCCTGCTGTTGGGCCTGCTCCTTGGCGGATGCGAGCGGCTCCACATCGACCGCCGCCAGCACGCGTCGGTCATTCAACGCATCCTGTGGCCGGCCCAGCCACAGCGGGCAGGGACATTTACGCAGCAGATGCAGGTCCTCGCTGCCAAACAACGCGGCCATCGGCGGCCTGTCGGCGACACACTTCATCACCAGGTCATGGCCGTGCCGCAAAACCTCCCGGATCACCTCGAAAAACAGCTTCCCGGTCAGCACCTTGGTCTCGATCGTGACTGCATCGCGCAGCGGCTCGACCAGCGCGTGCAGGCGTTGTTCGCACTCGGCGCGACTCGCCGCCAGCAGATCATCGGTGCTGAGGTCCAGGCCCTCCAATGGTGTTCCCGCCGGCAGCGACTCGATCACCGACACCACCTTGAGCTGGGCCTGATTGCCCCGCGCCAAGGCAGCGGCGCGCTCTAGGCCGCAAGGCTGTTCGGCCTCCTGATCGAGGACGTAGAGGAGATGGGTGAAATGCTTCATCAGCGATCCGAGCCTCGGTTATTGGAAAGGATATGCCAGCTCTAGCAGCCCGCTGACGCGTTGAACGCGTCCTGGCAGCGCTTCCCCGAGCAGTGCCTCCTGACTATAGAACAACGTGAAGCGTGACTCGGTGACGTCGCGACATGGGCGAAAACACCCGACTATTGGGTGTAATCCCCCAACGAATCCGGCCTGATGCCCTGATACCCCGCCGCATCAGCGCTCAGTTGCTGTCACTGGATATCGGCATTGACCTTGCAGCACCAGCAGCGCGTCATCATGCCGGGTCTGCTGCCTCGCATCGCGCCCCTGGCAGATAGCGCCCAATCTTGCAATTTGCCCCATCAACCAAGGAGCCGAATCCCGATGGCAGATTCTTCTCAAGGCCTTCATGAAGAGGCCGCCGAACTCAGCGCACTCACCCGCGATATGCATCGTGCGTTGGTGTCGCTCCAAGAGGAACTCGAAGCCGTGGACTGGTATCGCCAGCGCGCCGAGGCTTGTCGCGACGGCGATCTGCGCGAGGTCCTGTTGCACAACATGCGCGAAGAGATCGAGCACGGCGCGATGGTCTTGGAATGGCTGCGCCGCCGCGATGCCTCGTTCGACGAGCATCTGCGTACCTACCTCTTTACCGATGTACCGATTACCGAAGCCGAAGAAGCAGCGACCAGCGGCGCTGGAGAGACCGACGCCAACACCGCCGCAACCGAACGCCCAGCAGCATCGCCGGTTGCAGCCCCACAGGGCCTCACCCTTGGCAGCCTAAAGAATCAGAACCGGGAGGTGACATGATGAGTGATTTGAATCGCGAAGCTGCGGGTCTGCCGGAAGCCGTGTGGGAGCGTATCGATGCGAGCGCGCTTGATGCCGCGAGCGACGTCCTCACCGGACGCCGCTTCCTTGATCTCGATGGTCCCTACGGCCTTGGCCTGACCAGCCTCGAGTCTGGCCCGGAAACCATTGCCGAGGATGGCGGCGACGAGCTGGCCACCACTATCGGTAGCCGGGCGCTGCCGGTGCCGCTCCTGCAACGGTCGTTCAGCCTCAGCCGGCGGCGGGTCGAAGGACATCTCGGGCTTGGGCTCCCGCTCGACCTGCGCGCGGCAGAGGATGCGGCCGAGGCCGTGGCGCGTCGGGAAGAACGGGTCATCTACAATGGGGTGCCAGAGCTTGGGCTGGAAGGTCTACTGACTGCTAGCAGCCGCGCCACCTCGCCCTGCGGCGATTGGGCTCAGGTCGAGCAGGCCCTGGACGATGTGTTAAACGCGGTCAATAAGCTGGACGCCAACGGCTTCAGCGGGCCTTACGCCCTCGCGCTGTCGCCGGCCCGCTACAACGCCCTGTTCCGCCGCTACCAGTGTGGCGACATGCTGCAGGTCGACCATCTACGGCGACTCTGCGAGGCCGGCGTCTACAAGGCCGCCATCGACGGCGCCGTGCTGGTCGATCCGCGCGTCGGCCAACTCAAGATCGGCCAAGACCTGCGCGTCGGCTTCGCCGCAAGCGACGGCATCCATCTCAAGCTATTCATGTCGGAAAGCCTGGTCTTTCTGCTCGATGATCCGACGGCGATCTGCACCCTGGAAGACGGCGGCTCGTAGCGCGGCTGACAGTCGGCCAACCCTGGAGCCAAGGCACCAGATCATCTTCCAGCCCGTCATGACGGCAGTGGTCCTCGAGTGCGGTCTATCTCAGTCCCATTGGCGCAAGCCGAGCGCCGCGACCCGCAGCTCGCTAGTCCGTTGGCACATCTTTCGGAGTGGCCACGATTGGTCACGCAGTACCGCAAGGCGCTGCCGCTGCTAAGCCATTAGGCTGACGAACGCGGAGCCGAATTCGATGTAAGATTCTCTAGACGCGGTTGTCTTACTGGCCGGTGATCCGAGTGCGCGATCGGTCGGCGACGGATCTCCGTCGCCGCGCTGCAGCATCACTGTCGCTTGATGCCCAGATCGAGCTTGTTTCCGCGTCCGACCGCAGCGCAACCTGAGACTGAAATATGGCAACGAGTAGATGGCAGAACCTGGACGGCGCCTTCGCCGCGGCGCCGGACGAGGCGGATTTCTGGACCGGCAGGACCTTCGACGATTTCCTGTTCCGTCCGCAGAAGACGGAGTCGCAGACCCGCCGCACGATCAGCGTCAAGTCGCTGCTGACGGCGGACGTTGCGTTGGATCTGCCGATCGTTTCGTCAAACATGGACAGCGTCACCGGCGCCGACATGGCGCGGGCCATGGCCATGCACGGGGGCATTGGGGTCGTCCATCGCGGCATGAGCATTGAGCGCCAGGCGTTTGAAGTCGCCGTGGTGAAGCGCAGCCAGAGCGCTGTGATTGCCAGTCCGCTGTGCCTGCCAATGGGCACCAGGATCCGTCAAGCCAGGCATTTCGCGCGGCAGCACGGCATCACTGGCATCCTGATCGAGACGGCCAGCGGCTCCAACGTGCTGGCCGGATTGCTCTCCAACCGCGACACGCCGGCGCACGGTGCTGACGAGGATCAAGCGGTCGACGATTTCATGACCCCGCTTTCCCGCTTAGTGACCGGCGCGCCGGACATCTCCACCGACGAGGCCGAACGGCTGATGTTCGACCACCGCATCGAGCGCCTGCCGCTCATCGATGGCGCGAATCGCATCCATGGGCTCATCACGCGCCGCGACATCAATCTCAAACGCAAACAGCCCGGCGCCAGCAAGGATAGCGCCGGCCACCTGCGCTGCGCCGCGGCGGTCGGCGCGCGCGGCGATTACCTGGAGCGGGCCGCGGCGCTGCTGGAAGCCGGCGCCGATCTATTGTTCGTCGACATCGCTCACGGTCACTCGGCCATCATGGAGCAGGCTGTTGCCGGACTGCGGGGCCAGTTTGGCAGCTTGCCGCTGGTTTGCGGCAACGTCGCGACCAGCGCGGGCGCGCGCTTCATGCGCGATATCGGCGCCGATGCCATTAAGGTCGGCGTCGGGCCGGGCCGCGGCTGCCGCACGCGACTGGAAACAGCGGCCGGTGTGCCGCAGCTGCAGGCCATCCGTGAGGCCTATCTCGCCGTCGGTGACAAGGTGCCGATCGTCGCCGACGGTGGCGTGAAAACCGACAAGGACATCTTTCTCGCCCTGATCTGCGGGGCGTCGACGGTAATGCTCGGCAGCGCGCTGTCCGGCACTGACGAGGCACCGGGCCACGTGATACAGGACCCGGCGACCCACATGAAGAAAAAGCTTTACCGCGGCATGACCTCGCCCGAGGCCGTGATGGAAGCGCTCTACGACAGCGGCAGCAGCGAAGAGCTCGACGCGGCGCTTGAAATCCCGCCTGAAGGTCAGGAAATCCAGGTGCCTTACCGTGGCAGCGTCAGCACCATCCTGCAGCGTATCCGCGGCCACCTGCAGTCATCAGTGAGCTACGGCGGCGAAACCACGTTAGCCGCGGTGCGGGAGAAAGTGCTGCCTGATCCGACCGCGTTTCTGGTACCGCTGAGCACGGCCGCGCGCATCGAATCCTACGAGCGCTGAGCGCTCGCATGTCCTTTGATTTGAACGCTGGCCGGGCCTGCTTCGGCCAAGTGTGGACTTTGCCGGATAGGGTCGTGAGTGACCGGTCAACCCCAACAGCCGAGCCGCGCTGCGCCACCAGTTTCCAGCAATTCCAATTGCGCCAGGCAAAGCCTGGAAGAGGGGGAAGAGCGCCAAATGAGTTGAGCAATCGGAAACCTCTTACAGTGACCCGCCGGGTGAAAGTCCCGAACCGGAACAGGGCAATCGCATCAAGCTTTGCTAATATTAGCGTTTCCTGATGATTTTGTTTTCTCGTCACTTTTGGGCCACTCAAAGAGCAGTTTTTCCAGGTAATCCTCGTTGCAAGCCGCCTTCAAGCGTTTGTTCTGCAGCCCCACCTTGGTGTCATCATTCTTCAGTCGTGAGAGCGCGAGGTGACGCAGGACGGCGAGATTCTCACGCGCCACCGGCTGGCGCACACGGCACTCATCCTCGCGAAAGGCGATGTCGAGAGTCCAATGCAAGCCGTTTTCAACGCCCCAGTGGCCGCGCACGGCGTGGGCAAACCGGGCAGCGCTAGTGCCGATGCTGCCGATGAAATACCGGGTTTCGATCGCGACCTGGCCGTCGATCTCGCGGCGCGATTCGACCAGGCCGATCATGTTCATCCCCTCCCACAACTTGCTGCGGGGCACCCCGGAGAGAT
>NZ_NHSF01000035.1 GCF_016653295.1 Halochromatium salexigens | reverse complement strand
GCTCGCGCCCGCCAGCATGCCGCCGGCGGTCGCCGCGCTCGCCAAACGCGCCGAGCAGCAACGCCAGAGCGGCGACGCCGGTGGTGCGGCGGCCACGCTCGAGCGCGCACTGCGCATCCAACCCCAGGAGGCCTACCTCTGGAACCGCCTCGCGCGGGTGCGCCTCGAGCAGGGCATGAGCGAGTCGGCCTCGAAGCTCGCCACGCGCTCCAACACCCTCACCGGCGATCAACCCGCGCTCAAGCGCAACAACTGGGAGATCATCGCCACCGCGCGGCGCCAGGCCGGCGATCTCCAAGGCGCGCTCGAGGCCGAGCGCAAGGCCGGCGGCGGCTGAGTGCCCATGCCAACGCCACCGGCCGTGATCCAGGCACTTGCCGCCGACGGGCCGCTCGCCGAGCGGCTGCCTCACTTCCATCCGCGCGCGCAGCAGCAAGACATGGCCGCGCGGGTGGCGGAGCGACTCGCCGCCGGCGGCACCCTCATCTGCGAGGCCGGCACCGGCACCGGCAAGACCTTCGCCTATCTGGTGCCGGCCCTGCTCAGCGGGCGTAAGATCGTCATCTCCACCGGCACCCGCAACCTGCAGGATCAGCTCTTCCAGCGCGACATCCCGCTGATCCGCGAGGCGTTGGCTGTGCCCATCGAGGTCGCCCTGCTGAAGGGACGCGGCAATTACCTCTGCCGCTATCGGCTCGCGCTCGCCCTCGAGGAACCGACACGCTATCGCCCCGAAGTGCGCCAGCATCTGCAGCAGGTGCGCGACTGGAGCAGCTATACCCAGCAGGGCGACATCGCCGAACTGGCGATCCCGGAAGATGATCCGGTCTGGCCCGCCGTGACCTCGACCGCCGATAATTGCCTCGGCCAAGAGTGCCCGGTGTTCAGCGACTGTCATCTGCTCGAGGCGCGCCGGCGCGCGCAGGCGGCCGAGCTGGTGGTGGTCAACCACCATCTGCTCTGCGCCGATCTGGCGCTGCGCGACGAGGGCTTCGGCGAGGTCTTGCCGGAGGCCGAGGGCTTCATCATCGATGAGGCCCATCAGCTGCCCGAGGTCGCCGCCAGCTTCTTCGGGCTCTCGCTGAGCGCGCGCCAACTGATCGAACTCGCGCGCGATATCGAAGCCACCGACCGCAGCGATGCGGGAGATCTCCCCGAATTGCCACTCGCCTGCCACGGCCTGCGCCAGTGCGTCGCCGAGCTGCGCCTGAGCCTGACCCAAGCGCTCGGCGCCCAGGACCGTCGCGGCCCCTGGCAGGAGATCGCCAACGCCAGCCTGGTGATGCGGGCGATCGACGAGCTGGGCGTCGCCCTCGATCAGCTCACCGCCGCGCTGGCGCCGATCGCCGAGCGCTCGCGCGGGCTCGAGCAGCTGACCGCACGGGCCCGGGCGACGCGCGCCCGGCTCGACAACCTGCTCGCCGACGAGTGCCGCGCTGAGCCGCATCAGGTGCGCTGGTTCGACCTGCAAGGGAGCGGCTTTCGCTTCCATCAGACCCCGCTCGATGTCTCCGAGGTGTTCCGCGAGCAACGCAAGCGCCATCCAGCGGCCTGGATCTTCACCTCGGCGACGCTCGCGGTCGGCGACTCATTCGCGCATTTCGCCAGCCGCGTCGGTTGCGAGGAGGCCGAGACCGCGCAATGGGAGAGTCCCTTCGATTACCCGCGCCAGGCCCTGCTCTATTGCCCGACGGCGATGCCCGAACCCTCCCAGCCGGACTACGCGACCCGCGTGGTTGAGGTCGCGCGCGAGGTCATCGCGCTCAGCCGTGGCCGCGCCTTTTTGCTCTTCACCAGCCATCGGGCGCTGCGCACGGTGGCCAGCGAGCTGGCCTCCCAGCGCGAGTACCCGCTGCTGGTGCAAGGCAGCGCGCCACGCGGCGAGCTGATCGAGCGCTTTCGCCAGCTCGGCAACGCCGTGCTGCTCGGCACCTCGAGCTTTTGGGAGGGAGTCGATGTGCGCGGCGAGGCGCTCTCCTGCGTGCTCATCGACAAGCTGCCGTTCAGCTCGCCGGCCGATCCCATCCTGCAGGCCCGCGCCGAGGCACTGAAGCGCCAGGGCGGCAACCCGTTTCGGGATTTCCAGCTCCCGCAAGCGGTGATCGCCCTCAAACAGGGCACCGGCCGGCTCATCCGCGATCCCCAGGATCGGGGGGTGCTCGTGGTCTGCGACCCGCGCCTGCGCAGCCGCAGCTATGGCCGGGTCTTCCTCGACAGTCTGCCGCCGATGCGCCGCACGGATGCGCTGGATGATCTCGCCGCCTTCTTCGCGCCTGCGTGACGGCGACCTGGTTGCCGAGCGAGAGACCCTCAGCCCGGCCCCTGGACCAGCGCCAGCATCTGCTCGTAACTGAGCTTGCCGCCATCGTCGGCGCCGCTGAGCAGCCCATCGGCGAGATCGCGCTTGCTCGCGTGCAGCTTGAGGATGCGCTCCTCGATGGTGTCCTTGGCCACCAGCCGGTAGACGGTGACCGGGCGCTCCTGACCGATGCGATGCGCGCGATCCGAGGCCTGATCCTCGACCGCCGGGTTCCACCAGGGGTCCATGTGGATCACATAGTCGGCGGCGGTGAGATTCAGCCCGGAACCCCCCGCGCGCAGGCTGATCAGGAACAGCTCGCCCTCTCCGGCCTGAAACGCCTCCACCGCCGCACGCCGCTGCGGCTCCGGGGTCGAGCCATCCAGATACTGATACGGGATCTGGCGCCGATCCAGATGTTCACGGATCAGGCTCAGGTGATCGACGAACTGACTGAACACCAGCGCCTTGTGGCGATTGTCGAGCAGCTCGTCGACGATCTCGGCGAAGGCCTCGAGCTTGGCACTCGGCAGGTCGGTGTCCGGCAGCGCCAGGCGCGGATGGCAGCAAGCGCGGCGCAGGCGCATGATCTCGGCGAGCAGCAGCAGCCGCTTGTGGCCGGGCGCGGCCTTGCGGCCCTCGCTGTCGAGGCGCTCCATGGCCTCGCGCCGCAGCGCTTCGTAGAGCGCCATCTCGCCGGCACTGAGTTCGAGCTGCAGATCGATCTCGGTGCGCGGCGGCAGCTCGGCGAGCACCTCGCTCTTCAGGCGTCGCAGGATGAAGGGCTTGAGCAGTTGACGCAGGCGCTGGCGGGCGCCCTGATCCTTGTCCTGCTCGATCGGGATCGCGAAGTGCTGATTGAAGCGCTGCAAGGAACCGAGCAGCCCCGGATTGATGAAGCGGAACAGGTTCCACAGCTCGCCGAGATGGTTCTCGATCGGGGTGCCGGTGGTGATCATGCGAAAGCCGCCCTTGAGCGCCATGATCGCCTGCGAGCGCTTGGTCATCGCGTTCTTGAACGCTTGCGCCTCGTCGGCGACGATGGTCTGCCAGGCGACCTGACTCAGGCGTTCGCGCTCACTTTGCAGCAACCCGTAGCTGCAGACCACCAGATCGAACGGACCGGCCTCCTCCAGCATGGTGCCGCGCTCGCCGTCACCGAAGCGCAGCGGGCGCAGGGTGGGGGCGAAGCGCCGCGCCTCGTCCAGCCAGTTACCGCAGACCGAGGTCGGCGCCAGCACCAGCGTCGGCCCATGCGGGGCGCGTGAGAGGATCAGCGCCAGCGCCTGCAGGGTCTTGCCCAGGCCCATGTCATCGGCGAGACAGGCCCCGGCGCCCCAATGCGCGAGCCGCGCCAGCCAACGGAAGCCCTCGAGCTGATAGTCGCGCAGCTCGGCCTGCAGCGTCGAGGGCCGTTCGGGCTCGAAGGCGTCGATCTGGGCCAGGCGCGCGAGCAGGCCTTGCCATTCCTGACTGGCCTCGACCTGCATGCCATCGATCAGCTCGTGCACCGCCGATGCCGCCAGCGGATGGAAACGCCCATCGTCGATGAGACCGGCCAGCCCCTGCAGCCGCCGTCGCAAGGCGCTGCTGAGGACCAGGAAATCGCCCTCGCCGAGGCGCACATAGCGCCCCTGCGCGGCTGCGGCGCGCTCGATCAGCTCGCGCATCGCCAGCACCCGGCCATCGTCGAGGCGCAGACCACCGGCGACATCGAACCAATCGCCTTGCTGGCGCACCTTCACCTGCAGACGGCTCAGGCCCAGTTCCTCGCTCAGCGCGATGCGCCGACCCTGCGGCCAGTCCAGTTGCACCTGATCGCCGAGCGCGTGCAATTGCTCCAACGCGGCGAGCGCCTCGGCCGGGTCCGGCAGCTCCCAGGTCCAGTCCCGGTCCTCGCCCGCCGAATCCCCGTCCAAACTCTCGTGGTCGGCCAGCACCGGACAGCTCGCGAGCACGGCGGCGGCAGCCTGTCGCTCCGCCTCCAGATCGCGGGTGCAGCGCAGAGGACGGCCATCACGCTCGCTGAACAGGCTGACGCGCCCTGCGCCGGGACGCAGCTGCGGACCGGCCTCGCCAAAGGGATGGATGAAGAGTTCGAGCCGCAGCCCCTCCTCCACCGGTGAGAGATGCAGGTGCGGGCGCGCATCGGCGGCGACCGCCTCGAGCGCCGTCTCTGCCCCGCCGATATCCGAGTGCACACTGAGCATCGGGGCCAGCGCGCTCAGGCTGCTGAGCAGACTCTGTTCGCCCGCGTGCGGAATCGCCAGTCCCTCAGGCCCCAGGATGCGGGCGATCTCGAGATGACCGGCGTCGAATTGGATCACGCGCAGCCGCTGCGGGGTTTCCTGCTGTGGCAGCAACGCGCGCCCGGGCGGCGGATAGGGCTCGAGGCTGACCAGCAGATCCCGCTCACGCCGGACCACGCTCAACACCGGCGCGCCCCGCACCAGCGCGACCGGCGTCTCGGGCGCATGGGAACGGATCACCAGCGGATGGCCGAGCGCGGCGATCAACGCCCGATCCGGCTCCAGGCTGAAGCTGGCGCGACCATAACCGCCGTACCAGCCAACTTGCTGCTCGCGCGTGATGGTCTCGCAGATGGCGCGATCCTGCGCACTGAGATAGGGAAAGCGCTCGGGCTCCTCGGCCAAGCGTTGCAGCGAGACGGCGCGCCCCTGAGTCCAGGCGCCGCGTTTGGTGCGCTTCTGCTCGCGCGGCTCGAGCACGGCCAGATCGTCATGGACGGTCAGCAGCCAGGCCATGCGGCGATCCTCATCCTGCCGCTGCCCGACCCGGTCGGCGCTCGTCTCGCGCTGCTCGGCCAGGCCTTTTAGCGCCTCCAAGGCGATCTCCCAAGTCGGTTTGGGAGCCAGCAGATCGGTGAGCAGGACCCGTTGGCCGGGTGGCTCGGCATGGCTGAGTTGCTCCACGCGGCTCGACTGCTCGCCATCGACACCGAGCCGCGCCAGCAGGGCCGTCGCCTCGCGCGCATACCAATCCAGGCCCGCGCTCGCGGCCTGCTCGGCACTGCGCGCCAATGCGCTCAAGGCCTCCGCCGAGGGCCGTTGCCCGAGCCAGCGCAGGGCCAAGGCTTGGAACAGCGCCGGAAAGGGGCCGCGCGGCGCCAGGTTATGCAGCAGCCAGGCGCTCTCGGCAACGCGGCTGTGGCCACCCAGCACGGCGGCCAGATCATCGAGCAGCCGGTACACCGGCTCGAGCAGATCGGTGACACTGGCCTTGAGGCAGATCGCGACCAATTGGCGCACGCGCTCCAGATCCCCCGGCTCGCCGCGCTGCAGCAAGGCCAGCAAATGCAGCACACCGGGGATGCCCGGGACATAGACGTTGCGCTTGCGCGTGCGACGCCGCACCTGCTGGAGGGCGCCCTCGTAGGCCTCGATGGCATCGGCATAGGCGCCGCGCAGCATGGAGCGCCAGGCGCTCAGGATCAGCGCTTGGGGGTCGTCGCGCCCGACGAGCAGCTCGGCGACCCGGTCGCTCTGCCCGCGCAACAAGCGTTGCTCGGCGAGCGCGTCGGCCGCCTCCGGGTCGGTCGCCGCCAGCGGCCCGAGCAGACGTTCCATCAGCTGGTACGAACTCGGCCGGGCGTTGAGCTCGAGCGCGGCCTCGCGCAGCATCGGCGCCAGCGCCAGGAGCTTGAGCCGCGCCGGCAGGGTCTCGAGCCACGCCGGGTCGGCCGAGCGCGTGCAGATGGTCGCCAACGGTTCGACCTGCCGATAGCGCACCTGCGCCAGGGACTCGACGCCGTGCAGCATGAGCATCTTCAGCACCTCGTCCTCGCGTCCGGTATAGACGGCGATGCGCAACAGCCGGAAGCGGCGCTCCTCGCTCGGACGATCCCAGGCGTTGCGCATCGCGCTCGGCACCACCTGCTCGGCGGCGGCGACGATGGTCGCGAAGCTACCGTCGGCCAGCGTCTCGCGGGTGAGCGGCTCGAGCAGGTCTGGATGACAGACGAGAGTGTTGCGCCGCTGCTCGATCACGCCCGCCTCGAGCAGCCGATCGCGCAGCAGCTTGCCTAGCCGCGCCTTGAGCGGGATGCCGCGCCGGTCCTTCCAACCCAAGGCGTCGAGCACGAGCCCGAGCGTGGTTTGGCTGATCGGCTCGCAAACCACCGACAGCACGCGCAGCATGCGGCGCTCGTCGGCGATGAGCGCCTGATAGGCGGCACGCTGATCGGTCATGGCCGGGACTGGGTCGGTGAACGCCGAGCGCGAGAGGGTGAGAAGCGGATGACGAGCATGGTCGGGGTTCTTCGCCGCGCAAAAACCGCCATGGTACAGTTTCCGCGTTCATCGTCCACTCGGCAGTTTGCTTTTAAGGTATGAAGCTGCTCGACAACACCAACAGCCTGCTTGGCGACGACCTCAAGCTCAAGAGCGGCCGCGAAAATGACGCATGGTGTTACTCCGTGGGGTTATTCGACACCGAGCATATAGGCCACATCCAGCTCGATGGCCTCGAACGGCGGAATCCGGGCGCTGACCTCGTCAGAGGGGCATTCGCGCGCTTCGTAGGCAACGCTGACCTCGTGGCGATCCACCAGGCGCCGTGACCTGAGGGATGGTCAAATGGTCCCAGCTCACGCGAGGCGCGATTCTGCACTATCCCATGCTGAAACCTCGCCATCGGCGGGCGAACGATCTCGCCGTCGATCAGCTCAACGCGCTCGTCATTGGACATGAACAAATCATCGATCGTCTTGAGCTTACGGGCTTCCATCGGTCATGTATCTCAGGGCAGCCTGTTTGATCATCGGCGCCAGCCGATTGTCGCAAGACCTCGCCTGTTCGACCAGACATGTCCTACCAGACCGGCGCCACCTGACCATCCCGACCAAGACAGAGCACAGCGCGGCCGCAGCGTCCGTCATCCGCTCGCAGCTTCTCGATCGGCGCCGTCTTGCCATGCTCGACCAAGGCGCGCAGCTCGGCCTCGCTGAGCGGGTGTCCGGCGATGACCTGCCAGATCACGAAATCGCAGCCCTCGCGCCAACGCGAGCAGCCATAGCCGCGCCGCCCGACGATGAGCTGGCCTTGACTACACTTTGGACAGCGCAGTGGCCTCAGCTGCAAAGCTGTACGGATCTCGGCGAGCGGCGCTGACAACGCGTTCGCCGCGTCCGCTCGCGGCTGCGGTGGCACAGGCAAACTGGCACGCCCGCGCGCACCCGTCTCGGAGGCGCGAACGCGTTGCTGTTGGCGACCCCCAGAATGCACTCGGCGTCCCGCCCTGCCGTCATCAGAAAAGGCCTTCTTGCGCGGACGACCGGCGCTGGCTGTCCCACGCGCGGCCCGCGCGGCCGCCACCTGCTCAGGCGGCAGCGCCGCACCTCGCGCCACCTGCGGAATCAGCTCGGTGACGAAGCGATTGATATCCGCACGAAAGACAGCCGCCTCGGCGCGTCCTTCCTCGATATCCTTCAGTTGCTGCTCCCAGCCGGCGGTCAGCTCGGCGCTCTTCAGCGGCCCGGCGACCAGGCCGATCAGCGCCCGCCCCTTCTCGGTCGCCACCAGCTGCTTGCGCTGTCGCTCCACATAGCCGGTGCGGATCAGCTTCTCGATGGTCTCGGCGCGCGTCGCCGGTGTGCCGAGCCCAGCACCCTTCATCGCCGCGGCCAGGGCCTTGTCCTCGATCTCTCGGCCGGCATACTTCATCGCGTTGAGCAGGGTCGAATCTTCGAACCGCTTGGGCGGCTGGGTCTCGCGCTCGGCCAGCTCCAAGGCAGCGACATGAACAGAGTGTCCGCGCGTCAGGGCCGGCAGTAAGGCGGCGTCGTCAAGACCGGATGGACCGCCCGGCTTGCTCGCCGCGTGCCCGAGCTGGCGCGGATCGGCGCGCGTCCAGCCGGGATCGGTGACGACTCGCCCCTTGGCGATGAAGGTCTCACCGCCGATATCGAGCTGGACTTCGGTCTCATCGACGCGCTGATCAGGCAGGAACACGGCGACGAAGCGTGCAGCCACCAGGTCATAGATACGCCGCAGCGGCTCGGGCAGCGCGGCTGGCGGCCGCGTCGCGGTGGGCAGGATGGCGTGATGGTCGGTCAGCTTGGTCTGATCGACATAGGCGCGTCCGAGTCGATGCCCACCCTCCAATCGCGCCAGTGCTTCACCTGCAAGGGGATGATCGAGCTGCTGCAGGATACCGGGTAGCTGCGGCACCAGATCCTCGCCGATGTGGCGGCTCTCGGTGCGCGGATAGCTGATCAGCTTGTGCGTCTCATAGAGGCTCTGCGCCAGTTCCAGGGTCTTGGCGGCGGTGAAGCCATAGCGCCGGTTGGCCTCGCGTTGCAGCGTGGTGAGATCGAACAACGGCGGTGGGCGGTTGCGCTGCGGCTTGGTCTCGATCGACACCACCTGGCCGAGGTTGTCGGGGCGAATGCACTCGCGCAGTCGATCGCGCAATGCCTCGGCCTCGCCCTTGTTGTCGAGCCGAGTCGGATGCTCATGCTCGCCCGCAACAGCATCGGGGGTTTGGCTGAGCGCACCGCCAGACGCCCTGCACGACGGCTGATCGGCTGCCGACTGCGTGCGTGATTCTCTGCTCTTGGTGCTTCGCTGCGGGCGCAGCGGCTTGTGATACTTGGCCTCGAAGCCCTCGGCTAGTCGTGCGATCAGCTCGTAGAACGGCGTCGGCACGAAGGCATCGATGGCCTGATCGCGGGCGACGATCATCGCCAGGGTCGGCGTTTGCACCCGGCCGATGGTGCAGAGCACGCGGTTGTGGACGGTATAGGCGCGAGTCAGGTTCATGCCGATCAGCCAGTCGGCCTGGGCTCGGGCGCGCGCAGCGGCGGCCAGCGCGTCATAGTCATGGCCGTCGCGCAGTTGCTGAAGACCGGCGCGAATCGCCGCATCGGTCAGGCTCGAGATCCAGAGCCGCTGCACCGGCTTGCGACAGCGCGCATGCTCGGCGATGAGACGAAAGATCAGCTCGCCCTCGCGCCCGGCATCGGTCGCGCAGATCACCCGCTCGGTCGCGGCGTCGGTCAGCAGCGCCTTGACGATCTTGAATTGCGCTGCGGTCTTCTTGTCAGTGCGCAACCGCCAGCGCTCCGGCAGCATCGGCAGTTGCGCGAACGACCAGCGCCCGGCCCAGGCCTCACCATAGGCATCCGGCTCGGCAAGATGCACCAAATGGCCGAGCGCCCAGGTCACGCGCCAGCCTTGGCCCTCCAGGTAGCCCTCGCGCCGAGCACGCGCACCGACGATGCGTGCGAGATCGCGCGCGACGCTCGGCTTTTCGGCGACGATGACGCGCATCGGATCAAGCTCGTTCCCCTACTCCGGATCATAGCCCAACACTGGCGAGAGCCAGCGCTCGGCCTGCTCCAGCGTCCAGCCCTTGCGCTGGGCATAGTCCTCGACCTGGTCTTTCATGATCTTGCCGGTGCCGAAGTAGCGCGACTGCGGATGCGCGAAGTACCAGCCGGAGACCGCCGCAGTCGGCAGCATCGCGAAGCTCTCGGTGATGGTCAGGCCGATGCGCTGATCGGGCTTGAGCAGCGCCCAGAGGGTGCCCTTCTCGGTGTGGTCCGGGCAGGCGGCGTAGCCGGGTGCTGGGCGGATGCCCTCGTACTTCTCGGCGATCAGCGCGTCGTTGTCGAGCTGCTCGCCGGGTTTGTAGCCCCAGAGCGTCGTGCGCACCAGCTCATGCAGGCGCTCGGCGAAGGCCTCGGCGAGACGGTCGGCCAGGGCCTTGAGCATGATCGAGCTGTAGTCGTCGTGATCGGCCTCGAAACGCTCCAGGTGCTCGTCGATGCCGATGCCGGCGGTGACCGCAAAGCCGCCAATCCAATCACGCTTGTGTGAATCCGCCGGGGCCACGTAGTCGGCGAGGCTGACGTTCGGCTGACCCTTGCCGGCAGTGCGCTGCATCTGCTGGCGGAGCATGCGCAGGGTGGCGCTGACCTCGCTGCGGGTCTCGTCGGAGTAGATGGCGATATCGTCGTCACCGATCCGATTGGCCGGGAAGAAGCCACAGACGCAGCGTGCTTGCAGCCAGCGCTCCTTGACGATCCGTTCCAGGAAGGGCACCGCGTCATCGAACAGCTGCTGTGCCTCCTTGCCGACGACCTCGTCGGTGAGGATGGCCGGATACTTGCCAGCCAGCTCCCAGGCCTTGAAGAACGGCGTCCAGTCGATGTACTTGACCAGATCGTCGAGCGGATAGTTGTTGACGGTCAGGATCACGCCGTCGCCACTGCGCTCGAGCTTGATGTCCTTGGCATCGAGTCCTGGTAGCGCGGCCGCGAGTGTCGCCGCTGGGTCGCCGCCTAACCTCGCCGCCGCTGCATTGTCGGCTTCATTCGCCGCTGCGACCGCATCGCCACCCTGCCCCGGCTCGGCGCGCGCAGCCAATATCCCCGGCTTCGGTGGCTCATAGCTGGCCCAGTCGATCTCGGTTTTGTTCGCGCGCGCCGCAGTGATGTCCATCAGCTTGCTGGTCTTGCCCTTGGCCTCGCGCTTGGCGCGGACCTCGGCATATTCCTCAACGATACCGGCGACATAGCCATCGCGCTGGGTCTTGCTCAGCAGGTTCGAGACCACGCCGACTGCGCGTGAAGCATCGGGCACATAGATCACCGGTTCCTCACGCTGGGGCGAGATCTTGACCGCCGTGTGCACCTTGGAAGTCGTCGCGCCACCGATCAGCAGCGGCTGGGTCATGCCCTGGCGCTTCATCTCCTTGGCGACATGGACCATCTCATCCAACGACGGCGTGATCAGCCCGGAGAGGCCGATGATGTCGGCGTTCTCCTCGCGTGCCCGCTGCAGGATGGTCTCGGTCGGCACCATGACGCCGAGATCGATGACGTCGTAACTGTTGCACTGCAGCACCACGCCGACGATGTTCTTGCCGATGTCGTGCACGTCGCCCTTGACGGTCGCGATCAGGAACTTGCCGTTGCTTTCATGCTGGGTGCCGGAGGCCTCCTTCTCGGCCTCCAGATACGGGAACAGATAGGCCACGGCCTTCTTCATCACGCGTGCCGACTTGACCACCTGCGGCAGGAACATCTTGCCCTCGCCGAACAGATCGCCGACCACGTTCATGCCGTCCATGAGCGGGCCTTCGATCACGTGCAGCGGCTTGTCGGCGGCCTGGTAGGCCTCCTCGACATCCTCGTCGATGTAGTCGGTGATGCCCTTGACCAGCGAGTGCTCGAGCCGCTTATTGACTTCCCAGCTGCGCCACTCCTGATCCTCGGGTTTCTCGGCGCTGGAGCCGTCGCCCTTGTACTTGGGCGCCAGGTCGAGCAGCCGCTCGGTCGAGTCGTCGCGGCGGTTGAGGATCACATCCTCGACCGCCTCGCGCAGCTCCTCGGGCAGATCGTCATAGATTGCCAGCTGGCCGGCGTTGACGATGCCCATGTCCATGCCCGCCTTGATGGCGTGGTAGAGGAACACGGCGTGGATCGCCTCGCGCACCGGGTTGTTGCCGCGGAACGAGAACGAGACGTTGGAGACGCCGCCCGAGACCTTGGCATGCGGCAGGGTCTGCTTGATCTCGCGGGTGGCTTCGATGAAGTCGACAGCGTAGTTGTTGTGCTCCTCGATACCGGTGGCGACGGCGAAGATGTTCGGATCGAAGATGATGTCCTCGGCCGGGTAGCCGATCTGCTCGGTCAGGATCTTGTAGGCGCGGGTGCAGATCTCGACCTTGCGTGCCTGGGTGTCGGCCTGGCCGACCTCATCGAAGGCCATCACGATCACCGCCGCGCCATAGCGCCGACAGAGCCGCGCCTGCTCGATGAACTTGTCCTCGCCTTCCTTGAGCGAGATCGAGTTGACGATGGCCTTGCCCTGCACGCACTTGAGGCCGGTCTCGATGACCTCCCACTTCGAGGAGTCGATCATCACCGGTACGCGGGCGATGTCGGGCTCGGCCGCGGTCAGATTCAGGAACCGGTGCATCGCCTCGGCCGACTCGAGCAGGCCCTCGTCCATGTTGACGTCGATGACCTGCGCCCCGCCCTCGACCTGCTCCAGCGCCACGCTCAGCGCGGTGTCGTAATCGTCCTCCTTGATCAGCCGCTTGAAGCGCGCCGAGCCGGTGACATTGGTGCGCTCACCGACGTTGACGAAGAAGCTGTCGGCCTTGATGTTCATCGGCTCAAGGCCGGAGAGCCGGCAGGCCGGCTCCAGCACCGCTTGCTGGCGCGGCGTCATCCCGGCCACCGCATCGGCGATCGCCTTGATGTGCTCGGGGCCGGTGCCGCAGCAGCCGCCGACGATGTTCAGGAAGCCGCTGCGCGCCCAGTCGCTGACCTCCTCAGCCATCTCCTCGGGGCCGAGGTCGTAGCCGCCAAGCTCGTTGGGCAGACCGGCGTTGGGGTGCGCCGAGACGTTGCATTCGGCGATGCGTGATAGCTCTTCGACATAGGGGCGCAGCTCCTGCGGGCCGAGCGCGCAGTTGAGCCCGATGCTCAGCGGCTGGGCGTGGCGCAGAGAGTTGTAGAAGGCCTCGGTGGTCTGCCCGGTCAGGGTGCGGCCGGATTGGTCGGTGATGGTGCCCGAGATCATGATCGGCAGCTCGACGCCGTCCTCGTCGAAGACCTTCCAGACCGCGAACAGGGCCGCCTTGGCGTTCAGGGTGTCGAACACAGTCTCGACCAGGATGATGTCGGCGCCACCCTCGATCAGCCCGCGGGTCGATTCGGCATAGGCCTCGACCAGGGTGTCGAAATCGATGTTACGGAAGCCCGGGTCGTTGACATCGGGCGAGATCGACGCGGTGCGGTTGGTGGGACCGAGGATACCGGCGACGAAGCGCGGCTTGTCCGGCGTCGAGTAGCCGTCGGCGGTCTGACGGGCCAGCCGTGCGGCCTCGACGTTGATCTCGCGCGAGAGTTCCTCCATGCCGTAGTCGGCCATCGCGATGCGGGTCGCGTTGAAGGTGTTGGCCTCGATGATGTCGGCGCCGGCGGCCAGGTACTCGCCATGGATGTCGGCGATCAGATCGGGCCGGGTCAGCGTCAGCAGGTCGTTGTTGCCTTTGAGATCGCTCGGCCAGTCCGCGAAGCGCTCGCCACGGTAATCGGCCTCTTCTAGCTGACGGCGCTGGATCATCGTGCCCATGGCCCCGTCGAGGATGAGGATGGTTTTTGTCAGGCGCTGCTTCAGGAGGGCGGTTCGATCACTCATAACAGTATACTGGGTCCGGTTTTGAACTAGGGTGCGCAATAGCTGGATGTTCGTCACATCCGAGGCGAGCGCATCGAGAAGACGTATTCGCGACGCCAGAGGGTCGTGGCATGCGTGTGCCCTCTCAGGCTGCATCGCCGCACGTTGCTCGCGTGCGACGCTTGCCGGGGGTCTGCGGTTGCGCCGATGGCGCGACTAACCCTCGGAGTCCTCGGTCGGCCCCGGCATCTGTTCCGGCTTGAGGCGAGCCTTGCGCATGTAACGCTCATGCTGAGGGTGGCCATTCCAGACCACCGGCTTCGCCAGCCATTGTTGGATGAAGGCCCACGAAGCCTGGTAACCATCGTGGGGTAGCGTACAAGCGGTACAATCCTTGCGGGTCAAACCATTCGCGTCCGTGAAGACCTCATAGGGACCCGGGCACTCATACGCGATAAGGGGACAATAACAAAAAAGACAGTTGAATTCTCGCTTGACACCGGCGTGACAAGGCAAAAAAGGACAGGCGTCGTTCGTAAACCCCTTGAATCCTTGGTTATTTGTTGAATTTTTTGGCTCCATGGCTAACGGCACCTCGGTTGCTATGGCCCACCGTAACCGCACGGCCGACCAGAGGGGGACTTGATCATAGGGACCGAGCGGTCTTGACCAAAGTCATGCCTTGACACTTGCAGGCCGACTACTCGATATTCTGCACCTGCTCGCGCATCTGCTCGATTAACACCTTCATATCGACAGCGGCGCGGGTGACGGCGGCATCGGTCGATTTGCTGCTCAACGTATTGGCCTCACGGTTGAGTTCCTGCATCAGGAAGTCGAGCCGCCGGCCAATCGGCTCGTCACTGCCGAGACTGTCGCGGATCTCGGTGATGTGGCTCGCCAGGCGATCCATCTCCTCGTCGACGTCGAGCCGCTGTGCAATCAGCGTCATCTCTTGTTCGAGACGGGTCTCATCGAGCTGATCGCGCACCTCGGCAAGACGCTCGCCGATGCGCGCGCGGATGCCGGCCAGCACCTCGGGCATGCGCTCGCGCACCTCGGCAACACGCTCGAGGAGCTTGTCGCAGCGCTCCAGCAACAGGGTCTTCATGCGCTCGCCCTCGCGCTCGCGCGCCTCGATCAGCGCCGTGAGCACCTGCTCCAGCAGCTCCATCGCGGCACTGCTCAGCGCCTCGAGATCCTTCGGCGCCTCTTCCAGCACGCCAGGCCAGCTCATCAAGTCGAACAGATGCGGCGCCGCCGGCTCGCCGATACGGGTAGCGACCTGATCCGCGGCCTTGAGCAACTGCTCGAGCAGCACCTGATTGACCCGCAGCTCACCGCGCCCTCCTCCCTGCGCACCATTTGCACCCTGAGCCCCCTGCGCACCGCGACCGTCCAGACGCAAGCTGAGATCGATCTTGCCGCGCCCGAGCCGCCGGCCGAGGGCCTGGCGCACGGCGGGCTCAAGGCCGCGCATGTCATCCGGTAGGCGCAAATGAGGCTCCAGGAAGCGATGGTTGACGCTGCGCACCTCCCAGGTCAACGCGCCCGCCTCGGTGTTGCGATCTTGGCGGGCAAAGGCGGTCATACTTCTTACCATGGGGGGATTCCTGAGCTGTCGATTGGCGTGTCCTGATGATACCTGCATTGATCACTGGCTGATTGATCGCGGCTGGCGGTCACCGCTGACATGGACGCGGACACTGCGCGACGTGCTCGCGTTGGTACCATGCCGGCACAGGCGTCAACACCCGCGTCGACCATGCGACAATGCGCGCCCTAGGATTCACCCAAAGCGCGGCGGCTCAAGCGTCCGCCTCACCGATTCCCCACCCTGGAGCCACGCATGCGCCCATCCGCTCGCCGACCCGATCAACTGCGTCCCCTGCGCTTCACCCCCGGATTCACCACCCAGGCCGAGGGGTCGGTGCTGGCCGAGTTCGGCGAGACCCGAGTGCTCTGCACCGCCAGCGTCGAGGAGCGGGTGCCACCCTTCCTGCGCGGCCGCGCTCAGGGCTGGATCACCGCGGAATATGGCATGCTGCCGCGCGCAACCGGTGAGCGCACGCCCCGCGAGGCGGGGCGCGGCAAGCAAGGCGGACGCACGCTGGAGATCCAGCGCCTGATCGGGCGCTCGCTGCGCGCGGCGGCTGATCTGACGCAGCTCGGCGAGCGCACCATCACGCTCGATTGCGATGTCATCCAGGCCGATGGCGGCACCCGCACCGCGGCGATCAGCGGTGCCTGGATCGCCCTGCGAATCGCGATCCAAGGCCTGGTCGCCAGTGGCAAGCTGCCACAATCCCCGCTCAAGCGACAGATCGCGGCGGTCTCGGTCGGGGTCTACGCCGCCACCCCGGTGCTCGATCTCGACTATGCCGAGGACAGCAGCGCCGAGACCGACATGAACGTGGTGATGACCGATGCGGGCGGGTTGATCGAGGTGCAGGGCACGGCCGAGGCGGCGCCCTTCTCGCGCGTCGAGATGAACGCGATGCTCGACTTGGCCGCGCACGGGATCGAACAGATCATCGCCGCCCAACGCGCCGTATTCAGCGAGTGATGCCGCCCTGATCAAGCCGCTTCCATTCAGCATTCACCCATAGCAACGCCCGCAAAGATGCACGCAACCGCGAACACCCGCCACATCGTCCTGGCCAGCAACAACGCCGGCAAGCTGCGCGAGATCCAAGCCCTGCTCGAACCGGCCGGGCTGCGACTGCTGACGCAAGGTGAACTCGGCATCGAGTCCGCCGAGGAGACCGGCTTGACCTTCGTCGAGAACGCCCTCCTCAAGGCCCGCCACGCCGCTCGCCGCAGTGGCCATGCCGCGATCGCCGATGACTCTGGACTCGAGGTCGACGCGCTCGATGGCGCGCCCGGCATCTACTCGGCGCGTTATGCCCGTCTCGACGCCAGCATGGCCGCCAGCGGCGCAGGCCACGCGCACGACGATGACGGTCAAGGCAGCGATCAGGCCAACTGCGAGACACTACTGCGCGCCCTCGCCGAGCGGCCCGACGCCAACCGCAGCGCCCGTTTCCAATGCGTGATGGTCTATCTGCGCCATGCCGATGATCCGACCCCCTTGATCTGCCAGGGCACCTGGGAGGGTTTGATCCTCGACGCACCGCGCGGGCAACGCGGCTTCGGTTACGACCCGATCTTCGGCGTGCCGACGCACGGGCTCAGCGCCGCCGAGCTGGAGCCGGAGACCAAGAACGCGCTCAGCCACCGCGGCCAGGCCTTGCGCGCGCTGGTCGCGGCCTTGCTCGAGCGCCCGACGCCCTATCAGCTCGCCGACCCGTCCGGCGCGCAGGCCAGCATGGATCTGTTCGGAGGCCGGTCGTGACCGATGCCGCGAGCGATGCCAAGAGCGATGCCGCGAGCGATTCAGGGATCCTCGCCCGATCAGACATCGCCAGCCGCCTCGACGCCGTGCGTGCGCGCATCGCCGCCGCCGAGGCGCGCTTTGGCCGCGCGCCGGGCTCGGTGCAACTGCTCGCGGTGAGCAAGGTGCAGCCGGCCGAACTGATCCGCGCCGCCCATCAGCATGGCCAGCGCGCCTTTGGCGAGAGCTATGTGCAAGAGGCCTGCGACAAGCAGGCGTTGCTCGGCGAGCGGGCACTCGACTGGCACTTCATCGGCCGCATCCAGCGCAACAAGACCAAGACCATCGCCGCGCATTTCGACTGGGTGCACGGACTCGGCGACCCGCGTCATGCCGAGCGCCTCGGCGCGCACCGCCTGACGGTCAGCGATGAGCCGCTGCGCTGCTGCCTGCAGGTCAACCTCAGCGGCGAGGCGAGCAAGGCCGGCGTCGAGCCGCACGCCCTGCCGGAACTGCTCGCGCACTGCGCCCGCATCGAGGGGCTGCGCATCGAGGGCTTGATGACCTTGCCGGCACCGGCTGAGGATATCGCCGCCCAGCGCCGTCCGTTCGCCGTTCTGCGCGCACTGCGCGATCGACTCGCGACCCCCGAGCAGCCGCTCGCCACCCTCTCGATGGGGATGTCCGACGATCTCGAGGCCGCCGTCGCCGAGGGCGCTACAATGGTACGCATCGGCACGGCCGTGTTCGGCCCCAGACCCCGGCACCCCTGAGACCCTGTCCCGATTGAGTTGAGGATTTTTCTCGCCTATGCCCACCACCACCACCACGCGCATCGCCTTCATCGGCGGCGGCAATATGGCCCGCAGCCTGATCGCCGGACTGGTCGCGGACGGCTACGACGCCGCGCGGCTGAGCGTGAGCGATCCCGATACCACGAAATCTGAAGCCCTGGCCAACCACTTCGGCATCAGCGCCTGCACCAGCACCGCCGCGGCCATCGACGCGGCCGAGGTGATCGTGCTCTGCGTCAAGCCGCAGGTCGCCGCCGGGGTCTGTCGCGAACTCGGCATGCACCTGCGCGCGCCATTGCCCTTGGTGATCTCGGTCATGGCCGGGGTCAGCGAGCCCTCGATTCGCGGCTGGCTCGGGCAGCCCATTGCACTGGTGCGCGCCATGCCCAATACCCCGGTGCTGGTGCAGTCCGGCGCCATTGGTCTGCACGCCGCCGAGGGCACTGATGCGCATCAGAGCAACCTGGCCGAGGAGATTCTGCGCGCCGGCGGACTCACGCACTGGGTCAAGAGCGAGGCCGAGCTGGACACCGTGACCGCGCTCTCCGGCAGCGGCCCGGCCTATTTCTTCCTGCTCATGGAGGCGTTGGAAGAGGCCGCGGTCGCCGAGGGCCTCGATGCCGAGGGCGCTCGCCTGCTGAGCATCCAGACCGCCCTGGGCGCCGCGCGCATGGCGGTCGAGAGCGATGAATCCCCTCGCCAACTGCGCCAGCGCGTGACCTCGCCCGGCGGCACCACCGAGCGCGCCATCGCCGTGTTCGAAGACGGTGGACTGCCGGCCCTGACCCGGCGCGCAGTGGCCGCCGCCCGCCAGCGCGCACATGAGCTTTCCGAACTGATCGCGGAGGACAAATGACCGAGGCCTACTTCACCAACCCGCTGATCTTCCTGGTCAAGACGCTGTTCGGGCTCTATATCAGCCTGGTTTTGATTCGCTTCCTGCTGCAATGGGCGCGGGCCGACTTCTACAACCCGATCTCGCAGTTCGTGGTCAAGCTGACCTCGCCGGTGCTGCGGCCCCTGCGCAAGGTGATCCCCGGCTATGCCGGGCTCGATCTCTCCGCGATCGTGCTGGCCTGGGTGCTCAAGGCCTGCGAGTTGGCGCTGTTGTCGCTGCTGATGGGGCTCGGGCGCAACCCGCTGGCGGCGTTCGCCTGGGCGCTGCCGGGGCTGGTCTCGTTGATCATCAGCCTGTTCCTGTTCGCGGTCCTGATCCGGGTCATCCTGAGCTGGGTCAATCCCGACCCCTACAATCCGGCGGTGATGCTGCTCAGCGATGTCACCGAACCGATCATGCGACCCGCCCAGCGTCTGCTCCCGCCGATGAGCGGCATCGATCTGTCGCCGATGGTGGTGATGATCAGTCTGGTGTTGCTCGAGATGCTGTTGCTGCCGCCGCTGCGGCTGCTGACCGGCAGCCCGTTCTGAGCCGGATGAGCCGATGTCCGACCCGCGGGACACGCATTGGTATCGCTGGGACGGTGAGAACCTGCTGCTGCGGCTGCGCGTGCAACCGCGCGCTGGCCGCAACGCCTTCGCCGAGCCGTTCGGCGATGCCCGCAAGGTCAAGCTCAAGGCACCGCCGGTCGATGGCCGCGCCAACGCCGAACTGCTGCGCTTCATCGCCGAGTGCTTCGGCGTGCCGCGCAGCGCGGTCGAGCTGGTCAGTGGTCGGCAGAGCCGCACCAAACAGTTGCGGATCGCGAACCCGCAACGGCTGACGCTGGGTATCGTGGCTGCGCGTGATGAGCGCTGATGCCTAAAGCACCAGCACCTGCCAAAGCGCGTACAGGCCAAATCCCATCACCAAGACGCCGGCGAGCTGGCGCAGCCAGCGTTGCTCGCCGAGGCGCGCGGCGGCGCCGGCCAAAAGGCCGAGCCCGAGCAGATTGGGCAAGGTCCCGAGTCCGAACACCAACATCAACAGCGCCCCCCGCAGCGGCCCACCGGAGCCTGCCGACCAGATCAGCACGCTGTAGACCAGCCCACAGGGCAGCCAGCCCCAGACCAGACCGATGGCGAGCGCTTGCCACCAATGACGCACCGGCAGGAAACGACGCCCAAGCGGCTCGATCCGCCGCCAGAGCCGCGCCCCGAACCGCTCGACGCGGGTTAGCCCCTGCCACCAGCCGCCCAGGTAGAGCCCAAGCGCCAGCATGAAGCCAGCGGCGATCAGATACAGCACGCGCTGGGCCAGATGCAGGGGCAAAAACTCGAGCGCGACTGCGCCCAGCGCGCCCATCAGCGCGCCGGCGATCGTATAACTCAGGATGCGCCCGCTGTTGTAAGCGAGCTGCAACGGCCACTGGCGCGAGAACTGCTGGCGCTGCGCGCGCGGCAGCCCGGCGGTGAGAGTCGCGACGATCCCGCCGCACATGCCCACGCAATGCACGCCGCCGAGTAGGCCAACCAGCCAAGCCGTGAGCAATGAGCCGGTCATCATCCGCCTCGCTCCCGCAGACACAAGGTTGGCCAACTGCGCCGGCTAGGACAGGCACCCAACGGGCCTCGCGCCTGCGGACGCACAGCGCAACTCGGGCTATCATGCCGGCCCGGTAACGACGACAGAGACCCGACGGCGTCATGCATTCCTATCAACGAGACTTCCTCCGCTTCGCGATCGAGACCGGCGTCCTGCGCTTTGGCCGCTTCACCCTCAAGTCCGGTCGCATCAGCCCGTATTTCTTCAATGCCGGCGGCTTCGACACCGGTGCCAGCCTCGGCAAGCTGGGCCACTTCTATGCCCAGGCCATCGTCGCCACTGGGCTGCAAACCGATGTGCTGTTCGGCCCCGCTTACAAGGGCATTCCGCTCGCCGCCGCCACCGCCATCGCGCTCGCCCACGAGCAAGGCCGCGAGACCCCGTTCGCCTTCAACCGCAAGGAGGCCAAGGATCACGGCGAGGGGGGGCTGCTCGTCGGCAGCCCCTTGCGCGGCGATGTGCTGCTGATCGACGACGTCATCACCGCCGGCACCTCGGTGCGCGAATCGGCGGCCCTGATCGAGCAGGCCGGCGCGCGGCTCGCCGGGGTGATTATCGCACTCGATCGCCAAGAGCGGGGCGAAGGGCGCACCTCGGCCATCCAGGAGGCACGCGCGCGCTACGGCATCCCGGTGCAGAGCATCGTCGACCTGGATGCGCTGATCGAGTTCGTCGACGAGACCGGGGCGGCCTCGACGGAGACGCTCACGGCCCTGGCCGACTATCGCACCGAGTACGGCTGCGCTTGAGCGGCGCACTCAGCGCCCGCGAATCAGCGTCCCGACCCCTTCATCGGTGAACAGATCGAGCAGGACCGCGTGCTCGACGCGCCCATCGAGGATATGCGCCGCGCGCACCCCGCCCTGCACCGCTTCGAGCGCGCAGCGGATCTTTGGCAGCATGCCGCCCTGGATCACGCCCTCGGCGATGAGCTGATTGACGCGCGCGATCTCGAGCTGGCGGATCAATGTGCCCTGCTCATCGAGCAGGCCGGCGGTATTGGTCAGCAGCACCAGCTTCTCGGCGTGGAGCACTTCTGCCATCTTGCCGGCGACCAGATCGGCGTTGATGTTGTACGAAAAGCCATCCTTGCCCACGCCGATCGGCGCCACCACCGGGATGAAATCTCCCTGCACCAGCAGGTCGACGACACTGGGATCGATGCTCTCGACCTCGCCGACATGCCCGAGATCGAGGATCTCGGGGGCCTCGAGTTCGGGCGCATCGCGGTGCAGCACCAGCTTGCGGGCATGGATCAGATCGCCATCCTTGCCAGTGAGGCCCACGGCGGCGCCACCATGGCGATTGAGCAGGTTGACGATCTCCTTGTTCACCAGCCCACCGAGGACCATCTCGACCACGTCCATGGTCTCGCTGTCGGTCACGCGCATGCCCTGCACGAACTCGGTCACCTTGCCGAGCCGCTTGAGCAGATCGCCGATCTGCGGCCCACCCCCGTGCACCACCACCGGATTGAGCCCGACCAGCTTCATCAGCACGATATCGCGCGCGAAGCTGTCCTTGAGCGCCTGCTCGACCATGGCGTTGCCGCCGTATTTGATCACCACGGTCTTGCCCGAGAAGCGGCGGATATAGGGCAGCGCCTCGGTCAGGACGTGGGCGATATTCTGGGCGCTGTCAGCAGCAATCGACATCGATATTCCTCGCATTCAATCATCGAAATCCGGCGCGCATGGACTGGCAGAGTCGTTCAGCGTGATCGCCATCTCATAGTGGACGAAAACAGCCCAGAGGGTATGGGCTCATCAGGATCGGGCGTGAGGGCAGCCAAGGAGGCCGTCACCGATCAATGCCGGCCGCTATGCCCGAAACCACCCTCGCCGCGCGCGCTCTGATCGAAGTCGCTCACCAGCGCGAGTTCGGCATGGAGCACGGGCACCAGGACGAGTTGCGCGATGCGCTCGCCAGGCGCGATGCGGAAGGGCTCGGCGCCACGATTCCAGCAAGAGACCATCAACGGGCCTTGGTAATCGGAGTCGATCAGCCCGACCAGATTCCCGAGCACGATGCCATGCCTGTGGCCGAGCCCGGAGCGCGGCAGGATCATCGCCGCCAGGCCGGGATCGGCGATGTGGATCGCCAGTCCGGTCGGGATCAGCTCGACGGCACCGGCGGCCAGCTCGAGCGGCGCCCCTAACATCGCGCGCAGATCCAGCCCCGCCGAGCCCGTGGTGGCATAGGCCGGCAGCGGGAAATCACTCCCGAGACGCTCATCC
Source organism: Halochromatium salexigens (assembly GCF_016653295.1). GTDB lineage: Bacteria > Pseudomonadota > Gammaproteobacteria > Chromatiales > Chromatiaceae > Lamprobacter > Lamprobacter salexigens. Next base: position 12,819 of record NZ_NHSF01000035.1, on the reverse strand, counting down.
AGGATCTTAACTTGCAAGCGATGTGGCATCACGTTTGGCATAGCGTTCGGCGATCAGATCCGCCAGCGCCTTGGCCAGCGCCGGTTTCGACATCAGTGGGAGTTCACGCCGACCGCCGTCGGGCCACAGGCAGAGCAGCGCGTTTTCATCGGACTCGAATCCGCCCGGCCCAGCCCCCACCCGATTGGCCGCGATCAGCGACAGGCGCTTGGCCGCGAGCTTGCCGCGCGCATAGCCTTCGGGGTCCTCGGTCTCGGCGGCGAAACCGACCGTGAACGGCGGCGTCGGCAGGGCCGCGACGCGGGCTAGGATATCGGGATTGCGCACCAGCCGCAGGGTCATCTCATCGGCCGACTTCTTGAGCTTGCTGTCAGCGGCGCAGACGGGTCGATAGTCGGCCACCGCGGCGGTGGCGACGAACAGATCACAGTCGGCGGCGCGCGCCATCACCGCCGCCTCCATCTCCAGCGCCGACTCGACATCGACCCGGTTGATCCCGACCGGCGCCGACGCGCTGGTCGGCCCCGCGATCAGTGTCACCCGCGCACCGCGGGCGCGCAGCGCCTCGGCGAGCGCATAGCCCATCTTGCCGGAGCTGCGGTTGCCGATGAAGCGCACCGGGTCGATCGCCTCGCGCGTCGGGCCGACCGTCATCAGCACCCGCCGACCGGCGAGATCAGTGCGCGCGTCAGAGCCGACCTCATAGGCTCCTAATAGCGCCTCGACGATCGCGGCCGGCTCGACCATCCGCCCAGCACCCTGCTCGCCACAGGCCTGCTCGCCAACAGCGGGACCGATGATGCGCAGGCCGCGCGTGGCCAAGCGTTCCGCATTCTCCTGGGTTGCCGGATGCGCCCACATCTGATGGTTCATCGCCGGCGCGATCGCCACCGGCGCCTCGGTCGCCAGCACCAGCGTGGTCAGCAGATCATCGGCCAGCCCGCAGGCCAGGCGCGCGATCAGATCGGCGGTCGCCGGCGCGATCAGCACCTGATCGGCCCAACGCGCCAAGGCGATATGATCCATCCCCGCCTCGGCCTCTGGGCTCAGCAGATCCGTGCGCACTGGGTGGCCACTGAGCGCTTGCAGGGTCAGCGGCGTGATGAAGGCCTGCGCCGCGCGCGTCATCACCACGCGTACCTCGGCATCGCGGGCGATGAGACGCCGCACCAGATCCGCGCTCTTGTAGGCGGCGATCCCACCGCTGATGCCGAGCAGTACCCGTAGCGGTGGACGAGCCGGCGATTCCGGCGCGCTGGGCGCGGACGCTGGCGGTAGCGTCGATGGCTCGGACTTGGAGGGTTCTGACGTGGAAGAAGACATCAGCGAATCATACCCGATCGCGCAATGTCTGCCGTGCAATCGCAAGCGTCTCCAATCGCAAGCGTCTCAAGGCCCGCGCGAAGACAAGATCGAGTTGGATCGACCGCTCAAGTCTCGTAATCTCGCATCTATTCAGCTCGTCGTGCTCACCGTACTCGATTGCAGATCGCCATCCAGCCTTCGCGAGGACAATCCATGACCAAGATCACCGACATGCCCAAGGATGAACGCCCGCGCGAGAAGCTGCTCAAGCGCGGCGCCCAATCGCTCACCGACGCCGAGCTGCTGGCGATCTTCTTGCGCACTGGCGTGGCCGGCAAGAGCGCCATCGATCTGGCCCGCGACCTGATCGCCACCTTTGGCGGTCTGGCCCGCCTGCTGGCCGCAAACCAGCGCGAGTTCTGCGAGGCCAAAGGGCTGGGCAATGCGAAGTTCGTGCAACTGCAGGCCGTGATGGAGATCAACCGCCGCTATCTGCGCGAGGAGATCACCGGTCGCGATGTGCTGACCAGCCCCGAGGCGACGCGTGACTATCTCAAACTGCGCCTGCGCGGCCTCTCGCACGAGGTCTTCGCCTGCCTTTTCCTCGATAACCGCCACCGGGTCATCGAATATCAGGAGCTGTTCCGCGGCACCATCGATGGCGCCAGCGTGCATCCGCGCGAGGTGCTCAAGGAGGCCATTCGCTGGAACGCGGCGGCGGTGATCTTCGCGCATAATCACCCGAGCGGCGTCGCCGAGCCCAGCCAAGCCGACCTGCACATCACCAAGCGCTTGCAGAATACGCTCGATGCGATCGATGTGCGCGTGCTCGATCACATCATCGTCGGCGAGGACGACGGCACCTCGTTCGCCGAGCGCGGCCTGATTTAGGCGTCGGGGGATGAGCCCTGGCTGGGCCGAGCAATCCAGCAGTTGACGCTCGCCGCATTTTCCATTAGCGTTTATCGGCTTAGTGTTTTGCGTTCGTCGTGACTCGTCTTCGTCCCGCGTCGGCGCGCGCGTGTCGCGGCGGCGGCGGTCGGCTCGAGGCTCAAGGACTCGACCGCCCCATCGCCGCAGAGATCATCTGCATCGGAGCCCTGCATCATGTCCAAGATCTGTCAGGTCACCGGCAAACGGCCGCTGACCGGTAACAACGTTTCTCACGCCCACAACAAGACCAAGCGTCGGTTCCTGCCGAACCTGCACTACCATCGCTTCTGGGTCGAGAGCGAGAACCGCTGGGTTCGCCTGCGCGTCTCGACCAAGGGCATGCGCGTCATCGACAAGCTCGGGATCGACTCCGTGCTCTCGGACATGCGCCAGCGCGGCGAGCGCGTCTAAGCCATCGCCGTCACCGAATCAACACCTAGGAGCGAGCAACCATGGCCAAGGCCGCACGCGATAAGATTCGCCTGAACTCCAGCGCTGGAACCGGGCATTTCTATACCACCACCAAGAACAAGCGCAATCAGCCGGGCAAGATGGAGATCAAGAAGTTCGATCCCGTCGTGCGCCAGCATGTGATGTACAAGGAAGGCAAGATCAAGTAGCGGGCATCTAAGGCCGGCAAGCCAGCGCGGGCGGCGTATCCGCATCGACCGAAGCATCCGCCCGAATGGCTGCAAACTGCCAGCTCAGTGCGCGCTCGTCGGCACGACTGACTGCTGCTCACGCTCCTCGTCGGCAAGACGCCGCTCCACCGCTCCTGGAGATTGCGTCCCACGCGCCAGCGCCGAGTAGGCCACCGGCACCACGAATAGCGTGAACAGGGTCGCGGCAAGCACGCCGGACAGGATCACGGTACCGATGACGGTGCGGGTCTCGGCGCCGGCGCCACTGCTGAGCAAGAGCGGGATCGAGCCGGCGGCGGTGGTGATGCCGGTCATGATGATCGGCCGCAACCGCACATCAGCCGCTTCCAACAAAGCCGCATCGAACGCCTTACCCTCATCGCGCAACTGATTCGCGAACTCGACGATCAAAATGCCGTTCTTGGCCGCCAACCCCACCAGCATGATCAGGCCGATCTGGCTGTAGATATTCAGCGACTGCCCGGTGAGCCAGAGCCCCAGCAAGGCGCCGGCCATCGCCAGCGGCACCGTCAGCATGATCACCAGCGGATGCACCCAGCTCTCGAACTGAGCCGCCAGCACCAGATACACCACCGCGATGCCGAGCAGGAAGACGAACAGGATGCCCTGCCCGGATTCCTGGAAATCCGCCGACTGGCCCTTGTAGTCGATGATCGCCTGCTCCGGCAGATGCTCGGCGGCCAGCGCGTTTAGATACGCCAGTGCCTCGCCCAACGGCAGGTCATCGGCCAGATTGGCCTCGAGGGTGATCGCGCGGACCCGGTTGTAGCGGTTCAGGCTCGTGGACTCGGCGGTCTCGGTCACGCGCACCAGGTTCGACAGCGGGATCAGCTCACCGCTCTGCTGCGAGCGCACATAGAGGTTGGTCAGGCTGGCCGGGGTGCGCTGCTCATCGCGCTCGCCCTCGATGATGACATCATATTCCTCACCGGCATCCAGATAGGTCGTCACCCGGCGCGAGCCGAGCATGGTCTCGAGGGTGCGACCGATGGTCTCGACCGTCACGCCGAGATCGGCCGCGCGGTCGTAGTCGACATCGACGCGCAATTGCGGCTTGGTCTCCTTGTAGTCCCAATCCAGGCCTTGCAGGCCCGGATTGTCTTTCTCGATCTCGGCCACCAGGGTATCGCGCCAGGCCGCCAGCTCCTCATAGGTGCCGCCACCGATGACGAACTGCACCGGCTTCTGGATGCGTGAGCCAAAGCCTTGGCGCATCACCGGGAAGGCACGCACGCCGGGCAGATCGCCGAGCTTGGCGCGCACCTCGTTCATCACCACCTGGCTCGGCCGGCGCTCGCCGAAGGGCGCCATCACCATGATCACGATGCCGCTGTTGAAGACCTCGGTATTGCCAAAGGCGCGCGGTGCGCGCACCAGCAAGCGCATCACCTCGCCGGACTCGGCATAGGGCATCAGCCGGCGCTCGATCTCGTCCATGTACTCGACCATATAGCTGTAGGACGCCCCCTCGGGGCCGTTGACCAGCACGAAGAAGGCGCCCCGATCCTCGCTGGGCGCGTATTCCTGTGGGAGCTGCTGCAAGAGCCAGCCGGCCAGCCCGAAGGTGACCACCAAGAGCACCAAGACCAGCCAGCGTTGCCGCAAGAAGAACCCGAGCACCCGGGTATAGCCTGCACGCAAGCGCTCGAAGGCCCAATCGACGCCAGCGGTCAGGCTGAGGCGTCGATGTGACTCTGGCAACACCTTCGAGGCCAGCATCGGCGAGAGGGTCAGGGCGACGAAGGTCGAGAAACTTACCGCCGCCGCCATGGTCAGCGCGAATTCCGAGAACAGGCGCCCGATATCGCCTTGCAGGAAGGCGATGGGCACGAACACCGCGATCAGCACGATGGTGGTGGCGATGACCGCGAAGCCGACCTGCCGCGTGCCCCGGTAGGCCGCGACCAACCGCGTCTCGCCATACTGCTCCATGCGCCGATGGATGTTCTCCAAGACGACGATGGCGTCATCGACCACCAGCCCGATCGCCAGCACCAACGCCAGCAGAGTCAGGATATTCACCGAAAAGCCGAGCGCGAGCAGCACGCTGAAGGTCGCGATCAGCGAGACCGGCACGGTCACGGCCGGTACCAGCATCGCGCGCGCCGAGCCGAGGAACAGGAAGATCACCAGCACCACCAGCACAATCGCGATGGCGAGCGTCTTATAGACCTCGGCGATCGCGTCCTTGACGAACACCGAACTGTCGAAGCTCTGGAAGATCCGCATGCCCTCGGGCAGCGTCGGGTTGAGCCGCGCCATCTCGGCCTTGGCCCCTTCGGCGACACTGATGGTGTTCGCGGTCGACTGCTTGATGATGCCCAAGCCCACCATCGGGATGCCATTGCCGCGGAACAGGGTGCGATCCTCTTCGGTGCCGCGTTCGACGCGCGCCACATCCCCGAGCCGCACCAGATAGCCATCATCGCCGCGCGCGATCACTAGCTGGGCGAAGTCTGCTGCGGTACGGAAGCTGCGCTCGGTGCGCACGCTGAACTGGCGGTCGATCGACTCGACCCCACCGGCCGGCAGCTCGACGTTCTCCGCGCGCAGCGCCTGCTCGATCTCGGTCACGGTCAGCCCACGCGCGGCTAGCGCATTGCGGTCGATCCAGACCCGCATCGCATAGGTCTGGCTGCCACCGACGCGCACCCGCGCCACGCCATCGAGCACCGAGAAGCGATCGACCAGATAGCGGCGCGCGTAATCGGTCAGCTCCGGGACGCTCATGTTCTCACTGGCCAGGTTCAGCCACATGATCACATCATCGCTGCTGTCGACCTTTTGGATCTCGGGTGGATCGGCCTCGACCGGTAATTGATCGATCACCGCCGAGACCCGATCGCGCACATCATTCGCGGCGCCATCGATATCGCGGCCGATGTTGAACTCGATGGTAATGTTGGACTCGCCATCCTCGGAGGAGGATTCGATGCGCTCGATGCCCTCAACGCCGGCGATGCGATCCTCGATCAACTGCGTGATGCGCGTCTCGACCACCGAGGCGGCCGCGCCCGGATAGACGGTCTCGACCGAGACCACCGGCGGATCGATATCGGGATATTCGCGCAGCGGCAAGCGATCGAAGGCGACCAAGCCAAAGGCCACCAGCAGCAGCGACAGGACACTGGCAAAGACCGGTCGCGTGACCGCGAGATCGGACAGGATCACGGCGTGCGCTCCGTCTCATCGCCCGTCGATTCCGCCGGCTGCGCGATCAGCTCGCTCAGCGGCCGACTGCCATCGTCGACCGCCCGCACCTGCACCGGCTGACCCGGGCGCGCCTTATCCGCGCCGTGGGTGATCACGCGCTCGCCGGGCGAGAGGCCGGCGACGATCTCGACCTCACCGGGGCGGCGCAGACCGACCTGCACCGGGCGGCGCTGCGCCAGCATCTGGCCCTCGGCATCCTCCTCGACGACCAGCACGGTATGGTCCTTGCCACGCTGCAGGATGGCCGCCTCCGGCACCATCACCGCCTCGCGCGGATCGCGCAGCAGCTCGACGCGCATCAGCAGACCGGGCCGCAATTGACGCTCCGGATTCTCGATCAGCGCGCGCACCTGCACGCTGCGGGTCACCGGATCGACGCGGCTCGAGACGCTGGCGACCTCGCCCTCGAAGGCCTGATCGCCCAGGGCCGGCGCTTGCGCCTCGATCGACAACCCCGGCGCCAGCGACGGCAAGAACAGGCTGGGCACCGGAAAATCCAGCTTCATCACGCGATCGTCATCCAGCGTGGTGATCACATCGCCGGGCTCGACCAGGGCACCCAGGCTGATGTTGCGCAGGCCGACCACGCCGTCGAACGGTGCCTTGATCAACCGATCGGCGAGCTGCGACTCGATCGCCGCCAGGGCCGCTCGCGTGGCGCGCAGGTCGCGGCGGCGCTCATCGAGCAGCGAGGCAGAGGCCGAACCGGTCGCCTCGAGCGACTTCACCCGCTCGAACTGCTGTTCGGCCTCGGCAAGTCGGGCCTTTGCCTCCTCCAAGCGCGCATGCTGCTCGCGGCTAGTCATCTCGACCAGGATGTCGCCCGCCTCGACCCGCTGGCCATCGTTGAAGTGGATCGCCGAGAGCGTCTCGGTGACCGTCGCCGTGATCGTCACCGACTCGTTCGCGCGCAGCGTGCCCAGGGCTTCGACCCGATCGGCGACGGTCGCCACCCGCGCCTCGCTCAGGATCACGCCGGGCGCCTGCGGCTGAGCCGAGACGCTCCCCACGACCAGAAGCACACCTATCAATCCTAGCGTTGCCCTCGACATCGTCATCCGCCCATCATTCTTGGTTTGGATAAACATGGGGTGATCGGCGCGAAACTCACCCCAGATGTGTCAACTCTGACGCTTTATCCTCGGGCTCAGACCACAAATCCAAGCAAACAGGCAACCGAATACACAAGAAGTTCGCACGACCCCGCATGGAAGACGCGTGCCTTGGACTCGATTCACGGGACGCCAAAGGCGACCATACTGCGCCGAACTCGTCCCAGGTACCGCCATGCGCTTCTTCAACACCGAAGGCCCGATCCGCGCTGAGGACCACTACAGCCTGCCGCCGCTATCGCGCTGGGATCTCGAGCAGGTTCTCAGCCTGATCGAGCAGAAGAAATACTTCCTGCTTCACGCACCGCGGCAGACCGGCAAGATGTCTTGCCAGCTCGCGCTGATGGCGCATCTGAATCGGGATGGGCGTTATCGGGCGGTCTATGCCAATCTCGAGGCGGCACAGACCGCGCGCGAGGACGTCGCCCGCGGCATGGCCGCGATCTGCAGCGTCCTGGGACGTTCGATAAGGCTCTACCTGAACGATCCGCGTTCTGACGAATGGCAACGCAGCGAGGGTGCGACCTGCGCGCCCGAGGACCGGCTCTCGCGTCTGTTGGAATTCTGGACCGGCCTCGATCCGCGCCCCGCCGTGCTGCTCCTGGATGAGGTCGACGCCCTGGTTGGCGACACCCTCCTCTCCCTGCTACGCCAACTGCGCGCCGGCTACCCGCAGCGCCCGACGGCGTTCCCGCAGACGGTCGTGCTCTGCGGCGTGCGCGATCTGCGCGACTACCGCATTTACGCTCGCTCCGAGCGCGAGGTCATCACCGGCGGCAGCGCCTTCAACATCAAGGCCAAGTCCCTGCGCCTGGGCGACTTCAGCGCCGAGGAGACGCGCACCCTGCTGCTGGAGCACACCCAGGAGACCGGGCAGCTGTTCACCCCGGAGGCGCTGGAGCAGGTTTGGACACTAACACAGGGCCAACCCTGGTTGGTCAATGCGCTGGCCTATCGCGCCTGTTTCGAGCTGCCCGCGGGACGCGACCGGACCCAACCGATCACCCGTGAGCTGATCGATCAGGCCAAGGAGCAGATGATCCTCGAGCGCGTGACCCATCTCGATCAGCTCGCCCATAAGCTCCAGGAACCGCGCGTGCGCCGCGTGATCGAGCCGATGCTCGGCAGTGCGCCCTATCACGAGATCGCCCCGCATCTGGTGCTGATGGCCTTCCTGCATCGGGTCATCAACGGTGGCGCGACGTTGGAGCGCGAATACGCCATCGGCTCCGGGCGCATGGATATGTGCCTGCGCTATGGCGCGGTGACGCTGGGGATGGAGCTTAAGGCCTCGAGCGATGGGCACCCCGATCCGCTCGCCGAGGTGCTGAAGCAGCTCGATGCCTATCTAGCCGGATTGGGGCTGGACAGCGGCTGGCTAGTGATCTTCGATCGCCGCGCCGAGCAGCCACCGATCGAGGCGCGCACCCGCAGTGAGGAGACGACCAGCCCCGAGGGGCGGCAGATCGCCCTGGTGCGCACCTGAGGCTGTGTTCATTATGTGCTAGAAATCAAGCCGACAGTTAACGAATAAGGCGATGTGATTTATGTCCCGCAATAGTCGTGACCGGATAGACCCCAGCTGGTCCTCCAACCGGACCGGAGGCAGTGGCCATCGATTACCACAGATCGAGGTCGTCACTCGCGATGCGTCGAACGATCAGCCACCGCCGCCAGCACGGCCTAAATGGTCTTATCTCGCCTGGTTTTTCGCCGCTTTTGTAGTGATCGCCGCACCGGTGAGTCTATGGAACTTCAACCGTCCGCCTGTCTATCGCGCCACCGCCACGGTACTGACCATCGTCCCGGAGGAACGCAGCGGCTTTGGGACCGCCGTCGCCAACGCGCAACATGTCGCCATTCAGCGCAGCCTGCTACTCGGCCACAACCTCTTGGAAGATACGCTGGCACGGCTGCGCAACGCATTACGGAGCGACACAAACGCCGGACTCCGCCTATACACCGCAGCCCTGACACCAGATGACCTCTTGTCGATGCTGGAGGTGTCTCTGGTACCTCAAACAAACCTGGTGAAGTTGAGCGCCACCGGCGCCGAGCCCTCGCTGTTGGCCAACCTCGTCGATGAATGGCTCGCCGCTTATCAGGCCTTGCGCGAGCGTGAGATCGAGACCCAGGTTGGAGATCGGCTCGAGAAGCTCGACGAGCGCGCTCGCCTGTTGGAAGAACGCATCCAGGCGAAGCGCAAGATATTGGACGAGTTTCGCGCACGTTTCGACATCGTGACCCTAGAGCGCGACAGCAACGAAGCACTCAAGCGCCTCGGTCTGCTTCAAGAGGCGTTAGGCAAAGCCGAGGACGCCTCGATGAGGGCCCAAGCGCGTCTTGAGGCCCTCGAAAGCACAGCCACCATTGGCAGACGCGCACTGCCCGAGCAATTCGCGAATGAACGCTCAAACCTGTATCAGCGGGCAAAGCAGGCCCGGGCGCAGGCCCGTCAACTGCGCGAGCGCTACACTGAACTCTTCATCGAAAAAGATCCGAACAAGCGCCGGATCATCGAACGGCTTGAGTCGCTCGAGACGCGCATCGATGAGGTCGAGCGCGAAGGACGTCGACAGGTCTTAGCAACGGCTCGAGAGACCGCAGATCTGGCCAACCGCCATGTGCGCGACTTGCGTGCCGAGCTGACCGAGCAGAAGGCGCGGGCATCGACGTTCTCGTCCGGCTTCGCCGAATTCGAAGACCTACAACAGGATTTAAGCCGCCTAGAGGAGATGCAGCGCGAGGTCGAATCGCAGCGGATGAGCCTGCAAACAACCGCACTCGCCAGCTATCCGCAGATCGAGATCATCGAGGCGGCCTTCGCGCCGCGCGACCCGATCAGCCCCGACTATGAACGGGATCTGGGGCTGACACTGGCTGCGGCGACCGCCGTCGGACTGATCACTATCCTCATCCTCATGTGGCTCGACGCCAAGGCACAGGGCTCGCGACCGTCTTCCCCGCTCACCGGCGTGCGCATCTGGGGGACCGAGGCCGATGGTCAAGAAAACGGCGCCAATGTCAGAACGCGGATCCCAAGGCGTGAGGAGACGGATGAACCAAGCGCTCCCGCTTTAAGCTCGGCGGTCCTGACCGATGCCTCGAGGCCCAGTGCACCCACGCAGGCGCCACGGCAATTGATGATCGGCGAGGTCGAGGCCCTGTGGCAGTTAGCCGAGACGAACGAGCGTCAACTGATCGGGCTCCTGCTGTGCGGCGTCCAGCTGGACGAAGCCGCCGCGTTGACCCATGAGAACTTCGCCCTTACCGAGGGCGATCTGCATCTTGGCACCCGCGTGCTGAGGCTGCCGCCGCGTTTGCGCGCCCTCTTTGCCGATGGGTTCGCCGATGTGCTCACCGATACCAACCCGCTGCCGGCCTGGGAGGGCTTGGACCGCCCCGCCTTCGAGGATCTGACACATCGCCTGAGCCTGCTTGCCGCCGATGCGGGGATCGCCCACGCCAGCGAGGTCACCGCCGCAACATTGCGCGACACCTACCTCATGTACCTGGTCGGCCAGGGCGCGCGCCTGACACGACTCAGCCAGATCGCTGGTCCGATGAGTGGCGCCGATACCCTGCGTTTCGCGCCCTACTCCCCAGCCGGTGCAGCGAGCTCGCTGGACGAACTGAATCTCATCTATCCAGTATTGGCTTGATCAGCGTCCGAGGCAGTCAGAGAGCATCATGCGGTCCAAGATATCGTCCCCTGTCACGTCTCAACGCACCGGCTCAGCACGACCGCTTGCGCATCAGCGCAGCAGCGCCAATGCGCGCGCTGGCGATGACAAGAGCAGACAGGCTGGTCTCTCCGGCAACGCGCCTTCGGGGCTCCGATTACATGCCTGGAAACAGCCCGCTGCTCTCGGACTTTTGCTGGTGGGGATCGGGTTTGCCGTAAGCGGATGGTGGTTTGTCATCCTGCACTGGCCACTGAGCAATGAGCCAGCGTTCGAGGCGCGCGAAGCCGCGCTGGCACAGCGCGCGACCGAGCTGGATCGTGCCACCTTCACGCGCGCCAAGCAAACTGATACCGCAGCCGCCTATCGCGCCTATCTAGCCAATTGCCAGGTCACTGGTTGTGCTCATCGCGCGCAGGCCGAGCAGCGCATCGCGGTTTTGCGCCAAACCACCACGCAAGAGGGGCCCATCACCGAGCCCAGGGCTGAGGCCGCCGATATCGAAGCCTATGAGCAAGCCTTCGAACTAGACACGGTAGCCGCCTATCGCGCCTACCTGGCCGATTGCCAAGCTTCGGGTTGCGCCTACCGTGCGCGGGCCGAGCAGCGCCTGGGGACGTTAAGGACAGCAGCCGCGCAGGCTGCGCGAGCCGCTGAGCTTGCATGGCGTGAAGACGAGCTTGCGCAACGCGAAGTGGCGCTCAACCAAATCAGCGCCGAACTCGACCAAGTCGCCTTTGCCCAAGCCGAGCAAGCCGATGATGAAGCCGCCTACCAAGCCTACTTGGACAACTGTGAACGCACTGGCTGCGACTTCCGCGCGCAGGCCGAGACACGCCTCGCGCAACGGGCCGAGCAGGCACGTCGCTTCGCCCAAATCCCCGAGATGGTGGCCCTGAAAGCGGGCTGCTTCGAGATGGGCAGCCCCCCGAACGAGGGCGGCGGCCGAGACGAAGCACAGCATGAAGTCTGCGTTGATGCCTTCAAGATCGGCAAATACGAGGTCACTTTCAGTCAGTACGATCGCTTTGCCCAGGCCACGAATCGACAGCCTCCCAATGATGAGGGCTGGGGGCGCGGTAATCGACCGGTGATCAATGTCAGCTGGGAGGACGCAAGCGCCTATGCTGCCTGGCTTTCGGAGACGACGGGCCAGGCCTACCGCCTACCGACCGAGGCGGAATGGGAATATGCCGCCCGCGCCGGGACGGAAACGCCCTACTACTGGGGTCGGAAAACACACGATGCCTGCACCTACGCCAATGTTCACGACCAGACCTCGGCGCGCGAGAATGGCTTCTCCTGGCCTCATCATACCTGCGACGACGGCTACGCTCAGACCGCGCCGGTCGGACAGTACCAGGCGAATGCCTGGGAGCTGCATGACATGCTGGGCAACGTGTGGGAATGGACCTGTTCAGCCTATGACCGCGAGTACGGAGGCGCGGAACAACGGTGCGCGAGCTCGAATCATTCCGGCTCGCGCGCGATTCGCGGCAGTTCCTGGCATGGGCAGACCGGGCTTGTGCGAGCCGCGGCCCGACGCGCGATTCTGCCTTGGAACGGTTATGGCGCCTTAGGGTTTCGACTGGCCCAAGATTAGGCGCAAAAAAGCCGCTCGCAAGCGGCTCGTTTGATTGGTTTTTTCTGGTGGCTACGGCTAGATTCGAACTAGCGACATCGGCATTATGAGTGCCGCGCTCTAACCAACTGAGCTACGTAGCCAGAAAGGCCAAGCAGGATAGCGCGCGACGAACGACAGGTCAAGCCATTGGTGCAAGCTCCAGCAATTCCAAATTTGCCCTGTCACCGCCTTAAGCGCCGCGCTTTTGGTGGAGGCTGGGCCGGTTCGAGCGCCTCGAGCATAAACGTCAACAGCTCCTCCCATGAGGCATAGACGGTATAGAGCGT
>NZ_NHSF01000034.1 GCF_016653295.1 Halochromatium salexigens | reverse complement strand
ATTGAAACCGTTTTTGACAAGTTTTTTGGAATGACAATCGGGACAGTGCATGGGGCAAACTGATTTTCTATCTCAAGTTGACGTGATTGTAACAAAACCAAGGCATCCTATCGATCGGGGCACTACCCAGTGAGACAAATCCGAGAGTTTGCGGGGTCAAATCCGAAGCATTGTGAGACAAAACCGAGAGTCTGCTCCGGAGCGTTCGCCGGGCGCAGTCGATAGTGAGACAAAACCGAGAGTGGGCAGCCCTTAGCTCGATTGTGCGTTATAGTGCGACAACTCCGACTTGGATTGCGCAGTATCTTGGAAACCAGCACCAAAGGGCTTCTTGTCGTCAAGGACAACCAGTTGGTCGAGGCGACGTACACGTTGACGCTCGCCGAACAACGGTTGCTGTTGTTTGCGATTGCTCGCGTCGATAGTCGGACGTCTCTCAGTTCTCGGATTTGTCTCACAATCACCGCTGCTGAGATTGCAGAGACTTTTTTCCTCTCGAACGTCCGAGCCTACAACCTACTCACGGAAGTGGCAGAACGTCTCTATGAGCGCTCGGTGCTAATCCACGCTCCCGATCCGGAGCGCCTAGATGTCGAGAAGGAACGCACGCGGTGGGTCTCGAGTATCCGCTACCTGCCCAAGCGAGGTGCAGTAGAGTTGGTTTTCGCGGAAGGCATCCTGCCCCTCTTATGCAGCCTGCGCGAGAGGTTCTCGCGTTATCGCCTTGAGCACGTCGCTCAGCTCAGCTCAGCTCGAGTTACGCGATTCGCTTGTATGAGCTACTTATTCAGTGGCGCGAGAAGGGCTCTAGAACGGTGGAGGTCAACTGGCTACGAGAACGCTTCGACCTTCAAGGCAAATACTCCAACATCCGCGACTTCAAGGCCAGAATCCTGAAGCCCGCGGTGGAACAGATCAATGCGCACAGCGACCTTTGGGTTAACTGGGAGCAGCAAAAGCGCGGGCGTGTCGTTCATGCGCTAACGTTTCGCTTCGGGCTTAAGGCTGCATCTGTCGCAGAATTGCAGTCGAAGCCATCTCCCAAGCGTAAGCTCACTCGCGCATACGTTGAGAGCCATGCTCGGCCCGGGGAGACATGGGAACAGGCTGAAGAACGGCTACGGCGCACACACCAAGCGTGAGCCTTACCGAAGGAAGTTTGCAACTATCCGGGTTTCGCCACGAAACCTACTCTTCCCTGCCAAGTATCTCTTCAAGTGCCTGAGCTGCCCGCTCGAGCTTCTCTTCGGTCACATGTTTGTCAAATATGAAGCTCGGACGACCTTTGTTGCTGACTGCCAACCGAAATCCGTTGTACTTCTTGCTGTAGCCAATCACCGATGGATTTTGTGTCTCTTGGGATTGTGCCAGGATGATGCGTTCCATCTCGCGCAGAAGCGTTCGGTATGCCTCCTCGTGTGTGATCGGGTGTTTAGATTCTTTCTCTGTTTGTCGCTTTCTCAGAAGGTCGGCTTTCTTGAACACGGTTTCCCGAGCTTGAGCTTCCTTCTCGATCTTGCGATAAACGCGCAGCAGCTCATAGGCCCAATTCGCCCGAAACAACGGCTTCTCCGGGAAGGCGCCGAGAATCTGATCTGGGAGGTCGAAGAACGCCAATAACTTCGACAGCTTGGCTGTAGGCATCCCGAGCGTCGTCGCAAGGTGTTCGCGTCCTCTGAACTGCCCGCCGTCGATCGCGCGTTGATAGCTCGTCGCGCGTGCCCAGTCCGAGATGTCCTCTCTGACGCGGTTTTCCGCGTCCATGATCTTGAACGCCGTGAAGTCATCGAGCGGTTTGACATAGGCTAGAAGGCGGAACGCTGGGTCGTTTTGCGCAATGCACTGAGCAGAGAAGAGCCGTCGGGCGCCGACGATGAGTTCGACGTCATAATCCGCATCATCTACAGGCCGGCCGATGCAAGGAATGACCTGCCCCACGGCGCGCATGCTCTCGATCAGGTCACCGCAGTCTTTCTGGTTGATCGTCTCTCGGTCGCGATCGGCCAGTGCCCACATGCGGACTTTGGCAGGATGCAGCTGGAGTACGTTGTCGCTCTTGAGCAAATCCCCTGCCCTGTCAGCACCGAGCACCCCCGCGAGACGCCCCGACTGACGCTCAGCTTCTTTAGCGTAGTGCGATGCGCGCGGCATCACAGCCGGTGAAGGGGAGTCGCCGGAATTTGCCCCATCGCGGATGTGATGCAGGTTGAGGCCGGAGAGGATCGTTTCGCGTCGCTTAGCCATTGTGATCACTCCGCATCCGCAGCCCAAATACTCTGCACACCTAGCATGATCTCGCGGTTGACCTCATCAAAATGCATCAGCGCGCGGGTATAGGTCTCCGCTGAGCCACGCGGACGGGCCTGCTCATAGACGGTGAGCATGTCGGTCGATGCCTTTTGGATCTCTTTGGTGGTGATCATGTGGGCGTTCATAACTACCGGTCCGTAGACCTGCCGAAGTACGCCGACGATGTTGTTGCTTTCTTCGGTCCCGTCATGTTTCGTGATGAGAAGACGGAACAAGCGGATCGGTGCCGGGTTCTTTTCCACAAGCCACTTAAGAATGGTCAGGTAGTGGACAGAGGACGCTACATCCAACATGTAAGGCGTGATCGGGCAGATCAGCAGGTCCGCTGAAAGGATGGCGTTGATCGCGAGCGATCCGAGGGCAGGGGGGACGTCGACCACGATGATGTCGTAGTCGTCTTTCACGAGATCGAGCGCCTGGCGTAAGCGGTACTGGAAGTGCTCCTGGCCAGGCAGGAGATATTCGGCGTTCTGCAACTCAAGATTGGCCGGAATCAGGTCGAGTCCGTACCAATAGGTCTTGCGGATAATCTTCTGGATCGCTCCCCTATCCTCTTCAAGCGCCTCAAGCATCGTCCCATCCGACGGTATGTCCAAATCCGGAATGTAGCCGAAAATGGTGGTCGCGCTCGCCTGCGGGTCCAGATCGACGAGCAAGACGCGACTGCCCTCGCGACATGCATACTGGGCAAAGTGCACAGCTGTGGTGGTTTTGCCAACGCCGCCCTTCAGGTTGGAGAAAACAGTGATAACGGGATTCGCGCCATTTGGGCGCCCCTGCGGGATTTTGAGAGCGTCACGGATCTTTGAGACCAGCTCAAGGTCATACAGGCGCCGCCGCACAGGCCCTTCGTTTTCGGCACGCGGCGGGTCGATGGCGCCCTTGGCCTCGAGGTTTCGGATGGTGTTTGGAGCCTTCCCCACCATCTTCGCTACCTTCTCGATACCAATCGGCGCCAACGACTTTTCCTCGTTTGGGGCGGAGGCGAGGGTCAGGAGCTGGCGTTGAACGTCCGTGATGCGCTCTACCATGCCGGAGAGCAGATCAAGAAACTCTTTCGACATGTTAACTCCCTAAGGCCATGGGGCAGGTTTCGCGACGAAACCAGATTTGAAGGGAAAAGTATAGATGAAGAATAAAAACCTGCAATGAAGGTTTTTACGAGGCATTACGATACCGCCGCTCTGGAAAGCTCCCAGTCCCAGGTTTCGCCGCGAAACCTGATAGCGAAGCCCTCAAGTGGCGACGACGGCAAGCCGGGCACGCAGCACGATGGGCACGGTCGATATGCGCATCTCCGACTAATGAGATCGAATGATCGCAGCCAGACATTATCTGGCCGCGTGCCTGTCATGTCGCATCCGCTGCCGGAAGCGGAACATGCCACCCAGCCACCCGCGCATACAAAGCATCGCGGTCGGCATGCGCATAGGTGCCCAGATCCTTCAGCGAGCGATGCCGCGAGAGCGCCTGCGCTTCCTTCAGCCCGAGACCCTCATCGAGCCGATGGGTGATGCCGGTGTGGCGCAGCCAATGCGGCGACGCGGCGCGCAGATGAGCAGCCCCATCAGGATCGTTGGCCTCGATAGTGTCGGCCGTCGCCGCGAAGACCTGCTTGACCACCCGCCACAGCGTGCTGCGATTGACCGGCGCCCAGCCGTCGCGCTTGGGATAGAGGCTCAAGACCATCGGCGTGGTCTCACCCGGCTCCGGCAGTGGACTCAGGCCCAGATGGGTGCGATAGCGACTGAGCGCCTCGATCAGCGCCGGTGGGATCGGCACCTCATCCGGGGCATCGGCCTCGGTGCGATGCTTGCCGCGCACTTGCCACCACCATTGCACCCCGGAGGGCCGGCGCAGCGGGACCAGATCGCCCATGCGCGCGTGGCAGAACTCCGAGGCCCGAGCGAGCAGGGCATAGAGCGCCATCACCACCCAGCGCGTGCGCTCGTAACGCGCGCGCTGGGTCGCCGTGGCCTGCGGCATCGCCTGCACCTGCTCCAGCACCGCCTGCCACAGGCGCTCATCCAGATAGCGCGCCTGCACCGCCGCCAGGCGCGGCGCGCGTAAGCGCACGGCCGCCGCCTCGAACGGGTTGTAGCGCAGATAGCCCTGTTTGATCAGCCAGGCATAGCAGCGCTCGACGGTGGTCAGCGCCTCATGACGCGAGCGCGCGCTGAGCTTCTGTGTCCAGGGTCGCCAGCGCGGATCAGACCGCGGATGGCGCTCGCCGTACCACTGCGGCCAACGCTCGGGATATTGCAGCAGATCATCGAACAGACTGATGTCCTCACCGGTCGCCTCCGACAGCGCCTTGCCGCGCTCCAGGCCCAGCCAGAGCAAGAAGCGCTCGAGCTCATGGCGATAGGCCTCGAGTGTCAGCGGCTGGTCCTTCTGCCGCGCAAGCCAGCGGCTGACCGCCTGTAGATCGGTGCGACAGTCGGCCAGATGGCCACGCTCAGGGGCGATCAGCCAGCCCGAGCCACCGGCCGGGACCGGGGGCAGGGCGCCGGGATGCGGGGAGGTCTCCGCTGAGTCGCTGAGACACCAGGGCAGCCAGTCGATCGGCGCCGGTTCAGAGACGGGAATGAGGGGTTCACGCATCATCAGCAACCGCATCCTGATGCGGAGGCTTGAGCACTTGAGCAAGCCAGCGACGCTGTCACCGCGGCAACCCCAAATGCAGCCGAATCGCATCCTCGACGGCAGCCATATCCGCTTTGCTCAGGCAATCGATGCGCGACTTCAGCCGCACCTTGTCTGCTGCCATGATCTGGTCAGCCATGGCCTTGCTGGTCTGTTCACCGACCTGGACCAAGGCCTCACCGGGATACAGACGCGCGCTGTTGCTGGTCAACGGCATCACCAGCACCCGCTGCAGATGCCGATTGGCGGCATCGTTGCTGATGATCACCGCCGGGCGGGTCTTGCGGATCTCGCTGCCGATCGAGGGATCGAACTCGACCCACCAGACCTCACCGCGCCTCATCGGCGACATCCTTCGCCAGGGCATTGCACCACTCCTCAGCCTCAGCTTCACGCTCCGTATCGGCCGCCATCGCCTGATAGCCCTCGTCCAGGCTCGAATCGAGGACGTATGGGCGGACCAAATCCTCGATGAACTGACTGATGCGCCGCTTGCCGATGCGCCGATGCAGCCCCTCGTAGACCGGTTCGTCGAGCGTAATGGTCATGCGCTTGTGCATGGGACCCCCTGCTGAGCTGCGTTGGACGTATGACGTACTTTAGGCGCCGCGGTGCGCTGGGGCAAGGCGCTGTCTGGGTGTCGACGCAGGCTCGCTGGGAACGATGAACGAACCGGTGCCAAGGCGCGCAGGCGGTCAGCCCGCCCGCAGCACGCGCCGGGAGCGGCGCTGAAGACACGCAAAAACCAGGCTTTCAGGGGGCTGGCTCGTCACGGGTGGGGTGCCATCACTGGACCAACGGGCAGACCCCGCTCAAGGCCAACCACCTCAGTCCATGAAAAGTTGTTGCCTACAGGAACCTCAGAAGCCGCCATCACCCGACCTGCAGAACGCTCCCAAGCGGGCACAGCAGGCGTGGTGTAGGGGTTGAGGGTCTGGGGGCCGACGATGACACATCCCATGAGCAGACAGGTCGCCAGGAAGGTGCTGGTCCTCAGCATCGGGGCCGCCACGACGTTGTCACCCTCTTTAGCATGTTCCACGGATGTCTCAAGGGCTTCGTGACGATCGCTTAAGTCTCTGACAAAACTCTATTTATCGCAATTTCCCCGGCATTTTCTGGAGCCTGTTCCACGGCCCCGCAGGGTCTGCTCACGGCGAAACCGGCGGTTGGGGCAAAGATTGCAACAGAGGGGGGCTTCTGTTGCAATCTTTTGTGATTTCATTCTGTTTTATACTGTACAATCGTCACGTTACCTTATGGAAACAGACTGAATGCCCCGTCCCAGCTCGATTTCAGCCGAGGATGTCCGCGCCGCCATCTACGAGTGTCTGAGTCAGTGCGAAGCGCCCTCGGTCGATCGCTTGCGTACCCACCTGGGGCGCGGTTCCAACACCACCATCCTGCGCCTGCGCGAGTCGGTGATCGAGGAGATCCGCGATCAGCTGCAGGGGCATGCGCTCCCGGCGGGGATGCCGGAGAGCCTGCAGGCGCCGATGGCGAGCTTGTGGCAGGCAGCCCAGGAGGTCGCCTTTGCCCGCCTGGCCGAGGAACGTGCAACGATGCAGCAGCAACGCGAGGCTGCCGATGAGGCGCGAGAAGCGGCGTTGGTGCAGGCCACCGCAGCCCATCAGGAGCGCGACCAGAGCAGCGCGTTGGCCGAGGAGCGCCAAGCACTCATCGAGACGCTGCGCGCCGAGCGTGATCGGGCGCGGGAAGAGGGTCGGGAAGCCCAGCGCGGCTATGATCAGGCGCTGCAGAGGCAGCAGGCGAGGCAGGCGGCTGAGCGCGACGGGCTCCATCAGCAGGTCGAGCAGCACCGGGTGCTGATCGAGGAGCTACGCCTCGAGCAGGCGCGCGAGCGCGAATACTGGTCCGGTCAGGAGCAGCAGTATGTGCGGGTCATCGAGGAGGTCCGGGCCGAGCGGGATGCCTTCAAGCAGCGGCTCGAGGCGCAGGCCCGGGAGAGCGAACAGCGGGTGCAGAAGTTAACGCAGGCGCTGGCCGAGCAGCAACGGGTGGCGATGCGGGCGGAGGCCGAACGGGAGGTGGCTCAAGGGGAGGTGGAGCGATTGCGCGAGGCGGTCGCTGACAGCACGCGGGTGTTAGCCGAGGTGCGGGTCAGGGAGCGGGTGGCTTTGGAACAGCGCGACCAGGCGCAGCAGGGGGAGCAGGCGGCACAAGAAGCGGAGCAAGCACTGCGGCGGACACTCGACGCGCAGCGGACTGAACCCGGAACGCCGCAGCAGCCGCCCGTGGATTACGAGGACGCTGCCGGGTAGGTGGCTGCGTTGGCGTTCGGCCCGCCACCGGGTTCGCTAATGATAGAACAGAGACACGATCGTCAGGCCCGGAGCGTCCTCTCCACTCGGGGCAGCATGAAACCTTCAAACGCGGCACATCCGGGGTTGATCGACGCAACGCGATGCAGAGCATCGAGGCTCGGGACTGGTTGATCCTGGCGGATGACCGTGAGCCGATGTTTGACGTCTGTGGCGGTGGCGGCCCCCGCAAGCACGGCCAAGCGGCTCAGTAGGCCGCTCGGGCGATCGAGCGTTTCCTGAGTCACACCGCCCTCATCGAGCGTATAGCGCGTGCGTTGTCGGTTGCCGAAGACGATCAACGCGATCAGCACGAAGCCAACGAACAGCCCCACGCCAACGAGCGCGAACACGCCCAGCAACGGCGGCAACTCGGCCCAGTCACCTTGCGCGCCCAGGATGACACTCAGCAGGAGGCTGGGAATCAGTGTTGCCAATCCAGCCACCAGAGCCAGCGTCTTGAGCAGACCCGGATGGGTGGCCAAGGGGATCTCGATCTCCCAGGTGATAGGGAGTGTTGAAGACGCGTGCACGAATTAGAGAAACAGCCTGAGATCGAAAGCCAGCAGTAATAACATAAACACTCAGGTGCCAGAATCCAGCGCGAATCGCTGGTCGAGGAAGGAGACCAGCGCCTTCTGATAGTGCGGCTGCGAGCGCAGGAAACCCTCGTTATGGCCGCCCTGGAGTTCGACAAAGCGCTTTGGCCCTGGAGCCGCCTCATAGAGCCGGCGCCCAAGTCGACTCGGCACGATCTCGTCATCGGGACTGTGCAGTACAAGCACTGGAGCGTGCACGGACGCCATGTGCTCGACGGCAGGGAACTCAACCCGCAGCGGGATCACGCGCGAGAGCAGGGGGTAATGCGTCTCGGCCAGGCTCTGCATACGATCGAAGCTGGATTCGACGATCAAGGCCGCTGGCGAGACCTGTGCCGCGAGCCAAGCCGCCACCGCGCCGCCGAGCGAGCGCCCGAAGAGGACAATCTCCTCAGGTGGGATACCGCGCACCTGGATCAGCCAGTTCCAAGCGGCCTTGGCGTCCTGATACAGCCCATGCTCAGAAGGCGAGTCCTCGCTGCGCCCATAACCCCGGTAGTCGATGATGAACACCTCAAGCCCGAGATCGGTGAAGATCCTGATCGACTCGCCCCGGTGCGAGACATTGCCAGCGTTGCCATGGAAGAACAGCAGGGTACGCGGCGCTGTGGCACGCGGCTTCGGTGGCGCAACCAGCCAACCATGCAATGCGACATCGTCCTCGGTGACCAGCTGAACCTCCTCATGGTCGAGCCCCCAATCAGTCGGTGATGCCACCAAGCGCTCAGACGGAAAAAAGATCATCCGTGGCTGCAGCCACCAGAGCAGCAGGCCAAACAGGAGCAGGCCGAGCAGGGCCATGAACAGCAGTGAGGCGAGCTTGGCGAGCATCAGGCAAGCGGCTCTCAGGCGAGCGCATGGCGCTGCCGCCGCAGCCGCGCCTCGGCCTGACCCTGGGTCTCATCGGGGCATTCCGTTCGGCTCACCGCGTTTCACCAAAGGGTTCCGGCACCGTCAGGTACGTCTTCGGCAGATCGGCTCCGACGACCTCGATCACGCTGCTCTCGAAGAAGCTGCCGATCATCGCCGTTTGGCCCGCTGGATATTCGCCGATCGGAAAAGCGCTGCCATGCAGCGTATAGCTCCCCTCTCCGGGGGGCAGCTTGAAGAAGACCCGGCAGGGATTGGAGTGGCACAGGCCCGTGTCACCCGGCGCGAGCGTGATCTCGCCCCAATCGCTGACGAAGTTGCCGGTGGTGGCACAACCCGCGAGCAAAAGCGGGAGGAGCGCCAGGGCTACCCTCTGAGAAGGTCTGGTGTTCAGTGTCATCGACCTTTAGACAACGGCCGCTCAGCCACGCTCAAACAAACAGATCGATCAGCGTTCCGAGCGTCTCATCGGCCGCCTTGACCACCTGGGCAGAGGCCTCCGTCTGCCGTTGGCCGATGCGCTGGCTCACCAGTTCCTGCGCAAGATCCGCCTCCGCGCCTCGTGCGCTATTGGCCTCAGAGTCGCTCGTGTGTCGCGCGATGTTGCCGGAGGCGGTCGTCACCGTCTGGAAACCGCGCTGCAGGCCAAGCAGGCCATTGTCAAGTGCGTTGATCGCCATGTCATCTCCACCCTGAATCTGCAGGGAATGTCCCGGGGTCAAGCAGCAGCCCGGCGGTCCCTAAGCGTCGAATGATCTGGTTCCGAGCCTGCTTGATTGCAGATTTCAGTAGTTAGCAGAACTCATCACAAAAATCTGTGGCTTGCTTGTCGCGTTGGGGTTTGCGGCATTCCCAAAAGTGCGCCCTGCTGTGTTCAGCTTGAGCTACTGTCAGTCAGCCACCTCATCACCGCTCGGCGCCGGTGATTTTCCTGTTGCCTTGCGACGTGGACGAGCTGGTTTGACGGGAACGATCTTGTTCGACAGCTCCTGGAAGCGCTCGTAGAGCTTGTCGAACTCGGTCTGCATCGATGATGCTCGCGCTTCTGCGGCGTTGGCCCGCTCTTCCAACCGGGCGTTGTCCACACGCAAGTGCTGGATGGCTTCTTCTGCATCGTGGCGTTTCTGCTCAGCCTGTTCCCGTGCGCTGCGGTGCTGTTGCTCGGCTTCGAGCAAGCGGGTGGTCTCGTTCTCCAGGCGGGCAATCTCTGCGCTCATCTCTTGGCGTTCTCGAACCATGTCGCGGCGGGCGGATTCCAGCGCGTCACGGTCGCTCTGCAGGCTTTGTTGGGCGCTCTTCCAGGCGCTGCCCCAGAACATCCGGGCGGCGCGTTCGACAGGTTCGGGCATCTCGGGTCCATCCGTGCCGGTCCCTGTGGCGCTCTGTGTTTCTCGCCAGGTCGCCAGATGGGTGCTGATCGTTGTGTAACTGCCGGTGCCAAGCAGGGTGCGGATTGCAGAGGGTGAGACGGTCTGTCCACTGGCTGTCAGTGTCTCGGCGGCCTCGAACACTTGTGCTTCGGTGATGCCGGGTCGTGCCATGGTGCGCTCCTCGTGTCGTGGCGGGAAAACACTGTAATAACATAAATTACGTTATTATTGTTAGGTTCCGTTGTGGATGATGGCCGATCAGGGTAGGGCGAGAAGAGAGAGGGGAGGGGGAAGTCACCGGACGCTCAAGATGTGGCGGGGGTCTTCGTTGGGGGAGGGAAGCACTGTGGTTGCTCGAAGCAGACCTCATCGATTGGGGATGCTGATCCAGGAAGCGCCTCGAGATGACGCTCAGGTTGCAAAGTGGTGGGTTTGGTCTACAGTTGGTCTTGGTGCCTCACGGCTGGCTGGCTTGCGGGCAACGCAGGTGTGATGAGGAGACT
The DNA here is from genome assembly GCF_016653295.1 of Halochromatium salexigens. Classification (GTDB taxonomy): domain Bacteria; phylum Pseudomonadota; class Gammaproteobacteria; order Chromatiales; family Chromatiaceae; genus Lamprobacter; species Lamprobacter salexigens. Next base: position 2,448 of record NZ_NHSF01000034.1, on the reverse strand, counting down.
CTCATCGAACAGTGACACGGAATAATTTGATGGAGTATCAGCCTTGCAGAAAATTGGCGCCGGACATCGAGGCCGCTGTGCTCCAGCACTTGATCCCAGCGATCTATCTCGAGCGCGTGGCCGGGCGATGTTCGGGGGCCGAGGAACGCAGACGCCTCGCGGCACTGAGCGCGCTGGATCATCCGATTCAAGCCCTCGAGGCAACCCGGCGCACCGAGCTGTTCCAACGCTCGAGCTCTGCCGTGGAAGGGCGCAACGGCCAGCTCTCGTTCGCTGCGCGCCATGGAGAGCGAAGCGAAGGCGCGTAGTCCCGGATAGGCCTAGGCGCGAGCGTATTGCCGAAGTGGCGAAGGGGCGTAGTCCCGAAGCCGCGAAGGCAATATGCAGAGCGCATCCGAGACGCCGTCAAGCCATTTGTGGGGGCTGTCGTGCCCGGCGGACCAACGGGGAGTCGGGCACGGCAGCGACCGCAGGGTGAATCCGGGCACAAAGGCTGTCGCCGAGCGCAGTCATTTTGGTGACTTGGAGTCCCAAAATGTATCACGAGCACGGCGACACTCCGGGTTTCACCACGATTGCCATCGCCTCAGTGCGCGCAAGCTCGCCGCGCTGAGCGTCTGTTTGGTCGTGCTCCACCACCCCTGTTCGAGGAGCTGCTCGAGCGTGTGCCGCTGTCACTGCGGCCCCCGCCGACGCGGGCCTAAGCTCCCCTACCTGGCGTAGCTGGCCGCTTGAATACAGTGGACGCAGTTATGATCAAGGCCCCTGCAGGCGCCGCCCAAAGCGGCGTGAGCAAAGCGAGCGCCGCTTTGGGCGGCGCCTGAGGCTTACGTTGGGCGCTTGACCCAGCCCGTATCCGTCAGATGGCTTCGAACTCACTCCTAAACGGATCACAAATGAAAATTCATCGACCCATCATCTTTTCCAGCTCAATGCTTTTGGTGTCCGCGCTGCATGCGGATGGTTTAATGGGCGGAGGCGAACCCAAGTACGACGAGAGAGTATCAAAGGCGTTAAACGAGTTAGATATTAATTACCACATCGATGAAGATGGCGATTACAGGGTCACCTTCAAGACGGGCGATGATCGCTCTCAACTAGTATTTATCTTCTCCACCACGGAGACATATCGCAACCTTGAAATCAGAGAAATAACATCTGCTGCCTATGAGAGCGAGACAGACACGCTACCCGCACATATCGCATTGAGACTGCTAAAGGAAAACAGCTCAATCAAGATGGGAGCTTGGCAAAGCTCCGGAAAACTAGCGATCTTCTCAGCCAAAATCTCCGCAAACGCAGACCCGGAATCCCTTAAGACCGCGATTGCCATTGTCCTCAAAACTGCGGATGGAATGGAGGGCGAGTTAAACCCAGATCGAGACGTTTTCTAGCAAGTCGTGGCGCGCCACTGCGAAGCGAGAACGGGACAATAGACCAGACAAGCAGGGGAAAAGGGGAATGGCTCACGGGACGAATCGTGTGGTGCTGTCCACCAAGGATGCCGCTAAGCCGCTTGCAGACGAGCTTTCGCTGGGTCAGTGATTTTGCAATTCACACATTTCGCCCCATGAGCAAAAAGCAACACAACTAAACGATGACACTTAACCGCATCCTGATTTTATTTGTTCTGCTCACAGCCACCAGCGCTCATGCAGCGTTTGATGATTGCAGAGCATATTTCCCGAACTAAACACCGCCTCAAATCAAATTCAGTCAGGGATCAGGGCAGCTACGCGATATCTGTTTCGACAGTTTTGCCGTCTGGCACTCAGGCGAATCCAAAACGCCTATCGTCATCATCGAGCGGATGAATCGAGCGCGGCTGATCGATGCTCAAGATGAAGACAGGACCGATCGCTTTTATGAAGAGGCCCGTTTGCCGTTCGCGCATCGTGCCCGGTTAGAGGATTATCGGGGATCAGGCTTTGACCGTGGCCACATGGCCCCTGCTGCGGATATGCCAACTCCCGAGGCCATGACGCAATCTTTTAGCCTCGCAAACATGACGCCGCAGGAACCGGCGGTGAATCGTAACTTGTGGTCAAGAAATGTCAAACGGGCGACACGCAAATATGTCATGCGCGCCACGGGTGATGTCTACGTCTACACCGGTGTCGTGTTCTCAGAGCCAGTCAAAACCATCGGCCAGGGTCGGGTTTGGGTGCCAATATCTGTACAAGCTTTCTTCAACCTCGTGGGTCGCCCGTGTGTCCTCAAGTGATGTTTCAACGAAGCTGATGAGCCTTGCATCTGCTCGATCAGTTGGGGGCCGTGATTGGTGAGCGTGGACGTGTGTAGCCTGAACAAGGCGATCTCTCAGACGCTGTATAGGAAGCCGCTCAAGCGAATTTAATTATTAGATCTGCAATCAATCACGAATTAATCTACTCGAAAGCAATTTGATTATCGCAGAGTTGACGCAGCAAAAGCCGAGATGATGCAAGG
>NZ_NHSF01000033.1 GCF_016653295.1 Halochromatium salexigens | reverse complement strand
TGCGTGTGCGCTTCGGCAATCTCCCATAACGCCGCCGCCGCTTGCGGATGCTTCTGCTCCCAGGTCATGCGCCCAGAGACGAGCGCCTGTGCGCTCATACAAACACAGCCGCTGCGCTGCTCATGCAGCCCGAGCTCGACCGCCGCTCGACTCCAGCCGAACAGCGCCTCGGCCCGCCGCGGATTCGCGCTACAGTACTTCTCAGTCATCGCCGCTTGGAATGCACGCCGCTCCACGCGCTTCATCTTCGAGGCCGCAAGCTTGATATCTTCGACGTGCCCGGCTGTCAGCGTGCTGGCCGGCTGAGCATGAGAATCCGGGGGCATAGGCAGGAGGTTAGTGTCTGAGACATGCCACCAAGTATGTCATAGATCGGTATATCTAAAAGCGGAAATCGCCTTAGTCGAACAAGACGACCACCAGTAAGGCGCCAATGGGATCGTTGACGATGCCTTCCCACTTCAGATAAGACGCGGGGCTCGTTTCAAGCGTGCCTGGCGCAGTAGCGGTAGGATGACCTTGGGGCCGGTGACGATCATGATGGCGCCAAAGATCAGCGCCACCGCCCAAGACAGGCCGCCAATCCAGTGCGCCGCCACCGCCGTCAGCCCCAGGCTCAACGCAACCGCGATGGTCACCAAACGGTTCACCCCGGAAGCGGCCTGTCTGAGTTCAGCGAAGTGTAGCGAGAGGCCACCCTCGAACAAGATAGCGGCAACGGCGAGATTGATCAGGGGCTGATAGACGTCACCCAGCGCTTCGCTCGGTCGAAAAATGCCGAGCACGGGGCTGACCAAGAGCCCGTTCAGGCTGAGTAGGATGATGGCCGGGATTTGCAGTCACCAACCGATCCATTGCGCGGCAATGCCGATAACGACCAGCAGCGCGAGGATCTCGGTCAAATGATGGCTCATTCGCGGCCTGATCCCTGGGTGAAACAGTCGCTGATGATACGCTCGATACTGACGCGTTTGGCCTCGATGTCGGCCACTAGGGCAAGCTGGATGAGCGTCTTGTCAAGGTTCTGGCGCGGGCTGGTCACCCGGAAGTAGCAATCGCCCTGGAGGTAGTCGGTCAAGAAGCGCATCGCCAGCTCGAGCGGGATCAGCTGAATCGCCGGATACAGGAAGGCGAGGGCAGCGCGATCGAACAGCGGCGCGGCCAACTCAGCATAACCGCTGAGCAGCGCGCGGCACAGATTCAGATCGAAATGGGCGAGCGGCGCATCTCGACCGTCGCGGACACGGTTGCAACAGGAGCGCAGGCAGTCCGCGACATCATGATGACGCAGTCCAGGCTGGACCGTATCGAGATCGATCAGACAGAGTGCGCGGTCGGCATCGCGCGCGAAGAGCACATTATCGAGTTTCGGGTCGCCGTGCGTCACGCTCGCCAGCAGGGTCCCGTTCATCCGCGCTTGCTGCAAGGTCGGGATCAGCGCGGTGCGGGCCTGGATGTGCTCGAGCGCGGTTATCACCGCCGCCTCTGACGCTCGCACGCTTGCAAGGGCTGCATTCAGCTTCGCCTGACAGCGGGGGGTGTCATGCAGATCAGGCAGTGTCAGGCCCAGCGTGCCCGGATCGAGTTCGGCCAAGGCGACATGAAAGCGCCCTAGAGCGCGACCGACCTCGGCCGCCTGGGTGCGATTCTCAAGCGGCCGCAAGACGCGGCTGTTCTCGACGTACTCCATCAGCCGCCAGGCATGACCGTCAGCGTCGCGCAGCATCGCCTCGCCATTCGCTGCCCGCAACAGCCTTGGCAAGCGTAAGCGGACTGCGGCATTGGCGTGTCCTTGGAGCCAATCCTGCACCCGTAGCAGGTTGGCGGCGATCGCCTCTGGATCGGCAAACACGGCGCCATTGATCCGCTGCAGGACGAACCGCCCCGAGCGGGCCTCGAGGAGACGCGTCTCATTGATCAGCCCTTGGCCGAGCGGTCGCAGCCTTACCTCGGGCTCATCGGGAAGGAAGCGCCGCGCGACGCGCTTGGCCGCGTCGTCCATGATCGTGTTGTTCATCAGTCCGCCTCCTCTCCGACGCGCCCCACAGCGGTGAAGTTTAGCAACTTTCGGCCAACGCAATCCTGAGGTATTATGGTGCGCTAAAAGCGACGCGCCCTTAGCTCAGCTGGTAGAGCATCTGACTTTTAATCAGGTGGTCGTTGGTTCGAACCCAACAGGGCGCACCATAAAATCAACGGGTTAGCTTCATTTTGAGCTAGCCCGTTTTTCATTTTAGGCCTCTGGGGTAACGCTGGGGGTAACATTTTGGCCTTGATCATAACCGCGTCCACCCCGCTCACGCTGCCATCGGCGAGAGGTATGGGATCTTCGGCGCACGTGCTCGTGGTCGCGGTGGCAGAGGCACCCGCTCGAGCAGTTGCTCGAACAAGGGCGGCGGCGCCCGGCCAAAGAAACGCTCAGCGGCGGTGGTCTGATCCGCACGGCGGATGTAGAAGTTGTGTACCGCCGTCAGGGCGAAGAGCTTACGCGCACTGAGGCGATGGCAGCTGTGGTGGAAGAGTGAGAGCTGACCATTGCGGCCCTCGATAGCAGAGTTCGAGCGCTGGAACAGGTCGGCGCAGTCGCTGGCGACCTGCTCAATCTCCGTGCGCTGCGTGGCCTCAAGGGCTTGGATGGGGTGATCTGCCGCACGCAGCGGTGCGAGCTGCTGCGCGCTCAGTGCCGCGAGGCGTCGACGCGCCTCGGCTCCCGAGCGCCGCGTGGCGACCCGCGCGAGATAGATCGCTGGGATCAATTGTTGCAGCACCGCCGTCTCGATCGCGGGTGCCAGGTTGAGTGCCTCGACACGCTGATGCACCATGGCAAAGAAGAAGGCGATCGTTGCCAGCAGGGCCGTGTTCAAGCGCTTGGTCTTCTGCAAGTGGGCCTGGGCACGCGCCGGCAGGTCGGCCGTCTCGGCAAGGGCCTCCAACCGCTGCCAGATCGCGCTCAGCCGTTCCCCCAAGCGCTCAGGCGGTTGCGCCATAACCGTCCGGCGAATTACCTCCTATACGATCGCCGGCGCTGCTTGCACCCTAGCGCCTAGTCAGAGCAACACGAGGACTGGGCATGGCCGAGAAGCGACGCACGCCCGCTCAGACGCTGTATAGGAAGCAGCTCAAGCGAATTTAATTATTAGAGCTGCAATCAAGCAAGAATTAATCTACTCGAAAGCAATTTGATTATCGCAGAGTTGACGCAGCAAAAGCCGAGATGATGCAAGGTAAACTTGTGATTCGCTTGAGCGCGGGTTTCGCTCGTAGTCTTTGCCAGGGCAATCGCATCAACATATTAGCGGATACTGTTAGACAAGGCATTCCACTTCCCCGATGATCCCGGCCTTTGTTTTGATTGCGCCAGGCAAAGCCTGGAAGAGGAGGAAGAACGCCAAATGAGTTGAGCAATCGGAAACCTCTTGTCGTGACCCGCCGGGTGAGAGTCCCGAACCGGCAAGGACTGGCCATCCACCGGAA
>NZ_NHSF01000032.1 GCF_016653295.1 Halochromatium salexigens | reverse complement strand
TCCGCCTGCACTTCGCGGCGGATGGGGTTGCGGACAGCCGCTTCGCACCATTCGCGCTGGATGTAAGGCCGCTTGACCAGCACATCGTCGCAAAAATAATCCGTGACGGGCAGTGCTGACATTGAGGATTCAATCACCTGTCACCTTGCTAGTGGATGCGAAGCCCAGGCACCGCAGTGACAAATCGGGTGCCCTGCTCGGCGAAATCGGCCAACTGCGCCTTAACCTCCTCAGCAATGTTCCAGGGCAAGATCAGCACCTCATCCGGCGGCTCATCGCGCAACGCCTCCGGCGGGCGGATCGGGATGTGACTGCCGGGCAGATACTTGCCCTGCTTGGCCAGGGCGGCATCACAAACATAGGGTAGCAGGTCGGGCTTGATGCCAGCGTAGTTGAGCAGGGTGTTGCCCTTGGCGGCGGCGCCATAGGCGGCGATGCGGCGGCCGGCGCGTTGTTGGTCGATCAGGTGCGCGAGCAGGTCGTTCTTGACGCGGTTGGCGCGCGGTTGGAAGGCCTGATAGGTGGCGAGATCGAGCAGGCCTTGGGTCTGTTCGGTGGCGAGCAGCTCGGCGACCGCTGCCGTGGTTGGGCGCGGGTCGTCGGCGTGGAGGGCATAGACGCGCAGGCTACCGCCGTGGGTGGGCCGTTGTTCAACATCCCAGAGGCGCAGACCCTGGACTTGGAGGATGCGCTGGACCGCGTGCAGCGAGAGATAGGAGAAGTGCTCGTGGTAGACGGTGTCGAACTGGTTGTGGGCGATCAGCTGCAGCAGATGCGGGAACTCGAGCGAGACGGTGCCGTTGGGCTTGAGCGCGGCCTTAAGCCCAGCAGTGAAGTCGTTAATCAGCAGGGTCTCGGCATCGAGCAGGCTCAGGCCAATAGTCTTCATCGAGCACTTGCTCCCAGGTAAAGGGAGGCTGGTCTGGAAAGGTCGAGAGCGGCAGGCCGGTTTCATCGGCGGCTTCTTGGCGAGCACGTGGGTAACTCGCTGCGAGCGCCTCGGGCAAGCTGGGTTTCAGGCTCGGACTTTCACGGAGCAGGAGTTTGATGTCCGTACGCTGGGTGATGATGGTCACGGTCCAGCTGCGCGATTGTTTGTCTGGCTGATGGCGCAGCTTGAGCAGATGCATCATCAGGACCACCAGCCGGTTGCGCAATTGCCGTCGTTCACTGCGACTCATGCCCTCAAGTTCCTCCACCAGTTGCTCGCGGTCCAGGCAATCGAGCCGTCCGGCGCGCAGGTGGTTGACCTGGGTTTGCAGCCATTGCAGGTAGTCGGATTCAGAGTTGTGGGTGGCATGCATCATGGCGCGGTGTCGCAGGCGGTCTGTTGCGGTGTTGGGTGCGCGGCGAGCCAGGTCTCGAGGTCAGCGGCGGCGCTGAAGTCGAGGTAGCGCTTCGCCGAGGTCTTCGAGTTGTTCAACCGGTAGGGATTGTACGCTGGCCTGTTGCGCCTTGGTCAGCTTGCTGAGGCGACGGCGCAGGAGGCGTAGCGCCAGTTGGACTTCGCGCTGGCGGCCTTCTTCAAGCCAAATCGGTTGGTTCTTCGCTACGATCTCGCGGTAGGCGCGGGTCTGTTCGAGTGGGGTCATTTCGCCGAGCATGATGAGAAAATCTGTTAATTGCTCTAACTCAAGCAACTCAGCCGGCAGCTGCTGGCGCAGGAAGTCCTGCGCGATCTCACGCCGGGTGAAGCTCTCGCGGAAGTAGACATCATGCGGATTGTTGATCTCCTCCATGGTCTTCGAGATCAATCCTCAATCCGATGTTGCCGAAGGCCGCGTCTTGCCGAGGATCTTGAACAGCTCATCGAAATGGGCACTCACATGTTCCAGAGGCATGCGCGATGGTGGCGGCTCGCGGTTCGTCGGCGTTGCGCTTGCGGGCACGCGGTTCGCCACGGCCTGGGCGGCGCGTGAGGCGGCGCTGGGGCGATGGCGCGCGGCCTGGGCGCGGCGCTGATGGACCTCGGAGAGATAATTCTCGAGCTTCTCCGGGGCAAACAGTGTCGCTGGGCGCAGATAGCGGGCGCGCTCGGTGTCGCGCCACTGGCGTGTCTTGAGATCGATCACCGCGCACAGCGTCTCGGGCGTTTGCGTGCGCAGGGCGTGGTACGTGAGGCGATAGCTCTCGGTGCCGGGGGTGCTCGGGAAGCAGGTGCCGGCGCGCTCGTTGAGATGGTCGATCACGCGGGTGATCTCGCTGGCATCGAACGGGCGTTGGGTGGATGCCGCCTGATCGACCTGACCAGCCTGTACGCTCTGCGCCTCCGCCCGGCGCAGCACCGCGCGATAGCGATTGGTGCGCCGGCAGCCACCGGGCTCGATCTGCAGGAAGCCAAGACTCGCGAGCTGCTTGAGCGCGCGCTTGACCGAACTGAGCGAACTCTTGGAGCGCTTCGCCAGCGTGCGCAGCGAGGGCCAGGCGAAACCGCTCTTGGAATTGATGAAGTGCGACAGCGAGGTGGCGACCGAGCGCGCGGCGTGGGTCAACTCGGGCTCGGCGCACAGCGCGCGCTGCCAGCGCAGGATGTCCACCGGTGAGGTGGCGAACTGAGCAACGGTGGCGGCTTGGGACATCGGTAATCTCCAGGTCGATCAGGGGTGGAGACCACCGACTGAACGGGTGAGATCACGGATGGGCGCGGTGCGCAGACGCCATCCCGGGAGGATGGGCTTTTTGCTAGAATACCGCTGGCCACTGGTGCGCTCGACTCTGTGTCAGTCGGGGCTTGACGCGGTGGGTGTTTCCAGCACCCCCGCGACAGTGGCACCTATCCTAGCCGCATCGGCTCGAGGCTGTCGAGTCCCCGGTACGGATTTTTTGTTGCCAAATCACCCATCGTCATGCGCGGGCGCCGATGCAGGCGCGCGAGCGGTTGCGGTGAGCGGGTCGAGTCGCGGGCCAGGTGGTGGACCAGGCGTGCGGGCCAGATGGTGGATCAAACGCGCGCGGCCAGAGGCGCGAGGCACTGAGCGCCGTTCGTGGCCGTCGCCGCGTTCCGTGGGAGAGGTTTTTTGTTCGTTCCTGATCAGAATCGGCCCGTTCGAGCACTCCGCCCGTTCGGGGCTCAGGGTGGCCCGACCCCTGCGGTCAGGATGAACCCACCCTGGGGTCAAGATGACCCGACCCTGGGCTCGGGATGAACTCACCCTGGGGTCAGCAGGCGCCCTGCCCTGGGTCCAGTCTGGCCTCTGCTCCAGATGCGCCAGCGGCTGGTCGCTGACGATCTAGCGCAGCGCGAGCTGCACGATGTCGTGCAGCCGTTGCAGCAGTCCCCAATCGCCGGGATGACGCTTGTGCTCGAACAGGATGTCAACGTGGAGCGCGACCGGCTGATCGACAAACGTTTCGGCCCCAGAGCCGCCGATGAGACGCGGTCGATCTTGGAGTAGAACTCGCATAGAACAACCTCTGCCTGGTTTACTTCCATACCTCATCCTCGGCGGCATCCTGCCATTCCGGGATCGCTGCCGCTGAATGCTCTGAAAAGGCACGCAGTTCTGGATCGCCAGGATGGTTTTCGAGCAGCATGACCACGCGCACATGCTGATTGTTCAGAGACCTGTAATCATCGGGTATCGTCAGGACGCCACCTTTCAGATCAGCCTCGAATTCTATCGCGTACATCGGTCTTTTCCTCCTCTTGAGGTACGGTCGGTCTCTTGAAACTTGCGGTCGGTCTCCCTGAACAGGGCCCAAACGTCGTCGAGTGTGGCGGCCATGGTCTTAGCGCCTCGGGGTTGGTTGATGGGTTCAGTGTAGCGCTGGCCGACCAGCGCTCAATGATGCAGGCGTCACTCGCGCCGCATGAAGCACTCACGCCAGTTGACTCATCGTCGCAGCCCAGGACCTGTTCTCTGGCAACCTCTCGCTTGAGGCCAATACGGTTGCTGAACAGGGCTGTCTCGGCTTGCAGTCGGCCGGCTTGACCGAGATCACCCGATGCCGATGAGCGCCTGGCCGAGCAGGAGATGCCGCACTGGCAACCGTCGCCGGACGTCTTCTTTGTGCTCGGTGATCTGTTGCTCGACGGGGCGATGGCGCATCCGGCCTAGGCCGAGCGGGAATTCCTACCGCTGGTGGAATCCGCTTGGTCGACCTGCCTGGCGCTGGGCGAGCAGCCGCAGCTCGAGGGCAGCGTGCAGGGGCGTGATAGCTTTCTGGCCGCGCATCACCTGGCGGTGCTCCATGAGCAGATGGGGCGCGTGGAGCAGGCGCGGCAGTATCAGCAGTTGGCGCGGGCGTTGCGCGAGGGGCAAGCGCAGATCTGATCCCGGCGCTAATGAAACACCGCCTCCGGCGTCTCAGCGGTCAGGATGCGATCGGACCATTCCAGCAGCGTCTCGGCATCGGCCTCTTGGATCTGTTGGCGCAGCCGGGCATCGGTAGGGCCGAATTTGCGCTCCATCTGGCGCAGGAGCAGCTTGGCTTCACCTTTTCGCTCGCCCTGCTCGATACCCTGCTCGCGGCCTTGCTCAATATACCGATCAATAAACGTCTGCATGATGGGATCTCCCGGTGCGGTCTGTTCCAACAAGCGGCGGGCGTCACTCTCTTCCACCCGTTGTGTCCCTTGGACATAATATCTCAGCAGCGATTCCAGAATCTGTAGCGCGGTGTCACGGTCGGCGACCTGGTCGATCAGGGCGATCAACCGCTCCAGATGCTCGAGCGGCTGGTCGCTGAAGATCCAGCGCAGCGCGAGCTGCACCAGGCGGGTGAGCACATCGCCTTTGATCTCCACATCGCTGCGTGGTGAGAGATCGTGCAAGGCATAGCGAAACTGCGGCACATAAGGCTTGAGCGCCTCCGGTAGCGGCCGGATCAGCGCGTGGAAGTCGCTCGGCATGCGCCAGAGGCGCTGACCATGATAGAGCACCAGCGGATAGACCGGCGGCAAGGTCTTGGCCTCGGGATGCTGCTTGCGGTAGGCATCGCCCTGCAGCGCGATGTAGCGCAGCAGTTGCAGCAAGACCCAGTAGTCGGGATGACTCTTGTGCTCAAACAGGATGTAGACGTGGAGCGCGAGCGTCGCTGCAGCATCTTCTAGATCAGCTGCAGCGGCCGGATCAGCCCGCTCAGGCACGGTTGGATCAGCTTCATCGGGCACACGCCATCGCAGCCGATAGACCAAATCAGAATACGATGCGCGCAATTCCTTGGAGACGTAGCTGTCCTTGCTGATCTCCAGGCTCTCGAGATCCACCACCTCAAGCAGCTCAGCCGGCAGCTGCTGGCGCAGGAAGTCCTGCGCGATCTCACGCCGGGTGAAGCGCTCGCGGAAGTAGACGTCGTGGGGATTGTTAATCTCATCCATGGCGGCGACTGTACCGGGATCGAGCCGAGACCGCGAGCGTCAGCCTCCCGATGCACTCAAGCACGCAACAACCCTGCGGCGTGCTTTGGCCCCAACTGCTACGCTAGCGTCCTGCCTAACGGTCATGGCCCGCGGCCACCCTCAGAAGATGAATCGCGCAACAATCACCTGAACCTCAGCCGCTTTGGCCGTTAAAGCCGCTCGAGCTTGGGCAAACGCAAACGACGAAAGGCTCAGTGTGTCGAACAGGTCAGCTCCAGTGTCCACGTCCACAACACCGCAGCATCACCAGCCGTGAAGCCACATTCAGCGAATCCGTTCTCAACAAGTTTGCGCTCAGCGCAACCGCGCTCAAGCAAACCGAACCGATCGGTCGACTACCTCATCATCGGCGCCGGCATCATCGGCCTCACCGTCGCGCGCGCCCTCCAGCAGCGCGACCCTGGCGCGCGCCTGACCCTCATCGACAAAGAGCCCCGCCTCGGCCAACACGCCAGCGGTCGCAACAGCGGTGTGCTGCACAGCGGCATCTATTACAGCGCCGAGAGCCTCAAGGCGCGCTTCACTCGCGATGGCAACGCCGCCTGGCAGGCGTACTGCACCGAGCGCGGCCTGCCCTTGGAGCGCTGCGGCAAGCTCATCGTCGCGCGCGATGCCGAGGAGCACGCGCGCCTGGCCACCCTGGAGCAACGCGGGCGCGTCAATGGCGTCGAGGTCCAGCGCCTGGACGAGACCGAGACCCGCGCCTTGGAGCCGCGTGCGCGGACCTTCGGCCATGCCCTCTTCGTTCCCTCTACGGCCAGTGTCGACCCGATGCAGCTGCTGGCCGCGCAGCAGGCCGATGTCATCGCTGCCGGCGCGACGCTGCTGTGCAATCATCCGTATCGCGCCCATCTGGGGGATAACCGCATCCAGGCTGGCCCCGAGCGCCTCCAGGCCGGCACCCTCATCAACTGCGCTGGGCTCTACGCCGACCGGATTGCGCATGACGTCGGCTTTGGTCAGGCGTACAGCCTGCTGCCGTTCAAGGGCCTGTACCGCTACGCCGACCCCGGCGTCGAGCCGCCGCGCACTCACCTCTATCCGGTGCCGGATCTGCGTCAGCCCTTTCTGGGCGTTCATTTTACCCGCACCCTCGACGGTCGCACCAAGATCGGCCCCACCGCCCTCCCAGCGCTCTGGCGCGAGCACTATGCAGGCTTGAGCCGGTTTCGCTTCTCAGAGCTGCTGGAGATCGCCCGTCGCGAGCTGTTCATGTTCGCCACCAACCGCAATGACTTCCGCGCCCTCGCCCGCCAAGCACGGCGCAAACAGCGTCGATCCTACATGGTGGCTGAGGCCGCGACCCTTCTGCATGGTGCCGAGGCCATGGGCTTCCATCAGCGCGGTCGGCCGGGCATCCGTGCCCAACTGGTCGAGCGCAAGACCAATCGACTGGTGATGGACTTCGTCATCGAGGGCGATGCCAAGAGCACCCATGTGCTCAACGCCGTCTCCCCGGCCTTGACCTGCGCCATCCCGTTCGCGCAGTCTCTGGTGTCCAGGATTCTATAGTTTCAACCTCGCACCTGAGATCCAGACAACCGATCCACTCCCGTTGCAAGCTGGCGCCACAGCTGAATCTGGCCATCAAGGCGAATGATGACACCGATGGCAGCAGCCACCTCAGCCCAAGCAGGCTCATCGAGCAGGCTCATCGAGCGATGACCCCAGGCTTGCTGACACAACGCCCTCCGGATAAGTCGCGAGACAAGCCATGTTGGCCATCATCCAAGCCCGCCTGTCCTCTGCTCGCCTACCCGGCAAAGTCCTGCGCGAACTGGCCGGTCAACCCATGCTCGGGCGCGTCTACAGCCAACTGTCGCGCTCCCACCGCCTCAGCCAGATCATCGTCGCCACCTCCGATGATCCGAGCGACGACGCCATCTGCGACGACTGCCGCGCGCAAGCCATCGCCTACGATCGTGGACCGCTCAACCATGTTGCCAACGCTTCCTCGACTGTGCCCTTCGCGCGCGGACCGATGCCTTCCTGCGCATCTGCGCCGACAGCCCGCTCATCGATCCCGCCCTCGTCGATCAGGTCATCGCACTCCACGCCACGGGCAACGCCGATCTCACCACCAACACCCAGCAACGCACCTTCCCCAAGGGGCAGTCGGTCGAAATCGTGCGCACCGCAGCCCTCGCCGACGCGCTCCAAAAGATGCAAGACGTTGCGGACCAAGAGCACGTCACCCGCTACCTCTACCGGCACCCGGATCAGTACCGCATCCAGAACTTCGCCAGCGATGAGCCATTCGGCGAGGTCCAGCTCTCGGTCGATACCCAAGCCGATTTCGACGCCATTGCCGCAATCCTGCAACAAGCGGGCGACCAGATCACCTGGCGCCAAGCCGCAACATTACGGTTAGCAAACAATGAGTGGGCCAAACGGGAGACGGTTGCATGACCAAACGCGTGGCCGCGTTGCGAGCCAATCCAAAGGGAGTCCGATTCGAAGATGCCTGCCGAATTGCTGAAGCATTAGGTTTTGAATGCCAGGGCGGACAAGGCTCTCATCGAACTTATGGGCGTTTTGGCGAGTCAACCCTGCTGAATTTTCAGAACCGAGCAGGTTACATCAAAGCCTATCAAGCCAGGCAATTGATCGAAATGGTGGAAAAGTATGAATCCGGCAGATAAATACTTGGTGGAGATTTTTTGGAGCGATGAAGACGAGGGTTTCATTGCCATCGCGCCCGATTTGCCAGGCTGTTCCGCATTTGGCGAAACTCAACAAGAAGCCTTGCACGAGATGAACTCTGCCATGGCCTCTTGGCTAGAGGCTTGTGCGAATATGAATCGCTCCTATCCAGAGCCAAAAGCCAAACCTCAGGGACTTACCGCGTGCTTATCCTGCTGATGAGGGGGAGTTCGCTGCCGAGGGCGGCGAGTTTTTGGTTGTCGAGGTCGCAGAGCCAGACAAGTTCGACATCGGCATGGGCAGCAAGGGCGTGAGCCTGATGCGCGCCGACGCCAAGGCCGATGACGGCGGCTTTGAGGGGGCGTTGGGCAGGCATTGTTGAGCTGATCGTGGTTCCTGGCTGTGGCGGTTGCAGTGGCTGTGGCGTTCACCAGAGACTGCGCGAACGAGATAGCACAGGTCAAGGTAACCTTGGTAGTGCCCAACACCTGGTGAAACGGTCGAAGCGCTGCGCACTCGCCCTGGCTCCTCAATCCGATTTCGCCGAAGGCCGGGTCTTGCCAAGTGCCCGATACAACGCATCGAGATGGACATTGCTCAGTGAAACACCGCCTCCGGCGTCTCAGCGGTCAGGATGCGATCGGACCATTCCAGCAGCGTCTCGGCATCGGCCTCTTGGATCTGCTGACGTAGCCGGGCATCGGTGGGACCGAATTTGCGCTCCATCTGGCGCAGCAGCATCTCGGCCTTACCCTGCTCGCGGCCCTGCTCAATATACCGATCAATGAACGTCTGCATGATGGGGTCTCCTGGTGAGGTCTGTTCCAACAAGCGGCGGGCGTCATCCTCTTCCACCCGTTGTGTCCCTTGGACATAGTATCGCAGCAGCGATTCCAGAATCTGCAGCGCGGTGTCGCGGTCAGCAACCTGGTCGATCAGGGCGATCAGCCGCTCCAGATGCTCCAACGGCTGGTCACTGAAGATCCAGCGTAGCGCGAGCTGCACCAGACGGGTCAGCACACCGCCCTTGATCTCGGCGTCGCTGCGCGGCGAGAGATCGTGCAGCGCATAGCGGAACTGCGGCACGTAGGGTTTAAGCGCCGCTGGTAGTGGCCGGATCAGGGCGTGGAAATCGCTCGGCATGCGCCAGCGGCTCTGGCCGTGATAGAGCACCAGCGGATAGACCGGCGGCAGGGTCTTGGCCTCGGGATGCTGCTTGCGGTAGGCCTCGCCCTGGAGCGCGATGTAGCGCAGTAGTTGCAGCAACACCCAATAGTCGGTATGGCTCTTGTGCTCAAACAGGATGTAGACGTGGAGTGCGAGGGTGGCTGGCGCCGCTGTTTGATCGCGCGTGGCGGCCGCATCGGCCGGATCAAGCGCTGCCACATCGGCTGGATCGGCCCGCTCGGGCGCCATTGGATCAGCTTCATCAGGCACACGCCATCGCAGCCGATAGACCAGATCAGAATAGGATGCACGCAATTCCCTGGAGACGTAGCTGTCTTTGCTGATCTCCAGACTGTCCAGATCCACCACCGCCAACAGCTCAGCCGGCAGGTGCTGACGCAGGAAGTCCTGCGCGATCTCACGCCGGGTGAAACTCTCGCGGAAGTAGACGTCGTGGGGATTGTTGATCTCATCCATGGCGGCGACTGTATCCGGATTGGGCCGAGACCGCGAGCGTCAGCCTCCAGACGCACCCAAACGCGCCAACAGCGCCGCCCAATCGTCGCGGCCCTTGACTTGCTGGCGGTCCTCTTTCGACATCTCGACCGAAGCCACGCTCTCGCCGAACAGACTGCCGGTGTGCAACATCTCGGTCCAGACGCCGAGTACGGCGCCATTGACGCGAAACAGGCGTTCGCGCTCGTAGACCAACGGCTGAAAGCGGCCGGGATTGAGCAGTTCCAGGCCCAGGCGTCCGTGAGTGAATAGGGGCTCGATCTCCTCGGTCACCGAGACCCAGCAGCAGGGTCATCTCCAGCACCTTGGTGCCGTGCTCGAGGATGGCGAGGGCGTCGCTGAGGTCATCGAGGATGAGCCAGTCGATGCTCTGCTGCTCCGAATGTCATCCTCGAAAGTGCTCATTCGGTGATTCGCTCTCCGTTGTCGAGCACTCGCGGAAGTCAACGTCATGGGGACTGTTGATCTCGTCTATGGAGACAGACTGTACCTGACTTGGGCTTATGCGGCGCATCAGGTTTTCAGTGCGTGTCCGGTTTTGCCCGATACTGATGCGTATTGTGCTCTCTTATGCCTCCAATCAACGCACGCTCGCTCACCGATTGAAACTGCTGTCCGTATGCCAACGTCCATCGGCATCAATCCAATCGCTTAGTTGCTGCAGCGCATAGGCCTTCTGCTCGCTGCTCAACTGCCGAGTCCAGTCCCGATCCGCACCGAGGGGTGCGTGACCAACGTGAAGCAGCGATTCGGGATCATAGGCCGAGCGGCCTGCCCGAACCAGCACTTCCCCACCTTGGCCTAGGGCCTCAGCGCGCTGTTTAACTGCTCCGTAACTGGTTTCTGCCACGATGGCGGCGATCACCTCCTCCTGCACCGGGAGATCAAGAAAGTCGGCAATCTTCCGAACCTCGGTGGCGTTATCCGCCATCATGGCGTCAAAGGCAATCAGCAAGGCATGGCCTGTCTGCTGCCATCGCTGCATCTCCACCAAACTCCGCTTGATCTTTGCGACAGCCTGGGGCAACGGCGTGGCAAAAAAGTCCACCAAGGAAGCGACCGCGTTCATCGGGTCGCGATAGGTCACAATCACCCTGGCCTGTCCCTGTTCTGCTAGCTCGAGGGTGCGCCGGGTGGCTTGGTGGAACTTCAGCAGCCGCAGTTTGTTGGGCAAAACGTGTTGATCTAACGCGGCATCCACAGGCGGCCCTTCGCCCAGATAGCCGCCGTCGATCTGCTGCGCGCCGAAGGCATGCGAGAGCAACTGGCGAGCCACATTGTAGGACCAGGTCGAGCCACTGCGCGGCATTCCCGCACAAAAGACATCGCGTAGGGGCACACGAGGCGCGTGTTGCTCTTTTCCCCCTGACGCAGGGTTGATCTCCCGCTGGTCCTGAAATTGGCGCCACCAAGCAGGGTTACGATGCCAAGGGCTCGGCTTGGCAGCACACAGCGGGCTGTCGGAGGCAAGCGTCACCTGTTCGCCTGCCCGCGATTCCAGCAACAGCCGGCGCCGGTGCATGGCGAGGCTACAGTTCGGGTTGTCCACGAGGCGTTGCAGGATGCGCTCGTCGCGGTGGAAGTAGGCCGAATGGGCACGCCCGACCTCCAAACTCTCGCGAATCGCCGCCAGCAGCCAAGCCCCGATGCCGTCCTCGGGGGCGCGCTGGTCATAGTCTGGTAGCGGCGGCAGGAAGGGACGGTCGAAGGGCAAGCTGAGGTCGGTCTCCAACAGCGGCAACAGGGCCGCGTTCGCCTCAACCGCGGCAGCGCGGGCGCCGCTGGCGGCAAGGACCCGGATGCGCAGCATCTCGGTGGCCAGGTGGTTGTCGCCGGCGGCGTGTAGCACCTCGAGTTGGGCGCGACTCTGTTGCAGCCAGGCCCAGCGGTTGCGTACCGGCTGACGCGCATCACTCGCACTCAGGTAGGCGTTCAACGCCCGTTCGTAAGCCGGCCAGTGCGGATCATCGGTGCGCTCGAACGCTTGCCAAGCCGCAATCGTCTGTTCCTCGGCAGGCAAAGCAGCCACATAGGGAAGCGCGGCCAGAGCCTGAGGCCAGGTTTGGCTTGGAGCTGGCGCCTCGGTGGCAACGGTCGCCGCTTCCACCAAGTAGCCGGCGGCGGCGAGGCGCATAGCGCGCTCAGGCGTGCAGGCGAACAGGTTGAGCTGATAGCCATCGAGCGTTTCTCCCTCGCCCACTGGCACTAGGGCATTGAGGCCGGGCACGAGTCGATAACGGGTGTAGCCGAGTGCGGCGAAGGCTTCCAGCAAGCCGGCATTGGGTCTGTTGCCGTGCTTCCATTCAAACAACACCAGCGGGTCTTGCTCGGCAAAAAACCGCTGCCCGCCTTGCAAGATGCGGATTTCCTCGCCCTCGGCGTCAAGCTTGAGGATGTCGACCTGAAATCCCGATGGCCATTCGGGTGCGTCGAGCAGCGCATCCAGGGTGGTCAGGCGCACCGTCTCGGTTTGAGCCGCGAACGGCCCGCCAGAAGTAGAACCAGCCAGTGCTAGGCTATTCAGCTCGCTGTTGGCGCCGATGTGCAGGGTCGCCTCCCCTGCATGGTCCGATAGCCCGACCCGCAGCAAGGTCAGCACCGATTCAAAGCGATTTTCCACGATGCTGCGCTCGAGCATGTCCGCTGGCGCATTGGCTGGCTCACAGGCCAGCACTCGGCCCTCGCCCTGCAGGCACTGGGCCAGACTGAGCGCATAGAGGCCATGATTGGCGCCGATGTCGAGCACGCCCATGCCGGGCTGTGTCAGGTCACGCAGGAAGGGCAGTTCCACCTCGAACCAGTCTTCCTGCTCCAGCAGTACAAACGTGGTCATGCGCTCGATGTCTGCCGGCACGCACACCTTCACTTCGTCGGCGATGGTCAAGGTCCATCTCGGTACGGCGGCACGTTTATCGGTCGAGGCGCCCGCCCCGCGCGTTTCCCACCAACGCTGGAACATCGCGCCATAGGCATCTTCCAATGCTGTTGCCAATCCCTTGGCATCGCACAATGGGCTGGCACGCATCTGCTTGCGCTGATGGAAACGCATCGCCCGGCGCCGTTCGACATCGCGCGCGAGTGCGACCACTGTGTCGATATAGCTGTCCTCATCATCGGCGATCCAGTCCTCCCGCCCCAACGCTTGCAGCAGCGCGGCGGTCTGGCGCGAGCCGGCACGCTCGCCCCGCAAGGTGACCACCGGCACGCCCATCCAGAGCGCATCGCAGTTGGTTGCCGCCCCGCGCCAGGGGCCGATGGGGTCGAGCGCGATGTCGAGGCCATCATAAGCACCCATGTGCGCGGCCCAGTCGAGGGTGGCGGAGCGGTCATGCAGTTTCAGCCGATCGGCGCCGATGCCGTGGGCGGCAAAGGCATTAGTCAGCTGCTCGCGCCACCCGGTGTCGGACAGTTGCTTGGCCTTGAGCCTGAGCTTGGCCTCGGGTAACGCGTGCAGCAGGCGCGACCACAACGCAATCGTTCCTGCGGTGAGCTTGATCGGATTATGGAAGCAGCCCAGCCAAACGGTGCCATCCTCCTGCGGCTGCCAGCCCGGGGCCGGCGCATCCTCGGAACCACGATAGACATGGGCGACGCGCGGCAAACGCCACACCGTTTCGCTGTAGTGGGCATCCGTGCTCGGCGGTGTCTGCTGCGGATCACCAATCCAATAATCGATCTCGGCGACGCCGGTGGTACTGAAATGCCCCAGATATTCCACTTGCACCGGCGCCGCGCGCTGCGCAAAGACCCCAAGACGATTGTCATTGGTGTGATTGGACAAATCGACCAAGACATCCAACTCATCGCTGCGAATAAGCGCGGCGGCGGCTTCATCGGATAAGCCAACGATCGATTGCCAGTGGTCTACCAGCTCCTGGATGCGAGCGGTGACTGCATCTTGCTGCTCGTTGGTGGTATAGGCCCAAAGCTCGAGGCGTGAACGGTCATGCTCAGACAACAGAGGCTCGAAAAAATGAGCGACAGCGTGTTGGCGGAAATCCCCGGAGACGTAGCCAACGCGCAGTCGACGACCCGCTGCAGGTGCCCGCTGGTGCTCGAGCGCCGGCAGCGAGCGCGGGTATCGACTCCCATAGCGTCGCGCCCGGGCCAAAAACGCGGCGTCATCGCCCCTCTCCAACCCGGACAGCGTGAACAGATAGTTTGAGATCGTTTCCGCAGAATCCGGCTTGAGCCGTAGCGCCTGTTCATAGGCATGCAGCGCTGCATCCAGGCGCCCGAGAAACCAAAGCACGGTGCCGCGATTGCTGTGTGCCTTGGCATACTCAGGCTGAAGCCGCAACGCCTGATCGTAGGCATGCAGCGCGTCATCCATCCGTCCCAGGCCTTTTAGCGTATTACCACGGTTATTATGCACCTTAGCCAAGTCTGGATTGAGCCGCAATGCTTGCTCATAGGCTTGCAACGCCTCTCCTAACCGCCCGAGCTCATTGAGCGCAATACCGCGATTGTTGTGTGCCTCGGCATACTTCGGTCTTAGATGCAACGCTTGGTCACAGGCCTGCACGGCGTCGTCCCAACGCCTCAGCTCATTGAGTGTATTGCCGCGATTATTGTGCGCTTCAGCAAAATCCGGCTTGAGCCGCAATGCCTGATCAAAGGCATGCAGTGCGTCCTCCAAATACCCGAGGTCATTAAGGGCAATGCCGCGGTTGTTGTGCGCCGTCGCATCATTCGGTTTCAGCCGCAAGGCCTGGTCAAAGGCGAACAGTGCCTCATCCAAGCGTGACAGTGCCGCCAACGCAATACCGTGCTCGCCATGATAGGCCGCGACCTGATCGTTGCTCGCGATCGCACAACGAAACATTGATTCGGCTTGCACCGCATCACCGCGTTGATGCAAGACCACACCCAACCGGTATGCGGCATCCGCATGCTCCGGGTGCTGAGCAAGCAGCTTGCGATACCCAGCCTCAGCCGTCTCCAGGGCGCCGCGCTGCTCGGCTTTCAGTGCCTGTTGATACAGCGACGTAGCCGTGCCCTTCTTGCTCTTCTTTTTGGCCTGCCACTTTTGGCTGAAGCGTGCTCTCTTGCCCGGCCGTTGCGAGGCTTGTGAGCCGCTATCGGAGGCCTGTGGCATCAAGGGGCGGATCAGCCGGTCACGTTGCCGCAACCAGTCGGCGCGTTTATCGCTGCAGGCGAACAACGTCGCGGGTCGTTCGCTCTCTTCCGGATTCCAGGCAACCAAGGCATTCAGAAGCGGAACCAATCGGTAGAGACTAAGCCCGGCAGCTTCCAGCGTTTCCAACTGCGTGCTCTCTCCTGGAACCACGACCAGCGGCTCGCCCGATCGCAGCCACAGCGGATCGAGGGCAACGCTCGCGCCGAGGCGGATGAGATCCAATCCGCGTTCGCCGTCGGCTGGCGCAAGTGCTTGAGTCTGATCCGAAGGCGTCTTGATCACGGCCTGAAGCCCGTTGTCGGCGACACTGCGTGCAAACAGCGGGTCGGGCTGCAAGGCGATCAAGCGACCCTGGCCTTGCAGTGCCTGCGCGAGATTGAGCGCATACAGGCCGTGGCCGGCATCAGTGTCCAGCAACTGCATCCCCGGCTCGACGAGTTCGCACAAGAACCCATACTCCGGTTCGGGCCAGTCTTCATGCTCCAGCAGGGTCAAGGTGACCGGGTTGTCGAGATCGGCCGGAACAACAACGACTAATTCATTCCGAAGATGGATGGTCCAATTGCTTTGCACGAACAGTGATCCTCTGAAGCTAGCTCGACGACTTGCATGGCCGACCTTTATCTGACCCGCTGCAGATACCCATCTGGCGCCACGCTGATCAGCAGCTTGTGGTCGATCTGTTTGTCGATCTCGAACTCCGGGTGGGTCTTGAGGTACTGGTGCACGGCGGTCTTGGGGTTGTCGCCCGGTCCCCAAGGGCGGTTGGGGAACATGTCGGCGGGCAGGTCTTCGATAATGGTGTCGAAGACGACGCAGTAGCTGCCGGGGGTGACCAGCGGGGCGTAGGCTTCGAGCTCGGCGAGGACGTGCTCGTGGGTGTGGTTGGAGTCCAGGCAGACGAGGGTACGCTGGTGGCCGTCGGTCATGGCGTGCACGCGGGCGATGATCTCGGGGTCGATGGAGGAGCCACGGATCAGCTGGATGCGGCTGGCCATGGGGTGGGCTTCGATGGCGGCGCGGTTGTGGGCGCGGATGTCGATGTCGAGGCCGATGACTTGGCGATCGGGGCGCTTGGGGTCGAGCGTCTTGCCCTGCTCGGCGGCGTCGCAGTAGTCCAGCAGGGTGAGCATAGAGGCGCTGAAGATGAGCGAGCCGCCGTGGGCGATGCCGGTTTCGATGATCAGGTCTGGCTTGATCTGCCAGATGAGTTCCTGCATCGCGACGATGTCTTGGGGATATTGGATAATCGGGCGGCCTTGCCAGAAGAAGTTGTAGGAATACTTATTGGGTGCCGACTTGATTAGCCAATCGCGCGACAGTGCATTCAATGCAACGTCCGTTCCCTGCCCCTCGACATTCTCAGTGACCTCGCGCAGAAATTCTTCGGATGGGTTCATTTATAACGATCCTTCAACCATAGACCTGTGGACTGATTGAATGCAGTCTGCTACTCGATCACCGCGTAGGAGAGCCCCGGTGTAAACGGGAAGCGCCGAATTCTCAGTTTATCAATACCCACGACCTCCATCACTGCACGGGTTTCACCAGGCCACTGTTTCTGGTTCAACTCGTCGAAACCGATCACGGCTCCCCTGGGCATCCGAGGCAACAGCGTGCTCAGCGCCGCCACTGTAGGCTCAAACAGGTCGAAATCAAGGTATAGCAGTGAAACCACCAAGTGAGGATTCTGCTCCACATAACGAGGTATGGTTTCCGCCGCGTCGCCAGCCACCAATTCGATCCTAGGAATGTGGCCGATAGGCCGATTGAGATCCTGCAATGCCGCTCCAGCCTGGAGTTCGTCGATTCGATCGAAGCAGTAGCCACCTACTCGGCGATGCTGATCCTGTTCCGCTTCACCATCCTCCGGCGATAAGCTGGGAAATCCATTGAACGAGTCAAAGCCGAGCACTCGCCGCCCGTGGTTGTAGGGCTCATAGATAGCGCTCAGCTGTGCCCAGGTGAAGAGCCCGCCGCCAGCAAAGACGCCGCACTCGACGACGCTGCCATGAACCTCCATAACGCGCTTGAACAACTCATGCTTCGCTAAAAACAAACTCAACGACTGGCGGGAGACAAAACGGGGGAAATCGTTCAGCTTCTCGAGAATACTCCCGCTTGACTGCTCGAAGTAAACCCCTGCTTCGCCGGCGAACTGCTGGTCCCGGTCAGTCTGAGTAGCAGCGTTGCTCAGCCGATCACGATTCATAACGATTTTCCTGTGTTGAAGCCGTTGCCCTTGCAACTGCGCGCCGGCCGGCCTTGACGGTGGTGCTCGCCGGCACGTCGACGGTCAACACGGAACCTGAGGCGATCACTGCCCCATCGCCGATGGTGATCCCCGGCTCCACGAAGATTCCGGTAGCGAAGCGCACCCGATCGCCGATGGTGACGTTGCCGGAGGTGAAAACCCCCGGCCCGAAGGCGTTGGCGTTGCCCAGCTGGTTGCCGTGCTCCAGAAAGACGTTAGCGCTGATAAAGTTGTTGTCGCCGACACGAGTACCCGCTCCGAGGTAGACATTGGCAAGGATCACGTTACCGTTTCCTACCGTTACCAAACTCCGCAAATCTGCCCGTGCATCGATCACATTACAGAAGGGAACCCCCTCTCCCGTCAGCCGCTCGAACAGAGATGCCCGCTCGCCTAGATCGCGGTTAAAAGCAATCACCACTGCATCCAACTCCTCTCGCTCTAGCATCCCAGAAAGAGCTTCTAGACTACCGATCACCGGCACCCCTAGCACCGTTCGCCCATGCCACACCTTATCGCGCTCGAAAACACACACCGGCTGTTGAGAGTAGGAGCGCAGCAAACTATCGATAACGATCATCGCCCCGCCACCGCCCACGCCGCCAATCACACCGACCCGCTGGAGATGCCCGATGCCGAGCCTACGCTCATTTACCGCCCGTTGCTCCACGAATTGAGAGACCGCCGCCTCGTCCACCACCGACGTATCCGCGCCTAACTGCTCAAGAACGATTCCGTGGCGGCGCATTAGGATCTCCGCCTTTTTGGTCACTCTTACTTCAAATGGGATGTTTGCATCCGCCTCGGCACTGAGCGCAGCTAAAGCAGCCTGTAGGTCATCGATAGGCTCGCCGGCAAGAATTGCCAGGGGCTGTCCGGGAACTACGCGGGCACCACGTTCCACGAGTGGATGGAGAATGCCATCGTACTCAGCCTCAACGTCAAGGACCGCTTTGGTGGTCTCAACGGTGGCTACCAACATCCCCGCCTCAACTCTAGAGCCCGCTGCCACTAACCAACCATTAAAAGTCGCCTCATCGTCGTTGGCCCCGAGGAAAGGCGTATTCAGGCTTTTCATCACGTTATGCTCTCGACTATTGCCTTGATCAGTTGCTCCTCGTTGAGCAGCACCTCCCTCTCAAGCCCTCGTCCTGCTGGCACCACGTTATCCGCGTCAGCTAGGCGCCTCACCGGCGCAACCAAGCGACCGAAAAACGTTAAGTTGAGTTCCGCCGCGATCTCGCTCCCCCAGGTAAATCCTCGTGTGCCGTGTTCAGCCACTATGATGGGTTCTCGACCTGTGATTTCGGAGAACCACCAAGGCGTCTTTGTCCGTGTGTCGAGGCGCGAAGGCAGCAGCCCGCGCACTCGGATCTCCTCTGGGATCAAACGCCGCATCGACTCAAACAGCGGTACAGAGGCCCCTCCATAGGCGATCACCACGACATCCGGGTCAGAACCGGAAAAGTTTTCCACTACTGCCAGCGGGTAGCCATCCTCTCCCTCGACTTGCCAGATCCGCAATTCGTCGCCCCCATTGAGCAACTGCTTGGGATAAAGCGACTTGTACTCCACCCAAAGCACCGGGCGCTCGCTCTCCAGAATCGTTCGCTTGAGTAGCGTCCCTGGATCGTGAGCCAGACTTGGAGAGACCACTGTCAGCCCCGGCACTCCGAGAAACATCTTCTCGATGCTCTGGCTATGGGTCGGGCCGTAACCACGCCCTCCGCCCATCGGTGTGCGAAGCACCAATGGTACTCGGACTTTATCCCGATACATCAGCGGAAACTTGGTAGCACTGTTGACCAGCTGATCCGTACAGAGAGTGAGGAAATCACCAAACATGATTTCCACCACCGGCCGTAACCCACGAATCGCCATGCCAGTAGCCAAACCGGTAAT
This sequence comes from Halochromatium salexigens, assembly GCF_016653295.1. Taxonomy (GTDB): domain Bacteria; phylum Pseudomonadota; class Gammaproteobacteria; order Chromatiales; family Chromatiaceae; genus Lamprobacter; species Lamprobacter salexigens. Next base: position 18,870 of record NZ_NHSF01000032.1, on the reverse strand, counting down.
CGCCGACTCGCTGATGGGCGTCGTCAGCACCCGCTTCGGGAATTCGGTGGAAAGCCCCTTGGAAACCTTAAATGCACCACCGTAAGGGTCGAGTAGATCTTCGCCGATCAGGTAGACCCGTTCGTCAGACTCCATCGCCCCGCGCAACCCCCGGCGGATCGAATCGAGATAGCTTTCCGTGTTCATTGCACACCTAACTCCTGGAGCACGATGTCCACCTCTATCTCGGCAGCTTTGCGCACTTGTTCGTATGTATCCGCCCCGATCTGTGCAGCCAACCGTTGGATTGGATCACACTCGCGGTTTATCCGCTCAAGCTCCTCGCGGTCGCGGAAGTCATCTCCCTTGCTGTGGGGAGCGAAGCGGTGGGTGTCTAGGAACAGCAACCGTGGTCCCTTGCCCGCGCGAATCTGCCCGAGAAGTCGATTTGCCACCTCAAAAACCGCGATGACATCCGCACCTTCCGTCCGCGTCACCGGGATGCCGAAGGGCTCTGCCCGACGGCTCAAATCACCAGCGTGCTGGAGCGAGCTAGGGGTGGATTGAGCGTAACCGTTGTGCTCAACAACGAACAGCGTCGGCGCCGACCAGAGGGCCGCCAGGTTCATCGCCTCGTAGACCGCCCCTTCGCCGAAGGTGCCGTCGCCGAGGAAGGCTAGCGAGACCGCGCCGGTTCCCTTAAACCGCTCGGCTAGCCCCATTCCCACGGCGATGGGCACACCCGCGCCCTGTATCCCGTTGGTGTAGAAGTTCTCCCGCTGAATATGCTGACTGCCGCCCATTCCACCGCACACCCCGATTGGCAGCCCCATGATTTCGGCGATCAACCCGTGGATGTCTCCGCAGTAGGCGAGGTAGTGACCGTGACCACGGTGGTTAGAGAACAGCATGTCACGTTGCCGGTCGATGGCCGAGACTACACCTACCGCACAACCCTCCTGGCCAATACAGGTATGCACTGTTCCGCCCATCAGGCCCTGGGCGTACAGCCTCAAAAGCGACTGCTCAACGTAACGGATGAGAATCATCCGTCGACAAAGCTCTGCGGGCTGGATTTTCTCAGCGAAGCTCATTTAGTGCCCAGTGCGATAATGGCATCGCACACTCTCTGAATGTCTTCATGGGTCATTTCATGGTAGCTGGGCAGATTGACTGCCCGATCAGCTATAGAACTAGCCAGGGATTCAAAACACTTATCGTCAAAGGGCGGTAGGCTAGATAGTGGCCAAAAAAACACCCTTGCATCAATGTTCTCGAGGGAAAATGCCGCTTGCAATTTTTCCCGTGTTATACCAGAAGACGGGTCGAACACGACGGTTGGCATCCAAGCTCCATTAATGATCCCTTCTGGCTCATGATTCATATATAAGTAATCCAGAGATGACAGCCCATTCTTATAAGCCGCTAAAATCCCACGCTTCCTGACGATCAGCTCTTCGATACGCTCCATCTGCGCGCAGCCAATCGCGGCCTGGATGTTGGACATCTTGTATTTGAACCCGACCAGGTCAGGCCAGAACTGTTTGGTCTGACCGCGCGCGCGACCGTGGTTGCTCAGGGTCAGCACGCGCTCGTAAAGCTCGGCGTCGTTGGTGACGAAAATACCGCCCTCGCCGGTGGTCAGGGTCTTGGTGCCATGGAAGGAGAAGGCGCCGATGCGGCCCATGGAGCCTGCGCGCTGGCCGTGATAGACCGAGCCGATGGCCTCGGCGGCGTCTTCGATGACCGGGATGCCGTGGCGCTCGCCGATGGCGAGCAGGCGGTCCATGTCGCAGAGGTTGCCGTAGAGGTGGACGGCGACAATCGCCTTGGTCTTGGGCGTGATGGCCTGTTCGACCCGATCGGGATCGAGACACCAGCTGTCTGCGAGGATGTCGACGAAGACGGGTTTGGCGCCAAGATGGACGATGGGCGCGGCGGTGGCGATCCAGTTGGTGTCGGCGAGGATGACCTCGTCGCCGGGGCCGATGCCGAGCGCGGCCATCCCCATGTGCAGGGCGCCGGTGCAGCTGGAGGTGGCGATGGCGTAGTCAACACCCAGGTGGGCTTTGAAGGTGTCTTCGAAGCGGTGGATGTAGTCGTAGCAGCGCTCACCCCAGCCGTTGGCGGCGGCGTCGGTGGCGTAGCGGACCTCCAGCTCGGTGATGGAGGGTTGGGTGTAGGGGATGCGGGGTTTCATTCAGCGCCTCATGCTGCCTCAAGCTGCATCAGCGGCAGTCGGTTGACCGAGAGCTTGGCCAGGTCGGCCTGGCGGCTGGCGTGTTGAATATCGATGCCGACGAGGGCACCCTCGGCGTCGTAATCCAACACCACGCCATTGGCGATCTCGTCGGAATCGACAGAGGCCCGCTCGCTCAGATGAATGTAGAGTGAATCCGTCGCTGCGTCATAGTTGAGCTTCATGGCCGAAATCTCCGATCTGGAAAAGCGTTGTGGATCGTCTGACCATCCGCCAGGGTCACCACCCGCAGGTAACGCTGTAACGCATCGACCCAAATCCAGTGCCGAATACGTCCATCGTCCGCCTGCACTTCGCGGCGGATGGGGTTGCGGACAGCCGCTTCGCACCATTCGCGCTGGATGTAAGGCCGCTTGACCAGCACATCGTCGCAAAAATAATCCGTGACGGGCAGTGCTGACATTGAGGTTTCAATCACCTGTCACCTTGCTAGTGGATGCGAAGCCCAGGCACCGCAGTGACAAATCGGGTGCCCTGCTCGGCGAAATCAGCCAACTGCGCCTTGACCTCCTCAGCAATGTTCCAGGGCAGGATCAGCACCTCGTCCGGTAGCTCATCGCGCAGCGCTGCGGGCGGGCGGATCGGGATGTGGCTGCCGGGCAGGTATTTGCCCTGCTTGGCCGGTGCAGCATCACAAACATAGGGTAGCAGGTCGGGCTTGATGCCGGCGTAGTTGAGCAGGGTGTTGCCCTTGGCGGCGGCGCCGTAGGCGGCGATGCGGCGGCCAGCGCGTTGTTGTTCGATCAGGTGCGCGAGCAGGTCGTTCTTGACGCGGTTGGCGCGCGGTTGGAAGGCCTGATAGGTGGCGAGATCCCGCAGGCCTTGGGTCTGTTCGGTGGCGAGCAGCTCGGCGACCGCTGCCGTGGTGGGGCGCGGGTCGTCGGCGTGGATGGCATAGAGGCGCAGGCTGCCGCCGTGGGTGGGCAGTTGCTCGACATCCCAGAGGCGCAGCGCCTGGGCTTGGAGGATGCGCTGGACCGCGTGCAGTGAGAGGTAGGAGAAGTGCTCGTGGTAGACGGTGTCGAACTGGTTGTGGGCGATCAGCTGCAGCAGGTGTGGGAACTCGAGGGTGACGGTGCCGTTGGGCTTGAGCGCGGCCTTGAGGCCGGCGGTGAAGTCGTTGATGTCTGGTACGTGGGCGTAGACGTTGTTGCCGATAATGAGGTCGGCTTGGCGGCCTTGGGCGGCAAGCTCCTGGCCGAGGGCGGTACCGAAGAACTGACGCAGGATGGGGATGCCCTTGGCTTCGGCAGCGGCTGCGGTGGCGTCGGTGGGTTCGATGCCGAGACAGGGGATGCCGGCTTGGACGAAATTGCGCAGCAGGTAGCCGTCGTTGGCAGCGACTTCGATGACCAGGCTGTCGGCGTTGAGGCCGAGGCGCTGGCTGATCATGGCGCTGTAGCCGGCGGCGTGCTGGAGCCAGCCGGTGGAGGTGGAGGAGAAGTAGGCGTAGTCGCTGGTGAAAAGCGCGTCGGCGGCAACGAAATCTTGGGTTTGGACCAGCCAGCAGTGATCGCAGACGTAGAGCTTGAGCGGATAGCTGGTTTCCGGGCGCTTGAGGTCGTCGGCGCTGAGATAGGCGTTGGACGGGGGTGCGTAGCCGAGGTCGAGGAAGACGTGGCGCAGCGGGGTTTGGCAGTGGCGGCAGTTCATGGATGCTTCCTGTTGTTTTCGCCGAGCCGTTCTGCCAGGCGATCGATCAGGCCTTGGCTGTAATACACGCCCTGGGCTTGCATCGCCGCTGCCGCCTCCCGAAACGAGGGAAGTAAGCCGTCGGTCTTTGCTTTCGCGAGGATCCCGAGCGTACCTGTAATACGCAGCCCTAGGTATTCACCAATGGTTCGTGCCCGACGCTCGTCGATGATCACAAGCTCACTCGCATAATGCCGTGCAAGCAGCAAGGTTTGCTGCTCGCCCCGATCCAAATCCAAAACGGCTGTCCATTCCCTGGGTGGAAGGTCAGGATGTACTGTCACCCACGATAAGTCGCGCAAGGGCGGTACCGAGATCGGCCCACCCTCAGCGCATTCCTCAGCCACCGCCTCCGCCACAGAAATGTCGCCAACCACCTGCGACAAGAGTTCAAGCCGTCCGATGGAGGCGAGCGCAATGAACGGAGTTGTGTTGCAGAACACCATTACAACAATGCCGTTTCACGCTGAAAGTCTTCGTCAGTGTCTTCCAGCAGTTCTGCGCCAGCCGCCATCGCCATCATGAGGAAGTGAGCGCGCGGGATACCGAGCCACTGGGCAGCCATGCCGGAAGACAGACGCCCTTCACGAAATAACGCGATGGCGGCATCACGCTGGACGCGCTGGGACAGCTCTCTTGAGTTCATGTGCAAACTCAGCATCAGTTCCGGCGGACAAGTGATTTCTATTGTGTTTGGTGTCATCAGCACCTAGCCCCTGCTTTGGATCAATCAATTTGCTGGCTTGTCGTCGGTTTTCCGAGTGGCACCGAGCGCAAGATTGGACAACATCGGCAACGCGACATCGCGGGCGGATCGTTCGCTGACTGGCAGCGGCCAAGGGATGGCCAGCGCCGGGTCCAGGGCATTCAGGCCGTCTTCAGCATCCGGCTGGTAGGCGGCGGTGTGCAGGTAGAGCAGTTCGCAGTCGGCCGTGAGTGTCTGAAAACCGTGGGCGAAGCCTTCGGGGATGGCCAGGGTGCGGTGGTTGTCGGCGCTGAGGCGCTCGGCGTGCCACTGTAGGAAGGTTGGCGAGTCTTGGCGTAGGTCGATGGCAACGTCAAAGACCTCGCCGCGCAGGCAGCTGACCAGTTTCATCTCGGCGTGCGGCGGGTGCTGAAAGTGCAGGCCGCGGACGGTGCCGGCCTTGGCGGTGAGGGTGTGGTTGATCTGCATGATCATCCGCTGGCCGATGATGGCTTGCAGCTCTTGGGTGCAGAACAGGCGCTCGAGGTAGCCGCGCTCATCGCCGATGGGGTGGCGTTGGATGAGGCTCAGCCCCTGAATCGCTGTTGGGTGGATGCTGAAACGCGACATAGTGGAACAGCAATCCGTTATGCGTTGCAGCGGCTGGATGCCGCCACCTGAAAAGCAGCGATATCCTGCGCACACAGCTCGGCTGCTGATTCGCCATTGGCTTGCCGGCGATACCAGCTCATGGTGCGCTGAAGACTCTCTTGGAGCGTCCAGCGGGGATGCACGCCAAGGCACTGCCGCGCCTTGGCGATCTCCAACGCCAGCCAACCGGCTTCATGCGGTCCTTGGGTGCCGTCTTCCCAGTGGATCTCCCCGCGCTGGAACAGGTCACGGGCTTGGCTGATGACCTGGCGGACGCTGGCTGCTTCATGCGTCTCTGGCCCGAAGTTGTAGGCGCCGGCGAGTGCAGGTTGGTGCCAGAGTTGTTCGGCGAGCCGGAGGTAACCGTTCAGGGGCTCGAGGACATGTTGCCAGGGGCGGGTGGCCTCTGGGCGGCGAACCTGCAACGGGGTCTCACTGCTCCAAGCGCGCACGGCGTCGGGGATCAGGCGGTCTTCTGACCAGTCACCCCCACCGATGACGTTGCCCGCGCGGGCCGTGGCGATGGCAACGCCCTGCTCGCTGAGGAATGCCGCACGGTAACTGGCGATCACCAGCTCCGCCGCCGCCTTGCTTGCGCTGTACGGATCATGCCCACCGAGTGGGTCCGTCTCGCGGTACGGAAAGGGCTGTTCGTTGTTTTGATAGACTTTATCAGTTGTGATGGCCACGACGACACGCAGGCTTTGAAGACTGCGCAGCGCATCAAGCAGATTGACGGTCCCTTGAACATTAGTCGCGAAGGTGCCGAGGGGATCACGGTAGCTCGCACGCACTAGCGGCTGCGCGGCGAGATGGAAGACGATCTGCGGGTCGGCAAGACGCACTACATCAGCCAAGGCCTCGGCATCTCGGATGTCCTGGAGATGGCTTTCGCAGAAGTCCGCGATCCCGGCGAATTGATAGAGGTTTGGTTCCGTCGTTGGCGCGAGCCCGATGCCAGTCACCCGCGCGCCCAGCTGATGCAGCCAGAGCGCAAGCCAACCGCCTTTGAATCCGGTATGGCCGCTGAGCAAGACCCGTTTGCCGGACCAGAAGGCTACTCCCAGATCCTCCATGGCGCTCTCCCCTGCTCCCACAATGACTCAAGATGGTTCTTGTCTCGCAAGGTGTCCATCGGCTGCCAGAATCCGTGATGCTCAAAGGCCATGAGTTGGCCATCGCTGGCGAGCGCTTCGAGTGGCCGACTCTCCCAGGAGGCCTGATCTCCATCGATCAGATCGAGACAGCGCGGCGAAAGCACGAAGAATCCACCGTTGATCAGCCCCCCATCACCTCGGGGCTTTTCGCTGAAGCCAGTCACCTGTCGACCGTTGCATTGCAGTGCACCGTATCGACCTGGCGGCTGGACGGCTGTCACGGTTGCGAGCTTCCCATGGGATCTGTGGAAACGGATCAGTGCGGCAATATCGACATCGCTAAGGCCATCGCCGTAGGTGAAGCAGAAGGCCTCATCCTGATCAATGTACTCGCGTGCTCGCCGTAAACGTCCACCAGTGAGCGTGTCTTCACCGGTATCGACGAGCGTGACACGCCAAGGCTCGGCATGTTTATGATGCACTTCCATGGCATTGGTCATCATATCAAAGGTGACGTCTGACATGTGCAGGAAATAGTTAGCGAAATATTCCTTGATCATGTAACCTTTATAGCCACAGCAGATCACGAAGTGATTCACCCCGTGAGCGGAATAGAGTTTCATGATATGCCAAAGGATGGGTCTGCCGCCCACCTCAACCATTGGCTTGGGTTTGAGGTGTGTCTCTTCGGAAATCCGAGTCCCGACACCTCCGGCCAAAAGGACACACTTCATCGAGCCCCCTGAAACTTCAAAATTATCATCTCACTGCCTTTTTCGTATCGAACTGCTTTCGTCATTACACTCTAACCTAGGTGGAGCAAGCGTTAGCATGCTTAGAAAAACGTCAGTGATGTCCTCTTGACCTATCTATGCCTCTTTTTAACTCAACAAGTTTAATAGCAAGATAGCCACAGAGCTCGGCGTCACTAATTATTGACAGAAAATCAGTAGCTTCGGTTTCACCAAAAACATACGACATCTCCTCTTCATCAAAACCAAACAAGAATTTGTTTGAGGCGTAATAATATTGCATTACTTCTTTTCTCTCTTCTGAAGAGAGAAAAGAAAATTTCTTTCCGCGAATCTTAGCTCTAGGGTCATTATGAACAATACCGCCCCAAACTTCTCGATCTGGAGGATCGAAAGAACTACCTAGAGCTAGCATTCTTGCCCCCCAGGCATTGATTCCTTGATTCACTTTCTTGGTTTCTTCTTTGAGTTTAATATCCGTAATATTCGCGGCATCTTTGAAATCAGATATGAGCCCAACACCAGTTTTCACTTGATCATATGACCTCACAAGAACCTCTATATCAAAAACATCAAGCCATTTTATAATCTCCTTTTTCAAGCATGAATAATCCAATGTTGGCCCTACCGCACGATTTTCTCTAAAAGGCGGATAAATTGTTTTGAACTCCGAGAAAGGAACATGAAAACAATCACCTTTGCACCATTGTTGGTATAGAGAGTGAAGAGTTTCATCTTGACGCCTAAAATAGATAAGGATTTTTAGCTTATGTGTATCAGCGAACGGCTCGTAAATAAAACGAAGCATATCCATTGCCATCCCATTGCGTTCAGGATGTGAATGAAAAAAGCCTTCGTTACTGATTATAATATTTTTATTACGATATTTACTCAGATTTTGGCGCCATCGGTTTAGCACGTCTCTTGAGTCTAGATTATGATAGATCTGTCTCCTAAGAGGTGGATGCTCGAAAATTTTGGCTTCAACTGGATGAGCGATTTCTGCATACGGGCTTATTAGTACCCTGAAGACGTCTTGACAATCGCCAGGAACGTCAATATGAAAACCAGACGATGCTAACTTCGAACGATTACAAGATAAAAAAGATTGGATAGCTGAAGAGCCAGCTTTTCCTGCACCAATATGAACTAAAAAGGTTTTCATAAAAATGCACTGTTACCGACACTCAAAGCCTTTTTCCTGAAGCCAGGAAACGAAATCGCGAACGAACCTTTGAATTTTTTGAATATGAAAGTAGTTGCTACTTTTTGCGACAAAATAAATATTCTTTAAGAAATCGGTCAGTTTTTTTACATTCTCTTGGTTATCTTTTTTTTGCCGAAGAGATGACGCATATATTGCGACAATATAGGGCTGCCACTCGTAAACGCCAGCTTTGAATATTGCCTGTTGGATTTTATATAACAACTCAAAACTCATAAATACTTTATGATTTTCTATCATTTCTTGAGTATACCCAAGATCGACCAGGCCCTGCATCTTCATCTTTGACTTATACGGGTCATTGTCCCAATTTTTTACCCATTTTGTAACGTCCCTTTTGATCTCTGTACTTTTAATTACCGCCGCCCTCCCGGATACCACATGATAGTAAGTATCCATCCAATCTGAACCAGGAGTAATATCATCGAAAGCAAGACCAATCCTATAGCGCAAACCGTAAAACAACGCGTTCGAGTTTTTTATTTTCAAGAAATCTAAAAGCCGATTAAAACCGTCATCTGATTCCAAAAAAAATGCTGACTCAGTGCCATATAATTTATTGTTTACCATGTTTTGCACTTTTCCTCCAACAATTGTTGCATGGTTTTTTACAGAAAAGGACAGGCATTTCTCAACGTAGTCTTCAGAAATCAAATCGTCTGCAGCCAAGAACATGTACCAAGGCTCATCTGAAACCCTATAAAGGCATTTGAAATTTTCATAGGCACCAATGTTTTCAGAATGTTGATAATAAATAAAATTACCATGATCTAAAAATTTAGCACACTCTTCTTTAGTGTTATCATCTGAAGCATTGTCGAAACAATAAACCGTTATGTTATTATGCGTTTGCGCTAAAGCAGAATGTATTGTCTTGGCTACAGATGCGCCCATGTTATAGGTAGGAATATAAATCGCAACAGGAATTGAGTCTATTCTTTTGCGGGCATAGTCAGAGATTGATAATTCGCGAGTGATGGGCTTTAGACCTAAAAATCCAGATTCTTCTCGCCCGCCATCTTTTTCAGGAACATACAGTCGTGTTATCGGTTTTTCATCTAATTCACTAACAGATGAGGTACTTTCACTAGCATCGCCCAGTCGAATCCACAAGCGAGGATTGTTGCTTTCTGCTACCAATTGCCCGCTTGGCTTAATCGTGACTTTCTTGCCAAGGCGCAGTGCCGCCAGCGCCAGCATGCGTTCAGCCTCAATGCTAGCGCAGGGCAGCTTGCGGCGTTGAGCTAGGCGTGCGAGTTCAGATTGGGGCTGCGCGTAGCGGCGCTTGGCGTTTAAGTGGGCGTGGGTCTCGAGCAGCATAGCGTTCAGCCAGGCCCCGAGGTCAGTCGCCTGCTCATCACGATTGGGGCCGCTGTCGTCGCCTTTATGGGCTTCGGGCGGGTAGTCATCGAACGGGGCGCAACTGGGCAGAAAGGGTCGTTCACGCAGGGCAGCGACCTGATCCTGCGGGTGATCGCTGGGCGGCTGGGCTGTGCGCTCGCCTGGTGACGGCGTGGCTTGGGTTGCCCGCTCGCGCTGCTCGAGCAGCTGGTCACAGCGTTGCCGAGCTGCGCGCGGCTCGCCAAAGGCGCTCAACACCCGCAGGCGCAGTAACTCGGTGGCGATGTGCGTATCCCCGGCAGCAGCCAGCTCGGCGAGTCGGGCGCGGCTGGCGCAGAGCTGCTGATAGCGCTCGGCCAACGGGCGCTCGGTGTCAAGGGCTATAAGGGCGGCATCGAGAGCGGCGCTGTAGGCATCTGGCAGCTCGGCGGCGGCGTCGCGCCAAGCGGGCAGCAGCGCGGTGGCAAAGGGATAGCGGCTGAGTGCTTGCGGCCAGAGGGGGGCGGCGGGCATGGTGGGTGTCGTGGGGTGCATCAGTCAGGGGCCATCAACCGCGCTGCTCCGGTCGGGCCAGTCTTCGTACTCCAGCAGCGTCAGGGTGACTGGGTTGTCGAGGTCCGCCGGGACGTTGACCTTGAGACCGTTGTTCAAGTCGAGGGTCCAGTGGTGAGCGGTCTGCATGATGAGGCCCTGTGGTTTCGATCAGGCTTGTAAGGGTGTTCCCATCAGGTGGTCAAGCCTTCTTCAATTCGACAAACTTTTTCATCAACAAATCAAGAACCATCGATTCATATAACGCCGCTTTTTCCTCATCCACGATATAGACATCGCGGATGCTTGGTTGTCGTGGTATTCGCAAACCCGCGGCAGCCGTTCTATTTTTACCTTTTTTAGCGTTGCTATTGGATTGCCCAAGAAAGTCGACCGCATAATTCGTTTTGAGCCATGCCAAATCTTGTTCATGCGTTTTTTCGATGATCTCGGCAACCCCTGGTTTCAAGGTTGGCTTGGTTGCCTGCTGCGATTTGATTTGCCCAACGAGCCCGAGATGATTCTTGAAGATATTGTCTTGCTCCTGATAAAGGTTACGCTGAATCTTTTCCAGCAGTAGCATTTGCTCAATCGCGAGCGATTCGTTCTGTTTTTGCGGTAACTTGAAGCCCCTGATGTCGACGCCCATTGCTTCGGCAAGGCGAGACAAGGAATCAACTCCTTTATCGTAACCGATGACATTGACCTTAGCCTGCGTTGACCAAGCCTCAATAACAGCTTTGAAGTCATACCGAAAAGCGTTTGGATGGATTATGTGATGGCTAGCCTTGATGACCTGCTGCTGGCGTGAATTATAATAAGGCGCGGGCGAGCGAACAAAGGCGTAGACTTCAATCTCATCCACGTAATCGGAAAGGAACTCGATGACATTGCTAACTTTTTCGGCATCACTGCATCGAAACAGGTATTCGGAGGATATGATATGACACGGAAGATCTCTTTTCAGGTCATTCGCCATACTGACAAGATATTGCGTAACCGTGTGTTGCAGTTTATCGAACGGGATACCTTTGAACTGCCGCGGCCAGCATGATTCTTCTTGCTTGGAGGTAAAGTAGAACTTATGATGGCAGACCTCGCTTCCAGGATAAACAAAACCTTGTCTTTCTAGCGCTTCCTTGTTGGCATGAAAGGCACTTTGTATCGATGTTGTTCCTGTTTTGTTCGATCCAATATGTAAAAGCGCTTTCTTTTTCATTCTGGATCGTTTCCGTTTTTCAGTCGAAGATGAACTCGTCTTCATCATCGCACTCCGGCCCTTTTTCTCGCCCGCCATAGAGCCCATAATCTTGCTTCTCGCGTTCTTTCGCGGCAAGGGCGTTCAGCTTCTTCTCTACTGGACCGCACTGTTGATTGACGATCTTGATCTGCTTTTTCGAGAGCTTTTCTTTCCATATCCCGCGGTTATCTTGGATCGGCTGATGCATTTGCCATGCCCTTAGGCTGTTATGTTTGTAGCCATCTTGTCCATCGGTTTGTTGGGCATTGTGTATACCTTCCCAATGGTAATCTTTTTTGTGGAACTCGAGCACATCTGGCGAATAGTCAAGCTGCAGGAAATGCAAAACCCGCCTCATGGTCATCTCTGGCTCTGTCACCAGGTCTTCGTAACGCACCACAGTGACGAACTCACTCGGACATTGCCTTAGTAGACTGTCGTTTTCGCCGAGATAGCGTCCGAGCGATAATTCAAATCCATCAGAACGGTGAGAGACTCTTTTTTGAAATGACGCGATGACATCCTTGCTGTCACGAATCATCGCGACAAATTTCGCTTTCGGGAAACGCTGCTTGATCTCTGCAATATGGTGGACATGTCTTGGGGTTTTTTCGCAGACACGCGTCTTGCCTTCTAGTACACATTGCTCCCGCTCAATAGGATATTCCGTATCAAGTACAGCATTATCCCGGAACCAATTCGTTTCGCGCTGGATGGTATAAATCTCGGGATGCGCGCCCAGCATACAGGCCATCAGCGTGGTGCCAGTGTGGCCACAGCCGACCACGAAGATCACCTCGTCATCAACCGGCTCATCCGCTACCAGCGGCGCGTGAGCTGTCGGGCGTTCGGCTGCTCGGTCGAGGTCTGTATCGATCCCCTCATCGATCACCTCCGGCAGCGTCTCTGCTTGCAGGTCGTTATCCAAAGAATCCGGCGCCGGTGTTGCGTCCATGGCATCGTCTTGGCTTTCTCGCACCAAGCCCTGCGCCAGGAGATAATCCTCGGCTTTTTCGGCGTCCACCTCGGCCAGCAGCGTATAGGTCAGATCCTTGACGTTGAACACCGTATGCAGCAGGAATGCAAGCTTCAGGCGCTGGGCATCGCTGAGCGCGGCCATGCGGGCTTGGTCGGGCAGGAATAGGGCCTCGGCGCTACTCAGCTCGGTGCGCTGCGGATTGACCAAGTCCTCTCGGTCGGGCAAATAGGTCTCGTGGCTCAGGTCGTTAAAGCGGTAGAAGCGAAAGCCATGGCGCGCCATCCAGTGCTGCACTTCGGCCAGATTGGGCTGGCGCTGGTGCGTGGGTTGGAAAGCAATGCGCACCTGGATCAGCAGGCTGTCCTTCAGCGCTTGATCGCCGTGCTCGAGGATGGCGTTGGCATCGCTCAGATGATCGAGGATGAGCCAGTCCAGACTCTCCAGACCAGCGACGCTGTTGAGCGCGACGGTGCTGATCGGCAGCTTGGTCAGCACTTGCACGCCTTTGCGCTGGCTCGCCGGCAATTGCGCGGCGGGCAGCGGCTCGAGCGTGCTGCTCAGCGCGGGGTCCAGGCAGGCATGCAAGGTGGCGGGTTGACCGTCGCCGAGCAGCGCGTGCGGAATCAGCTGTACGTCGGCGCTGTCGGCGAAGCGCTCAGGTTTTTCGATCAGGCTGCCGGGATCGAAGGCGACGATGCCGAACGCATCGAGCTTGAGCAGCGCGTCGATGCCCTCCTCGCGTAGCAACTTGGCGCGGTTGTCGAGCACCACCAGCTTGCCGGGGAGTTGCCAGTTGAAGCGGCGTTCGGCGCGGATGCGGGGCGTGAGATAGGAACGCGGGTGCTGAAGCTCGACCGGCGCGGCTTCATCTTCGAATTGGCACTCGCCCTGGGCGGCGAAGGTCAGTGCGGCCGGCGCTTTGTCCTCGCAATAGCGCTGCCAGATCGCGCGCAGGGCGGCGTCGAAGTTCTCGGCGAAGCGCTTGCCGTCACACAGCGGTGAGGCCGTTATTTGTTGGCGCAGGCGGCGGCGGATAGCGGCGAGCGCGTCGAGATCGCCGGCCAACTCCAGCACGCGCGCGTGATACGCCTCCCAACTCTCGCACACCCATTCCGGGAAGCCGGCGTTGGTCACATGGGTCGCGGCATGGCGGCCGGCAAAGGTGGGACCGGGATGGGTCACCACCGGCACGCCCATCATCAGCGCCTCGCAGGTGGTCATGCCGCCGGAATAGGGCCAGGGGTCGAGGGCGATGTCGATACGCCAATAGGTGCGGAGGAATTCCTTGTGCTTGGCTGGACCTTCTAGCTCGATGCGATCGGCGGTGATGCCATGCTCGGCGAGCGTGTCGCGGACGCCCTGACAGAAGCTCTCGTCCTCGTAGGGACCGCCCTTGAGCAGCAGATGGCTGCCGGGCAAGGCATTCATCAGGCGCGCCCATTGGGCAAGTAACTCAGGGTTGAGCTTGGTCGGATTGTTCAGACAGCCAAGGGTGACATAGCCGTTGTGCAGGGCCGGCAGGTCATTGAGGTCTGGGAAGACCTGCGCGGGGACGTACGGCGGGGTGCTATAGCAGATATAGTCATCCGGCAGGCGAATGAGCTTCTCGACATACCAGTCGTCGGTGCCCGGTGGGGTTTCGATGGCATCGCTGAGGAAATAGTCGATCGCCTCCAGTCCCATGGTATCGATCTGCCCGCCGACCCATTTCATGATCAGTGGCGCTGGCTTGCGCGCGATGACGGGCAAACGGTTGCCGTCATTGTGCCCGGATAGATCGATGAGGATGTCGAGTTGGTCCTCGCGCAGCAGGGCCTCAAGGGTGTCGTGGTCATGCCGAATCACATTCTTCCAGGAACGCGCCGAACGCATGAGCTGCCGGGTGATGAAGTCCTCCTTGCGATCGAGCGTGTAGTAATAGCACTCGACATTGGCACGCTTGAGATTGAGCATGCCCGGCAGGATCATGTGGCCGACCGGATGCGAGTTGAGTCCCGAAGAGATCAGGCCAATGCGCAGGCGGCGGGCGGGGTTCCGGTCAACCGGGATCGGCGGCTGCGGCTCGACCGGGAAGCGCCGCTCCCAGTCGCGCACGGCCTCCTGAATCGTGTGCGGATCGGCGCCCGGGTCATAATGCAGGTTGACGAAGATGTTGGAGGCGGCGCCGAAATCCCGTGGGTCGCGCCGCAGCGCCTCGCGGTAATAGGCGCGGGCTTTCTCGAAGGCACCGATATCCTGATACCGGGTGCCGACAAGGTTGTAATAGAGCGCCTCGGCCGGCTTGAGCGCCATCAGCGCCTCACACTCACGCATGACGGTGGCATAGCGCCGCGCGCGTGAGAATACCGTGATACGCATGCCGAGAATCTTCTTCGAGGTCGGATTCAGCGCAATCGCTCGGTCGAGTGCCGCGATGGTCTCATCCTCGCGCCGCTGGGCGTAGTAGACATGACTACGCATCAAGTGGATCTCGGCATTGTCCGGATCCTGCTCGGCGGCTTCGTCGAGACAGTGTTCGGCCGCCTCGAACTGCTGCAATTCAAACTGGATCTGCCCTTGTAGGAACAGATGCGCGCCGCGCGGCTGCTCGCCGTCGAGTTCGCAGGCACGCTGACTCGCCGTCAACGCGTCGTCATGGTGCTGCTGTTCGTAATGCGCCCGAGCGAGCAGATGCCAGCCTTCGGGGTCTTGCGGATAACGGCGCGTCAGCGCCTGCGCCTGTTGTTCCGCCTGTCGGTGCTGGCCTTTGTACAACTGGCGTTCGAGTTGCTGGCGTTGGCTCGCGGGAATGCGGGCTGCAGAGCTGGATGGCATGACAGGACTCGGTCGGAAGGCGTTTCGCACCTAGTCTATAACGAAAAAGGCCCCCAGTGCGGGGGCCTCGACACTCAGCCGCGAGCGGCTGTCAGCAAGGGGTTAGCCCCGGTTTAGCCCAGCAGCGAGAGGACGTTCTGCGGCAGCTGATTGGCTTGTGCCAGGACACTGGTACCGGCCTGCTGCAGGATCTGCGCCCGGGTCATCTCGGCGACTTCCTTAGCATAGTCGGCGTCTTCGATGCGCGACCGGGCATCGGAGAGGTTCAAGGCGTTGGTCTCCAGATTGAAGATCGCATCCGAGAAGCGGTTCTGCACCGCGCCTAATTCGGATCGCAGGTCATCGACCTGTTGGAGCGCGGCATCGAGGGTCGCCAACGGGTCCTCAGTCGCCGTCGCACCGCTCACCTCGTCAAAGGTCAACTCGCCGGACGAATCGGTATAGACCTGATTGGCGGAGCCGTCAGTGAAGGTGCCTTCATCGGTCTGGAAGATAGTCGCTGTGGCTTCGGTCTCGATGCTTTCGGGATCGAATCCAGAGATATATGTGGTGTTACCGCCGTCTTGTAGGACACCAGCGGCGAACGTATAGGTTTGCCCGCCCGTCTCACCATCCACGTTGAATGCAAAAGTGAGACCGGTATCGAGCTCTACCATCCGTGCTTCGAACTCTTCGCGCGAGATGGTGGCGTTTTCGACGTCGAATGTATTCGCAGCACCCCCCGAAACATAATTCGTCGTTCCATCGCGGATGGTCATATCTCCGGCGGTAGCACCAGCACTACCCAGATAAGTGACAACATCATCGATATTGGCGAGCGTCGCCCCCGAGGTGTTGTTCTCGGTCAGGTTACCAGTGCTTGTATCGAAGTAGAGCGGATCTCCGCTGCCTGATTCTGTGATGTTTCCGGCTGAATCGACATTAACATCGAGCACATCACCGTTTGCCCCTTCGATGGTCAGGGCGTTGGTCTCGCCTGCTGACGGCGTGAGGCTGTCGGACAGGTTTGCCAATTCGGTTCCGCTGGCGATAGTGCCGCTGTAGGTGAAGTTGTCGCTGCTGGCATTGTAGGTAAAGGTCGCACTACCACCGCCCGCCAGGGTTCCGTCGACGGTGCCGCCATCTTCCAGCTGCGCCACCGCCGTGGCGACAGCGCCGTTGGCGACGCTCGCCGTGGCGTTGAAGGAGTCATTGACGTAGGAATCATCAGCGTCGTTCTGCGCCACGAAGCCGCGCGCGAGCACCTGATCTTCGTTAGCCAAGGTGTTGGCAGTGCCGACGCCATCGACATTGAAGCTGCTCAGGTTGAGCGTCGAGGTATCAATCTGAGTCAGATTGATATCGATGATCTGATCATCGTTGGCGCCGACCTGGACGCGCAGCGAATCCGCACCCTCGGCCAGGACCCGCGTGCCGTTAAAGTCGGTCTCGGCGGAGATGCGGTCGATCTCAGCGAGGCGCTGGCCGATCTCGTCCTGGATGGACTGCAGGTCGGATTCGGAGTTGGTGCCGTTTTGCGCCTGCACAGTCAACGTGCGGATGGTCTGCAGGTTGTCGTTGATCTGGTTCAACGAGCCCTCGGTGGTCTGCGCGATGGAGATACCATCGTTAGAGTTGCGCACGGCCTGGTTGAGACCGTTGATCTGCGAGGTGAAACGGTTGGCGATGGCCTGACCGGCGGCGTCATCCTTGGCGCTGTTGATGCGCATACCGGAGGAGAGACGCTCCATCGCGGTGGTGAGTTCACTCGAACTCTTGTTCAGGTTCTGCTGGGCGATCAGCGAGGTGATGTTGGTGTTAATGACGGACATGGGTCGCTCCTTTCCGTAACGTGGTGATGGCGTCAGGCCGGTGGCGCCCGCGCGGGAGCCTGAGGCCTGTCGCAACGGCACCGGTGTTGGCCGTTGCTATAGGTTAACGGCCGCGCGCCGGGAAACTTTAGGGGTCGATGCGAAATTTTTTTGGGCCAGGCGACCGGGGCCGAGCCGGCTGGCGCGCGGCGGCTGCGCGAGCGCCCGTGCTCGAGCCAGCGGGTGATGAGTCGGTCCAGGCGGGCCTTGTTCGGATCGGCCTGGATCAGGCGCGCCAGGCGATCGACGGCGGCTTGGCGAGACGCGATCCCTGGAGGCGATCTCGACCTCGAAGAGGCCGCTGAGCGGGCTCAAAGACGCGGTTTAGAGAAACCGAATCGCCGTAATGCTCAGTCCCGCCATCGTGGCGATGAAGGCGATCAGCCACAGAAAATGGGTGTCGTGACGCTTGAGCATCTCATCGAAACGCTTGTCCATGTCGGTCTTCATCAGCTCGAAGCGCTTGTCGACTTGCTCGAAGCGCTTCTCCATGTCGGCTTTCATGAGATCCAAGCGCTTGTCGACTTGCTCGAAGCGCTTGTCCATGTCGGCTTTCATCAGATCCAAGCGCTTGTCGACTTGCTCGAAGCGGTTGTCCATGTCCGCTTTCATCAGATCCAAGCGTTTGTCGACTTGCTCGAACCCTTCGCGCATCAGCTCGCGTTGGTGCTTGAGTTCTTCCTCAACACGCACCATGCGCTCGCGCAGTTCGATCTCGTAGACCACGGTCGGTTTGCCAAGGCTTTGCTCGGCGATCCAGTCGCTGATGTGGTCTTTGACGTAGTCGCCGATTTGTTGCAGGTCTTCCTGGGCCAGGGCCATGGGGGGTGTCTCCGTGTGGCTTGCGGGGCAAGGTCCGTTATCCTACACCGGCTGCTACACTGAACCCATCCACACTGCCCCCATCAACATCGAGGCAAGATGACCATGGCCACCACGCTCGAGGACGTTTGGGCGCTGTTCAGGGAGACTGATCGGAAGTTTCAGGAGACGGATCGACTCATCGGCGAGCTGCGCGAGCAGTCGCGAGAGACCGACCGCAAGTTTCAAGACACGGATCGTCGGTTTCAGGAGACCGACCGCAAGTTTCAAGACACGGATCGCCGGTTTCAGGAGACCGACCGCAAGTTTCAAGACACGGATCGCCGGTTTCAGCAAACCGAGAAGCTGCTGAATACCATCGGTCGCCAACTCGGCGAGCAAGGCAACCGACTCGGCGACTTCGTCCAGGCCATGGTCAAGCCCGCCGTCGTGCGGCTGCTGCGCGAGCGCCAGTTGCCGGTGCATCAAGTCCTGAGCAACCTGCTGGCGTTCGACGACGAGGGCTGCCCGCGCATGGAGATCGATCTGCTGGTGGTCAACAGCGAGGTGGCGGTCGCCGTGGAATGCAAATCCTATCTCGGGGTCGATGACGTGCGCGAGCATCTGGAACGGCTGGCGCAGTTCAAGGACTGTTTTGGCCAATACGCCGGCTGCAGGCTCCTCGGCGCGGTCGCAGCGATGGTGCTGCCCGACGATGTCGGACGTTATGCCTACCGGCAAGGCTTATTCGTCCTCGCCCAATCCGGTGATGGGATCACGATCCGCAATGATGCGCGCTTTGAGCCGCGTTACTGGTAGTCGCGATCGAGGTGCAACTGGCTCAGTGGTTTAGAGAAACCGAATCGCCGTAATGCTCAGTCCCGCCATCGTGGCGATGAAGGCGATCAGCCACAGAAAATGGGTGTCGTGACGCTTGAGCATCTCATCGAAACGCTTGTCCATGTCGGTCTTC
>NZ_NHSF01000031.1 GCF_016653295.1 Halochromatium salexigens | reverse complement strand
ACGCTCTATACCGTCTATGCCTCATGGGAGGAGCTGTTGACGTTTATGCTCGAGGCGCTCGAACCGGCCCAGCCTCCACCAAAAGCGCGGCGCTTAAGGCGGTGACAGGGCAAATTTGGAATTGCTGCGGTATCGCGGAGTTCGCTATCCGGCTCGGGTCGGCCCTTGCTGTAACGGCAAATCTCAGCCTCAGGGTCGCGTTTGCCGAGGGCGGCAAAGATGGCCTTCTTGATCGGGGCCGGGAGCTTGAGATCGGCAGCCTTGGCAGCGCGGTGATGTAGGCGCCCAGGTTAGGCGCGATATTCTCGGAGTCGCCGAGCAGCCGCTCGAAGCTGTAGGGGCTGGTGTTGTAGAGCGGATGCTTGCGGGTCGGATCGGCGGCCTTGCCGAGCAGCTTATCCATGGCCGCTTCGGGCATCTGTTGGGCCTGCAGGCTTTGGTATCGCTCGAGCACGGCATCTTTGGTCGGCGCCAGCACGCAGTCAAGCCGGCGCAGCACCACCATCGGCAGCATCACCAGGCGGTACTGTGGCGGTCGGTAAGGCCCACGCAGGCGGTTGGCGATTTCCCAGATCTTGGCTTTGAGTGCGTCGTGGGCCTGGAAGTTCACGGATGGTCTTGTGTCCTTTTGCTGGGCGTAGCGCTTGGCTGGGTTTGTGTCGGCTACAGAGACCTATTGCTTCGGCGCATTCTGGCTGTTCTCCAGATTGGAGCTAGGGTTCTGGCTGGGGGGCCGCTCGACCTCGCCCACATTATTCTTCGGGAATCGAAAATCTGGCAAACCACGGACCTCGCTGGGGCGCTCCTCGCCGCTATCCCACTGGCTACCCGGAAACTGTTGCTGGCTAGGCTCATCCTTGGTCCATTCGTCTCCAGGCACCCGGTCATCAGCGGCCTGCGCTGACAGCGCCAGGGGCGCAAGGACCAGCGCAGTTGCCAAAACGAGACTGCGCTGAGGTGTAAGGCAGATATGCATAGTGTCGTCTCCTGCCCGCGTTTGCGTGGCATCAGATGAATTCAGTCGCTGCAGTCGTTGGTTCTGGTCCTAGGATCGGCGGAGATTGGGTCATTGAAGGATGGCCGGAGCACGAAGGATGACCAGCTGAAAGATGACCAGCTATCGACCGGACGCAAGCAACAGGCAGCTCAAACTGAACGAGTGGCAACAGCGACGCAGCATCCGTGCCGACACTCCGAGCTTGCTCGTATCGGCCTTTTCAGCTCGGACATTAACCCCCGTCACGAGCGGCTAGAGTACCTGCGAGCCTTGCGATGACGAGATCTGCTGGGGCATTTCCTCCGACTCTGGTGTAAAGCCCCCGAGCCCCTCCCCCGACTGCCTGCCAGTTTGATTTGCCGTCTGCCTGCCTGTTAAGCCGCTCCTGCTTGGCTGCCTGATTCGCCTTGTCTGTCGCCGGTTGGCGAGGCTCGGTTCTTGCAGCGCTAGCTGCACGGCTGGGCTTCAGGTTGTGGAATCCCCACGCCTTGGGCCTGCGGCGTCTGAGTGGAGATCCGAGATCGAGACGCCCCGGCATCTGAAGCGTCTTTCTCCTGCGCTACAACAAAGGGGGCGTTACAGCGTTATGCAGATCCGATTGCAGATCGGATATTTTGAGGAGGTAAGCCAATGACGGACGATCTTCGAGGCCATGTGGCCTTAGTCACTGGAGCGACCGACGGCATCGGTCGGCTGACGGCCTCGCGCCTGAGCGCGCGGCGCACGACCGTGCTGGTGCACGGGCGCAGCCGCGAACAGGATAAGGGAGGCGCGCGGGTGGTGATGGTTGCGTCCGCCGCCCAAGCCGAGATCGATTTCGACGATCTGATGCTGACCCGAGGCTATGACGGCAAGCGCGCCTACGCGCAGAGCAAGCTGGCCCTGGTCATGGCCACGATGGAGCTGGCCGATGAGCTGAAGTCACAGGGCGTCACCGTCAACGCGCTTCACCCTGGCAGCCTGCTCAACACCAAGATGGTCCGGCAGGGCTTCGGCAGTGCCCTAGGTCCCGCTGAAGCAGGCGCCGAGGCGGAAGAGCGTCTAGCGACGGCGCCGATGCTCGCCGATATCACTGGCGCCTATTTCGACCGCATGGATCAGGCCGAGCCCGAGGTGCAGGCCCGCGACGACGAGGCGCGCCGGCGACTGATGGGGATGATCGACCAGCTCGCTGAAGCGGCTTGACGGACTCGGCCCAGGCGCGGTTATTGGCGAAAAGGTGCGGAAGGGTTTTCAATCGGTGTCCTCGCTAGGGTCAGCCGGTCTGAGATGAGGCGCTGCTGGCTTGCATGGAAGAACGCCGTCGGCCCTCCCTCAATGTAACGGCGGATGCGGTTGGATGGCCAGGCTATACGCCGCCGGAATAACCTGATACCCGGAGGCAGAACGAGGAGGTACAAGGCCAGGGCTGCTGGCCCGTCTGAACAGGCAGCAATCTCTGGAGCGTTAAGGAAACGGCGGTGATCCGCCGGCATCTGGGCCAAGCACCAAGAGCTCGGGGTGACCTTGGCTGACGCGTTCTTCGATCCGCGGCGCTTCGGCATCTGGCAGGTCTGCCAAGATCAAGAGCTCACCGCCTTGCAAGGCCTGCTGCTGGGCGGAGAGCGGGAGGTTGGCGCTGCGATGACGCCTTAGCCACCAGCCGCCGCCGATAGCGGCGCCGATGACAATCAGTGTCAGCAGAGCAAACGGCTGCAATGCCTGCAGCAGCAATAGGGAGACTGCCAACATGCCAGCGGCGCCGATGAGGGCACCACGGAGCAGCGCACTTGCATCGCTGCGCCAACGTCTGGTCTTGACGGGAAGTCCGCTAGGGAGCTGCTGGCCGATCAGCGTAAAGGCCTCAGGATCGATGCCGTCGGCGATCAGTTCTTCAACCAGACGCCGACCGTTCTGCGGATCGCGGGCGCGGATATAGATTCGGGTGGTCATCATGGTCCTCAAAGACAGACGGGAATGGATGGCCGCAGCGGTGCAACCGATTCTGTTCTCCCGTCTCTTCACGCAACCCTCGTGCCGAAGCCTGAAGCCCAGAGCCCAGAGCCCGATGGGCAATCCCGCCTAGCAGCCTGTCGGACTTAACGGTCCGAATCATCTTTTGAGCCCCTTTCGGGGCGAAAAATGGCGCTATTTTGGCAAAAATCGCTGTTTTCTCGGGTTTTTTCTGATTACGGGCGCAGCACGGCCATGCGTTTGAGATTCCACGCCAGGCACACCAGGGTCCATTCGCCTTGGACGTTCTGCAGCCCACGGGTCAGGAACTGACGAAACCCCA
>NZ_NHSF01000030.1 GCF_016653295.1 Halochromatium salexigens | reverse complement strand
TCCGGTGGATGGCCAGTCCTTGCCGGTTCGGGACTCTCACCCGGCGGGTCACGACAAGAGGTTTCCGATTGCTCAACTCATTTGGCGTTCTTCCTCCTCTTCCAGGCTTTGCCTGGCGCAATCAAAACAAAGGCCGGGATCATCGGGGAAGTGGAATGCCTTGTCTAACAGTATCCGCTAATATGTTGATGCGATTGCCCTGGCCCATCAGCCGGCGCACTGTGGTGCCTCGAGGCGGCCGCATCCGTGCGCGACCAGGCTCGGCAACCCGTCGCCGACTGGCACCCGAAGGCGCGAGCGGCAGGCGGGTGGCACCTCGAGCAGGATCAGCCGCGCATGGGGGATGCCAAGCAACTCGCCGAGGATGACGCGGATGACACCGCCGTGCGTGATCAGCAACAGGTGCTCGCCAGATCCCTCCAGGATGTAGCGCCAGCCCGCGAGAACGCGCTCGCGAAAGGCCGCGAACGGCTCCGAGTCCGGTGGATCATAGGCGCTGGGATCGGCCCAGAAGCGGGCCAGATCCTCGAGCGGAAGCTGATCGGCGCGCCGCCCTTCCCAGGCCCCGAAATCGCGCTCGCGCAAGGCCTCCATCGGCTCGACCGGCCGCCCGAGGCCTGCACCAAGCCGCTCGGCAAAGCGCGCACAGCGCGCGGCCGGGGAGCAGAGCAGGCGATCCCAGGGCGCGGCGCCGATTGCCGCGTCGGTTACTGCGCCGGTTGCCGCCTCAAGCTGCGCCCAGCCGGTGGCGCTCAGCGGATCATCGCGTCGGCCGCGGAAACAGGCTCCCCCCTCGACCTCTCCATGACGGATCAGATCGACCAGGCGATGTGGCACGGTCAATCGCCCTTGGGCGCCACGCCGGCCTCGGCAAAGGTCGCCATCTGCGCATGCAGGTCGCAGGCGAGACGCAGCAGCGGCACCGCCGCCGCCGCGCCACTGCCCTCGCCCAACCGCATCCCGAGATCGAGCAGCGGGCGCAGCCCGAGCGCTTGCACCATCGCCTGATGGCCGGGCTCGGCCGAGGCATGCGCGAGCAGCATCCAATCCGCCGCCCCCGGGCAGATCCGACTGGCGACCAGCGCCGCCGCCGAGCTGATGAAGCCATCGATCAGCATCGGCACTCGCTGCTGGGCGCAGGCGACATAGGCGCCGGCCATCGCGGCGATCTCGAAGCCGCCAAGATGCGCCAATGCCTGGATCGGCGCCTCGGTCGGATCGGCAAGCGAATCGCGATGCAGCGCCAACGCCTGCTCGATCAGCGCTTGCTTGCGCGCGAGGCCACCGCGATCGAGGCCGGTGCCGGGGCCGACCAGCGACGAGGCCGGCAGCCCCAGCAAGGCACAGGTCAGCGCCGTCGCGGCGGTGGTATTGCCGATCCCCATCTCCCCGGCGATGAACAGCTCGGCACCGGCCGCGCGCGCGCGCTCGAGCGCTGCGGCGCCCTCGGCGAGCGCCTGCGCGAGCTGCTCGGCGGACATCGCCGGTGCCTCGGCCAGGTTGGCGGTGCTGGCAGCGATCACCGCCTGGCGAATCAGCGGGTGCGCCGGCACCGGCGCCACGGTGCCCAGATCGATCAGCTCGATGCTGGCACCGATCTGGCGCGCCAGTACACTGATGGCAGCACCCCCGGCGGCCATGTTGGCGATCATCTGCGCGGTGACCGCCTGCGGAAAGGCCGAGACACCGGCACTCGCGATGCCGTGATCCGCCGCGAAGATGACGATTCGCACCTGCTCCAGCGCCGGCTGCGCGCGCCCCTGCAAGGCGGCGAGCTGAATCGCGATGTCTTCCAGCCGGCCCAGCGAGCCGGGCGGTTTGGTCAGTTCGCCCTGACGGCTGATGGCGGCTTCGCGCGCCTCCAGATCCACGGCGGCGGCGGAGGCATGAAGCCAATCGAAACGAGGGTCCAAAGGTGATTCCTCCAGGGTTGTGCTCAGTTCTCTGAATGGGCGCCAGCACATTGTGAGTGTGGTGTGGTCACCCAGGGGTTCGCTGTCGTAAGCCGCCACAGGGTCGAATTCGATGACGCGGCATGGCCCCGTTGATCGACGCGGATTCAGGGTTCATAGCGCAGCGCAACAAAGAGGCTGCGGCCCGGTTGATTGAACAACGCCGCGGTCTCGTAGCTTTCATCGAACAGGTTCTCGATCCGGCCCTCGATCCGCAATGCCTCTGTAAAGGCGAAATCGGCACGCAGATCGAACAGGGCGTAACCATCGAGCCGCACCGTGTTGGCATCGTTGTCGAAACGCCGACCCGCTGCAAACAGAGTTCCACCGACGCCAATGGGGCCAAACCGCCGGTCGGCATCGAGTCTGAAAGTCTGCTGGGCGCGCCGTGGCAACAGGTGGCCCTCGTTTGGCCCTGGGCTCTCGTTGCGCGGGTCGAGCAAGGTCAGGTTGGCATCCAGCAGCCAACCAGCCAACTCGGCCGTGCTCCAAAGCTCTACGCCTCGGATGCGCGCCCGATCGATGTTCATCGGCGCATAAGTGGCGGGATCAAAGGCAATCAGGTTGTCGACCTCGTTCTGATAGGCGTTGATCGCCCAGACACCCTGGCCATGGCGGCCAGAGAGGCCAAGCTCTAGGCTGCGAGCGTTCTCCGGCTCCAGATCGTGATTACCGTAACCGGGATAGTAGAGATCATTGAAGGTGGGCGCCTTGAAGGCGGTGCCATAACCGGCGGTGACGCGCAGCCCGTTGCCGAGCGTATAGCCCCAGAGCGCGTTGCCGGTGGTCTTGCCGCCGTACTGATCGTTGTCGTCGTGGCGCAGGCTGAGCTGCAGATCCTGGCCGAATAGGCTGCCAAGATACTGCCCGAAGACGCCCTTGGTCTCGCGCGCGGTCTCGGCATAGGCGGTCGGGGTGCTGAGTTCATCGCGCAGGTAGTCGATGCCGATGGTCGCCAACTGTGCCCTCGCGAAGGCGATGTCGTTCTGCCAGCTGAGCTGATCGCGGCGGGTATCGAGCCGGTTGATAAAGGTCCCATCGGCGAACACCTCGCTGTCATCCCAGCTGCGCCCAGCACGCAGAGTCAGGGTCCAGGCATCGAATGGCTGGGCGATGATACGCGCGCCGGCCACCTGCAGCAGCTGTCGCTGCTCGTTGCCGTAGAACGGACTACCGTCGTAGTCGAGATGACCGACCGAGCGCAATAAGTTGATGTCGAGTTCGAGCCGATCCGAGAAAGTCCAGCCAGCACGCAGCGAGCCGTTGCCATTGCTATAACCATCGTCATCGAACTCGTAGACGCCACAGCCGCCGCCTCCAGCGCGGCGCGGAGCGCCAGAGCAGGCATTGAAGCCTTGGGTCTGCTCGAAACCAAGCCCAACCTCGAACCAGCCGGTGCCATGGGCGGTCTCGGCGCCGGCAGAGAGGCCGAATTGGGTGTTCACGGTGTTGTAGGTACCGGCGCCGATCATCAGTCTCGGGGTTAGCGCTCCGGCCTCGCTACGGCGGGTGAAGATCTGGACCACGCCACCGATGGCTTCGGAGCCATAAAGGCTCGAGTGAGGGCCACGCACCACCTCGACGCGCTCGACCTGCCCGAGCGGGATCGATGCCCAGGGCAGAAAGCCGCTGCTGGCCGACCCCATGCGCACACCGTCGATCATCAACAGGGTGTGATCGGGGCGGGTGCCACGCAGATAGAGCGAGGTGTTATGCCCAAGACCACCATTGGTCGTGATCTCGACGCCGGGCAGCCCTCGCAGCGCATCGCTCATGGTGCGCGACTGGCGGCGGTCGATCTCGGCACGCTCGACAACCGAGACCGAGGCCAACGTCTCGTCCGCTGTCTGTGCGGTGCGTGTCGCGGTGACGACGACCGGGGCAAGTTCGTCGACATCCTCGACCTGAGCCATGGTTGCAGCAGTGGTCATCGCCCATAGAAGCGCCAATTTCAGCACGAGCCCTGGCATCGAAATAAGCGGCTTCATCCAACGTCCCACAGGCAGCGCGACCCAGGCCCGGGTAGCAAAAAGCCGGTCAGTATACGCAGAGCAGTCCTAGGCAGGCTTGACGGTGATCAGTAGGATGATCGCCATAGGTCCGCGCACCTCCGAGCCCCCGGCCTAGTCAGCCCCGATACTCAGCGCCTATGCTGGCTGGTCCGAGAACGATCAATGGTCTCCGTTCGAGCATCGCCAAGCCATGTCCGCTGATACGCGCCAACCCCTCTCGCCAACCGAACTCGAGGCCCTGACGCGTGACCTCAAGGACTGGGGGCAGGCGCTGGGTTTTCAGCAGGTTGGCATTGCCGACTGCGATCTGTCCCAGGCCGAGGGGCGACTCCAGCAGTGGCTGGCCAGCGCCATGCACGGCGATATGGGCTACCTGGCTCGGCATGGCCTCAAACGCACGCGCCCGGCGCACTTGGTGCCCGGCACCCTGTCGGTGATCTCGGCGCGCATGGACTACCTGCCCGAGCATCAGCAGGCCATGGACCAGGCCCTTGCCGATCCAGCGCGCGCTTTCGTCTCGCGCTATGCGCTCGGGCGTGATTATCACAAGGTGCTGCGCGCCCGTCTGAAACGTCTGGCGCAACGGCTCGAAGACCGCATCGGCGCCTACGGCTGGCGTGTGTTCGTCGACTCGGCGCCGGTGATGGAAAAACCCTTGGCGGAGAAGGCTGGGCTCGGTTGGATCGGCAAGCACACCAATCTGATCAACCGCGAGGCTGGCTCCTGGTTTTTCCTCGGCGAGATCTACTGCGATCTGCCGCTGCCTCCAGACAGCCCCGCCCGCGAGCATTGCGGCCGTTGCCAGGCCTGCATCGAGATCTGTCCAACCAATGCCATCATCGCGCCGTTCCAGCTCGACGCGCGGCGCTGCATCTCTTATCTGACCATCGAGCATTTCGGATCGATCCCAGAGCCACTGCGCCCGCAGATGGGTAATCACATCTACGGCTGCGACGATTGCCAGCTCTGCTGCCCCTGGAATCGCTTTGCACGAAAGACCGGCGAGACCGACTTCTTGGCCCGCGACGGTCTTGATACCGCCACCCTCATCGAGCTGTTCCGCTGGGATGAGCCAGCCTTCCTGGCACGCACCGAGGGCAGCGCGATCCGCCGTCTTGGCCATGAACGCTGGCTGCGCAACATCGCCGTCGCCTTGGGCAATGCGCACCGCTCAGAGGCCGTCCGCGAAACCTTGCGGCAACGCCTCGGCCATCCAAGCGCGCTGGTGCGCGAGCACGTCGTCTGGGCACTGGCTCGCACGCGATCCCAGACTCGAACCAATAACAAGTTGGCCGAGCCCTAAGGCGGGCCACGCGGCGTCGAAAATGGGCCCACGCCTAACGCGGATGCCCCGAAAGTGGCCCGGGTCTGTTAGGCTCTCGCGTCGAATCCAGCGCAGTAATCCCCATGGCCCGCCGTTCCACCTCCTCGTCACCGCGTCCAAGCACTCGCCGCTCATCAACCAAGAAGCCGAGGTCCACCGCCGCGAAGAACACGCGCACCCGACCACCCACGCGCGCTAGCAGCCTGGGACAGAAGCTGCGGCGCTCGCTGGCGATGCTGCGCAACGTGGCGATTGGGATCGCGCTGATCTCGACGGTGTCCTATGTGCCGACCTCGGTCACCGAAACCTGGCCCGACTCCGCGCGGCAGGCAATGGAGATCACGCGCGATATCCGTGTATTACTCGGCGAGGTAGGCAATGACCTGATCCGCGACGGCGCCGATTGGGTCAGCGCCGCCAGCACCGAGGGGTTGGCACAGGGCGGCGAGGCGCTCTCGGGGCTGTTCGACAGCAATGCTTGGGTCGATCCGAAAGCCCTGCTCTCCGATCTCGGTCACTGGCTGCCGGACCCCGGCGATCTGCTCGAGGAGCTGCTGCGTGACCTGCTCGGTGATTGGTGGCCACGGCCATCTCTGCCGGCAGGCGGTGGCGATCTTCCGCGCGTGGCTGGCAGCTTCGCCAACGCCAAGGATCTGCTCTACAAGCGCATCTATCGTGACCATCGCGAAACGGCCTACTGCGGCTGCAGTTACAACGGGCGCCGCAAGGTGAATCTAGGGAGTTGCGGGCTCCAACGCTACACCGACAATGAACGCGCGCGAAGAGTCGAAGCCGAGCATGTCTTCCCGGCCGCTCAGTTCGGCAACTTCCGCCGCTGCTGGCGCCAACCGGAGGCCTATCGCGCCTGCCGCAAGACCGACGGCGACCTGCTCTCCGGACGCGCCTGTTGCCTGCGGGTCGATGAAACCTTCGTCGCCGCGCACAACGACTTGCAGAATCTGATCCCCGCCGTCGGCATGATCAACGGCGACCGGCGCGACTACCGCTGGGGGCTGGCGCCCGTCGGCGAGCACTATGGCAACTGTGACATCCGCATCGATGCCAAGCGCCGCCGCGTGCAGCCACCCGACGCGCTGCGCGGCGACATCGCGCGCATCATGCTCTACATGCGCGATACCTATGGGTTCCGGCTGTCACGCCAGGACGAGCGTCTGTTCAAGGTTTGGAACGACCTCGATCCGCCGGATGAGTGGGAGCGTCGCCGACAGGAACGGATCGCCCGGCTGCAGGGAATGGAGAATGGTTATGTGGTCTCACACGGGGCGGAAAACCCAGGTGTTCAGGCTGCCTCTCAATAGCTGTTGGACGCCGACTATTCTGTTCGTCGAAACGCTGGCGACGCGCAAGAGGATGGCGCCCCTTGCCTCGATTTGCGGGTTGGGCAAGTTATCCTAGCAAGATCTATCCGCATCACTGCCTTGTTCGGTTATCTGAATGTCACCGGATTCTCAGTCACGCCTCCCAGTATGCCCGCTCCGCGAGGTGCTCAATGCTTGCAGCTTCGCGCAGAAACCGGACCTCGACGCGCTCGACACCAGTGGCCTGACCAATATCCAATGGCGCGCTGACCGCTGCTCGCGGAGTTCGCT
Source organism: Halochromatium salexigens (assembly GCF_016653295.1). GTDB lineage: Bacteria > Pseudomonadota > Gammaproteobacteria > Chromatiales > Chromatiaceae > Lamprobacter > Lamprobacter salexigens. The sequence goes on along the minus strand of NZ_NHSF01000030.1, from coordinate 16,691 downwards.
CCTCTGCTTCCAGCGTTTTGATGACGGCCGAAGCGATACCGAGATCATCGAGCGGTATCTGCTGCACAGCGAGTTCAGTGCCTTGGTGATCAATCGCCCGCTGGATGCCACTCAGGATCAGGATGCGCGATGGGCCGGTGCGTCCGGGCCAGATGCGCCACGGCCGGATAGGCTATTGCAGGTGGGATCAGGGCGGACGGGATCGAGGCAGACAGGGGCATTGCAGACTGAACAGCTCATCGGGCGTCCGGTCTTCGTCACCGCCCCGGGTGCTTGGAGCGAGACCCTGGAAAGGCTCTGCGACCATTTCTACCCGGTGAGGCCGGCGCATTGGCGGATCGCCGGGGTCACCGGCACCAATGGCAAGACCACCACCGTTAAATACTTGGAGTCGATCCTGCTCGCGGCCGGATGCCGGGTGCTCGGCATCGGCACCCTGGGGCTCACACTGAATGGCCAGTCGCTGGCCGAGACTGGCTTCACCTCACCGCCCTACATCGAACTGCGGCGCATCCTCAACGACTGTCGCGCTCAGGCCGACACCTTGGTGATGGAGGTCTCCAGTCACGCGTTGCATCAGGGCCGCGTGCATGGGTTGCGCTTCGCGGCGGCGGCCTGGACCAATTTCAGCCAGGATCATCTCGACTACCATGGCGATGAGGCCCGCTATTTCGCGGCCAAGGCAATGATCCTTGAGCAGCTCGCTGAGGGGGTGCCACTGCTCACGACCAGCGCCGAGGTCGAGCACCGGCTGCGAACCGAGCGCGGACCCGAGGTGCCTGTCATGCGGATCGCGCCACCGTCATTGCCCGCTGAGTCGACCATCGGTGCACCTTCAGACGGCGCCAAGTCGGCATCATTGACTGCCAACATTGACCCGGTCTCGTCCGGGGATCGGACCAATAACGAGCCAACCTCGGCTGTCGACTTTACGAAGGCGACCAATAGCACGCCGAGTCAAGCCCCGGAACTCAGCGCCGAGGCCCTGCGAGCGAGCCCCTTTCTCGCACTGAGCTACAACCGCGCCAACTATGCACTGGCCTGCGCACTGGCGACGCGGCTGCTCGGTGCCGAACCGCCCGCAACCTGGCGAGCGCTGCAGCCGGTGCCCGGGCGTTTCGACTGCTATGTCTACCAGCAACGCACCCTCGTCATCGACTTCGCCCACACCCCAGATGCGCTCGAGAACATCCTCGGCGCCATCCGCGCGGCCTTCCCCGGCGCCGGGGTACTGACCCTGTTCGGCTGCGGCGGCGATCGCGACCGCGCCAAACGCCCGCTGATGGGGGCCACGGTCTGTCGCGGTTCGGATCAGGTGATCTTGACCTCTGACAACCCACGCTTCGAGGAACCGCAGGCGATCGCCGACGACGTCCTCGCCGGGATGCACGCCTGCAGCACCGCGCCGACGGTGATCCTAGATCGGGTCAAGGCCATCACCGCGTTGTTTGACCGGCTCGCCGAGCGACCCAGCCATGAGCCCTGGGTCGCGGTGATCGCAGGCAAGGGTCACGAGCCTTATATCGACCAGAATGGCTTCAAGCGCCCCTACAGCGACCGCGAGCAGGTGCTACAGAACCTGCGACGGCTCGGGTGGCTCGGGTGACATTGGCGAAGCGCTCATCCAAAGAAAAACGGATTAACCGAGTATTCGGTTAATCCGTTGTTTTATTTGGCGTCCCCACGGGGATTCGAACCCCGGTTGCCGCCGTGAAAGGGCGGTGTCCTAGGCCTCTAGACGATGGGGACAGAGGCTTGATGTGAAAATCCGGCGCTCCAGGCTGCGGAGGCGCCGGACCTCTCATGTTTGGTGGAGCCAGGCGGGATCGAACCGCCGACCTCAACACTGCCAGTGTTGCGCTCTCCCAGCTGAGCTATGGCCCCAAATAGTGAGCCGCAAATCATAGCCAGTTCGGACCCGCTTGTCTACCCCTTGTTGCAACATCTTGCCAAGACCCCATGACAGATACATGTTTAAGCTGGTGTTTACATTGTTGTGATGAGGCTCACACACCATGATGCGTATCCTGCTGTTCTTGGGCACCAATGTCGCGGTGCTCGTCGTCATCAGCATTGTCTTTAACCTGCTCGGCCTCAACGGCCTGCTGGCCGCGAACAATGTCGATCTGAACCTGGGCGCCCTGCTCGTGCTCGCGGCGGTGATCGGCTTCTCGGGTTCGCTGATCTCGCTGTTCATCTCGAAGTGGATGGCCAAGCGCTCGATGGGCGTGCACATCATCGAACAACCCTCGACGCCCTTCGAGCATTGGCTAGTCGATCTGGTGCGCCGCCAGTCCGAGCAGGCCGGCATCCAGATGCCCGAGGTCGGCATCTTCGAGCAGCCGGACCCGAATGCCTTCGCCACCGGCTGGAACAAGAACGACGCGCTGGTCGCAGTCAGCACCGGCCTGCTGCAGCACATGAGCCAGGACGAGGTGGAGGCCGTGGTCGGCCACGAGATCAGTCATGTCGCCAATGGCGACATGGTCACACTGGCGTTGATCCAGGGCGTGGTCAACACCTTTGTGGTGTTCCTGGCGCGGGTCATCGGCCACACGATCGACCGCGTGGTGTTCAAGACCGAGCAAGGGCACGGGATCGGTTACTTCGTCGTCAGCATCCTCGCCGAAATCCTGCTCTCGGTCCTCGCATCGATGATCGTGATGTGGTTCTCGCGCTTGCGCGAGTACCGCGCCGATGCCGGCGGCGCCGGCCTGGCCGGGCGCGAGAAGATGATCGCGGCCCTGCGCGCCTTGCAGCGCGTGCATGAACCGCAAGACCTGCCCGCCGGCGAGTTCGCCGCCTTCGGTATCTCCGGCGAGATCGCACAGGGCTTCATGGCACTGTTCGCGAGCCATCCGCCGTTGGCGCAACGCATCGCCGCACTGGAAGCCGCCCGCTGAGCATGCGGCATGACATCATGGCTGGGGGCGACCCGCCAGCAGCGCCCCCATAAGCCATACTTGATATTGAAAACTCGAGCACACGTGATGCTAGGGCGGTGCGCTACACTCGGGGGTCAAGCCAGCGACGAGGCATCCGAGCCCCCTTCCGATACCATCATGAGCGCGCTTCTCGAGCTTTTCCGCAACTCATCCGCCTATTACGGAGGCAATGCCGCCTTCATCGAGGATCTCTACGAGCGTTTCCTCAAGGACCCGGACAGCATCGATCTGGCCTGGCGCGAGCGCTTCGAGACCATGCATCGGGAGGCGGCCAATGAGGTGCCGCATGGGCCGGTGCGCGAGAACTTCCAACGCCTCGCCCACGAGAGTCGCAATCGCGCCCAACGCCGCTCGCTGACCCGGCTCGAGCCGGCGGCGGCCGAGAAGCAGACGGCGGTGGTGCGGCTGATCAATAGTTATCGCTATCGCGGCCATCAGATCGCCAGCCTGGACCCACTGAAGCTGCGCCAGGCGCCCCAGGTGGACGACCTGCAGCCGAGCTATCATGGACTGGAAGACGCCGACCTGGATCAGGTCTTCCACACCGGCTCGCTCTATGCGCCGGACCGGATGCCACTGCGCGGCATCATCGACCTGCTGCAGCGCATCTACTGCGGGCCGGTCGGCTCCGAATACATGCACATGACCTCGACCAGCGAGAAACGCTGGGTGCAGAAACGCATCGAGGGCTATCAGGCGCGCCCCGAGCTGAAGGCCGCCGACCGGCGCTGGCTGCTGACCCTGCTGAGCGCCGCCGAGGGGCTCGAGAAATACCTCCATACCCGCTATGTCGGCCAAAAGCGCTTCTCGCTCGAAGGCGGCGAGGCGCTGATCCCGCTGCTCGATGAGTTGATCCAACGCGCCGGTCGCAAGGGCGTGCGCGAGATCGTCATCGGCATGGCGCATCGCGGCCGGCTCAATGTGTTGGTCAACACCCTCGGCAAGCCGCCGCAGGAGATTTTCGCCGAGTTCGAGGGCAAGGTGCACCTGAACCCGCGCCAGCGCGCCGGCGATGTCAAGTACCATCTCGGCTTCGCCACCGATATCGACACCCCGGGCGGCATCACCCATGTCGCGCTCGGCTTCAATCCCTCGCACCTGGAGATCATCGATCCGGTCATCGAAGGCTCGGTGCGCGCGCGCCAGCGCCGGCGCGGCGATGACAACGGCGATCAGGTGATGCCGGTGCTGATCCACGGCGATGCCGCCTTCGCCGGCCAGGGCGTGGTCACCGAGACCCTGCAGCTCTCGCAGACGCGCAGCTACGGCACCGGCGGCACCGTGCATATCGTGATCAACAATCAGATCGGCTTCACCACCAGCAACCCGCTCGACACGCGCTCGACCTTCTATTGCACCGATGTCGCCAAGATGGTGCAGGCGCCGGTGTTCCATGTGAACGGCGACGATCCGGAGGCGGTGATCTTCGTCACCCGCCTGGCGCTCGATTATCGCAACCAGTTCAAGAAGGACGTGGTCATCGACCTGATCTGCTACCGCCGCCTGGGCCACAATGAGGCCGATGAACCGGCGGTGACCCAGCCGATGATGTACAAGCGCATCCGCCAGCACCCGACCGCCCGCGCCCTCTATGCCGATCGCCTGATCGACCGTGGCGAGCTGAGCCGCGATGAGACGCTCGCCTTGAGCGATGACTACCGCTCCAACATCGAGCATGGCATCGTGGTGGCGCGCCCGGTGCTCTGCGGGCTGGAGAACAGCTATCGGGTCGATTGGAAATCGCGCTTCGGCCACGATTGGCGGCTACCGGCCGAGACCGGCGTGGCCCGCGAGCGGCTGCGCGAGCTGGCCGAGGCGCAACTGCGCTTGCCCGAGGGCTTCGAGCTGCATACGCGGGTGGCCAAGATCTGGTCGGAGCGGCGCAAGATGGCCCAAGGCGATCAGCTCGCGAACTGGGGCTTCGCCGAGACGCTGGCCTATGCCACGCTGCTCGACGCCGGCTATCCGGTGCGGCTCTCGGGCCAGGATACGAGCCGTGGCACCTTCGTCCACCGTCACGCCAAGGTCCATTGTCAGCGCACTGGCAACGACTATACCCCGCTGCAGTCCATCGCCGAGCATCAGGCGCCGTTCATCGCCATCGACTCGATCCTCTCGGAGGAAGCCGTGCTTGGCTTCGAGTACGGCTTCGCGAGCGCCGAGCCCAATGCGCTCACGCTCTGGGAAGCGCAGTTCGGCGATTTCGTCAACGGTGCCCAGGTCGTGATCGACCAGTTCATCAGTTCGGCCGGCAGCAAATGGGGCCTCGACTGCGGGCTGGTGATGCTGTTGCCGCATGGGCACGAGGGCCAGGGCGCCGAGCATTCCTCGGCCCGCTTGGAGCGCTTCCTGCAGCTCTGCGCCGAGCACAATATCCAGGTCTGCGTGCCGACCACGCCGGCGCAGATGTTCCATCTGCTGCGCCGACAACTGTTGCGCGACTATCGGCGCCCGCTGGTGGTGATGACACCGAAGAGCCTGCTGCGCCATCGCCTCGCGGTCTCGTCGCTGGACGAGCTGGCGCATGGGGCCTTCCTGCCGCTGATCCCGGAAGTCGACAGCCTCGAGCCGGGCGCGATCGAACGGCTGATCTTCTGCTCCGGCAAGGTCTATTATGATCTGCTCGAGGCGCGCCGCGCGCGCGGGCTGGACGATGTGGCCATCATCCGCATCGAACAGCTGTATCCGTTCCCCAAGGAGGCCTTCGCCGCCGTGCTCGCCGATTATCCAGACACCAACGAGATCATCTGGTGCCAAGAGGAGCCGCAGAACCAGGGCGCCTGGGATCAGATCAAGCATCGCTTCCACGGGTTGATCCTGAGTGGCAAGCAAGCGTTCTACGTCGGCCGCGCGGCGGCGGCGACGCCAGCGGTGGGGCATCGCTCGGTCCATGTCGAACAACAAGAACAGTTGATCGACGAGGCCTTGACCGGGCGCATCAATCCCAACATGAATCGTCGCATCCCGGTGCCACTCGACGATGGGCTGAGCACCGACGACGATGAACAGCCCTGAGATGCCACTGGTGTGCAACACTGATGTGCCGTCTCGGGGCCTTGGCTCCCTGAATCCCTTCTTATCCGACGCCTGTCTGCCTCATGTCCACTGAAGTTCGCGTTCCCGCCCTCCCCGAATCCGTTGCCGATGCCACGGTCCTGACCTGGCATGTCCAGCCTGGTGAGCGCGTGCGCCAGGACGAGAATCTCGTCGACCTGGAGACCGACAAGGTGGTGCTGGAGGTGCCAGCGCCCGCCGCTGGCGTGCTGGCCGAGGTGAATGCCGCCGAGGGCGACGTGGTCACGGCCGACAGCCTGCTTGCGCGCATCGAAGCGGCGTCATCGGCGCCGGAGACGTCCTCTGAAGCGGCGCCCCAGGCTGAGTCCAAGGCTAAATCCGGGGCCAAGTCCGGCGCTGCCTCCGAGGCCAGAGCCGAGCCCCGAGCCGCTTCCAAGGCCGCCCCAGCAGCCACACAGGACGCCGCGCCAGAGAGCGCCGTGCTCGCGCCAGCCGCGCGGCGACTGGTCAAGGAGATGAACCTCGATGCCAGCCGCATCCCCGGCACCGGCAAGGCCGGGCGCATCACCAAGGCGGATGTGCTCGCCTGGCTCGATGAACAGGAGGCCGAAGAGCCGGCGATCGATCCCGAGGCGGCGGCCTTGGCCAAACAGGCACAAGCGCCGGCGATCGAAGACGACGCGCCCGGTTCCGGCAGCCCGCCGTTGCCGCGCCTCACCGGCGAGGCGGGCCGACCCGAGCAGCGGGTGCCCATGACCCGACTGCGCGCGCGCATCGCCGAACGCCTGGTGGACGCCCAGCGCACGGCGGCGATGCTGACCACCTTCAATGAGGTCGACATGGGCTCGGTGCTGGCACTGCGCGCGCAGTACAAGGAACGCTTCGAGCAGACGCATGGCGTGCGCCTGGGCCTGATGTCGTTCTTCGTCAAGGCGGCGGTCGAGGCCTTGCAGCGCTTCCCGATCATCAATGCCTCGGTCGATGGCGACGACATCATCTACCACGGCTATTACGACATCGGCATCGCGGTCAGCTCGGAGCGTGGCTTGGTGGTGCCGATCCTGCGCAACTGCGATCAGCTGAGCATGGCGGACGTGGAGCGCGGCATCGTCGACTTCGCCACGAAGGCCAAGGACGGCTCGCTGAGCTTCGAGGAGCTGACCGGCGGTACCTTCTCGATCACCAATGGCGGCATCTTCGGCTCGCTGCTCTCGACGCCGATCCTGAACGTGCCGCAATGCGCGATCCTCGGCATGCACAAGGTGCAGGAGCGCCCGATCGCGGTCGATGGCGAGGTGGTGATCCGATCGATGATGTATCTGGCGCTATCCTATGATCACCGCATCGTCGATGGACGCGAAGCGGTGCAATTCTTGCACAGTATCAAGGACACGCTGGAAGACCCCGCCCGCTTGCTGTTGCGGATCTAGGTCTAGACCCTGGGGACGGTCCTATGCTTCCCCTTCCCGCCACAGATGCACGGCGCGTTGTGCCATGAACATCTGGCGTTTCTGCAGGAAAGCCGGGGTCCATTCCGGTGCGATGCGCGCGATCGCGCGGGTCAAGCCGTAGGCGCTGGTGGTATAGGTGGGCTTTTTTTCGTCGTAGTTCAGGTTCGCAATGCGACGGTTGATGTCCGTCTCGAGCAACGTCAGATTACCCAGCCGATAGATCGCGCTCGCCCAGCGCTCGGGTGGGAACAACGCCGCCCATTGATCGCTGGGGTTTTCCGGCAGGATATGCTCGATCGTTGCCGGGTCGGTGTCGGCATCGCAGGGCTTGCCGGTGCCATCGGCTTCCAGCCTGGCCAGGATATATTTCGCCAGCTTCTTACGTTGGTGCGAGGTATCGATCTCCAGCAGCGCAAAATTCTGCTGAAAGTACTCATCGGACACATAGAGCGATTGCAGGCAAGCGAACACCGCAGCAGGGCTTTGCAGGCGACCGTCCAGGATGCCTTTGGCCGCGTCATGAACGATCAGCTCCAAGGCGTTCGTGTTCATCTGGCTGACGACGCTGTAGCGAAAGGTGATCACCGTGCTCAATTTGAGGACGCGGGCAAAATCCGCCGCACTGAACCGCTCCCAAGCGGCAAACAGCAAGGGCGTCATCTGATAGACATCAAAGAGCACCCATTCCTTGATCAAGGGCTGACAGTCGGCGCGCTCGATCCAGAATTCGTGATACGGGTCCGACAAGGCACTGAACAATTCCGCGCGCTGCTGCCAGGCCTGCATCAGGGTGAACACCTGGGGAGGCTCGCGCACCGTGTCGCGCACCATCTTGAACAACCGTTGCCGATGCACTTGGCGGTGTTGACACAGCAGGTGATAGCGCAGGAATTCGGGGAAGCGCTCCTGGCGCACCGTCGCGACCAAGTGTTGCCAGCGCCGCTGCAAGGTCTCCCGATCCGAAGGCAGTTGAACGAGGGAAAACAGATAGTTCTTCAGCAGATCGGTCGAGGATAGCTCCAAACCACGCGCGTTGAGCGTCTCGAACACGGTATAGGCATTGAGCGCGTCATCGATGGAGATGACGATGAACAGCAGTTGGCGCGCAATCGTCTCATTCAGGAACCCCGCCAAGGCGCCCCCGTCATGCGTGAACGCTTCCACCGTCGCCAGACGTTCGCGGAAATAGCAGAAACAGCCCCACAGCAATTTATTCGATTTCGGCAGCCCCTGCGGATTCATCGGCGCGCGGCCTTGCACCAGACAATCCTGATAGAAGGGATCATCGGTCTGATTGAGGAACAGCTTGCTGCTCTCCTGCAAGGAGACCGGATCCTCCTCACCGACGAACCGATTGCGCAGACCCATCACCCGCTCTCGGTTCGCATCGGGCTCGACGCCCTGATCGGCGAGCGCCGTCAACTGTGCCAGCACCGCCAACGCCAGCAGGCTCAGCGTGGCCAGTCGCTGCTGTCCATCGATGATGCGAAATTCGCGCTCGCCGAGCCTTTCGATCACCAGCGCGCCCATGTAGTGGCGCCTCTGCTCGCTGGCGTGCAGATCCGCGACATCGCTCCAGAGATCCTCCCACTGCTCATCGCTCCAGGCATAGTCGCGCTGATAGGACGGTACGCGACAAATCCTGCCGTTACCGACCAAATCCAGGAAGTTCGTCGTTCCTGTTTCGAGCTGGCTCATCGTCACAGTCTTCTCAGCGAACGCGCATTGGATGAGAGCCGCTTGCTGTGACCGCCCTGACCTGCAAGGCTCGGGAGCCGGGCCAGTGATTCCGATCGGTCAAGGCGGGGGAGCAGATGCCGGTGCAGTGCCTCGTCAGGTCGCCGGGATGACCTCGATGCGCACGCTCACCGAGACGTCCGAGTGCAGATGCAGCTCGACGTCGTAATCGCCGACGGCGCGGAACGGCCCATCGGGAAGGCGCACCTCGCTCTTGAGCAGCTCGATGCCGAGTCCACCCTCGGTGATCGCGGTGGCGATGTCGGCGGTGCCGACCGAGCCGAACAGCCGGCCCTCGTCGCCGGCCTTGCGCGGCACCGTGACGATGACGCCTTCGAGCTTGGCCTTACGGTCCTCGGCGGCGGCGAGCGCCTCGGCGGCCTCGCGCTCGAGTTCGGCGCGGCGCTCATCGAAGGCTTTGAGATTCTCTGCCGTCGCCGGCTTGGCGTAGCCGGATGGAATCAGGAAATTACGGCCATAGCCGGCGCGCACCGAGACCTTGTCTCCAAGCTCGCCCAAGCCACGTACCTTCTTCATCAGGATCAAATCCACGGGGATCTCCAGGTCGAATGCGTTATCAGGACTGTGCTCGGGCTCAATGGCCGTCAGTATAGGGCAGGAGGGCGATGAAGCGCGCGCGCTTGATGGCCGTGGCGAGCTGGCGCTGGTAGCGCGCCGAGGTGCCGGTAATGCGGCTGGGGACGATCTTGCCCGACTCACTGACAAAAGCCTTGAGCAGGTTGATGTCCTTGTAGTCGATCTCGGTGATGCCTTCGGCGGTGAAGCGGCAGTAGCGTTTGCGGCGGAAGTAGCGTGACATGAGTGCCTCGATGGAAACGGATGCGAAAACGGGATACGGAGATCAGTGTCGACGGCGCGTTCAGTCGTTGTCGAAATCGCGCGACTCGGAGCGGCCTTCGCCGCGCCCCTCGCCGTCGTCGTCCGAGCGCCGTGGGCGCCGCTCTCCCCGCTCGCCGCCGTCGTCATCCGAGCCCTCGCGCTCATCGCCACTCTTCAGTAGCGGTGACGGCTCGGTGACCGCCGCATCGCGCTTGATGATCATGTTGCGCAGCACCGCATCGTTGAAGCGGAACGCGCTCTCGAGTTCGGCCAGCGCCTCGGCATCGCACTCCACGTTCATCAGCACATAATGCGCCTTGTGGATCTTGTTGATCGGATAGGCCAACTGGCGCCGCCCCCAATCCTCGAGGCGATGGATCTGGCCACCGCGCGCTTCGAGGTTGGTGCGATAGCGATCCAGCATCGCCGGGACTTGTTCGCTCTGGCTCGGATGCACCAGAAAGACGATCTCGTAATGACGCATAATGCTCCTCATGGATAACAGAAGCCCCCCGCGACGCTGAGCCTGGACACCGGGCGTGGATACCGGGTGTGGACAGTTGGGCGCGCAATGGAGCAAGGAGAACGCCGTTTACCGACGTAGCCGATCAGTATGCGATCTCATCAACCACTTGGTCAACCCATGGAAAACGCCGCCGAGGACGCTCACATCCATCGGCCCGTCCTCAGCTTTTGGAGAACAGTATGCAACGTGTGACCATCGTCGGCGCCGGATTTGGCGCGCTGACCGCCCTCAAGACGCTCCGCGACCAGGGCTTCGAGGGCCAGATCACCGTCGTCAGCCCGCGCCCCGAGTTCGTCTACTATCCCGGTCTGATCTGGGTGCCGAGCGGTCTGCGCACCGGCGAGGATCTGCGGCTCGATCTCGGCCATTTCTTCGGCAAGATGGACGCCGAGCATCTGGCCGCCTCGGCCACCGGTCTCAGCGACGGCGGTCGGGTGCTGCACACCGAGGCCGGCTCAGTCGAGAACGACGGCCTGATCATCGCCAGCGGTGGCCGTTTCATCAAGAAGCTGCCCGGCATCGAGCATGCGATCACCCCCTGCGAGGGCATTGCCGCCGCCGAGGCGATCCGCGACCGGCTGCGCTCGCTCGATGGCGGCACCATCGCCATGGGCTTCGCCGGCAATCCCCAGGAGCCGGCGTCGATGCGCGGCGGGCCGATCTTCGAGTTCCTGTTCGGGCTCGATCGGCAGCTGCGCAAGGAGGGCCGGCGCGAGCGCTTCCGCATCGTCTTCTTCACCCCGGCCGAGCGGCCCGGCAACCGGCTCGGCCCCAAGGCGGTCGACAAGCTGCTCGGCGAGATGCAGCGGGTCGGCATCGAGACCCATCTCGGGCACAAGCTGAAGCAGTTCACCGCCGAGAAGGTCATCACCGAGGGCGGCGAATTCCCCGCCGATCTGATCCTCTTCATGCCCGGCATGACGGGTAATGCCTGGTTCGACGAGACCGACCTGCCCCGCTCGCCCGGCGGGCTGGTGCAGGCCGATGCCCAGTGTCGGGTGCCCGGCTTCGAGCGCACCTATGTGGTCGGCGACTCGGGCAGCTTCCCCGGCCCCGACTGGATGCCGAAGCAGGCGCACATGGCCGACCTGCAGGCCGGTGCGGCGGCCAAGAATCTGGTCGCCGAGCTGGCGGGCAAGACGCCACGCGAGACCTTCAAGGTCGAGCTTCTCTGCATCGTCGACGCCAATGATCGCGGCATGCTGGTCGCGCGCACGCCCAAGTACAACCTGGTGCTGCCCCGCACGCTGGTCTTCCACTGGCTCAAGCGGTTGTTCGAGTGGTGGTACCTGCGCCGGTTTCGTTGATCATAGCCGACTTAAAGCGCCAAGCAATCCACTCGACGCCCGCTGCCACTTCAATACACGGACTTGGCGCCAAAGCCGCGTTTCAGATCACGCCCGAGAGGTTTAAGAAGTTCGTCGAGCGCGTCACGGTTGCCAGAGGCCTTGCCACGATAGCGCTTATCGAAGCCATCGCTGTGATCATGCTTGCGATAAACGCGAACCTGAAGCAGCAGATGGTCGAAACCGCAGCTGCCTGACTCTGCTTCGATCACTGCGGGTTCAATCAAGACCTCAACCTCGGTGTTCTCATGTGGCGAAGTCAGCGGATACAGACCAGCAAAGGCGTCACTGGAGTCGAGGCCCAAAATCAGTCGACGCTGGAGCACAGCGCCCTCGGTCCCGGGCGGGCGCACGACACCCGCGGCGACCGGTCCATCATAAAGACTCTTGCCCGCTTATCCGAGAGCCGGAAGCGCAGGCGCTAAGGACAACGGTAAAACCAGGGTAAGCAGGAGCGAGCACAATCGGTTCATCGTCAGTCTGGACTACAAAAAGAGGGCACGCCAGCTGCCCCACTCAAGGCAGACCGGTGACGTGGACTTTACATCGATACATAGCAACAGGAACTGTGAACCGCAACAAGCTTCAAGCCTGCGCACGAATCCTGATAAGATCGACTCATAACACACAGGCTTTTTTCATCATGATATTCAAACAGCTTTTCGAGACGGACTCCTCCACCTACACCTACCTAATCGGCTGCGAGCAGACCAGCCAGGCGATCCTGATCGATCCGGTGCTTGATACCGTCGAGCGTGACCTGCAGGTGCTCAAGGACCTCGGGCTGACACTGATGGCAACCCTCGAAACCCATGTGCATGCCGACCACCTCACCGGTGCGCGGCGCCTGAAGCAACGCTCAGACTGCCAGACCGCTTATCCAAGGATGCTCGACCTGCCCTGCGCCGATCTTGGCGTTCAGGAAGGCGAGGCCTTCGCCGTCGGCTCGGTCAACCTGCATCCGCTGTTCACCCCCGGCCACACCGACCATCATCACGCCTATCTGATCGATACGCCGGTCCAGAATCTCCTGTTCACGGGCGATGCGCTGCTTATCGAGGCCTGCGGTCGCACCGACTTTCAATCCGGCGATTCCGCCACGCTCTACCAAAGCATCCACAACAAGCTGTTCTCGCTCCCGGACGAGACCCTGGTCTACCCCGGTCACGATTACGAGCAGCGCTTCGTCTCGTCCATCGCCCAGGAGAAGGGGCGCAACCCACGGTTGAATCACGGCCGCTCGAAAGACGACTTCGTCAGGTTGATGGACGGGCTCGGTCTGCCCTATCCCCGCAAGATCGATTTCGCGGTACCCGGTAACGAGGACTGCGGCACCTGCCCCACCAATGTACCTGAACAGTTCCGAGGCCCCTGCTCCGCGAGTGATCAAGGCTGAACCCAGCCGCAGCGCGCGCCCTATCACGCAGACCACGGACGCCATCATCACTCAGGACGAACGCTTTGATCTCGGGCAGCCCATCGGTCGAGCAGATCCGCATCCGCGGTGCGCGCACCCATACTCTCAAGAACATCGATGTCGACCTGCCACGCAATCGGCTGGTGGTGATCACCGGGCTGTCCGGCTCGGGCAAATCCTCGCTCGCCTTCGACACCCTCTACGCCGAAGGCCAGCGCCGCTATGTCGAGTCGCTCTCGGCCTACGCCCGGCAGTTCCTGTCGATGATGGACAAGCCCGATGTCGACCACATCGAGGGCCTGTCACCGGCGATCTCGATCGAGCAGAAGACCACCTCGCACAATCCGCGCTCGACCGTCGGTACCATTACCGAGATCCACGACTATCTGCGCCTGCTATTCGCGCGCGTGGGCATCCCGCACTGCCCGACCCATGCCGAGCCGCTCGCGGCGCAGACGGTGAGCCAGATGGTCGATCAGATCCTGGCGCTGCCCGAAGGCGAGCGGCTGATGCTGTTGGCCCCGGTGGTCGCCGAGCGCAAGGGCGATCATCAGTCCTTGTTCGCCGAGCTGAATGCCCAGGGTTTCGTGCGCGCTCGGGTCGACGGCCAGCTGTGCGAGCTCGATAGCCCGCCAACGCTGGATGCAAAGCGCAAGCACAGCATCGAGGTCGTCGTCGACCGCTTCCGCGTGCGCGCCGATCTGCAGCTGCGCCTGGCCGAGTCGATCGAGACCGCTCTCGCCCTGTCCAAAGGCATCTTGCGAGTCGCCTGGATGGACCCAGACGACGATGGCAATGAGCGTCCCCCGCTGACCTTCTCCGCCAACTATGCCTGCCCGCGCTGCGGCTGGAGCCTAGCCGAGCTTGAGCCTCGGCTGTTCTCGTTCAACAATCCAGCCGGCGCCTGCCCGACCTGCGACGGGCTCGGCGTCGAGCCGTTCTTCGATCCGGCCAAGGTCGTGCTGCACCCGGAGCTGAGCCTGGCCGCTGGCGCGATCCGCAGCTGGGATCGGCGCAACGGCCATTATTTCCGGATGCTCGCCAGCGTCGCCGAGCATGTCGGCTTCGATCTCGAGGCGGCCTGGTGTGATCTGAGCGAACAGGCCCAACAGGTCGTCCTGTTCGGCAGCGGCGAGCAGAAGCTGAAGCTCAAATTGCCGCACGAGCGCGGCAGCGGCAAGCTGCGCCCCTTCGAGGGGATCATCCCCAACTTGGAGCGCCGCTACCGCGAAACCGAGTCGGCCACGGTGCGCGAGGAGCTGGCCAAGACCCTCTCGATGCGCCCCTGCCCAAGCTGCTCGGGCCAGCGGCTCAACGAGGCCGCGCGGCAGGTGCAGATCGCCGAGCGCACTCTGCCCGCCCTGTCGGCGCTGCCGATCGGCGACGAGCTGCGTTGGTTCGAGGCACTCGAGTTGCCCGGCACGCGTGGCGAGATCGCCGCCAAGATCGTCCAGGAGATCAGCCAGCGGCTGCGGTTCCTGGTCAATGTCGGGCTCGAGTATCTGAGCCTCGCGCGCAGCGCCGAGACCCTCTCCGGCGGCGAGGCGCAGCGCATCCGGCTCGCCAGCCAGATCGGCGCCGGGCTGGTCGGCGTGATGTACATCCTCGACGAGCCCTCGATCGGCCTGCATCAGCGCGATAACGCCCGCCTGCTCGGCACCCTGACCCGGCTGCGCGATCTCGGCAACACCGTCATCGTCGTCGAGCACGATGAGGATGCGATCCGTGCCGCCGATCATGTGCTCGACCTCGGCCCCGGCGCGGGCGCCCACGGTGGCGAGGTGGTCGCGCAAGGGACGGCCGAGGCGATCGCCGCCGAGCCGGCCTCGCTGACCGGTCAGTATCTGAGCGGCGTGCGGCGCATCGAGATCCCCGGCGAGCGCCGCCCGGGGCGCACCCATCAGCCACTGATCATCCGTGGTGCCAGCGGCAACAACCTGCGTGATATCGACGCCGAGATCCCGATCGGCACCTTCTGCGTGGTCACTGGCGTCTCCGGCTCCGGCAAGTCGACGCTAATCAACGACACCCTCTACCCACTCGCCGCACGCCTGCTCAACAACGCATCCCTGCGCCCGGCGCCACACATCGGCGTCGAGGGCCTGGAGCAATTCGACAAGGTAGTCAATATCGATCAGTCCGCAATCGGCCGCACGCCGCGCTCGAATCCAGCCACCTACACCGGGCTGTTCAACCTGATTCGCGACCTGTTCGCCAATGTGCCCGAGGCGCGCGCACGCGGCTATGGCCCCGGCCGGTTCAGCTTCAACGTCAAGGGCGGGCGCTGCGAGGCCTGCAAGGGCGATGGACTGATCCGGGTCGAGATGCACTTCCTGCCCGATGTCTATGTGCAATGCGATGTCTGCCAGGGCCGGCGCTACAATCGCGAGACGCTCGAGATCCGCTACAAGGGCAAGACCATCGATGAAGTCCTCAACCTCACTGTCGAGGACGCGCTGGCTTTCTTCGGCCCGGTGCAGGTGATCCGCCGCAAGCTCAAGACGCTCGAAGACGTCGGCCTCGGCTACCTGCGCCTGGGTCAGGCCGCGACCACCCTCTCCGGCGGCGAGGCGCAGCGTGTCAAGCTCAGCCGCGAGCTGTCCAAGCGCGGTACTGGCCGCACGCTCTACATCCTCGACGAGCCGACGACTGGCCTGCATTTCGAGGATGTCAAGCATCTGCTGCAGGTGTTGCACTGGCTGCGCGATGCGGGCAACACCGTGGTGGTGATCGAGCACAACCTGGATGTGATCAAGACCGCCGACTGGATCATCGATCTTGGCCCCGAGGGCGGCGACAAGGGCGGGCAAGTCATCGCTAGCGGGACCCCAGAGCAGATTGCTGCTTGCGAGGCGTCGTATACCGGCCAGTTCTTGCAGCCGTTGCTGGCGCACGGGTTAGACTGAAGCCATCGTTGAGCCCCGCGACCGTGCCCTTGGACGCCTCTTGCATGCCCCGTCAACCACTTCCCATCGGCATCCAGACCTTCCGCGAGATCCGCGAAGAACAGTGTTACTACGTCGACAAGACCGGCTTCGCGTTAAGACTGGTGGAGGAAGGCAAATTCTTCCCTCCCTGGTGGTTCGAGACCGGTACGCCGATCTTCCTCGTCGACCTGCTCACCCAACGCGGCTTCTTCACCCCTCGCCTGGCCCGGCTGCAAGCCACCGAGGCGCTGCTCTCCGCCTTCGATGTCGAGGACATCAGCAACGAGGCCCTACTCTGGCAGACCGGCTATCTCACCTTCAGCGGTGTCCGCCAGATGGGTGCGCGTACCGAATACAGTCTTAGGTGATTTCCAGAAACAGTTATACCGAGCAGGCAGGCTTGATCAAGATATCCCACTTCGGCAGATCGGGGTTGCGCAGTAGCCGCGCTTCGACCTCTCGCATGGCCTTCTTGGTGAGTTTGACG
>NZ_NHSF01000029.1 GCF_016653295.1 Halochromatium salexigens | reverse complement strand
AAGCACTCCGTACAATCAGCATTGCGGTCACTGAAAGAAGAAACCGAGCTGATCAAGTCGTTCTTCAAGCTCCCGTATACTCAGTATGCGCAATGAAAGTGTCCGGATAATTGTTAACTGGTCAATAAGCATTACCAACCAGTGTTCAGCCTCCCAAGTTGGCTGCTGATTGTCTACAATCCAGGCTCTCGTGATGGTCGTCACTGGAGTCTAGCGCATGTCGCCCCTTCGAGCAGCTTCCCTGCGAGTTCGGTACGGCTTCGAAGTGTGCCGGCAGCTGGGCGCAGTATAGCCGCTCTTCTCGGCGTCTCGTCCTCGCTCACGCTTCGATCAGCCACAAATTGAGCGCAGGGCGTTTGAGTAGCGAATTTGCCGTCTTGCGTCAGGGATATCGTCAAGATGGACCTCGGATACTTGCCGGTAACTCTCGTCTTGCGTGTGGGCGGTTACCTCCTCGAAAAGGCCAAGGCGCTTCGCGGCCTCGTAGGCGCCGTGCTCCTCCTGATGCCATGTCGTCTTAGGGCTGAACTGTTTTGCGGATTCTGCGATCGGCTCTTGCGTCTACTTGAGCGTAGGACTGGACTTGGGTATGGCGTGTAGCACTGCTCGAGCCAGCCGCTTAGACGTGCGTTTTTGTGAGCGCTCGGGTCTGCTTTCGCCCATGTGACCCGGCTGGTGTAGGCTGCGGCCGACTCCATGCAACGCTCGAGCGTCCAGTATTCGCTCGGACGAAGCTTGCGGGTCATGTGAGCGCACACGTCATCGAAAAGCCGATGCCGTTTCGCAGGGTTATAGGCATCTGGATCGCCACGCTGCCAGACAACGCGGGACTCGTATCGGGCAGCGGCGGCTGGGAGAATCGAACAGCTTTTCCATCGGCGAAGCAGGAGCGGCGCCCAGCACCGCTTGCAGGGAGCAAGCCGTAACGAATGCTTGGCAGGCATCCGGCAGTGCCGAGGTTCATCGGGGCGGATTGAGCGTCTTGTTGATGTGTCAACCAGCAGCGACAGTTTCTATTGGGGTTGGTTTCGTCTTTAGGCCGCCTGCTCATACGTCGCCCCGAAAATCGTATCCTTCAGCCACTTGTTAAAACTCGGATTATCGCTGAACTGTTTGAACAATTCGGAGTGATCGGTCAGCATTCCGATGATGGCCGTTTCCAGCGCCCGGTCATGCTCCAGGCGAGCGGCGGCTTTGTCGCTGTTCTTCATGGCGTTCTGATAAGCCTTGTTGGCGGCGACTTTTGCAGGTAGCTCCTCGGCGATCACCTGGCCGATGCGGTCGGCATCGTCCCAGTCGATGTTGCCGAACTGGTCGTTGAAGGCGCGGATGATGTTGCTCAAGCGGTCCAGCTCAGCTTCGGCTTTGCCTCCACCGCCGCCGATGGGCACGGGGGCGAGTTCGCTATCCTCATCGAGCAGGTCCAGCGCCTGCGCCTCGCGCACTTGGTTGCGATAGCTGTCCATGTCGATGGCTTCGAGAATCCCCTGGGCGAGGTCCGCCTCGACCGGAGCCGGGAGCTTGGGCACCAGGAAGTTCAGGAAGATCGATAGCGCCTCCCATGCCTGGTTGGTGTAGGGGAGGATGGAGGCGAGGAACTGGTAAGTGCGCCCGAACGCCTTGGCCTTGCCTTTGAAATCGACCTGTGCGTCTTCGTCAAGGTCGTTGCTGTAGACCGCCACGCAGGCATCGAGGATGGGGTCCAGGGCGTCGCGGTCGGCACCGCCGAGGAAGCGCTCGACCAGTTGGCGCACGTCCTGGGGCGAATAGACCTGGTAACCGTCGAGCGCGGATTGGAGGTCGTGGAGCTTGTTCGGGTCGGTCTCCTCGCTCAAGACCGTGGTGCGGTAGTAGTCGGAGAAGGCGTTGATGATGGTGTCGGCGTCGTTCATGAAGTCGAGCACGAAGGTATCGGTCTTCTGCGGGTGCGCGCGGTTGAGCCGCGAGAGGGTCTGCACCGCTTTGATGCCGGACAACGCCTTATCGACATACATGGTGTGCAGCAGGGGCTCGTCGTAGCCGGTCTGGAACTTGTCGGCGACCACCAGGAAGCGATAGGGGTCGTGCTGGAAGGTCTTCTCGATCTGGTTGCTGGGAAAGCCGTTCAGTTGCGCCTCGGTAATCTTGCGCCCGCCGTCCTCGTGCTCGCCGGAGAAGGCGCCGATGGCTTGATAGGGGCTGCGCCGTTCGGTGAGGTAGGCCGAGATGGCGTGGTAATACTGGATCGCGCGCGGGATGCCGCTGCAGATGACCATGGCGCGCGCCTGGCCACCGAGCTTGCGCCGGGCGATGACCTGTTCGTGGAAGTGATCGACCATGATCTCGGCCTTCTGGCGGATGGCATGGTCGTGGCTCTCGACATAGTGGCGCAGCTTGCGCCGCGCGCGCTTGGTGTCGAACTCGGGGTCGTCCTCGACCCTCTTGGCCAGGCGGTAGTAGCTGTCCACCGTGGTGTAGTGGGCCAGCACATCCAGGATGAAGCCCTCCTGGATGGCCTGCTTCATGCTGTAGTGGTGGAACGGTCGATAGCCGGTCTTGTCGCCCCCGTTCTCATCGCTTCGGCGCACCGGGACGCCGAACAGCTCCAGTGTTTTGTTCTTGGGTGTGGCGGTGAAGGCGAAGTAGCTCGCGTTGCCAAGCAACTTGCGCGATTCCATGATCCGGTTGATCCGATCTTCGTCGTCCTCGTCCTCGCCGTCCTCGCTCTTGGGCTTGCCCGTCTCGGACAGGGCCATGTTCATCTGCGCGGCGGTGCGCCCACCCTGGCTGGAGTGGGCCTCGTCGATAATGATGGCAAAGCGGCGATTGCGGTGGGCATCGCCGATCTCATCGAGGATGAAGGGGAACTTCTGCACCGTGGAGATGATGATCTTCTTGCCGTCGTGCAGGAAGCGGCGTAGATCGCCACTGAGCTCGGCATGGCCAACGGTGGCTGAGACCTGGGCGAACTGCTTGATGGTGTCGCGAATCTGCTTGTCGAGGAGACGTCGGTCGGTGACCACGATCACCGAGTCGAAGATCAGCGCCCCCGCGCGCTCCAGGCGGATGAGCTGATGGGCCAACCAAGCGATGGAATTGCTTTTGCCACTGCCGGCAGAGTGCTGGATCAGGTAGCGCACCCCAGCGCCTTTGGCTTGGGCATCGGCCAGCAGTGTGCGCACCAGGTCGAGCTGATGGTAGCGGGGGAAAATCTGCTTGTGCTTCTTGCGCCCCTGGTCGTCCTTTTCCACGACCACCTGGGCGTAGTTCTCCAGGATGTCGGTCAGGCTGGGCTTGGTGAGGATGTGCTCCCACAGATAGGCGGTCTTCAGCCCCTTGGGGTTGGGCGGATTGCCGGCGCCGTCCTCATCGCCCTGGTTGAAGGGCAAAAACCAGGAGTCCTTGCCTTTGAGGTGCGTACACATGCGCACTTCCTGGTCATCGACGGCGAAATGCACCATGCAGCGCCCGAATTGAAACAACAACGCCTTGGGGTCGCGGTCGCGCTGGTACTGCTGCACCGCATCGGCCACCGTTTGCTTGGTCAGGCGGTTTTTCAGCTCGAAGGTCGCCACCGGCAGGCCGTTGATGAACAGCCCCAGGTCGAGCGCGAGCTGGGCTTCGTCCTTGCTGTAGTGCAGTTGTCGGGTGACCGAGAAGCGGTTGGCGGCGTGAAGGATCGCGGCCTTGGTGTTGCCGGGTGAGGGCGTGCCGTAGAACAGGTCGAGATGAACGGGGCCGTGCTTGATGCCGTTGCGAAGCACATCAATGACCCCGCGCTTGGCGATCTCGCCTTGCAGGCGGTGGAGGAACTGCAGGCGCTTGGGCGTGGCGGTGGCAAGACTGAGCGCGGCGAAGACGTCGGGCTGGGTGGTCTCGACGAAGGCTTGCAGGTGGGCCAAATCGAGGGCGTGGTCGCGGTCGTAGTCTTGGCTGCGCCCTGGCAAGTAGTCAGCCTGGTCGACCAGGGATTCGACGATCAGCGTTTCCAGGCCGTTCTCGGAGGTGTCCGTCGTTGGCATCCTTCCGTCCCCTCAGTCTTTGGAGCGACCTAAGCGGCGTCGCGGATTTGAATCTCGCACTGGAGACCCGCCGTGGCGGCCATATGGATCAGCGCGTTGAGATCGAACAGAGTCACCTTGCCCGCGATCAGCTCGGCGATGCGCGGCTCGGTGACGCCAAAGCGCCGGGCGGCCTCGGTTGGACTGAGCCCATGGTCGGCGATCTGTGCTTGCAATGCCCTCATCAAACTGGCGCACAGCTTCATCGTGGCCGCCTCCTCCGGGGTATCCTCGATGGCCTCCCAGACGCTGGCAAATGGATGTGCGTTCATTGATTGATCTCCTGCAACAAGTCACGATACCGCCGGGTCGCCAAGTCCACATCGGCCTTGGCGGTCTTCTCGGTCTTCTTCTGGAAACAGTGCAACACATAGACGGCATCGGCGAGTTTGGCCAGGTAAAGGACGCGAAAGGCCCCCGCCGCATCCCGAACGCGGATTTCCCGAACACCCGGCCCGACGCTCGACATGGGTTTCCAGTCGTTCGGCTCGCCGCCGTGCTGCACCTGGTCGAGCTGAAAACCGGCTTCGCGTCGTGCCGCGAGCGGGAAGGCGCGCAGGTCATCCAGCGACGAACCCAGGAAGACGATGGGCTTGGGGGCCTCGGTCATTCCGCGTCGGCCTCGTCTTCTAGCGCGGGGTCGCTGTCGGCGTCCTCGTCATCGAGCAGGGCGTCGGCTTCGAGGTCTTCGTCGAGTGCGTCGTTGGCAGGGAGCGGGGCGCTGGGGGCGAGGTGGCGGACATCGACTTGGCCGGTGACCACGTCGGCGATCAGGCGGGTGCGGTATTCGCGAATGAGGGTGATTTCGCGTTCAGCCTTTTCAATAACAAGTATAATAGCTTTCAAACCATGCTCAATTGAGGTAACTAGCTCGTTTTGTTCGCTCCGTGGTGGCAGAAGCACTGGATAATTTTTTACGTCATCAAGAGATAACCCATCTTTTGTGCCGCCATACAAGCTCAATTTGCCATGCATCTGCCCAATATTTGATAAAAGCACATACCCTAACCATCTGGCGTTATGCGTGTCATCCAGCAGCGAGCAGCGTGCTACATGTTGGCTGATGTACGCTTTTTCAAAGTTAGCCGGTATAACTGCAATAGAGCCAATATAGGCAGTAATAGATATAAGTAAATCGTTCGGCCAAACACGCGTTCGTAAGGCTTCCGTTGTGTCTGGAAGATTCAGGCGTACAACATCATCAAAACGCAGATCAAGCGAAAATCGACGGAGATTTCCTATACGAATAAATAGCGGCCCATCATCGGCAGCATAATCAGACCAGCCACGTGATCCAGATGTAACAGATTTAATGATATGGCGCAGTCGGCAAACTTCCCAATGCCCCGGAATCTCCCCAAGCCACTCGATCCCAGAAGGCTTGAGCGGAACATCAGGATCAAGCCCGCGCGTCACGGCCCGGTTGATGATGGCCTGCTTCTGCTCGTTCAACACCTCGATCAGCCGCCGCCGATTGCGGATGAAGCGGTTGATCTTTGAGGAAATGGCGTCGAGATAGTTTGCGATGGCTGCCTGCTCTTCCGGTGGTGGAAAGCACGCGGGGATTCGCTTAAAATCCTCCCAATACAGCCGATTGCGGTCTTTCACGATCCCGCGCGAATATCCGTCAATCTCGTTCTTGAAGGCATCGGTGCGAAACAGGTAATTGAAGTAGCGTGGCTCAGTCTCAGTATGCGCGCGCGCGACAACGTAGGCGGGGCTGACTAGACCATCCTCGGGCACTACGCCGACCGCGCCTTGCCACATCCGCATCATGTTGTAAGCAATGTCGCCTCTTGCCGCGCGTTTGTACTTCTCGCGATCCGACATGATTTGCTTGCGCTTCAGGTTGTCCATATCCCGAACGCGCACGCCGGTTTTCAGCGATACCTCAAGAATGGGTAGGTCGCCAAAACCGGTCTCGTTGCGTTGCGAGAACAATCGACCGTTTCTGCGAATATCCCAATGCACCGGCACCCGCCCCAACCACGGCAAGTCAGTCTCCTTGTACTCAGGATAAGGCCGCAGTTTCCCGGTCATACCAACTCTCCACCCGGCGAGACGATCTCATCGAGCAACCCCTCGGCCTCGGCCTGCAAGGCTTCCAGATCGGCCTTGATCTCCTCTAGCGTGCGCAAGGGCGTGGGCTTGTAGAAGTGCCGGGTAAAGCTGATCTCGTAGCCAATCTGCGTCTTGTCGTGGTCGATCCAGGCATCGGGCACATGGGGGAGCACCTCGCGCTGGAAAAACGCCTCGATGCCGCCGTCTTCCAGCAGCGGCACCTGCTCGGTGTCGCGCAGGGCGGTGTCTGGCTCGTACTCGATGCCGGTCTTGGTTTTCTTCTTGATCACCGGCGCGGCGGTCTCGTCCTTCTCGGTGAAGGCGTCCCGCAGCCGCTTGAGGTCGGCGGCGGTCAGCTTGAGTCCATCGGCTTTGAGCGCGGTTTTGAGTTGCGCTTCCACGGCGTTGAAGTCCCGCTGCGGTTCCGACCCGCCGGCGATCTTGGCCAGATGCTCGGCGGCGGGGTGCAGCTTAACCGGGGCGCTCTGCTTGAAAGCGGCGAGCTTGGCGGGGGTGACCAGAGTGGCCAGGCGCAGCGGGCGCTCGACGACGATCTTCCAGTAGCCAAAGGCGGCGTTGGGAAACAGCTTGGACTGCTCGGTCTCCTCGAAGGCGAGGAACAGGTCGGTGATCTGCTGAATCTGCTCCGCTGACAGCTCGCAGTTCTTCTTGCCCAGGTTCTTGCGCAGTGGGGTGTAAATCGCGGTGGCGTCGATCAACTGCACCTGACCCCGGTGCGCTTCGGGCTTGCGGTTGGTCAGCACCCAGATGTAGGTGGCGATGCCGGTGTTATAGAAGATGTTCAGTGGCAGGGCGATGATGGCTTCGAGCCAGTCGTTCTCGATGATCCAGCGGCGGATGTTGCTCTCGCCGCTGCCGGCGTCGCCGGTGAACAGCGACGAGCCGTTGTGTACCTCGGCGATACGGCTGCCAAGCGCGGTGTCGTGGTTCATCTTGGCGAGTTTGTTGATCAGGAACATCAACTGCCCGTCGCTGGAACGGGTGATCAACGACAGCTCTTCGCCCTGGTGCGTGACCTGAAAGCGCGGATCGGTCAGGCTCGTCTTGCCGCCGAGGCGCTCGAGGTCGCTCTTCCAGCTCTTGCCGTAGGGCGGATTGGAGAGCATGAAGTCAAACACTATGGCGGTGAAGGCATCCGACGACAGCGTCGAGCCGTACTTCATGTTGTCCGCCGCCACGCCCTCGCCCTTGATCAGCAGATCGGCCTTGCTGATAGCGTAGGTCTCGGGCTGCACCTCTTGGCCGAACAGATGAATGGACACTTCCTTGTCGCGCTCGCGGGCGAGCTGTTCGAGTGTGGTTTGCGCCAGGGTGAGCATGCCGCCGGTGCCGCAGGCGCCGTCATAGACGCGATAGGTGCCGTCCTTGATGTCATCCCAGATGGGATAGAAGATCAGATTGGTCATCAGCCGCACCACATCGCGCGGCGTGAAGTGCTCCCCGGCCTCCTCGTTGTTTTCCTCGTTGAAGCGGCGGATCAGTTCCTCGAAGAGGGTGCCCATGGCATGGTTATCGAGACCGGGCAGGCGGACGGTGCCGTCTTCAGCGCGGATCGGCTCAGGGCTGAGGTTGATGTCGAAGGTGGTGAACTTCTCGATCAGGCTGCCGAGGATGTCGGCTTCAACCAAGGTGGGAATCTGGTTGCGAAACTTGAACTTGTCGATGATCTCCTGGACGTTCGGCGAGAAGCCATCGAGATACGCCTCGAAGTCGGCCTTGAGCTGTTGCGGGTTGCCACGCGCGCGCAGATCGCGCAGGCGAAACGGGGAGCCATTGTAGAAGGCTTGACCGGAGGCCGCGCGCAGAGCGGCGTGTTTGTTGGCGACGCCGGCTTGGTCGAGCTGGTCGCTGAGCTTGAGTACCGCGTCCTTGGTTGGTTCGAGCACCGCATCGAGCCGGCGAATCACGGTCATCGGCAGGATGACGTCGCGGTATTTGCCGCGCACATAGACATCACGCAGCACATCGTCGGCGATGTTCCAGATAAAGCCGGTGATCCAGTTGAGTTGGCCGTTTTCCATGCTTGGATCTTTTCGTGTTGGAGTGAGGTGGTCAGCAGTCGAGCTTTCCTGTCTTCCTGGTTGTGCTGCTTGAGGCGGGTACCGACTTGGTCGCTCTCGCCGATGTAGAGCATGGCGCGGTCGGGGTCATCGGGGTTGCGCCCGTGCAGCAAGTAGACGCCGGTGCGGGCGACCTCGGGACGGGCGAGGAACTTGGGTAGTTCGGTGCGCGGGCCGGTGAGGACGTGGCCGGTCCAGTTCATGATCTCGGCGGTGATCAGGCCGGTGGACTTGCCCTCGACGAGGAACAGGCGAACGCTGCGGCCGATGGCGTCGGTCATCGGGCGGCGTTCCATTGCGGGCGGATGTCGGTCCTTTGCTTGGCGGTTCTTGCCATCGTGCGATGCTCCTGGGGCCGGTCATGTTCCTTGGGGCCGAAACGAGACTCAGCGTGCTTGAGGGACGTCACGCCTGATCGCTCACCGTACTATTTCACGACCTTGACAGAGCGCGCAAGCAACACCGGGTGCTTGCGCGCCCACCGGCTCGGGGCAGGCCAACCGGCACTTGGGCGCCTTGCTTACATGATGGGAATGCTCGCGTAGCCCTTGGACTGATAGCCGATCTGCGAGACGAACGTGTTGCCGACCGGCTCGAGCCCCGGCAGTAACGACTGGTTGTCAACGCCGTTGAGCCGGGTTGCGATCGAGCAGACCTCCATGCGCATGTTTGGCTTGCTCAGTAGTGCCTTGATCTGCTCAGCGATCTCGTCGTAGACAGCCTCCTCATCGAGCGCGACATCGGTGCGCTCGGCGCTGACCAGACGCACCGAGGGGCCACGGAACGTGAAGATCATATCGGGCTCAACGCCTTGTCGTTTGAGGTCTGCGTAAGTCTCCTCAATGACGCGTAGGTAGACCAACAGGGTGCGCGGATTGCCCACATTGATGTCCCAGGCCACCTTGCCAGAGGTCACACCTTCAAGGGCGTGTCCATCGCTTGGTTTCTCGGCCAGCGCGGCGCCAGGTCCGAGTAGTGACAGGATCAACATGATCGAGAAGAGGGGGTGGGTCGTTGTCATTGAATGATTCCTTTGGTGGTCGATGATGGTGTGATGGTCAGGCACGACGTCCGCAGTTTAGCCGCAAGGACTCAGCAACACTGCCTCGGCGACCTCGACCAGCGCCCACTCCAGATCAGCGATAGCCTCGATGCGCATCGCCCCTGGGAACAAAGGCCCAACCTCCTGCTGGATGCCGATCCCGAACACCTCGATGCCAGCGGGCGGTGTTTGAGACGCCGATGACATCAGGCTGATGTCTGAATGATCCGAGGTTGATATCAAACCAACAGCAGAAGGCCCGGTGGCTGTTACCCCGAAACCCAAGTCAACGCCCAAGCCCTCAGAGGCCGAGGCCGAAAAGCTGATCCGAAAAGGCGGCTCGATCCCGAGCGAGCACCGCGAGCAAAAACCCGCCTCGGTGGTGCTGCGCATCCCGTCCGAGCTGCTCGAGCGCGTCGATGCCACGCTGGCCGCGCGCCCGATCAAGGTGCCGCGTCATCAGTGGTTGCTGGAGGCGATCGTGGAGAAGCTCGAGCAGGATGAGGTCTAGGTGATGTCTTTGTGATATCAAGAAGATATTAAATTAGCATCAAAGCGCACAGGGATGGTGCTTACCTGGCCAGCTTCAGCGCGGCCACGTTGGCAGCATCACCGGTGGGCGTGTTCGTGGCGGATTCGGCCTGATCGTCGCGCGTTCCCGACGGTGGGGATGGCTCGGGTGCCTTGCCCTTGAGCACGCGTTCAACCTTGCGTGCGTTGCGTGCCAGATAGATGGTCAGCTCCTCAAGATCGCCCTCCGGCAGCTCGGGGAGAACCTGATCCTCGCGCAGTAGCTGTGTCAGCCGCTCGGCGATCTCGAGCGCCTTGTCGTAGGCATCGGCGGCTTTTTTGTCGGCAGTCCGCAATCGTTCCATCCCGTGCTTGTCTTTGACGATGTACTCAATCTCGATCAATGCGGTCGGTTCCTGTGTGACAGGTAAGGGGCGCGAGTCTAGCGCAAGACAAGTCCTTGGACGTTGGTGCCAAGCTCAGCGGCGCTTCAATCGCCGAAGAACGTCAGGCTCAACAGCCGTTCGCCCTCGGCATAGCTCGGATCAAGGAAGGGCGCATAGATAACAGAACCCTGGTGATCCATTCGTTTCCAGAGCGTCTGGCCGATGGTATCGAACTCACCGATACTGAACTCAGGGCTGCTGGTGATCCAAGCGAACGCACCCGCAGGCGTGAACGGCGGCAAATTTGCAGAAGCACGCGCAATCGCCTCGATGCAGTCCTCAGACGGGGGCGAATACACCGCTGTGCTCCAGGCTCGATACCCAGCGTTCAGCAGGGCACGCACGTCACTCCGATCGACGCCCACCAGGGTCGGGCGATCGAACAGGAGACCGGGGAGCATCGCGCTTACGGTTGTCGTCGTTTGGTTCGCCGGTCCCTTGGAAGGGCAAACCACTTGAGGCAACCGCCGATGTCCGATGAGCTTACTCCGATGGCCTGTCGTGGAGTCATGGAGAGCGCCGCTCAACGCCCACCCATGCGCGCCTGCCCCCACTGCCAGCACACTGAACAACACCAGTGGTTCACACTCTGTCCTCCCGAGACGTGGGCCGCTGTTGCAACCAGTGCCAGATCGCGCGTGTCGCTTGACTATCATGGATGGCCCGATGAGTGATGCGAGGCCACTCGAAGCCCACATGCGCGGCAGCCCTCTGCAACGACTTGTCGCGGTAGCCGCGCTGAGGACTGTTCAGCACCCCGTCAGTCACCTCGGCAAAGGCGCGCATCGCACACCGCACAGCCGCCGCCTGCTCAAGTTCGTTACGAAGAACGCTCTTCATGCGTTCCAGTTAGCTAAGCCACCAGTGCCCCCAGCAGCGCTGGCAGCGACCCCTTGCCCCGCACCCGCGCGTTGTGCACGAACTAAAAGAAGCTCAGGTACAACGGTAGATGTTCCTGTGAGAGGCCACGATGGGGACGCAGCCAGGAGCGCAGCAACGACCAGACGCCCTCCATGGTGTTGACATGGACCTCGTGGAAGCCATCGCCGTCTTCATCGCGGGCATACTCGCCTCGGCTATGGCAGACGCTGTGATGGTCGTAGCCCCAGTCGGTCAGCCGTGAATCGATGTCGTACTCATCGGTGTAGAACCGCGCGCCCTCGCTGACGCAGGTGCGGATGACCGGCTCGATGGTCTGTTGTTGCACGTTCTCGAGCATCCTTAGCACCACATCGCCGCTGCGCTGGATCAGGCATGATTTTTAGCGAGTACGAACCCCTCATGTGTTAAAAAAAGAAAGCCCGATCCATACCCACCACAGGCCAGCAACGGGCGGGGCGTCCAACCAGCCCAGGCACTCCCTGCCAGGCTGACCAGACGCCCCCAACCCGCACCGCCTTCCTACACAGCTCCTCAGAGCACACCGCGCTCGGCCAACGACACCCCCTCGCCATCACCAACGATCAAGTGATCGAGCACCTGCACATCGATCAGCCCCAGCGCCGCCTGCAAGCGCTGGGTGATCTGCACATCGGCCTGACTCGGCTCGGTGATCCCCGAGGGATGGTTATGGGCCAGAATCACCGCCGATGCGTTCCAGTGCAGACACTCGCGCACCACCTCGCGCGGATACACATTCGCCCCATTGATCGTGCCCCGAAACAGCTCCCGGTACTGGATCACCCGATACCGGCTATCGAGATACAACACCGCAAACACCTCATAGGTCAGCCCATAGAGACAGAGCTTCAGATACTGTCGGGTCAGCTCCGGGCTGCTCAGACAGTCTGCACTGACCTGATAGCGCGCCTCCAGACAGCGGATCGCCCGCGCCACCAACTGCTGATCGTCGGTATCCAGCTCCGGGCGGCGCAAGGGATCGTTCAGCCACGCACTGGCCAGGACAGGGGGGGTCTTCATCGTCATCGTCATCGTCGCTCTCCATCAAACAAACGCGCAGACAGACCCCCAGCCCCCACGGGCTGGGCGTCTGCCCGCAGGGGTGAACAAAAAACACACGCAACGCCAGAGACCGGCGACGGGCCTAACCGCGGCGGCTCACCAACAACTGCTCGGCGACCTCGAACAACGCTCGCTTCAGATCCGCGATGGCATCGATACGCAACGCCTTGGGAAACAGATGCCCGACCTCATGGCCAATACCGATCCCGATCAGCTCCAGCCCCGCCGCCTGTGCCCGCCGAACCAGGGCCAACACACTGGGGCGATGATTCGGCTCCCCATCGCTCAACGTGATCAACACCTTACGCGGGGCCGGTTGGGCCAACAGATCAGCGGCGGCAAACCACAACGCCCCGGTCATCGGTGTCCCCCCACGGGCCGTTTGCACAAAGGCCCCCGCCCGTGCAGCCACCCGCTCGCCATGTGCCACCACCTGGGTGAGCTGATCGCTTTGCCCCTGGCGACCGGGAAACGCCGAGACGGCTCGACTCACCCCATTGATCGGCTCCAAGGCCAGTGCCAAGGCCATGGCCGCCTCCAGGGCGAGGCGATCCTCACCATCGGCCATCGACCCCGAGAGATCGACCAACAGATGCAACGCCGTATTGGGCGCGGCCTGTTCGCTGCGCACCCGAAACACCCGCCCATCCCCCACACCGACCCGATGCAGATGCTCGGCACTCAAGGTTCGCCCTTGGCGCACCGTGCGCGAGCGGGTCATGCGCTCGGCTTGCACCAACCCCTGTAAGCGCGCCGTCAAGCGCGCCGAATGGCCCTTGACCCGGCGCAAGAGCATCGCACCGCGCACCGCATCGCCCTGGAAGACCTCCAGCGCTGGCAATGCCTCCCGACTCGGCATGGCCTGGGCCTGTAACAGCCCGCCAATGGTCTCGAACAGATCCTCCGGCAGCGAGGCGTCACTGGCGCTGAGCGCCGCGTGGGCAGCCTGACTCCTGGCCGCCGCTGCTGGGGCTGCATGCTCTGAGGCGTCGCTCTGGGCGGTCTCTGCGGTCTGTGCGCCGGCTACTGGTGCGTGTGCCGGTCCCTCGCCCGAGCCGTGCGCCCCCTCCGAGGTCAGAACAGACCCCCCATCCTGTGAGGCATCCTCCGGTGCGTGCGCTGGTGTCCCCTGCGCATCCTGCCCATCCTGCTGCGCTGAGCCAGACGCCTCCGCCGCCGCCTGTGATCCCTGGGGTGTCCCTTGCGCGTCGGTCTCCTCCTGAGCACCTGATCCCTCCGATCCCTCTGATGTCTCTGCTCCCGCTGATCCCTGTGCTCCCTCCGATCCCTGTGAGGTCGCCTCCAGCAACGCCAGGATGCGCCGAGCCAACGCCATCGCCTCTGCCGTACTGGCCAATGTCGGAATCTGCGCCAACAGCGCCTGCAAACGCTCGACAAAGGCCGGACCAAAGACCTGACGCAAGACCCGCTGCGCCTGCTCGGCCTGGGGGGCTAACATCGACTGATCCCGATAACGGTATCGGGCCAGCATCAACACCGCATGGCTGAGCATCGGCCCCGGTGGATCGGTCGCCCTGACCGCCCGCATGCGCCCCTTGCGAAGCAACTGAACGATCACCGCATCCAAGGTTGCACGCGTGCCCGGATAGGTGCGGATCATCGCCGACTCGATGCGCACATCCTCGAGCACCCCTTCCAGGAACCGCCCCAAGGGCTGGGGATGACGCGGTAAGGTAAAATCGCTCAAGCGCACATGCCCGGCCTCATGGGCCAGATAGCCATAGGCGAGCGTCTTGCTGTCGCTCTCCTCGCTCAGAGTCGGTATCTGAATGAGGCGCCCATTGGTGCGGGCCTGATCCCCCCCGACCTGCACCTGCACGCCAAAGGTGCGTCCATAGGCAGCGGCCACGATGGGCAAGGCGTGATGCAGCGTCTGCTGCGAATTCAGACTCATGACAGTCCTCCAATACTCGACACTCACAAAAAAAGGCGTGGGATCCCAGGGGATCACCACGCCGTGTAGAACACGCACCCCGGTCAAGCGGGCGCGCGCTGGGGTCTGTCACCCACGCTCAGAAGAAGAAACTCGGCAACGCCTTGGGCGGGGTCTCGGGAACGGGCTCTTGCAGCGGCGATGGCTGCTCATCTGTGAGCGGCGTGTCATCGACGCGCGCGCCTTGGGGATCGGCGTCCGGGTTAGCCTCCGCCTCAGCCGCCTCCCCAACCACGACACGCGGTTGCCGCGACACACCGGCGACTTGCCCCGCGACTTGCCCCGCCCCATGACGGGCCATGCGCTCGGCATCGGAGAGCAACAACGCCAAGCCCAAGCCCTCGTTGAACAACGCCCCCTCAATCGGCGCGGCCATCGGCAGGCGGCGCAGCCAGTCATCGAGACTGTCGACCACCGGCTGGATGCGCCCATCGATGAAGCTCAGACAGGCCAACTTCTCGCGCACCCGGGTAAAGGTGCCCAAGGCGCGCCGATGCAGCTTGTCCTTGCCCTCGAAACTGGCACTGAGCTCACGGGCCATCTGCTCGACCTCGGCAAACACCCCATCGCCCAGCCGCGCAACGGTCTCAACTAAGGTGCCCGGTTCATCGGCCGGTTTGATCGCCACCAACTGATGACCAAAGTGCAACCGCCCGGCCACGCGCGCCACCGGCTCCACGGCACCGCGAATGGCCCTCTCGAACGCCGGCAAGGTGCCAATCCAGCGCTCCAGATCCCGGTCATAATCGGCCAGGAAGGTCTCGGTGTGGGTGTCGAACGCCGCCTTGAGCCGATCCAACTCCAGCACCAAACCGGGGGTCAGCTCCTTGGGCACGGCAAAACCGCCCAAAAACCGTGTACCGATGCGCAAACACGCCCGTTCCGCCGATTGCTTGAGCCGATAAAAGGCTTTCAACGGCTCGGGATCACAGACCCGCTTGGAGCCCAGCGAGACCAGCTCCTCGGGCGGAATCGCCCCATCGGCCAGATGTAGGTCTTCGGCACGCAGCTTCTTGCGCCCCGACCAGATGCGAATATCGAGCACCACCAGCGTGATGCGATCGGTGATTTCAGTCAGTGTCGTGTGTTGCATGCTCGCTCTCCTGGCCGAAGAACGACGCTGCACGCGCCTTGCGGCGCATACAGAGACGCCACAAGGCCAACAAGGTTGAAGGGTTGGTTGAGGGTTAGAAGTAGAAGCCTTGATCGGCTCCGAGCAACGTGCTCAGATCGACAGGCTCAGTGACAGGCCGTGTTGCCGTCGTTGCCGTTGCATCTGGCGCAGACGCGGCTGTTGATCGCGGCCGAATCCCATGTTGGTTCAAAGAGACTTTCCCGAGATGGACATAGCCTGTTCTCAGGTTGCGACGAGCCCGTTGCCGAGCCTGTGCGGCTGGACACGATTGCTGACGCCCAAGATGATCGGCTGGTCCCCAGCGCACCAGGGCCTGACCGTTGCGAAGATCGCAGTAAGCCCACTCCTTCGCTGATCCATCAGGATGGGTGTAGCGGTACAACTCAAAGGTCAGCATGTGTTTGCACCTGCCAGTAGTCACCGAACACATCAGCGCCGATGCGATGAATGGCCTCGCGTTGCTCAGGCTCGGCACGGGCCGTGAGGGCTTGGGTCAAGGCATACTCGAACACCTTGGGCGCCCCCTTGAAGGTGGCCGCCAACAGTCCCCAGCGCACCAGGGTGCGGGTGCTCATGGTCACCGTCAGCTCCCCGCCCTCATGCCCAGCACCGAGGAACAAGGTGCGAATCTCATTGGCCACGCGCAGCATCTTGGAGACGATCTCGGTGGGCAGACTGGGCACGGCGTTTTGCAACACCGCATGCTCCAACGCCGGCTCTGGATAGCCGACCTCGATGACCCGAAAGCGATCCATGAACGCCAGGTTCTGGCGCAACACGCCCT
This sequence comes from Halochromatium salexigens, assembly GCF_016653295.1. GTDB lineage: Bacteria > Pseudomonadota > Gammaproteobacteria > Chromatiales > Chromatiaceae > Lamprobacter > Lamprobacter salexigens. Next base: position 5,282 of record NZ_NHSF01000029.1, on the reverse strand, counting down.
GATAGAGCCCGGTCTGATCGCCCGCGCCGACACTGTTGCCGGTGGCAAAGACCCGAAACCGAGGATGGGGCTCGATCACCTCAGCGCCGTTCTCGGCGATGACCAACGGCTGGCCTTCGATGATGTCATTGAGCCCGGCCAGCTCCGAGGGGTCCATCAGGTCGGATTCGTTGAGGATCAGCAGATGGCCCTCGCGCGCGGCCACCGAGAGCGGCCCATGGACGAACTGTGTGGAGCCGTTGATCAGCACGAACTGACCGATCAAGGCATGCAGCTCCAGGCGCCCATGACAGGTCACCGACTGTACCGGCCAGTTCAAGCGCGCCGCGATCTGAGTGATCAACGAGGTCTTGCCCGCACCGGTGGGACCGGTGAGAAACAAGCCATCACCGCCGGACTCATGCAGATAGGCCAGCACATCGCGCAACAAGGCATGACGAAACACATAACCGCTCTGACGGCGGGGAATCTGCGGGTGGCTGGCATCGGCATAGCCCATCACCTCAAGCTCGGCCGGGGCCTGGACATCGAAGGTGGTCGAAACCGGGAAAGGGTGTAAGGTCGACATAGTGCATCTGCGCTCATTGCTCTGAGAGATAAAGACAAACCGCGCGCCCACACGGGCACGCGGTCACGGTGGGCTGAGACAAGGCTCAGCCGGATCAGCAGGGGGTGGGAGGAGAAAGGCGCGACGGCGCTAGAACGGACAGGTCCAGCCAGAGACCAACTCGCCATGCAAAAACTCGGCATAGTCGAGCGCATCGGTCCCCATGAAGCGGCTGATGGTCTGCAAGGCGCGCCGATGGCGCCGATTGCGGATCGCATCGCGCCGGCGATTGAAGGCCGAGGGCTTAACCATGGCGCACCACTCCCTGGTCGGAAACGAACTGGCTGGTCAACCGCCATAAGGCACGATTGAGCCGCAGCGTCTCGCCGACACCACGGATCGCGCGCGTGCGCACTCGGCGCCCCTTCTGCGAGGTGCTCAGTAAACCGCCCTTGAACAGGTTTTCGTGAAGACGGTTAAAGACACTCCACACCGAGGCGTTGGCGTCCTCTTCACGTCGGATCGTGAGCAAATCCGCTGGCGTGATCGGGTAATGGGACGCATCCTCGCCATAGCGCACCGCCAGGACAGCAGCGGCCAAACGCTCGGCATCGGCACGCGCGACCAGTGTTGACTGCAAGCCCTCGACCACCTCGCTAAGACGCGGCACCTGCTCGCTGAGCGCCAGAGCACCTTCGACCACCCGCTTGCTGGTCGATGGGGCATGGCGTACCCGTAATGACCCCCTCGGCTCAAGCGGGGTGATCAGCGCATTGCGACACGTCTGGCGAAACACACCCAATTCGAGCTGAAACGCCGTCGTGCGATCATGGCTGTTGGTGATCACCAACTCCGCCACGCTATCGCCCACGATCTGTTGGCAATCGGGTTCTGGACGCAGCCGCACCAGATGCTGGGAGACATCCTGACGCGCCCCGTCACGCACCTCGCTCTGGTGTGCGGCAACCGGATACCAACCTTGGGTCTGCAACGCCTCAAGAACCTCGATGGTGGGCACAAACCCATAACGTGACGACACCCCGTTGGCCGGAGAGGGGGCAAAAACCGCTGGGGCAACATGGGATAACTGTCTGTGAGTAAGAATACGCATGCGTATGACTCCTAGAAAAACACCCACACCCCGCCATCCGTGCCGCCGTATAAGACAGCGAGCCGTGACCGGGAGTGGGTGTTTAAGTGGGTTGAGTAGAGAGGCCGCTTAGCCGGAATGCGCTTCAGAGGCCGGTGGCTGTTGTGCGGCGCGAGCCTGTTTGAGGCTGTCGCGCAACTGCGTCACGCGCTGCGAGGGCGTGGCACGGGCCTCTGCGCTGGCAGAGGTGGCCTGCCCGGGGTCGGGGTAGAACTCCTCGATGATGTCGGGTGATTCCTCAGGACTGTCCTCGAACGCCCCATTGGCCAATCCGGCTCTGGCCGCCTGATCGAGCGCCTGCTGATCGAAGCCACTGTGCTGGCGTTCCTCCTCCACACGCTGCGCCTCCAACAGGGTCTGCTCCAAGGTCCAGCCCTCGCGTAAGGTCAGATCAGCGTAGAAGATCGGCTTGCCGTAACTTTGGCGAGTCGATTTGGCGCGCAGGCGCAACTCCAATGGCAGACAAGCCAACCGATTGCCGGAGATGGCCTGGAAGTAGGCCAAGCGTGCCGCCAGGGTGCGGATGGAGTTAAAGCCCGTGGTGCGAAAGATGAAACTCCCTAACGGATCGTCCTCGCCGATGCGCACATTCAACCGGCCATAGGGCTTACAGGCCCCGCCCTGGGCCAGCGCACAGCCCTCGGGGGCCGGACACGGCAAGGTCTCCATGCCCTCCTTGGTACGACGCCGACACTGATCGCCATCGCCCACACACAGGGGCCGGGCCGTTTGGCGATCGAACAACGCGTACTCGGCCCGGAAATTGAGTTCAGGCGCGTTAAACAGCAGTCGGATCGGGAGGCGGCGCAGCTTGTCCTGTTGCTCGTTGCGCAACGCCTCATCGAGCGGATGGCGTCGCCAACCGTCCGGGGTTTGCAGTTGCGAGGTCAGTGTGAACTGATCATCTTTCTGCGGCAGGCGCTTGCCGTTGTGCTCGACCACCTTGCCGATGGTGATGCGCCCGAGAATCGGTGGGGTAATCACGAAGCCTTTGAGCATGGTCAATCTCCTGAGAAAGACCCACAGCCACCACGCCTCAGCGCCCCCTCACAGGGTCTCTGGGGTGTGGTGTGGGGTCGGATGAAAAGAAGGGTGAAGGGTTGAGGTCAGGGGTCGTGGCGCACCAAAAATCGACGCGACCCCGGCACCGACGTCAGATACCGGCGATAGAGCGCCGGGTGGTCCTGTTGCAGGGCCTTGGTATCGAGGCGCTGACTCGGTGCGCTTTGCTTCCAGCTCACTCGACCACGGGTAAACCGCGCTTGGGTCGCCGCACCCATCGCCTGCTGCAGGTGCTGCTTGAGACGAGCCTCTTCCTGATTCAGGGCATGGAGGCTTTGCCGAACCCGTTGCAGGTCGGCAAAGGTCTGGTTCAGCGCAGGATCGTGGCGAAAATCTTGATCCGTGCCATCGTCGTGAGCAAACAGCGTGCGCAACGCGCGATCGGCCGAGTCACTGCCATCGGCCGGTGGGGGCCTGTCCTCAACGACGTGCTGCCAGAATGCCTGCTCCAGGGCGATCAGGTGCTCGATCAGGGTCTCATCGCGGGTGAGGCGATGAATCTGCAACTGCTGACCGCACACCAACACCGCAACATCAACAGCCTGCTGACCGGTGACGGCTAACTGGTGCATCACCTGCAATTGCACGTACTCCGGCACACCGTCTTTCCAGAGCCGCGCCCCATTGAGCCCCGTGGTCTTGCACTCGAGAATCTGCACCGCATCCGTGCCCACCACCTCCCGGTCGAGGTTGGCGAGCATCCAGGGGTGCTCGACATGCTGCAGGATGGCGTTGACTCGACGGACCCGATACCCGGTGTGCTGGGCGTAGTGCTCAGCGACGATCGGTTCGAGCACCTGGCCCCAATGCAGGGGACTGCTCAGGCGCTCATCAGCACTCGGCTCAGGATCAGGCTCAACACGGGCGGTTTTCTCCATCCAGAGTTCCAACTGAGAGCGATAAGGATTCAGCCCGAGCGCTGCGGCGGCATCGGAGCTGCCAATGCCAGAGCGGCGCAGAGCCAGCCATGACGCACGATCCAAGTGACGGGTCTCGACCAAACGCTGAGCGTGGTCGCGATAACGCCGCAGGGAGCTCTCTGGCGCCTGCGGACAAGGGGTTGGGTGAGACATCCGAATGACTCCATTACGTTAGGCAACACAGGGATTGCCGGCATAAAAAACGGCCCGCAGTGCAAGACTGCGAGCCGTCGTTCAGCAGGCGAGTGAGGGACAGGGCCAGTGCCCTGTCGGTGTGTGAGGGGATTAGTCCTCGGACAACACGACCGTCTCCTGCGGTGCGCGGAAGGTCTGGCCACAGGCTTGGCACTGATGGTTATCGAGCACGTTGTGATCGATCTGCTCGCCGAGCTTGGCGCCGGTCATGCTTCCAGCAGCCCCACCGGCTAAGCCCCCGAGGATGGCTCCAGCGAGGCTTCCTAAGCCGGCCCCCACCGGTCCCATGAACCCAAAGCCGATCGCACCACCGGTTCTGCCGCCATTGAGCGCACCGGTGACACCCAGCGTTGAGCCGGCCACAGCGCCGGTCGTTCCGCCCATTTTGCGACCGAGATCGCGCGTGATGATTTGATGGGAACCACAGTTTGGACAGGTCACAGACATGGTTATCGGTCTCCAAATGGATTGATCAACGGGTGAACGAAGCGACGGGAATGTCACTTCATAGGAGTAATATAGCGCTGAATTTTCGTTGAATTGACCGATTGAGAGGGACAAGGAGGGAAACGCATCGACGAAGAGAATGGCGAGCATGGATGACCAGGGGCAGGGTGAGCGTGGGTCAATCAGAGAGTCGATGCGGAGGTGATGTATTTTTTGACAACCTGTGCTTTATACTATGCCACAGATTCATTTCTTCAGAGAGTCATATCATTTCTTCAGAGAGTGGCTTCGTTTCTCAGGAAATGACCGCAAAACAGGAACAATATTGGCGCTGTCTTTTTAGGAACCATCTTTTTTTCTTGGATTTCTTGTGTGTTGAGTGCAAGGCTTTTTAGGATAACGGTATAATAGATAGATTGTTTATCAACAAGATAAACAATATAAATCAAAAAATGCAAACCTCGATTGGCACTGGAATTGACACTGGAATTAGCACTGGATCAGAAAAAAAGAGGGTCTGAAAGGAGCTGCTTGGTGAGTCGGCCTTGATCGTCAGTCCGTCCATGCGGCGAACCCTACATAGCCTCTGAAATCAATCCTCTTTCAAAGACAGAGAGTGGCTGATTTTGGCCAGGCGGTTTAGCTGAGGTGGACGCCGTTGTGATCAAGACTGGTGAGTCAAACCGTTCTCATCATGCACGAAGAGACGCGCTCGATGACCTGTCCTGACAGGGCAATCGCATCAACATATTAGCGGATACTGTTAGACAAGGCATTCCACTTCCCCGATGATCCCGGCCTTTGTTTTGATGGTGGGAGGATGTCATCCATGGGTGACCTGAGTGTCGAACGATCGATTGCAAGTCATTTTGCTGCCTTGGAAGATCCGCGTTGTGAGATCCAGCGCCGGCATCTTCTCAGCGAGATGATGGTCATCGCCATCGCGGCGGCCCTGAGCGGT
>NZ_NHSF01000028.1 GCF_016653295.1 Halochromatium salexigens | reverse complement strand
TCCAGGCTCTCCTCTAAGCCGCGGGCTTTGCGCTGCACATGCGCCAGACAGCGCAGGCGGTTGTCAACGTCACGATAGGCCCAGTAGCCATCGCTCATCAGCCAGCCGTTGAACAGCGGGCCGAGCATGCGCGTGAGCACGGCCTTGGAGCGCGCCCCGATGGTAAAGACCGTGGTGGTGGCCGTGGTGAAGACCCATAGCCACACGAGCTTGCCGGCCTCGAACCAACTGGTCTCATCGGCGTGCAGCAGGCCGCTGTCACGGGCTTGCTGGAGCAATTGCTCCTCAACGACCGGCTCCAACGCGCGCGCGGCTTCGTGGATGCATTGGTTGATGGTGGCGATCGAGAGTTCGAGACGGAGCCAGTCGCCGAGGAATTCTTGGATGCGCCGACGCGAGAGGTGCATCCGGCTCGAGAGGGCGCAGATGAAGCTCAGCAGCCGGGGGCCCACCAGATGGCGTTCGCTTAAGGCGACGCCCCAGGCCTCATCGCCCGGTATGTGACCGGGCTCGGCGCGGGTGAGATGCCCACAGCCACAGGTGTGTTCGTGATAGGCGTGCTTGGTCTGGATGAGTTCCAAGCCAATGCGCTCTTCACCCAGGTCACCAAGGTCGAGCACGAGGTGAGCCTGGTGGCAGGCGCCGGGCGCCTGGTCTTGGAGGTCGCTGCCGCAACGCGCGCAGTGCGTGGGATGATGCTCAAGCACCTGGGTGAGGGCGAAGGTCTGGGTGCGGCCATGGCCGGGAGCGCCGGGACGTTGTCCGGGGCGCTTGGGTGCCGGTTCTTGATCGGCCGTGCTCGGTGTCGACTCGCTGGGGGCCGTCTCAGAGGCGTCGGCGGTCTCTGCAGGAGGATTGGCATCGTCGTCTGCACGGGCGGCGATCGACTCGGGGCTCGGCGTCTGCGAGGCGGGGTCGCTGGGCGCTTGATCAGCGGCGTTGCTGCCATCACTGCCGCCCCGCTCCCAGGGCGCTTGGCTGCTCGGCGGGCGCGAGCTGTTGTGCGGGCTCTGATCAAGGCGCTCGTGGGCGAGCTTCAGATCGGCGAGCAGCTTCTCTGAGAGCCCCTGCAGTTGGGCGTGGCTCAACGCGGCCAAGGCGGCGGCATCAAGCTGCGAAAGATCGTGTTTGCTCAGCTGCACGGGAGGCTCGGCACCAAAGGCGCGACGGCGGTTGGATCTGAAGGAATTGCCGCGTGATCTTGCCATACCAAGTCAGCGTTGTCTGCTACATCACTGAGTGCGCAGCGAAGGTTTCTGGGGGAGGGTCTGAACGCTTACCTCCACCGGCGGGAAACCACGCTTGCTTGGAATCAGTAAGCGCGGTGATGTGTATATGCGAAAACTGATCATCAACGGAGCGCGTGCAATGATGCGCTGGGTTGAGAAGAAAGACGACGCCCTCAGTCATTGGGCGCGGGATCTCAAGCAGCGCCGTCACGCCAATGTCGCCGTGGTTGCGATGGCCAACAAGCTCGTGCGCATCGCTTGGGCGGTGATGACCACCGGCAAGGCCTTCGACGCAGCGCGCGGCGCGTTAGCGAAGCCAGCGGTCGTTACCGCGTAGCGCCCTAAAGGCCACGAACCCTTCCAATTAACCCGCCCTCATCGGGCATCAACCGAGTTCCACACCACGAGTTGCTAAGAGTGAAATTCACTGTAATGGCATGAAAGGTACGACCGCCTCGCCGAAAACCTGACGGGGACAGCAGCCAGCTTAAGCTGAGACTGATATACTGATTGAGGACGGCGAGGTACGCGAATTCCATTAGGGCACGGGGATCGACTTTGATCATGATCCCGCTAACGATGCCGGATATATGGCCGCAACGTTTCCTTCTACCAAATCAGCGATTTTCCTCTTGCATCGCGGGGCGGACCATATATGTCACCGGAATTCGCAACGTCGCCCAGCTACCCGACCGGAACGGGTGGCGGCGGCGAATCCGGTGACGCGCAGGGCATTCTTCGCAGCGCTTGCGCTTGCTTAGTTATACAAGTTTTGGCATAACTAGGTACATGAAGCCGCTGAAATTTATTGGCTCCAGTCTAGACGACCTGCGTGAAATGCCCGCACCAGTGCGCCACGCCTTGGGCATTGAGTTGATGACCGTCCAGTACGGCGACGAACCAAGCGACTTCAAACCGATGAAGGGCGTTGGCGCAGGCGCCTATGAAATCCGTCATCGGGACGCAAGTGGCGCATTCCGGGTGATTTATGTCGCCAAGCGCGACGAGGCCGTCTATGTCCTGCACGCATTCCAAAAGAAGTCGCAAAAAACCGCCAGGGCCGATATCGACCTGGCCGCGAAGCGTTACAAGCTGATCGGAGAAACACCTTGAAAGACAATGATACCAGCATCATCGAAAGCAGCGGCAACGTCTTCGCCGATCTGGGCTTCGACCCCGCCGAGGCTGAGGTCATGAAACTGCGCGCTGAGATCATGATCCGCACCGCTCAGCAATTGAAAGCAAAGGGCTGGACGCAAGCCGAGGCAGCACGTCATCTGGGAATCACGCAACCCAGAGTTTCCCGACTGGTCAAGGGTAAGGCGGAAGATTTCAGTTTGGACATGCTACTGACCCTGGCAACGCGGGCAGGTCTTCACCCCGAGGTGCGCTTGACCCTGTAAGTGCAGTCTCCACAAAAAAGCCCCCGAGGCGCGAACCACGGGGGCTGGAAGTGTGAAACCTGGTTAGGCGGGATCAGTCAGGGGCGGGGTGTCCTTGCCCGGGCGGCTCGAAAAACAAACCGATCCTGGCCCCTTTGATTCTTTGATTTTGTCCTAGTGCCGGCGATCATGGCTTGAGTCTAGCAACCGCGCGAGCGCTTGGGCACCGGACAGCATCACTTGTCCGCACGTAATGCCTCGACTTGGGCCACACTCAGGCCGGTGGCCTGGCAATCTGCGCGTCGTTGAGCAGGCCGAGGGCGATGAGGTTGCGCGCCGTGGCCTGAGCCGTTTCCAGGCGGCCTTTTTGCATCCCGATCTGCTCGCCTTTTTGCATCCCGATCTGCTCACCTTTCTGCATCCCGATCTGCTCACCTTCCAGCCGCCCCTCCAAACGCCCCTCCTGCCGCTCGCGTTCTGCCCAGTGCTGTAAGTTCTCGGCTAACATGGTCTTGTCCTCGACGAGTGAGTGGATCTGTGTGAGGTCGATCTGCGCGCCCAAGCGCTGGAGGTGGCGCTTGAGCCAGCGGGTGATGAGCCGATCCAGGCGCGCCTTGTTGGGGTCGGCCTGGATCAGGCGTACCAGTCGATCGACGGCCGCTTGCAGCGGGGCGCGCTCGCGGGAGGCGATCTCGACCCCGAACACAGCGCTCAACGGACTGTCGATGAGGCCCAGCCGCTCGGGCGTGTAGTGGGCCTTCGTCGATCAGGTGGTAGCGTAGATGCGGCTGATAGGCGTGCAGGAACGCCGGCGGCGTGGGGCGGACCAGTGCGTCGATGTCCTCGGCGGCCTGCCAGCGCTCGAGCCCATTGTAGAGCACGATCGGCAGGATCGGGGGGAGTCCTTTGGCCGGGGTGGTGACCTTGGTCTTGAGCAGGTGCTGATAGAAGCAGGCGACATAGTGGAGCATGCGCAGCGGCATGGTGGGGTCGACCGTGGATTGGAATTCGATCAGCAGGTAGACAAACACCCGCTCGGTGACACCCTGCCAGTGCACTTGTACAGACCAGACGACATCCTCGAAGCGCTCCTCGAACAGCGGCGTGATGTAGTTGCCGCTGTGGTTCTTCAGCGTCGAGAAATCCATCAGCGCGGCGATCTCCGCGGGGGCGAAGCCTTCGATCAGCTGCTGGACGAACTCGGGGTGGCTGAACAGCTCCTTGTAGCCGGTGTCGTGGTGCTTGGCCATCGGGGCGTTGGCGGCTCTGTGCGGTGCTCATCGGGCGAGTCTAGCGCAGGCGAGTATCCGCAGACACCAGCGCTCGCCGCGCTCAGCAAGGCACGCAACAGCCCCCGAGGCGCGAACCACGGGGGCTGGAAGTGTGAAACCTGCAATGGGCCGGACCAGCCAGCGCAATTCAGTAAAGCTACCCGGTGGTGCCCCAGTCTATAGGACTTCAGAGGGTTTCAGCATTCTTGATTCACTGGCAGCGAGGCATTGTAATGGTGAACAAAATACCAGATTGCACCAATATGGTTGTCAAGCTTTTTTGAAAATGACAGCGCTTTTCTGACCAACCGCGAGACCCGTTGACGAAGTGTGCAATTGAAGCGTTCAATGTGATTCGTTTGACCGC
>NZ_NHSF01000027.1 GCF_016653295.1 Halochromatium salexigens | reverse complement strand
ACCGATGTGCCGCTCGATGAGGAGGCGGTCTACGACGAGATCGCCGAGCAGATCAAGGCATTGTTGGCCAAGCCGAACGTGCGCATGGAGGTCTGCTCGATCACGACCCGCCTCGCCGGCATCGACACCAAGACGCTCTTGCCTGGCCTCGAGCTCGTCGGCAATACCTTCGTCTCGCAGATCGGCTATCAGTCCAAGGGCTACGCGACCATTCCCATCATGTAAGCGACCCCAAGCGCTGGTCGGCCCGTCCTGAGTCGTTGGACGGGCTGCCCGGACCAGGCACCCGAGCTTGGCCAGCACCAGTTGCCCGGGAATGCCGTTCGGCGGCAGACCGCGAGAAAGCCACCGAGGGCTGGTCTGACTCGACCTCATCGCGCTTGGTTTACCGCTCGCCCAGGCAGTGCCTCAGGATCAGCGCCTGAAGATCCACAAGCGATTCGCAGGCGGCAATGGCCGTCGCGTCGGCACAGAGTACCAACCGCCCTTCGCACCATCGGAAGATCGCCGGCAGAGGCGCCTGCACATCGGGGAAGCGCGCGCGAAACTGATCGCGATGCATGAATTCGCAAGGCGCGCTCAGAGACTCGATGAAGCGACGCCATTCGGCGCGCTCGCTCAGCAGGCCATGAGTGATGGCGCACAGGTCACAAGCATAGGTCGCGGGTGAGAAAAGCTTGTGACCAATGTCGGCCATTGTGTTGAAGAGACCGCTATCGGCGTTGTAGACGAAGACCAGCTGGTTGTCCCTTAAGCCGTGATCAAGCAGGGCGGGACAGTGGCGGAGGTCTTCGGGACGATCCAAATCGCGCAGGGTCGGCAATTCAAACCAGGTAAGGCCGGCTTCTCGAAGCGCGGCGCGGGTCTGCGCCAGCACCGAGACGCTGCCCCAGGTGATGCCGGTGAACAGCCGGGGAGCCGGGCGGCGCAGGCCGATCAGCACATAGCCCCCATCGGCGGCTGGGCCGAGCACGGCGTCATGGTTGTTCAAAGCCGCGAAGGCGGCCGCGAGATAGTCCGGCGCGTAGTCTGGGCAATCACTGCCGATCAGCACCGCGCGCTCGCTCTCGATCAGGGCGGCGTCCAGCGCGGCGACCATGCGCGCGCCGAGATCGCCCTCGGGCTGACGATGGTAGCTGAAGCCATGGTCGGCGGCGAGGCGCGCGCAGTCGTCGCTCGCATCGCCGGCATCTCCAGCCTGATCCGCCATCCCGGCACACCAGAGTTGGCGGCGCGCGCAAGCGCTTGCGCGTCCAGCCTGCAACGCCATGCCGAGCAGCCGCCGGTACAAGCGCGCCGCGCCCTCGACGCCCAAGGCCGGAATCAAGCGGGTCTTGACCCGACCCGGAACCGGCTCGCGGGCAAAGACAATCAGCGTGCCGCCGCCGCGCCTATCCTGATGACTCATCACCGATACAACCGCGCCAGCCGTGCCGGATCGGCGCCCAGGGCATAGGCCAGCCGTAGCCGCCACATCAGCACCATGGTGCGCAGAATCCCGCGCGATTCCCAGCGTCGGCTGGAGGTGATCAAGGCTGGGCGCAAGCACAGGGGTCGCGCCAGCCGGCGCAAGCGTCGCGACAGGGCGATGTCTTCCATCAGCGGGATGTCGGGAAAACCGCCCACGGCAGTGAAGTCCGCGCGGGTGACGAACAGGCCCTGATCGCCAGTGGCGATTCCGCTCAGGCAGGAGCGCAGATTCATCGCGCGCTCGATCACCCGCAGCAGCGGATGGCGCCCGGACAGCCGCACATCGCACCGCCCCCAGCGCACCCCAGTGTGTGCGGCGGCGAGCAGCGCCTCGGCGGTGGCGGCCGGCACCCGGCTGTCGGCATGCAGAAACCACAGCAGCTCGCCGGTGGCCGCTTGGGCGCCGACATTCATCTGCGCGGCGCGCCCGCGCGGTGCGGCGAGCAGCCGGTCCACCAGCGGTTCGGCCAGCGCCTGGGTGGTGTCGGTGCTGCCGCCATCGACCAGGATCAGCTCATGACCGGCGGCGCGCAGCGCGGCCAGATCGCCCAGCAGCGCAACGATCGCATCGGCTTCGTTCAGCGTCGGAATGATGATGGACAGACGCATGGACTGGGCACCTTCGCCGGTGGCCGGCATCAGAAGCTTCCGGTCAGAGCGCCGCCGCAGCTTGATCCCTGCCCGGCAGTGCAGCCATAGCAGTGATTAGCCACCGCGATGGGCGTGCCGGCGAGCGCGCGGCCGGGCAGATCGCGCAGATGCGGGCGCTCGGCATCTGCCTTGGTCACGCCCAGCGGCAGCCCCAGCATCTGATTGAAGTCGCAGTCGTACAACCAACCCTGCCAATCGACGCTGATCAGCGAGCGGCACATCACATTGGCCAAATTCTCCGCGCGATGGGCGGAACGCAGAAGTTCGATATAGCCATCGAAGGCGCCGGTCGATAACAGCAGGCTGCCAAAGCGCCCCACCGGCAGATTGGCCAGCGTCAGCAGCCGGTTGAAGCGAATGCCGAATTTGTCGAACAACTCCCGCCGATAGTCCGCCTCCAGCCCCGCCTGGGGTGGTGACAACTCCGGCCCCTGCGGATTGAAGACCAAATCCAGTACCAGCGCGCTGTTCGGATCGCCGTAACCAAGCGCGTTCAGCCGTTGCAGACCGGCCAGACTGGCATCGAACACCCCGCGCCCGCGCTGGGCATCGACATTGGTTTCCAGGTAGCAGGGCAAGGAGGCGACCAGCTCGCAGCTCTGATCGGCGATGAAGTCGGCCAGATCCTCCTGTCCGGGTTCGCTCAGCACTGTCAGGTTGCAGCGATCAATCACCCGGAGCCCAAGACCGCGCGCATGGCGCACCAGATCACGAAAGCCGGGATTCAACTCGGGCGCGCCGCCAGTCAGATCCAGGGTCTGGAAATCACCGCGCTCGAGCGTCGCCATGACCAGCTCCAGGGTGTCCCGATCCATGATTTCCCGCCGCTGCGGTCCCGCACCCACATGACAATGCAGGCACTGCTGATTGCATAGCCGCCCGAGATTGACTTGCAGGGTCAAGACTTGCTCGCGCCGGATGAACGGGAAATCGCCGGGCTGAAGATGCGGGAGAGTGTCGAGCATGGCGCGTCAAGCGGACAACAAGGTTGGAGATTTCGAAAATAAAACAGACGGGCGCCCGAGCTTGGCCAGCACCAGCAGCCCAGGGATATCATGCAACAACAGGCCGTCGCAGACAGACCGCGAGAAAGCCACCGAGGGGCAGGCGCTCACTGTGCTGGCCAATGCCAGACAGCCGCTCGGCCCAACGCGCCAGCGGTCCAGCGCTGGGAAGGAGCAGCGCTGAGCGCGCTTCGATCTGGTCGGGCTGTGGATCAAGACTCCGCGCCCAGGCTCGCACCTCGCTCAGCTGATCCCAACGAGCGCCCTGGTAGCTGCCGCGCCCGGCCTTTTGCCAATACAGCAGGCTGCGCCGATGCAGCAACCCCAGCACCACCGCCGCGCGCGACACCCGCCAGAGCTCGGACAGGGCCTGCTCTGGTCGCGCGCAGAAGCAGAGACTGGTCATGGCGA
>NZ_NHSF01000026.1 GCF_016653295.1 Halochromatium salexigens | reverse complement strand
GTTGGGGCGCGGCGGGTTGGGCGCCGCCGCCGTAGTCGAGCACGCCGTCGACCATGCGCAGCGCCAACAGGAAGCGCCCCTCCTGGCGATCGAATGGGAACCGATCGAGCGGGCCGCGCAGCAGCAGATCGCCGGATTCCAGATGCGCATCGACGATGGCCCTCAGCAGCCAGTCCGTGAGCCCCTCATCCATGATTCCGACCGGGAGCCACTGCGCAAGCGCCTCGATGCGCCCGTCACGCAGATGCGTGTGCAGGTCGATGAACGGATTGGCGCCGGAGGGATGCACGCAGAGGCTCAGCCGGGTCAGGGTCTCGAGGTAGGCGGTCTCGGCACGCAAGGCGTGGGTCCAGAGATGGATCGAGCCGGCCGGCATCAGGCGCCAGGCGAAGGCGCCATCCAGCGCGGTGAACCGATGGGGCTGGGCGAATAGCGGCTGCAGGTCGAGCTGGGTATCACGTCCGCCAAGGCGCGCCCGTCCACCCGTTGGACTCAGATCGATGTCGAGATCGAGTCCGGAGAAGGGCGGGATCTGGGTGCCGGCGCTGATGGCCAGGTCGTCGATCGTGCTCTTGAGGCGCCAATCGGCAAGGGCGGGTAGCCCTGGATCGGTCGGATTGGGACGCAGTTGCAGATGCACGGCGAGGTTGCGGGCCAGTCCACTGATGCGGCCTTCGGCAAGTGCGCTGACAGGTTCCGGGAGATCGGGAATGACCCGTGCACCGAACTCGGCGAGCGGGCCGATCGGGAGCGCGCCAATGGCTGCGAACAGGCGCGCCGCTGGGGCGGGCTTGGCAGCGGGGATAGCGTCATCTCGAGCTGGTGCGCGGCGGTAGCGCAGCGTGGCTGAGGTCGGCGACGATGCGCCGCTGCCGGGCAGCCTGAGTTCCCGGATGTCCAGCCGCCAGCCTTCGGCTTGCCGCTGCCAGCGGGCGAGCCCGGACAGATTGCCGAGTTGGAGCGCCGCGCGGGCATCATCGCCCTCGAGTTCGAGCCCCGCGATCCCGATCGTTGCCAGGGACTCGGTCAGGCGCCCCTGCTCGAGCCGATTCCAGCTCTTGACCTGGACGTCACTGGTGTGCAGGCCGAAGCTATCGGCGGCCCGCCTGTTCGTCGCCATTGACGCGCTGGCGATCGGCGCCAGATCGCCCCCCTCGGCCTTGAGATAGAGACGACCGGACCAGCGCTCGGGATGCGCCGCTGGCCCTTCGAGCTTGGCGAGCAGTTGCAGCGCCTTGATCGGCGCCCCGGTCCGCGCCCTGATCCGCGCTCCGATCCGCACCCAGTTGTCGGCAACATCAGTCGTGCGGGCCCGGACGCGCAGGTCATGGCGCCGTCCCTGATTGACGAGTTCGGCGACCTCGACGAACAGCGTTTGGGCTGGTGCTTCGGTGTCCGCGTCGTGCCAGCTGACCCGGCTGTCGAGCAACCGGACGCGGCCTTCGCGCAAGAAGAACGCGAGCGCCTGTGCATCATTGCCCTGCATCGCCTCGAGTCCGCGGATGCGGATGCGCCCCTCGGCGTCGCGGTGCGCGTGGATGTCGGCGCCAACGAGAGTAACCGCCTTGATCCGTGGCCGCCGGGCCACGAGCGATGCCACGAGATCGAGATCGACGCTCAGCGCTTGCGCGGCGAGCAACGGCTCATTCGATGCCTCGGCCGGCGCGGCCGATGCAGATGGTGCAGTTGATGCCGACGGCACGGATGGTATGGCGGACGCAGCTGATGCTGATGGCGTGGCCGACGCTGATGCCACAGATGGCGCGAGCAATTGTGCGTCCACGAACCTGAGTTCGGGCGAGAGCCCGCGCAAGCGGATCGACAAGGCGCCGACCTCGACATCAACGCCCAGAGTCTCGCCGAGACGTTCGACCAGGTCTTCGCGCAGGCCATCGGCGTGCGGAAGCAGCAGCCGCACGGCGATCGAGAGGATCGCCAATGCGATGATCGCGGCGGCAATTGTGGCAATCGCACCTTGGAAGAGCCAATGAAGGATTCGCGTCATCTGCTCTGGCTTTCTTAACCGACGTTAATCACTCGGCACTTCGGCCTCCGGCGTCAGATCAGGACCACATCGTACTGCTCCTGCGTATACAGCGACTCGGCCTGGAGCTTGATCGGCTTGCCGATGAACTCCTCGAGTTCGGCGAGATGACCGGATTCCTCGTCCAGCAGTCGGTCGATAACCTCTTGCGAGGCCAGCACCAGCAGTTGCTCGACCTCGAACTGGCGCGATTCGCGCAGGATCTCGCGAAAGATCTCGTAGCAGGTGGTCTCGGCGGTCTTCAGCGAGCCGCGCCCACCGCAGCAGGGGCAGGGCTCGCAGAGGATATGCTCGAGCGATTCGTGCGTGCGCTTGCGGGTCATCTCGACCAGGCCGAGCGCCGAGACCTCGGTGATGTGGGTCTTGGCATGATCGCGCGCGAGGCACTTCTCGAGCGCGCGCAGGACCTGGCGCTTGTGCTCCTCATCGGTCATATCGATGAAATCGATGATGATGATGCCGCCGAGGTTGCGCAGCCGCAGTTGCCGGCAGATCGCCTGCGCCGCCTCGAGGTTGGTCTTGAAGATGGTCTCCTCGAGGTTGCGGTGGCCGACGAAGGCGCCGGTGTTGACATCGATGGTGGTCATCGCCTCGGTCTGGTCGATCACCAGATGCCCGCCGGATTTGAGCTGCACCTTGCGCTGCAGGGCCTTCTGGATCTCGTCCTCGACGCCGTAGAGATCGAACAGTGGCCGCTCGCCACTGTAGTATTCGATGCGGTCGACGATCTCCGGGATATACTTGACCGCGAACGGGCGCGCCTTATCGACGGTGGCGCGCGAGTCGATCCGCACCCGCTCGACTTCGGGCGTCACTAGGTCGCGCAGCGCACGTAAGGCCAGCGGTAAATCATCGTGGATCAGGCCGATCTCGCTTGTGCTCGCGGCACGCTCGCGGATGCCATTCCAGAGCTTGGCCAGGAAGGCCATATCACGGCAGAGATCATCGTCGCTGACAGTCTCGGCAGCGGTGCGGGCGATATAGCCTCCGATCCCCTCGTGATCGTCAACATAAGTCTGCAAGACTTCGCGCAGACGCTTGCGCTCGTCATCGTCCTCGATCTTCTGCGACACGCCGGTGTTGCCGAGCCGAGGCATGAAGACCAGATAGCGCGAGGCGATCGAGATATTGGTGGTCAGGCGCGCGCCCTTGCTGCCAAGCGGGTCCTTGACGACCTGCACCAGAATCGGATCACCCTCCTTGACCAAGCTGGTGATGTGCTCGCTGCGGGCTTCGCCCTCGATGGTCATGATGTCGGAGGCGTGCAGGAACGCGGCCCGATCTAGGCCGATCTCGACGAAGGCGGCCTGCATGCCGGGTAGCACGCGGCAGATACGCCCACGATAAACGCTGCCGACCAGGCCGCAGCGCTGGGCACGCTCGATGATGATCTCCTGCACCACGCCGTTTTCGACCACCGCGACGCGGGTCTCCGGCGGGGTGACATTGATCAGGATTTCTTCGCTCATCGTTGAGCCGCGCGCTCGGCGATAGAATGGCTCGCTGGCATGGGTTTTGGTCTCATTAGGCAACCGCCGATTAGCCGGCGAGTGGGTCGATGCCGTGCTCGCGCAACAGCCTAGCCGTCTCAAACAGCGGCAGTCCGACCACATTGCTGTAGCTACCGCTGATCGCCTCGACGAAGATCGCGCCCCGGCCTTGCACCGCATAGGCGCCGGCCTTGTCTCGCGGCTCACCGCTGGCCCAGTAGGCTAGGGCCTCGTTGCGCGTGATGGGGCGCATGCTGACTTCGGTTCGCACTAGGACCTGACGTTCCCGTAGCGCTTGGCCGGATGTTGCGCATGCGCCCGGTTCGTGCCGCTGCCCCGAACCGGCGGTCGCGCTCAGCACGCTGACCGCGGTGAGGACCACATGGCTCTGGCCCGAGAGCAAGGCTAGCATTTGCAGCGCCCTCTCGGCATCCACGGGTTTGCCAAGGATATGATCGTCCACGACGACGGCGGTGTCGGCGGCAAGCAAGGGTCGGCGGACTGGCTCGGTCAATGTTGCCCAGCCCGCGCGCGCTTTAGCCTGTGCGATGCGGGTGACATAGGCTGCGGGTGTTTCGTCCGGCGCTGGCGTCTCGTCAGTGTCGGCGACCACGATCCCCGGGCGCAGACCCAGCTGCGCGAGCAGTTCGCGGCGCCGCGGCGAGCTGGAAGCTAGATAGAGGTCGATCGACGGTGCCGCCAATGGCTGAGTCCTCGAAGGATGCGTTATTCAGCTCCGCGGTGGTAAGGGTGGCCCTGGGTCAGGGTCCAGGCGCGGTAGAGTTGTTCGGCCAGGATGACACGCACCAGCGGATGCGGGAAGGTTAGCGGTGAAAGTGACCAGTGCCGCTCGGCGCGCGCCAAGCAGGCATCGGCGAGCCCATCCGGCCCACCAACCAGCAGCGCCAGGTCGCGTCCGCTTGCCAGCCACTTCTCAAGTTTGGCGGCGAGCGTCTCGGTGTTCCAGGCGCGGCCGCGCACATCCAAAGCGACTACCAGCGCGTTGTTCGGGATCGCTTTCAGCACCCGCTCGCCTTCGTCAGCAAGCAGCCGGGCGCGCTCCGCCGACGACAGCTGCGCGCGTTGTCCAGATTTGCCGCGGCCGCGGCTTAAGCCCTTGCTACGCGTAGCGGGTTCGATCTCGACCAACGAGAGCGCGCAGCTCGCGGGCAGACGTTTGGCATACTCGCTAAAACCGGCCTCGACCCAAACGGGCATACGCCGTCCGACGCTTAAAAGATGGATGCGCATTCTATCCTCGTCAGTACTTGCGGAATGGCTTCAGGTAAGCGAGGATTCCTTTTGTTTTCGCTCAGAATACCCGAGGAGGCCTTGGTCCCGTCATGAGCAAGCCGACGAGTAACAGCATCCTATCGTATAGAGGTCTTACCGGTCGGCTCAATCCGAGCCCGGCTTCACTGCCCGGCCAAACGTTTGCTCAAGCGTTTGCCTCTGCAATGGCCCCAAGGATAGCCTCAAGGGTTGTCTTCGTCTTCGCTATCGCGGCGGTCCTCGCGTTAAGTGGCTGTGGTGGTGGGGTGAATCTGTACGGGGATGGCGTTGCCAAGGTCAACTACGACACCACTGGCCCATTCCCGGTCCCCGAGGACATCCAGCCCAACGTCGATTTCTGGCGTCATGTCTACGGAGTGTGGAGCCGGGGTCAGGTCGCCTTTCACGACAACGAGCATATGGGCGTGATCTATGAGGTCGCCGAACTCCCGGGCCCAATCAAAGAAGGGTACACCAATGAGCAACGTGCCTGGGTGAAGTCGCGCCGGGCGTTCCACCGGGATCGGCTCCGCGCGCTCGAGCATAAGGTGCGCGAGCGCGCACCGCTCAGCGCCGCGGATAAGCAGTTGCTGGCCAAGATCGAGGAGGGTGCGGGCAAGGATGCGGTCTACGGCGCCTCGCAGCGGCTGCGCAGCCAGCGCGGCGTGCGCGAGCGCTTCAAGCGTGGGCTTGAGATCAGTGGCCGCTATGATCCGGAATTCCGTAAGATCATGCGCGCCAAGGGGGTGCCCGAGGATCTCGCCTACCTACCGCATGTCGAGTCCTCGTTCCAGACGCATGCGCGCTCCAGCGTGGGCGCGGCCGGTATCTGGCAGTTCATGCCGGCCACCGGTCGCGACTATGGGATGCGCGTCGATCGCACCCTCGATGAGCGTTTGGATCCGATCACCTGTGCCGATGGTGCGGCGCGCTATTTGTCAGCAGCGCATCGCAAGCTCGGCAACTGGCCGCTCGCCATCACCTCTTATAACCATGGCAAGGGCGGCATGGCCAACGCCAAGGCCCAGCACGGCGATGATATCGGCGAGATCGTGAAGCACTATAGGGGCCGTGCCTTCGGCTTCGCCTCACGCAATTTTTACGCCTCCTTCGTCGCCGCGCGCGAGGTGGCCGAGCATCCCAAGCGCTACTTCCCGGAAGGCGTGCGCTTCGAGGAGCCTTTATCGCATGATCGCTTGGTGCTGCGGACCGCGATGCCTGCCCAGCGGGTCGCCAGTCATTATGGCGTGCCCACGGCAAGTTTGGCCCGCTTGAATCTGCATTGGCGCGAGCGGGCGGTCGATGGTCGTGCCCACCTGCCGGCTGGGAGTACAGTCTGGCTGCCGGCCGGGAGCATAGAGCGGGTGGCCGCGCAACCGCCGGCTTATCGAGATCGGAGCAGCGCGCCCTCGAATGCGACGCTGGCGGCGCGTCACGAAACCGGCTCGGCGGGCGAGTCGGCGAGCACTGCGTCTAAGCAGGACACCGCAACGCCGGCCGGTAAGACCAAATCGGTCAGCGCGCCGGTGAAATATCATGTCGTCAAGCCCGATGAAACCCTCTACCGGGTCGCGGTCAGCAACGGCATCTCGGTCGATAAGCTGCGCAAGCTCAACCACATCAGCCCGAACGACAACACCATCCGCGTCGGTCAGAAGCTGCGGGTGAGCGGCTGAAACCGTCGGGCGTGATCGCTGCCCCCATCGCCGGTGGATTCGCATTATCATGGCGGATCGCCGCGAGAGGAACCGAGACGCATGTGGGCAGAACACGAGTATGAGGTCATCGTCGTCGGTGGCGGCCACGCCGGCACCGAGGCGGCCTTGGCCGCCGCCCGCGTCGGCGCGCGCACCCTGCTGCTGACCCACAATATCGAGACCATCGGCCAGATGAGCTGCAATCCGGCCATCGGCGGCATCGGCAAGGGCCATCTGGTACGCGAGATCGACGCCCTGGGCGGGCTCATGGCGCGCGCGGCCGATCATGCCGGTATCCAGTTCCGGGTGCTGAATCGCCGCAAGGGGCCGGCGGTGCGCGCGACCCGCGCCCAGGCCGACCGGGCGCTCTATCGCGCGGCGGTGCGCGCTGCCGTGGAGAGCGCGCCGAATCTGGACCTGTTCCAACAGGCGGTCGATGATCTGCTGGTCGAGTCCACGGGGCAGGGCGAGCGCGTCGTCGGCGTGCGCACCCAGATGGGGCTCGAGTGCCGCGCGCGGACGGTGGTGCTGACGGTCGGCACCTTTCTCGGCGGCAAGATCCACATCGGGCTCAGCAATTATCAAGGCGGGCGCGCCGGTGATCCGCCGGCGAATGCCTTGGCCGCGCGTCTGCGCGCGCTACCCTTGCGAGTCGAGCGACTGAAGACCGGCACGCCACCGCGCATCGCCGCGCGCAGCATCGATTACAGCCAGCTCGCCGAGCAGCCAGGCGATACGCCGGTGCCGGTGTTCTCCTATCTCGGCAGTGCCGGCGAGCATCCGCGCCAGATCAGTTGCCACATCGCCCGCACCACTGAGCGCACGCATGCGATCATCCGGGGCGGGCTGTCGCGCTCGCCGATGTATTCGGGCGTGATCGAGAGCATCGGCCCGCGCTACTGTCCGTCGATCGAGGATAAGATCGTGCGCTTCGCCGACAAAACCTCGCATCAGCTCTTCGTCGAGCCGGAGGGGCTCGAGAGCGGCGAGGTCTATCCGAACGGTATCTCGACCAGCCTGCCGTTCGATGTGCAGCAGGCGCTGGTGCGCTCGATCCCGGGCTTCGAGCAGGCACATCTGACCCGCCCCGGCTATGCGATCGAGTACGACTTCTTCGATCCGCGCGATCTCGCGCCCTCGCTCGAGACCCAGTGCGTCTCGGGGCTGTTCTTCGCTGGCCAGATCAATGGCACCACCGGCTATGAGGAGGCGGCCGCCCAGGGCCTGCTCGCGGGTGTCAACGCCGCGCGTCAGGTGCGCGACCTTGCGCCCTGGTCGCCGCGCCGGGACGAGGCCTATCTCGGGGTGCTGGTCGATGATCTGATCACACGCGGCACCAATGAGCCGTACCGGATGTTCACCAGCCGCGCCGAGTATCGGCTGATGCTGCGCGAGGACAATGCCGATCTGCGCCTGACCGAGACCGGGCGCCGGCTCGGGCTGGTGGATGATGCGCGCTGGCGCCGCTTCGAGGCCAAGCGCGAGGCCATCGCGCGCGAGCAGCAGCGCCTGCGCGCCTGCTGGGTGCGACCGGGCACCGCGCTGGCGGCCGAGGTCGAGCGGCGCACCGGCGAGCCGATCAAGCGCGAGGCGCGGGCGCTGGAGCTGCTGGCGCGCCCGGCGGTGACGTATCGGGCGCTGGTCGCCTGCACCGAGATCGGTGACCCGCTCGCGGTGACCTCGGGGAGCGACGCCAGTCCTCATGCGGACGCCTGCGCGATGGCCGAGCAGGTCGAGATCCAGGCCACCTACGGCGGCTATCTGGCGCGCCAGCACGATGAGATCGCGCGTCAACGTGGTCAGGAGACGCGCTCGCTGCCGGTGGATTTCGATTATGCGCAGGTGCGGGGATTGTCGGCCGAGGTCAGCGAGAAGCTGCGGCGGGTGCGACCGACGACGCTGGGGCAGGCGGCGCGGATTCCGGGGGTGACGCCGGCGGCGGTGTCGCTGTTGCTGATCCATCTGAAGCGCCTGAGTGCTTGAGGTGTCGACGCGAGCGGGTCATGATGCGGCGGCTGCGCCCGAGCTGCGGGCGCGGTTGGATGCGGGGCTGGCGGCCATGGCGCCGGCTGTCACCGAGGCATTAGATGTGACGGCGCGTGACCAGTTGGTGCAGTATGTGCAGTTGCTCGCGCGCTGGAATCGGGCCTATAACCTGACCGCCGTGCGCGATCCGCGCGAGCAGGTGGCGCGCCATCTGCTCGATAGCCTGGCGGTGTTGCCCTGGGTCGGGCGCGGGCCGGTGCTGGATCTCGGTACCGGGGCCGGGCTGCCGGGGATTCCGCTGGCGATCGCCCGGCCCGAGCTGGCCTTTACCCTGCTGGATAGCAACGGCAAGAAGACGCGCTTCGTGCGCCAGGCGGTGTTGGAGCTTGGGCTCGATCAGGTCGAGGTGATCCAGAGTCGGCTCGAGACGTACCGGCCGGCGCGCAAATTCGCTACCATTGTCGCCCGCGCCCTGGCGTCCTTGCCGGACCTCTATCGCGGCGCGCAGAACATGGCCAGTGACGATGCCCGCCTATTGGCGCTGAAAGGTCGCTTGGCCCAAGATGAGCTGAACAGTCTGCTTACATGTCTTTCAGCCACTGACGCCGCAGCGGCCGACGCCCGGCTCGCTGAACCCTGTATCCATCCTCTCGTTGTTCCTGGCATCGACGGCGAGCGCTCCCTGATTGAGGTCCCCCTCGGCAGCAGTATCCATGGCTAGTATCAGAACCATTGCCATCGCCAACCAGAAGGGCGGTGTCGGTAAAACGACCACAGCGGTGAATCTGGCCGCGTCCCTGGCCGCAGCGGGTCGGCGCGTGCTGTTGATCGATCTCGACCCCCAAGGCAACGCAACCATGGGTGTCGGCATCGCCAAGAACGAACTCGAGCGCACCGGCTGCGATCTGCTCATGGGCGAGGCCGGCTTTGCCGAGTGCGTGCGGAGGCTCGATGCGCCGGCGCCGGGGTTTGATCTGCTGCCCTCGAATGGCGATATGACCGCAGCGGAGGTCGGGTTGATGCAATCAGAGCAGCGTGAGCGTGCCCTAGCAGAGGTCCTCGCCGGGGTTGCCGATGCCTATGAGGTCGTGCTCATCGATTGTCCGCCGTCGTTGAATATGCTGACGGTGAACGCGCTGGTTGCCGCCGATGGGGTGCTGATCCCGATCCAATGCGAGTACTACGCGCTCGAGGGCCTGTCGGCGTTGCTCGATACCGTCGAACAGATCCGCAGCAACCGAAATCCCGGGCTGCGCATTGAGGGCATCCTGCGCACCATGCATGATCCGCGCAACAATCTCGCCAATCAGGTCTCGACCCAATTGGTGAGCCATTTCACCGACGAGGTCTATCGCACAATCATCCCGCGTAACGTCCGTCTGGCCGAGGCCCCCAGCCACGGGCTCCCGGCCTTGCTCTATGATCGTGGCTCGCGCGGGTCGGTTGCCTATCAAGCGCTCGCCAGCGAGGTGCTGCGCCGTCGTGAGCGGACGCCGAGTGCGGCCTAGCGGCATGCGCCAACGTCTCGCCAGCTTGGAGTCTCAGCGCCGATGACCGCTGTAAAGAAAAAAGGGCTGGGCCGAGGGCTCGACGCACTGCTGGGCGGTGCGCGCGATGCGGAGGCCCTGGCATCGAATCCGGAGCAGGCGCCGACCAATGCCGATGCGCTGATCGAACCCGTGATCGGCGAGCCGGTGCGCGAGCTGGCGCTGGATCGGATCCAGCGCGGGCGTTATCAGCCGCGGCGGGATTTTGATGAAGAGCGGATGCGGGAGCTGGCTGATTCGATCGCCGTGCAAGGTGTGATTCAGCCCATCGTGGTGCGTCCGGTCGGACCTGATCGCTACGAGATCGTTGCCGGCGAGCGGCGTTGGCGCGCGAGTCAGCAGGCTGGCCTTGATCGCATTCCAGTGGTGGTGCGCGAGGTCACCGAGCAGGCCGCGCTCGCGATCGCGTTGATCGAGAATATCCAGCGCGATGATCTGAATCCGCTCGAGGAGGCCGGGGCGCTGCGTCGCCTGCTCGATGACTTCGGCCTCAGTCATCTGCAGGTGGCCGAGGCGGTGGGCAAGTCCCGCAGTACGGTCAGCAATCTGCTGCGCTTGCTCGAACTCGAGGACGGGGTCAAGACCCTGTTGGACGAGGGGGGCCTTGAGATGGGGCATGCCCGCGCCCTGTTAGGGGTGCGCGGCGATGTGCAGGTCGAGGTGGCGCGGCAGGTGGTGATGCGCGGACTTTCGGTGCGCGAGACCGAGCGCTTGATACGTCGGGTCCAGGCCGATGCCGAGGCGCCGGAGGGGACCCGTTCCCAACCTGATCCGGACCCAAATATCCGCCGCCTTCAGGACGATCTCGCCGAGCGTCTCGGGGCGCGGGTGGCGATCCAGCATGGCAACAAGGGCACCGGGCGGTTGGTGATTAACTACAACAGCCTGGATGAACTCGACGGCATCCTGGCGCATATCCAGTAATCCAGTAGCGGTGTCCAGTCGCCACGACGAGTATAGGTAATCTCGATGGTTTCTATCGATATCACGAAGACCGGTGTTCGCTCGAGCCCTAGTGGGCACTGCTGAGGTTTTGATTAGTAAGCAATTTTATCTCGTTCACCCGGCTTCGCGAATCGCGTTCGACGGGCCGTTTCAGCCTTGATGTCGGCATCCGACGGTCTATCGACGTTGACCGGTATATTCAGAGGAACTTATACTTCGCCAGCTTTAGGAGGGCGGCCGAATTTCAACCAAAACGGAAAGACTGGATCTTCCAGACCGCGTGCAACTCAAACGGTTGCTCGTCTGGCAAGTCATCGCTGCGGCAACGGCCGTTGCCGTGGTATTCCCGTTTGGTAAAAATGCGATGCTCGCGGCGGCGATGGGCGCTGCCGCCTGCCTTCTCGCGAATTGGTACTTCGCCTACCGTGTCTTTCAGCGCTATCGGGCGCGAGAGCCGGGTCAGTTGCTCGCCCGTATCTATGGTGCTGAGCTTGCGAAGATTGCAATAGCCCTAGCCGTTTTCGGCCTGGCATTCGCGACGATGGAGGATCTGAATCCGCTGGCACTCTTTGGTGCCTATCTGGCGGTCCAGATCGTGCCAGCGATCGTCGCCCAGCGCCCGGATGCACGCTCGAACAGCTAAGAAGAGACCTCATCGATGGCCACTGCAGAGCTTACCGCCAGCGACTACATCCAACACCATTTGACCAACCTGACGCTGGGCTGGCTCCCGGACCAGGGTCTGGTGTTCGCCCACGATGCCGAGGAAGCGGCGGCCATGGGTTTTTGGGCCTTGCACGTCGACAGCCTGCTCTGGTCGATCGGTCTTGGCGTGCTCTTCCTGATCGGGTTTCGCAAGGTGGCGGAGAACGTCACCGCCGGCGTGCCCGGCAAGGCGCAGAACTTCATCGAATGGGTCATCGACTTCGTCAACGAGAATGTGCGCGGCTCGTTCAGCGCCAAGAACGACATGGTCGCCCCGCTCGCGCTGACCATCTTCGCCTGGGTCTTCCTGATGAACCTGATGGACCTGGTGCCGGTGGATCTGATCCCCTGGGCCTTTGGCCAGTTCATGGGGCTGTTCGGTGCCGATCCACATCACGTCTACATGCGTGTGGTGCCGACCACCGATCCGAACATCACCTTCGGCATGGCGCTGGCGGTGTTCTTCCTGGTGCTCTACTACAGCATCAAGGTCAAGGGCGTGGGCGGCTTCGTCGGCGAGCTGACCTTGCACCCGTTTGGCAAGTTCGGCCTGCCGGCCAACCTCATCCTCGAGGGCATCAGCCTCCTGTCGAAGCCGCTCTCGCTCTCGCTGCGACTGTTCGGCAACATGTATGCCGGTGAGATGATCTTCATCCTGGTCGCGCTGATGTACGGTCACAACCTGGTGCTCGACCTCGGTGGCGGGGCACTGCAATTGGCCTGGGCGATCTTCCATATCCTGATCATCACCTTGCAGGCCTTCATCTTCATGGTGCTGACCATCGTCTATCTGGACATGGCGCATCAGACCGATCACTGATCTCTTCCTTTCACACAACACAGTCTCCCGAGGGGGAATTCAAATGGAAATCGCAGAAGCTCTTATCATCGTCGCGGCCGGTCTGATGCTGGGTCTGGGTGCCATCGGCGCCGGTGTCGGCATCGGTGTGCTCGGTGGTCGTTTCCTGGAAGGTGCCGCGCGTCAGCCCGAGCTGATCCCGATGCTGCGCACCCAGTTCTTCATCGTCATGGGCCTGACCGACGCGCTGCCAGTCATCGCCATCGCGATGGGTCTGTACGCGATGTTCGCCCTCTGATCTCGTCTCGTCCCGGACGGACAGCACCGCTCACCGCGCGTCCCCCAACGAGGCAATAGGATGAACATCAATTTGACCCTGATCAGCCAGATGATCGCCTTCGCGGTCTTCGTGGCGTTTTGTATGAAATACGTCTGGCCGCCGATCATGAAGGCGCTCGACGAACGGGCGACCAAGATCGCCGAAGGGCTCGCAGCTGCCGAACGCGGCCAGCAAGAGCAAGAGATCGGCCGCCAAAAGGCGCTCGAAGAGATGAAGGCGGCCAAGACCAAGGCGGCCGATATCGTCGCGCAGGCGCAAAAGCGCTACAACGAGGTCATGGACGAGGCCAAGCGTGACGCGCAAGGCGAGGCCGAGCGCATCAGGACGGCCGCGCACGCCGAGATCGAGCAGGAGACCAATCGGGCGCGCGAGGAATTGCGCGAGCGCATGGCAACGCTGGCCGTGGCCGCTGCCGAGAAGGTCCTTGAGAAAGAGGTCGATGCCAGTGCGCACAAGGCGCTGCTCGACTCGTTCGCGAAACAGCTTTAGGACACGTCGATGGCCGGAGACAGCACAACCATCGCGCGACCCTACGCCGAGGCCGCCTTCGAGGTGGCCCAGGCCGGTCACACTCTGGACGCTTGGTCGGCGGCGCTGAACAAGCTCGCCGCCATCGTGGCCGACTCCCAGGTCGCGTCGCAGATCGGAAATCCAAATCTCAGCGATAGCACGCTGCTCGACCTGATCTTTGGCGTCGTCGGCGAGGGGTTGAGCGTCGAGGTCCAGAACCTGGTGCGTCTGCTCGCCGAGAACGAGCGCCTGAGCATCCTGCCGGATCTGGCGCGTCTGTTCGAGGCCCGCAAGACGGCGGCTCAGGGCGTGCGCCACATCCAGGTTCGCAGCGCCTACGCCCTCTCGGACGCCGAGCAGGAGAGCCTGCGCTCGACGCTGAAGCGCCATTTCGGCGCCGATGTGGAGCTGACGGTCGAAGACGACCCCACCTTGATCGGCGGTCTCGAGGTGCGTGCCGATGACGTCGTCATCGACGCCTCGGTACGCGGCAGGCTGCAGCAGCTGGCTAACGAATTGCAATTCTGAACGGGACACCGCCATGCAACTCAATCCCTCCGAGATCAGTGATCTCATCAAACAGAAGATCGAGCAGTTCGACATCAAGACCGAGGCGCGAGCCGAGGGCACGATCGTCAGCCTGACCGATGGTATCGTCCGCATCTATGGGCTCTCCGATGCCCAGTACTACGAGATGCTGGAATTTCCGAACAACACCTTCGGCCTGGCGCTGAACCTCGAGCGCGACTCGGTCGGTGCCGTGATCCTCGGCGACTACACGCATCTGTCCGAAGGCGACTGGGCGCGCTGCACCGGTCGCGTGCTCGAGGTGCCGGTCGGCGAAGGGCTGCTCGGTCGCGTCGTCGATCCGCTCGGTAACGCCCTCGATGGCAAGGGCCCGGTCGAGGCCGCCGCGCAATCCTCGATCGAGAAGATCGCCCCTGGTGTTATCGCCCGCCAGTCGGTCGATCAGCCGATGCAGACCGGCCTCAAGGCTATTGATGCCATGGTCCCGGTTGGCCGCGGTCAGCGCGAGCTGATCATCGGTGACCGTCAGACGGGAAAGACCGCAGTCGCCATCGACGCGATCATCAACCAGAAGGGCACAGGTGTTAAGTGTATCTACGTCGCCGTCGGCCAGAAGAACTCCTCGGTCGCCGCCGTGCAGCGCAAGCTCGAAGAGCACGGTGCGATGGAGCACACCATCATCGTCCATGCCGGCGCCTCGGACTCGGCGGCCCTGCAGTTCATCGCGCCCTACGCGGGCTGTGCGATGGGCGAGTATTTCCGCGACAAGGGTGAAGACGCGCTGATCGTCTACGACGACCTGACCAAGCAGGCCTGGGCCTATCGGCAGGTCTCGCTGTTGCTGCGTCGGCCGCCGGGGCGTGAGGCCTATCCGGGTGATGTCTTCTATCTGCACTCGCGTCTGCTCGAGCGCGCCGCGCGCATCAACGCCGATGAGGTCGAGAAGCTCACCAATGGTAAGGTCAAGGGTCAGACCGGCTCGCTTACCGCATTGCCGATCATCGAAACCCAGGCTGGTGACGTCTCGGCTTTCGTCCCGACCAACGTGATCTCGATTACTGATGGTCAGATCTTCCTCGAAAGTGACCTATTCAACGCTGGTATTCGCCCCGCGATCAATGCGGGTCTTTCGGTGTCGCGTGTCGGCGGCTCGGCCCAGACCAAGATCATCAAGAAGCTCGGCGGTGGTATCCGGTTGGCGCTGGCCCAATTCCGTGAGCTAGCGGCCTTCTCGCAGTTCGCCTCCGACCTCGATGAAGCAACCCGTAAGCAGCTCGAGCGCGGCGAGCGCGTGACCGAGCTGATGAAACAGCTGCAGTATCACCCGCTCAACGTGGGCGAGATGGCGGTCTCGCTGTTCGCGGCGAACGAGGGCTATCTTGATGATGTCGAGGTCAAGAAGGTCGTCGACTTCGAACGCGCCTTGCAGGGCTACATGGCAAGCAGCCACAAGGCCTTGCTCGACGATATTAACGCCTCGGGTAAGTACGACGATGAGGTTAAGAGCGCCCTGCACAGCGCGCTCAAGGACTTCAAGGCCAACAACACCTGGTAAGAGGGGTTGAACCCTAGGGGGCTTTACAGGGCCCCTCAGGTCATTTGGCTCAACCGAGATAGAGGTCTGGCGTGAGCGCGTCCGTTCGGGCGCGCCCGCTCACACACGGAGCACGCAATGGCAGGCGCCAAAGAGATCCGCACCAAGATTTCGAGCATCAAGAGCACCCAGAAGATCACGGGTGCGATGGAGATGGTCGCGACCTCAAAGATGCGTAAGGCCCAGGAGCGTATGCAGGCCTCGCGTCCCTATGCGGAAAAGATGCTGCAGGTGATCCGTCACCTGGCCAAGGCATCCCCCGAATACCGACACAGCTTCATGGCCGAGCAGCGCGAGATCAAACGCGTCGGCTACATCGTGGTGTCCTCCGATCGCGGCCTCTGCGGTGGCCTGAACAGCAACCTGTTCCGGCGCTTGGTGGCCCATATCAAGGAGCAGAAGGCTCAGGGTATCGAGCCGGTGTTTTGCACCATCGGCTCTAAGGCACTCGCCTTTTTCCGCCGTTTTGGTGGCAAGGTCGAGGCGCAGGTGACCCAGCTCGGCGACAAACCGCATATCGAGGATTTGATCGGTACCGTCAAGGTCATGCTGAACGCCTTCGAGAACGGTGAGGTCGACGCGGTTTACGTGGTCTACAACGAGTTCGTCAACACCATGACTCAGGAGCCGCTCATCCGGCAGTTGGTGCCCTTGCAAGCGGCGGATGACGAAGATCGACCTAGTGGGCCGATCTGGGATTACATCTACGAGCCCGATGCACGCTTGGTGCTCGACAGTTTACTGACCCGTTACATCGAGTCGCTGGTCTACCAAGCCGTGGTCGAGAACGGCGCCTGCGAGCAGGCCGCGCGCCGGGTCGCCATGAAGGCGGCCTCCGATAACGCCGGTGAGCTAATCGATGACTTGCAACTGGTCTATAACAAGGCGCGCCAAGCCGCGATCACGCAAGAACTCTCCGAGATCGTCAGCGGCGCGGCCGCCGTCGGCTAAGCGAGTCGCCGCGACGGCAACCGACTTCAAGGTAAACACGCCCTTGCGAACACTCCGCAAGGCAGAACAGAGGAATCCGCTATGAGTTCCGGTAAGGTGGTGGAAATCATCGGCGCTGTCGTCGACGTCCAGTTCCCGCGCGACGCGATGCCCAAGGTCTATGACGCACTCCAGGTCGACTCCACCGGGCTGACGCTGGAAGTCCAGCAGCAGCTTGGTGATGGAGTCGTGCGTACCATTGCGATGGGCTCGACCGACGGCCTCCAGCGTGGCATCGATGCAAGCAACACAGGCTCCCCAATCAGTGTGCCGGTCGGTACCAAGACCCTTGGCCGCATCATGGACGTGCTCGGCAAGCCGATCGACGAGAAGGGCGAGGTCGGCGCCGATGAGACCTGGCCGATCCACCGCGATGCCCCCTCGTTCGAGGAGCAGGCCGGCGCGACTGAGATCCTCGAGACCGGTATCAAGGTCATTGACCTGATCATGCCCATCTCCAAGGGCGGCAAGGTCGGCCTGTTCGGCGGTGCCGGCGTCGGCAAGACCGTCACCCTGATGGAGCTGATCCGCAACATCGGCGCCGAGCACTCCGGCTTCTCGGTGTTCGCTGGTGTTGGTGAGCGGACCCGCGAGGGTAACGACTTCTACCACGAGATGACCGAGTCCAATGTCTTGGATAAGGTTGCCCTAGTCTATGGTCAGATGAACGAGCCGCCGGGCAACCGTCTGCGCGTTGCCCTCACCGGCCTCACCATGGCTGAGTATTTCCGCGAGGAAGGCCGTGACGTGCTGATGTTCATCGACAACATCTACCGTTACACCCTGGCGGGAACCGAGGTTTCGGCCCTGCTCGGCCGCATGCCCTCAGCAGTGGGCTACCAGCCGACCCTGGCCTCCGAGATGGGCGCCTTGCAGGAGCGTATCACCTCGACCCATACCGGCTCGATCACTTCGTTCCAGGCCGTCTACGTCCCGGCAGACGACCTCACCGACCCGTCGCCGGCCACCACCTTCGCGCACTTGGACGCGACCCTGGTGCTCTCGCGCCAGATCGCCGAGCTCGGTATCTACCCGGCCGTGGACCCGCTGGACTCGACCAGTCGTATCCTCGATCCGAACATCGTCGGCCAAGAGCACTACGACACCGCCCGCGCGGTGCAGGGCACATTGCAGCGCTACAAGGAGCTGAAGGACATCATCGCCATCCTGGGCATGGACGAGCTGTCGGAAGACGACAAGCTGATCGTCTCCCGGGCGCGTAAGATCCAGCGCTTCCTGTCGCAGCCGTTCTTCGTCGCCGAGGTCTTCACCGGCTCGCCGGGTAAGTATGTCGGCCTCAAGGACACCATCGCCGGCTTCAAGGCGATCGTCAACGGCGAGTACGACAACCTGCCCGAGCAGGCGTTTTACATGGTCGGCGCGATTGACGAGGCCGTCGCTAAAGCGGAGAAGATGTGACCGCTCTGCGGTTGCGGAGGGCCTGAACCATGGCAATGACCATACATGTCGATATCGTCAGCGCGGAGGGGGCCATTCACTCTGGGCTTGCGGCAATGCTCTACGCCCCCGGCGAGATGGGTGAGCTGGGTATCGCGGCGCGTCACGCGCCGCTGATCACACGACTCAAGCCTGGTGACGTGCGGGTTGAGGATGAGCACGGCCAACAGGAGCATTTCTACGTCTCCGGCGGGATGCTCGAGGTGCAACCTGACATCGCCACCGTGCTTGCGGATACCGCGATTCGGGCCGAGAATCTCGATGAGGCAAAGGCGTTCGAGGCTAAGCGGCGCGCCGAGGATGCGCTCGCCGGCCAGACCGCCGAGTTCGAGTACGCCAAAGCCCAGGCCGAACTTGCCGAAGCCATCGCCCAGCTGCGCGCGATCGAAAAGCTGCGCAAGATGAAGGGCGGCTGATCTTGGCTCGTTCTCGTTGAATGTCTGATGGCAACCCCCCGCCTACGCGCGGGGGTTATGTTTTGCGCGGTGGAAAATACAACGGCTCCGCGCTTCGCTGCTCGGTTATGATCTGCTCAAGTGCGGGCGTCTTGCTCAGACGCCCTGCCTTAAAGGGCGAGGTTTTTCGCGGAGGAACTGATGAAGCTTGGTGTCATTGTTCTCGCTGCAGGCAAGGGTACGCGGATGCGCTCCGCGTTACCGAAGGTGTTGCATCCACTCGCGGGACGCCCGCTGTTGGAACACGTGCTGGATGCGGCGGTGGCACTCGGTGCGGCGCAGGTTTGCGTCGTTTACGGCCATGGCGGCCAGCAGGTTCCGGCCGCCTTTCCCGAGGCCAAGGCCACCTGGGTCGAGCAACAGGAGCGTTTGGGCACCGGTCACGCCGTGCTCCAGGCCATGCCCGCCATGGCGGACATGGATCGGGTGCTTGTGCTCTACGGTGATGTGCCCCTGATCGAGCCCGAAACGCTCAATCGACTGGTCGATGATACGGCGAGCACTCAGCTCGGGCTGCTGACCATGCAGCTTGACGATCCCAGTGGCTACGGTCGCATTGTGCGTGACAAGAGCGATCGGGTCTTGCGTATCGTCGAGCAAAAGGATGCGAGCACCGCCGAGCGCGCGATCACCGAAGTCAATACTGGCATCATCGTCGCTGAACAGGCGAGTCTGTCCATGTGGCTTGGGCGAATCGGCAACGACAATGTGCAACATGAATACTATCTCACCGACGTCATCGGGCTCGCCGTCGCCGATGGCGTCGAGGTCGCTACAACCCAGCCGGAAACCTTGGAAGAGGTGGCCGGTATCAATGATCGCGCCCAGCTCGCTGAGCTCGAGCGTTATTACCAGCGCGGCCTGGCCAATGAATTGATGCTTGGCGGAGCCACCATTGTCGACCCGGAGCGCCTCGATGTGCGTGGCTCGTTGCTCTGCGATCAGGACGTGGTGCTGGACGTGAACCTGGTCTGCGAAGGGCGGGTACGGATCGGTGCCAACGCGCACATTGGCCCCCATTGCCTGCTCAAGAATTGTACCATCGGCCCTGGTGTCGAAGTGTTGGCGCATTCGATCATCGAGGGTGCCACGGTCGGTGCCGGAGCCCGTATCGGACCCTTTGCCCGTCTCCGACCTGAGGCCGAGATCGGCATCGATTGCCACATCGGCAACTTCGTCGAGGTCAAGAAGTCGCGCATCGATGCCGGCAGTAAGGTCAATCACCTGAGCTATATTGGCGATGCCGAGATCGGCGCTGGCGTCAACATCGGCGCGGGCACCATTACCTGCAATTACGATGGCGCCAACAAGCACCTCACCCAGATCGGCGACGGCGCCTTCATCGGTTCCAATACAGCCTTGGTCGCGCCGGTGAGCGTGGGTGCCGATGCCACCATCGGCGCGGGCTCGGTGATCAGTCGCGCCGCGCCCGCCGATCAATTGACGCTGACGCGCGCACCTCAGACGACCATCCCGGGCTGGGAGCGGCCGAAGAAACGCGAGCGATAGCCGCATAGCCGCTCAATCTGATCGCCGGGAAGCATCGACTTGCGCGGTCTCGAAGGCGGCGATTACGGGCTCGATGGGTTAGCATCCGCACATCGACTATCTCGCGAGGACTTCCCATCATGTGCGGCATCGTCGGCGCTATCGCCCATCGTCCCGTCTCGCCGATCCTGCTCGAAGGGCTGCGGCGGCTCGAATACCGTGGCTATGATTCGGCCGGATTGGCGGTGCTCGATCCGGACGGCAAGATCGGTCGTTTGCGTACCCTGGGAAAGGTCGCGCAGCTCAGCACCGCGCACGATGAACGACCCCTCGCCGGCACCCTGGGCATCGCCCACACGCGTTGGGCCACACACGGCGAGCCCTCCACCCAGAACGCGCATCCGCACATGGCGCGCCAGCGCTGCGCGCTGGTCCACAACGGCATCATCGAGAACCACGAACCGCTGCGGCGCGAGCAGATGGCTGCCGGTCATGTGTTCAGCTCGCAGACCGATACCGAGGTGGTGGTGCATGCGATCCATGACGCGCTCGCGGCCGGCCATGAGCTAGCCGAGGCGGTGCGCCACACCATCGCGCGGCTGGACGGTGCCTATGCGCTCGGGGTCATCGACACCCACTACCCGGATCGCTTGGTTGCCGCGCGCCAAGGCAGTCCGCTGGTCATCGGCGTGGGCTTCCAGGAATACTTCATCGCCTCGGACGTCTTCGCGCTGCTGCCGGTCACCAACCGCTTCATCTTCCTCGAGGAAGGCGATGTCGCCGAGCTGCGCCGCGATCGGCTCAGCATCTGGAACGCCCAGGGCGAGCGGGTCGAGCGCCCGCTGCGCGAGTCCTCGGTGGCGGCGGACTCGGCCGAGCGCGGTCAGTATCGCCATTTCATGCAGAAGGAGATCTTCGAGCAGCCGCGCGCCGTGGCCGATACCTTGGAAGGCCGGCTGAGCAACGAAGGCGTCCTGCCCGAGGCCTTCGGCGTCGATGCCGAGCGCATCTTCGCCGCCGCCCAGGCAGTCACCATCGTCGCCTGCGGCACCAGCTTCCATGCCGGTCTGGTCGCGCGCTACTGGATCGAAGCCCTGGTCGGTCTACCCTGCAACGTCGAGGTCGCCAGCGAGTATCGCTATCGCCAACACGTGGTCCCGAAGGATTCCCTGTTCGTCACCCTCTCGCAATCGGGCGAGACCGCCGACACCCTGGCCGCGTTGCGTATCGCCAAGGAGAGTGGTTATGCGACTACGCTGGCGATCTGCAATGTGCCGGAAAGCAGCCTGGTGCGCGAGTCCGATCTGGTGCTGCTGACCCGAGCCGGGCCCGAGATCGGGGTCGCCTCGACCAAGGCCTTCACCACGCAGTTGGTCGCGCTGCTGTTGTTGACGTTGACGCTGGCGCGTCTGCATCGGACGAGCATCGGCGATCAGGCCGATGCCGCTCGCCAGACGGCGCTCTTGCGCTCGCTGCCGGCGCAGCTCGAGCGCGTGCTGGCGCTCGATGACGAGGTGGCGGCGCTCGCCGAGCAGTTCGTCGAGAAACACCACTGCCTGTTCCTTGGCCGTGGCGAGGCCTATCCGATCGCGATGGAAGGCGCGCTCAAGCTCAAGGAGATCTCCTACATCCATGCCGAGGCCTATCCGGCCGGTGAACTCAAGCACGGCCCGCTCGCGCTGATCGACGAGGACATGCCGGTCGTCGTGGTCGCGCCCAACAATGCCTTACTCGAAAAGCTCAAGTCCAACCTCGAGGAAGTGCGAGCGCGCGGTGGACAGCTCTATGTCTTTGCCGATGATCAAGTGCCGTTCCAGGCGGACCCGGGCGTGACCATCATCCGCGTGCCCGAGACCGACGATCTGATCGACCCGCTGGTCTTTACCATCCCGCTCCAACTGCTGGCCTATCACGTCGCCGTGCTCAAGGGCACCGATGTCGATCAGCCGCGCAATCTGGCGAAATCGGTGACGGTGGAGTAGGGATTTTGGCTGCTCTGTTTGTCGGCGGCGGTGCGGCTTCAGGCCAGTTGCACGATCTGGTTGAGGACGGCCAGCACCTCGGCGAAGCGGGCATCGGGAATGCGCTTACCGGGATGCGGCGCGCCGCCACGCCGGCGCCAATCGAAGGATTTCGGCTGATGGCAGAGGACGTAACTGGTTTGCCCGGACTTGCGCCCGCTGGCCGTGCCGACGGCCACGGCGAAGGGGTTGTCGGCGTTGTAGGCGGCTGTGGTCATGGGCAAGCCGATGACCAGCGAGGTGCGTTCGTTGAAGGCCTTGGGTGAGAGCACTAGGAAGGGGTGCACGTCGCGCATCTCCTGCCCGCGTTGCGGGTTGCAGTCGATCCAGATGACGTCCTGCCGCTCCGGTACCCAGGATAGGGCGGGTTTCACCATCGTTCGGCGCCGAGCGCTTCGTCCGTCGCCATGGCTTCACCGCCATGGCGCTCAGGATCGAAGCGGGCGAGGCGTTGCTCGAGGGTCAGTGGCTCGTCACGGAGGGGTGTGATGATGATGCGTTCGCCTTCCACCGTGATCTGGACGCGTTGGTCGGCGTGCAGATGGGCGGCATGCGCGACGGCAGCGGGCAAGCGCACGCCGAGGTTGTTGCCCCAGCCCCAGCGTTTGATCTCGAGAACGGTGGACGTCACGGCGTGGCTCCTCAACCCGCGTGATACGGCCGGCTCTGCTCATGCACGGCCTCGACCATGGCGGCAGCATGATCGGGGTTGACGTCCGGATGGATGCCGTGGCCGAGGTTGAAGACATGACCGGTGCCACGCCCGTAGCTGGCGAGCACGCGGCCGACCTCGCGCTGGATGCGCTCGGGTGAGGCGTAGAGGGTGCAGGGGTCGAGGTTGCCTTGCAGGGCCACCTTGTCGCGCACCAGCTTGCGGGCATCGGCCAGATCGGTGGTCCAGTCGACGCCGAGCGCGTCGCAGCCGGTCTCGGCCATGCGATCGAGCCATTGGCCCGCACCCTTGGCGAACAGCACCACCGGCACGCGGCGGCCGTCGGCCTCGCGCGTGAGCCCCTCGACGATGCGCTCCATGTAGCGCAGCGAGAACTCGCGGAAGTCCGACGGCGCGAGCACGCCGCCCCAGGTGTCGAACACCATCACCGCCTGGGCGCCGCGCGCGATCTGGGCGTTGAGATAGCTGGTGACCGATTCGGCGACCTTGCCGAGCAACTTGTGCATCAGATTGGGCTGATCGAACATCAGCGCCTTGCTGTGGGCGAAGTTCTTGGTGCTACCGCCCTCGATCATGTAGGTGGCCAGGGTCCAGGGCGCGCCGGAGAAGCCGATCAAGGGCACGCGGCCGTCGAGTTCCTTGCGGATCAGCGCGACCGCGTCCATCACATAGCGCAGCTCGTCCTCGGGATCGGGCACGGCGATGGCGTCGATGTCGGCGGCGCTGCGCACCGGGCGGGCGAACTGTGGCCCCTCACCTTCGGCGAAGGAGAGGCCGAGGCCCATCGCATCGGGGATGGTGAGGATGTCCGAGAACAGGATCGCGGCATCGAGCGGGAAGCGTTCGAGCGGTTGAATGGTGACCTCGCAGGCCAGCTCGGGCGCGCGGCACAGATCCATGAAGCTGCCGGCCTTGGCGCGGGTCTCGCGGTACTCGGGCAGATAACGGCCAGCCTGGCGCATCATCCAAACGGGGGTGTAGTCGACGGGCTCGCGCATCAGCGCGCGCAGGAAGGTGTCGTTCTTGAGCTCGGTCACAGGCAGGTTCCGGCAGCGGTGGTGAGTGGGTGTTGTTGTCGCGGGCAGGATACTACGCCGGTTCGGATGCTGTCAGGGGCGGATGTGGTCCGTCAGGCGCTTGCGTCGACCGCGATTGCCTGCAGAAAACCGCAGGAGCTGCGGTTACAATCGCGCGATGGAAGATATCTCTCATATTCTCGATCCCCTGAACCCGGCTCAGCGCGAGGCCGTGACCGCCGATGCCGGCAATCGCCTGGTGCTGGCCGGTGCCGGTTCCGGCAAGACTCGCGTCTTGGTCCACCGCATCGCCTGGTTGCTACAGGTCCAGGATGTGCGGCCCTGGCGCATCCTGGCGGTGACCTTCACCAACAAGGCCGCGCGCGAGATGAAGGGCCGCATCCAGGAGATGCTCAGCGAGCCGGTCGGCGGCATGTGGGTCGGCACCTTTCACGGGCTGGCGCACCGCTTCCTGCGCGCGCACTGGCAGGATGCCGGGTTGCCGCAGCAGTTCCAGATCCTGGATTCGGATGATCAGTTCCGGCTGGTGAAGCGCACCTTGAAGGCACTGGAGCTGGATGACTCGCGCTGGCCGCCGCGTCAGGCGCAGGGCTTCATCAACAGCCAAAAGGACGAAGGTCGCCGCCCGCAGCACATCGACGCCGGCGGGGATTTCTTCCAGGAGCAGATGCTGCGCATCTACCGCGCCTATCAGGAGGCCTGCGACAAAGCTGGCAGCCTCGACTTCGCCGAGCTGCTGCTGCGCGCGCATGAGCTGCTGCGCGAGCGTGCCGACATCCTGCATCATTACCGTGAGCGTTTCACGCATATCCTGGTCGATGAGTTCCAGGACACCAATGCGATCCAATACGCCTGGCTGCGGTTGCTGGCCGGCGACCGCGACAATCTGTTCCTGGTCGGCGACGATGATCAGTCGATCTACGGCTGGCGTGGCGCGCGGGTCGAGAACATCCAGAGCTTCCAGCGCGATTATCCGAATACCAAGATCGTGCGCTTGGAGCAAAACTATCGCTCGACCAGCACCATCCTCGGCGCCGCCAACGCGCTGATCGCGAACAACCCGACTCGGCTCGGCAAGAACCTCTGGACCGAGGACAGTGCCGGCGAGCTGATCCGCCGCTATGCCGCCTTCAACGAGATCGACGAGGCGCGCTTCGTCGTCGAGCGCATCCGCCGCGCGAGCCAGGAGGAAGGGCTCGCGCGCAGCGATTGCGCCATCCTCTATCGCACCACGGCGCAGTCGCGGCTGTTCGAGGAGGCGCTGATCCAGGCCGGTCTCCCGTATCGGGTCTATGGCGGGCAGCGCTTCTTCGAGCGCGCCGAGATCAAGGATGCGCTGGCCTATCTGCGCCTGATCGGCAATCCCGCCGATGACACCGCCTTCGAGCGCATCGTCAATCTGCCGCCGCGCGGGATTGGCGCGCGCACCGTCGATCTGTTGCGTACCCAGGCGCGCGCCGACGGCAGCACGCTCTGGCAGGCGGCGCGGGCAGCGGTCCATCAGGCGCTGTTGCCGGCGCGCGCGACCGGCGCGCTGCGCAGTTTCATCGATCTTATCGAGCGGTTGGCAACGCGCGCCGAAGCCGTGCAAGAGCAGGAGCAGGAGCAAGCGCTGGAGCTGCCGGATCTGGTCGCCGAGGTGCTGACAGCGAGCGGCCTGCCGGCCCATTACGAGAAGAACAAGGACGGGCGCGGCGTCGAACGACTGGAGAACCTGGAGCAGTTGGTCGAGGCCACGCGCCGCTTCGCCGCCGAGGCGCCGAACGACGAGGGCGATCTCCTCGGCAGCTTTCTCGCGCATGCCGCGCTCGAGGCCGGTGATGCGCAGGCCGACGGCTTCGAGGACAGCGTGCAGCTGATGACCTTGCACAGCGCCAAGGGGCTGGAGTTCCCGCTGGTGTTCATCACCGGGGTCGAGGAGGGGCTGTTTCCGCACAGCATGTCGGCCAGTGATCCGGTCCGGCTCGAGGAGGAACGGCGCCTGTGCTATGTCGGCATCACGCGCGCCAAGCGCCAGCTCTATCTGACCCATGCCGAGAGCCGCCGGCTGCACGGGCGCGAGGAATACCCGATGCCGTCGCGCTTCTTGCGCGAGGTGCCGGGCGAGCTGATCGAGGAGGTGCGCGGCGGCGCTGGCAAGGGCAAGCGGGTGTCCGGTGGCGCTGCCAAGGCCGGCCTCGGCGCTGGTGTCGGTGCTGGAGCCGGCGCGCGTGGCACCGAGGCTGGCGGCGGGTTCAGGCTCGGCCAGCCTGTGCGCCATCCCAAGTTTGGCCGCGGCGTGGTCTTGAACGCCGAGGGTCGCGGCGCCGGCGCCCGTATCCAGGTCAATTTCGAGTCGGCCGGCGCAAAGTGGCTGGTGCTCGACTATGCGCGTTTGGAGCCGGCCGACTGAACGCTTGATCACACCGCACGAGAGAGGAGTCCACCATGCAACGCCGAGCCTTACTCACTGGAGCCGGAGCCGCAACCCTCGCCTTGGGGGCTGGCGTGAAGCCAGCCGCAGCCAAGGCCGAGCATCGCTGGAAGATGGTCACCACCTGGCCGAAGAATTTCCCGGGCCTCGGCACCGGGGCCAATCATCTGGCTGAGCTGATCGGGCAGATGAGCGGCGGGCGCATCCAGGTCAAGGTCTATGGCGCCGGTGAGCTGGTACCGGCGTTCGAGGTCTTCGACGCGGTCTCGCGCGGGACCGCGCAAATGGGCCACGGCTCGGCCTACTACTGGAAGGGCAAGAGCGAGGCGGCGCAGTTCTTCTCCAGCGTGCCGTTTGGATTGACGGGCCCGGAGATGAACGGCTGGCTCTACCATGGCGGTGGCATGGAACTGTGGCGCGAACTCTACGCGCGGTTCGGGCTGGTGCCAGCGGCGGCCGGGAATACCGGCGTGCAGATGGGCGGTTGGTTCAACAAGGAGATCGGGTCGGTCGAGGATCTGAAGGGGCTGAAGATGCGCATCCCCGGGCTCGGCGGCGAGGTGCTCAAGCGCGCCGGCGGGACCCCGGTGAGCTTGCCCGGTGGTGAACTCTTCACCTCGCTGCAGTCCGGGGCCATCGATGCGACCGAATGGGTCGGTCCCTATAACGATCTCGCGTTCGGGCTCTACAAGGCGGCCAAATACTATTACTACCCCGGCTGGCATGAGCCGGGCACCACGCTCGAGGCGATGATCAACAAGGAGGTCTTCGAGGCACTGCCGGATGACCTGCAGGCGATCGTGCTAAACGCCTGCAAGGTGGTGAATCAGGACATGCTGGCCGAGTACGCGGCGCGCAATCCAACCGCGTTGCAGACGCTGCTCGATGAGCATGGAGTCGAGCTGCGCCAATACCCCGATGAGGTGCTGCTCAAGCTGCGCACGATTGCCAACGAGGTGGTCGCCGAGATCGCCGAGAAGGATGCCTTCTCGCGCAAGACCTTTGCGTCCTATCAAAAATTCCTCACCAACGCTAGGGACTGGAGCGCGATCTCTGATTTGGTCTATCTGCGGGCACGCGATCAGCTCGAGGGCTGAGCGATGCTGGGATATCGGCGCGGGCGCCGCGGCGCCGGATCGTGATCGGGCCGCCGCCGCTTGCGTTGTATGTGCATCTGCCCTGGTGTGTGCGCAAATGTCCGTATTGCGATTTCAATTCGCATGCGTTGCGAGAGGGGCTGCCCGAGGCCGCCTACATCGACGCCTTGCTGCGCGACCTCGAGGCCGAGCGCGTGCGGGTCGCGACCACTGCGGATCGAGACCGCCCGCTGATCTCGATTTTCATCGGCGGCGGCACGCCGAGCCTGTTCTCGGGCGCGGCGATGCGGCGACTGCTCGATGGGGTCAGGTCGCGATTCGTGGTCGCCGAGGACGCCGAGGTGACGCTGGAGGCCAATCCCGGCACGGTCGATGCCGCGCATTTCGCCGGCTATGCCGAGGCCGGGGTGAATCGGCTCTCGATCGGGGTGCAGTCGATGAGCGACCGGTCGCTGGAACGGCTTGGGCGGATCCATGCGAGCGCCGATGCGGAGCGCGCGGTCGCGGCGGCGCGCGCGGCCGGCATCAGCAACCTCAATCTGGATCTGATGTTCGCACTGCCTGGACAGGATCTGGCGGCCGCACGCGAGGATGTGCAGCGGCTGCTCGCGCTTGCGCCCACGCACCTCTCCTATTACGAGCTGACGCTGGAGCCGAACACCGCCTTCCATCAGCAGCCGCCGGCGCTGCCCGATCCTGATCTCGCCGATGCGATCCAGCAGCAGGGATTCGAGCAGTTGGCGGCAGCCGGCTTCGAGCGCTACGAGATCTCGGCCTTCGCGCGGCCGGGCCATCGCTGTCGGCACAACCTGAACTACTGGCGATTTGGCGACTATCTCGGCATCGGTGCCGGCGCGCATGGCAAGCTGAGCGATGCGCGTTCGGGCAGGGTCGAACGGCGGGTGAAGCGGCGTCACCCAACGGCCTATCTGGAGGCGGACGAGCCGACAAGCGCGGTCCAGACCCTCTCAGAACAGGACCTGATCGAGGAGTTCGCGCTCAATGCCTTTCGGCTGGTCGAGGGCTTCACGGCGGCGGAGCTCGAGCGCAACACCGGGCTGAGCGCAGAGGCCCTTGCGCCCGGCGTGCGTGCCGCAGCGGAGCTTGGGCTGGTGTCGCGCGTTGACACCGGAGCTGCAGACCCGATCGTGATCCGCCCAACCGCGCGCGGTCTTGCGTTCTTGAACGATCTGATTGCGGGTTTTTCTGCCTGAGCCGGTAAGCCGGGCCGGCACCAAGGCGCCCACGAAAAAAGGCCGAGCGATGGCTCGGCCTTTGCATCAGTCACCGTGGCGACCGCGCTACCGTGCTCAAGCAGCGGCGCGCGTCTCTGCCTGAGCGCTGGTGCCTTCGATGTAGTGACCATTGTCACCGCGAATCTCGATCTTGCGCGGCTTCATGGCCTCTGGCACCTCACGCACCAGGTCGATGTGCAGCAGCCCGTTCTCGAGCCGTGCGTCGACCACCTTCACATAGTCGGCGAGCTGGAAGCGACGCTCGAAGCTGCGGGTCGCGATACCGCGATAGAGGTAGCGCCGCGCGTCTTCGTCGTCATCCTGCTTGCGCGAGCCGGTCACCGTGAGCAGGTTCTCCTTGGTCTCGAGACCCAGGTCACCCTCGGCGAAGCCCGCCACCGCCATGGTGATGCGGTACTTGTTCTCGTCCTCGACCTCGACGTTGTAGGGCGGATAGCCGCCGGCCTCGTTGCGAAACGCATTCTCGAGCGAGGGCGCCATCCGGTCGAAGCCGATCATGGAACGGAACAGCGGTGAGAAGTCGATGGTGGTCATCGGCATATCCTCCAAATGAGCAATATGGTTGAGGTTGGCGTTCCTGAGGAACCGCCGGTTTGCAGTGCAAACGCCGTATCGGCCGCTTGCGTTATGTAAAGTAGTGCAGGGTGTGCCGGGTTGCAAGCAACGGTAGTGCCCCGATCGATAGGATGCCTTGGTTTTGTTACAATCACGTCAACTTGAGATAGAAAATCAGTTTGCCCCATGCACTGTCCCGATTGTCATTCCAAAAAACTTGTCAAAAACGGTTTCAAT
>NZ_NHSF01000025.1 GCF_016653295.1 Halochromatium salexigens | reverse complement strand
GCGGCGTGCCGCGCCAGATCGATGCCGCAAACTCGCGGAACGACGGCACAAACCAGTCCTGCGCCTGCAACGCCGCCATCACCCCGACCTGCGCCGCCTCCTGACCGGAGACCGGAGCGAAGGTGCCGATCCGCCCCTGGCGCTGCAGGTTCAGCATCCGCTCGTCGAACCGCCGCGCTAGCAGCATCACCCGGTGCATCTGCTCGAGCTGCTCGTCGGAGACGTCCGGCGCCAGCGCTTCATCAAGATGGCCGTCCTCATCGAGGACCGATAGGTACTCGACCTTGCAGCTTAGATCGATCTCTTCTCTCGGCATGCCTAGACCCCCAGCCGTGACTTTCCTCCTCACAAAGGCAGGTTTCGTGCCATCACGCCCCCAGTGGCTAGCTTCCCGTCGTTGCCGTGACCACGGCTGCAAACACTCATCCGAACGTCGGCAAGGGTGGCTCGTTACCCGCAACGACGGTGGGTTTCCACCGACGTGGGGCCAGATGCACCATCGGATGGATCACCAGCGCCTTGCAAGGCCAAGCGAAAAGGCGAAAGCGTCGGTCCAGCACTCCGCACCCCTGTCATGACGGCATGGGCTTTGCCTCTAGTTTATGCACCTGATCGACCACTGATCGACTGGCCGGGGACTGCGACCAACGGCGCCACGACCAAGCGCATGTCCTGCCCTGGCCCTGGAATTGAGATGCCATGAGCGCTGCGATGACCGATGGACAGCCCGCGATGA
The DNA here is from genome assembly GCF_016653295.1 of Halochromatium salexigens. Taxonomy (GTDB): domain Bacteria; phylum Pseudomonadota; class Gammaproteobacteria; order Chromatiales; family Chromatiaceae; genus Lamprobacter; species Lamprobacter salexigens. The sequence goes on along the minus strand of NZ_NHSF01000025.1, from coordinate 30,069 downwards.
CCAACGCACGGCCGGTGTTCTCGCGCGACCGGCTCGATGCCGTGCTGTTCGACCTCGACGGCGTCCTGACCCGCACCGCCGAGATCCACGCCGAGGCTTGGAAAAGGCTGTTCGACGACTACCTGAGCGAGCGTCCGGCCACGGCCGGCGAGGATCACAGTCGGTTCGATGACGACCACGATTATCGCCGCTACGTCGATGGCCGACCGCGTCTCAAGGGCGTCAAGCATTTCCTCCTCGCGCGCGGCATCGATCTGCCCGAGGGCGAGCCCGATGACCCGCCCGAGCACGAGACCCTGCATGGGCTCGGCAACCGTAAGAACGCCCTCTTCCGCGAGCTGATCGAGCAGCGTGGCATCCATGTCTACGCCTGCGCGGTCGATCTGCTGCGACGGTTGCGCCGTGCCGGCTTTCGCACAGCGGTGGTCACGGCCAGCAAGAATTGCGAGCTCATCCTGCAACAGGCGGGGCTCAATGGGCTGTTCGATGAGCACCTGGATGGTGTCGAGGCCGAGGCACTGGAGCTGGCAGGCAAGCCCGACCCGGATACCTTCGTCGAGGCCGCCCAGCAGCTCGGCTGCGAGCCCAAGCGCGCGGCGGTGCTCGAGGACGCCACCGCGGGCGTGATGGCGGCGAGCCGTGGCCACTTCGGGCTGGTCATCGGCATCGATCGCGACGGCCAGCGCGAGTCGCTGCTGAGCAAGGGGGCCGATCTGGTGTTCGATGATCTGTGCCAAATCGGCATCGAATCGACCCATCGCGAGATGCCACCGTTACTCGAGGAGATGGCGCTCATCAGTGACCGACTCGCGGACAAGCAACCGGCGCTCTTTCTGGACTATGACGGCACCCTGACCCCGATCGTGGAGCGCCCGGCAGACGCCCAACTGAGCCACAGCATGCGCCGCGCCTTGCGGGACGCCGCTGAGCAGATGCCGCTGGCCGTGATCAGCGGTCGTGACTTGGACGACATCAGCGCCTTGGTCGGGCTCGACAACCTGATCTATGCCGGCAGTCACGGCTTCGATATCCGCGGCCCAGACCCGCGGCCGGATCTGCGGCCGGATCTGAGAATGGAGCTTCCCGAGGGCATCGACGCGCTCGATGCACTGCAACAGGCAGCCGCAACGCTCGAGGCGCGACTCGCGGACGTCGCCGGCGTCCGTGTCGAGCGCAAGCGCTTCGCGGTCGCGATCCATGTGCGCCAGGTCGCTGACAGGGATCTGCCGCGGGTGCGCGAGGCGGTCGACCAGACCCAACGCAGTCTCGACGGTCTCCGTCAGACCGGCGGCAAACGTCTTTTCGAGCTGCGCCCGGATGTCGACTGGGACAAGGGCCAGGCGCTGCGCTGGCTGCTCTCCGAGCTTGGGCTCGAGGGGCCCGACGTGCTGCCACTCTATCTCGGCGATGATGACACCGATGAGGATGCCTTCCGCGTGCTGCGCCAACTGGGTGGAATCAGCATCCTGGTCGCTGAAGCAGCGCGCCCAAGCGCCGCGGACTATCGCCTGCGCGCGCCCGATGACGTCGAGGCCCTGCTGATCTATCTGACGGGGCTTGAGCGCGATGCATGACGGGCGAGCGGTGGTGCATTTTGCCCAGTCGCGGGGGGCAATGCCCCGATAACCCTCACAACTGACCGCAACCAGCTGCCCCCTGCTCGCAATAGCAGCCTGCTCCAAGCTCGCCGAACAGCTGACATCCGCTCTTGGCCAAGATCTTGCTGCTATAGCGAACAGCGAACACACACAGCAAACAGCTGTAACGAATCGAGAGGCCTCCCAGCGAGTGGCCAGAACAGCCCCCCGTGCGTTCCGCCTCAACATTCAGTAGCCGACAAGAGCGTAGCTTATGTCCCTGCCGATCCCCGAGATCCTGACCCAAGCCGCCGAGCTCTTCGATGACCCGGACAGCGCGCCGATCGAGGGCCTACTGCAACGCATCGGCAGCGCACGCGTGGTGCTGCTCGGCGAGGCCACCCATGGCAGCTCGGAGTTCTATCGCATGCGAGCGCGCATCACCCGCGAGCTCATCGAGCACCATGGCTTCGACGTTGTCGCCGTCGAGGCGGATTGGCCCGATGCCCAGCGCATCGACACCTATGTGAGGCATCTCGATATTCAACCGCCGGACTGGCAGGCCTTCGCGCGCTTTCCCACCTGGATGTGGCGCAATGCCGAGGTCCATGACTTCGTCCAATGGCTGCGCGGCTATAACACCACCCACGCAGCCGCCCACGAGCGTGTCGGCTTCCACGGGCTGGACCTGTACAGCATGTTCTCGTCGATCGGCGCCGTGCTGGACTATCTCGAGGGCGTCGACCCGGAGACTGCCGCGCTCGCGCGCGAGCGCTATGGCTGCCTCAGCCCCTGGGAACAGGAGCCCGCCGACTACGGCGCGGCGGTGCTGACCGGCCGATGGGAGAGCTGCGAGACCGATGTATTATCGATGCTGAAAGACCTCCTGGCCAAGCGCCTCGACTACCAGCAGCAGGATGGACTGCGCTTCATGGACGCGGTCCAGAATGCCCGTGTCGTCGCCGACTCCGAGCAGTACTACCGGGCCATGTACTACGGCCGCGCCGAGTCCTGGAATCTCCGCGACAGCCACATGTTCGAGACCCTGCGCAGCTTGCTCGACTTTCGTGGCCCGGGCAGCAAAGCGGTGGTCTGGGAGCACAACTCGCATATCGGCGACGCCGCCGCCACCGAGATGAGTGCCCACGGCGAGACCAATGTCGGTGAGCTCTGCCGCCGTGAGTTTGGCGACGACGCCGCGCTGATCGGCTTTGGCACCGATCACGGCACCGTCGCCGCCGCCGATGACTGGGATGGGCCGATGCGCGTCAAGCAGGTTCGTCCAGCGATCAATGGCAGCTATGAGCGTCTCTGCCACGAGACCGGCCTCAGCGCGTTCACGCTGCCTTTGCGCAGCCGCAACGGCTTTAACGGTGATGCCGCCCAGCTTGGGGCCCTGCGCAGCGCGCTGATCAAGCCTCAGCTTGAGCGCGCGATCGGCGTCATCTACCGACCTGAGACCGAGCGCCAAAGCCACTATTTCAGCGCGAGCTTGCCGCGGCAGTTCGACGAGTACATCTGGTTCGACGAGACCACTGCGGTCACGCCATTGCCGACGCGACGAGCCGCTGGCCTGCCGGACACCTATCCGTTTGGGGTCTAGCTCTCGTTGAGCGTATTTGCCCGCACTGACCCTGAATGAGCCTGAGGTCGACTGATGCCCGAGCTCCCTGATGTCGAAGTCTATAAGCAGCGCGCTGATGCCTGGGCCGTCGGCGGCAGGATTCAGCATGTCAGTGCACCGCAGCCGGAGATCCTCGAGGGCGGCTCAGTGCAATCCTTGGGACGCGAGCTGCATGAGTGCAGACTGCAGCGCACTCGCCGCCACGGCAAGTTCCTGTTTCTGGGGCTCGATTCGGGTCGATGGCTGGTACTGCATTTCGGCATGAGCGGCCGTCTCGAGCGGTTCGACTGCTCGCAGGAGAGGCCGGCGCATACCGACTTCAGTCTCGAGCTCGAGGATGGCACCTGCCTTGCCTATGTCGCTCCCCGGAAGCTCGGGCTCATCTCCTTGATCGATGACCCCGACGACTTCATCGCCGAGCGTGAGCTCGGCGTCGACGCACTGAGCGTGGATCAGGACAGCTTTCTCGATCTCGCCAAGGGTCGTCGCTCAGGAGTCAAGTGCTGGCTGATGAGCCAGCAGATCCTGGCCGGTCTCGGCAACGTCTACTCCGACGAGATCCTCTACCGAGCCCGGATGCATCCCAAGACCAAGGTCTCCGATCTCAATGAGGACGCGCTGCGCGGGCTATTTGCCGCCCGTGCCGAGGTCCTAGAGATCAGCATCGAGGCAGGAGCTGATCCGCAGCGTCTACCAGACGACTTCCTGCTGCCGCACCGCGAAGCGGGCGCGGCCTGTCCACGCTGCGACGGCACCATCAGACCGCTCAAGGCCTGTGGCCGAACCGCGTATCTCTGCCCCGATTGCCAGCCACCGAACGGTCAATGAACACAAAGAGCGTCCTGGCCATGACTCATTACGCCGCTAGCAAACCCGTGAGGACATCATGTTTACTCAACTTCCGACTCCGTGGTCCCCAAGAACACCGCTATCCGCGAAGCGCCTCGTTTGGATACCGCTGGCCCTCGCGCTAGCCCTGGCGCTCCAACCCGCTGCCAAGGTCCAGGCTGAAGCCCCGACCGATGCCACAATCGCCAGCGGCGTTCGCCAAGCACTGGCAAATCACCCAGCCTTGGGCGATGAGCGCATCACGGTGGTGGTCCATAACGGCATCGTCGAGCTTTCCGGCTATGTCGACAGCAGGTTCGAGCGGGCCGTCGCCGACACCATCGCCGAACGCGTCGACGGGGTCCGCGCCATCGACAACCTGCTCGAGCGCCGAGAGCTGCCTTCGCGGCTGGTCGTCGAGCCTGCCAATGATCTCGACGCGGACGTCGATACCGGCCCGGACAGCCCAGTGGGGCCAGGCCTGCGCTGAGATGCCGCGCGCTATTCAGGGATCGCATCAGAATAACGAGTTATGGCAAGGCACCGCATCGGCACCTCCGGCTGGTCCTATGACCACTGGAATGGCCCCTTCTACCCGGAGACGCTACCGAGCGAGCGCCGTTTGCAGGCCTATGCGCAGACCTTCAACGGCGCCGAGATCAACAACAGCTTCTACCAGCTGCCCAGTGAGGATAGCCTCGCCGCTTGGCGCGACAGCGTGCCGGACGATTTCTGCTTCGCGGTCAAGGCGAGCCGCTACATCACCCACATGAAGAAGCTGAAGGACCCGGCGCAGGGGCTGACAACGTTGCTCGATCGCATGCGCATCCTGGGGCCCAAACGCGGCCCGCTACTGTTTCAGCTTCCACCGAAATGGCGGTTCAATCCCGAGCGCTTGGAGCAGTTCCTCGATGCGCTCAAGGATGCCAGCGAGGATGCCGGCCATGATGCCGGCGGGGATAAAGGGCGCTGGGCCTTCGAGTTTCGCGATCAGCGCTGGATCAACGACGAGAGCTTGGCGCTGCTCGAACGCTTCAACGCCGCCTTCTGCATCTATGACCTCGACGGCTACGAGACCGCTCCGCATCTCACCGCCGACTTCGTCTATCTGCGCCTGCACGGACCCAACGGCCCCTATCGCGGCTGCTACTCCAACCAGGCGCTCGAGCGATGGGCCGAGACCTTGCAAGGCTGGGCCGATCGCGGCCTGGACACCTACTGCTGGTTCGACAATGACGAAGCCGGCCATGCGCCACAGAATGCCCAGACCCTGGCTCAGATTCTCGGCTCGAATGGGTCTGCACAGATCAACGAACAGACGGAGGCAAGTTAAGTGAGCAGCGAGCGACGAGCGCTCAGTGAGATTCGAACACTGGATGAATTCATCTCACTGCTGCACGAGCGTGGCGATGCCATCGCGCTGGTGGAGCTCGAACGCGAGCGGCGTCGCGACTGGAGCGCCGAGACACTGGCGAACCAGGCGCAGCGCCTGGCCGCCGGACTTCGCAGCGCCGGGCTGGAGCCCGGCACGCGTGTCCTGCTCTATGCACCGAACTCGCCACAGTGGATCATCGCCTGCCTCGCCATCATCAGCACCGGGGCCATCCCGGTGCCGGTCGATAGCCAACTCGGTGAGCGCGACCTGGCTCATATCGCCGCCAACAGCGGCGCGCGCTGGGCCTTGACCACCGAGCGGCTGGCCAACAAGCTGCAGCAGGCCGCCGAGACGCAGCCAACGCTCGTCTTGCTCGATCGCGATGAGGGTAATGAGGAGCATGACACTGACGGCACCGATCGCGCTGATGAGCGCGATCAGGGTGCGCATGCCAGCGGCGACGACGACGCCAACGGCGATGCCCGACCCGCTGGCGCCCATTCAATCGCCAGATTGCTGCGGGAAACGCCTGATGAGGCGTCTGACACCACCCGCGACCTCGGCGAGCACCCCGATCCATCCGCCGAAGCGGTCCTGTTCTACACCTCCGGCACCTCCGGGCCGCCCAAGGGCGTCCCGCTGACCCATCACAACCTGCTGTCGAATCTCAAGGCGATCCTGAGCCAGGACATCGTCGATCCCAGCGATCGGCTGCTGCTGCCGCTGCCGCTGCATCACGTCTATCCGTTCTCGCTCGGGATGCTGGCCCCGCTGGCGCTCGGGATCGGCATCATCCTGCCCTACTCGCTGACCGGCCCACAGCTGGTGCGCGCGCTGAAGGAAGGCGAGGCCACCGCGATGCTCGGCATCCCGCGGCTCTACTCGGCGCTGCTCGACGCCATTGATCGGCGCGTCGCCGGTGCCGGGCGCCTCGCCAGCGCCGCCTTCTCGGGGCTGCTCGGCCTATCGATCGCGGTGCGTCAGAGGACCGGCATCACCCCCGGCGCGCCGCTGCTCGCACCTTTACGCCGTCGAGTGGCGCCAAAGCTGCGATTGCTCATCTCCGGTGGGGCCGCGCTCGAGGCCAAGACTGCCTGGCGGCTCGACGCGCTCGGCTGGCAGGTCGCAACCGGCTACGGGCTTACCGAAACCTCGCCGATCCTGACCTTCCTCGCCCCGCCCGAGCGACGCTTCGACAGCGCCGGGCGCGCCCTGCCCGGAGTCGAGCTCCGCATTCAAGCGCAGCAGCCCGGCAGCGACAAGGATCGCGACGACGCTGCGAGCGGCGCAGAGACGCCAAGCTCCAGTCAGGCAGCGGGCCAAGCGCAGGCAACAGAACAGACGCTGAATTCAGAGCACTCAAAGGCCGGTGAAGATGAGTCAGAGCCTGGTCAGGTGGGTGATCGGACACCAAGCCAAGACGGGATTCAGGCTCAAGGCGAGATCCAAGCCAAGGGGCCGAATATCTTCAACGGCTATCTGGATCTCCCCGAGAAGAACGCCGAGGTCTTCAGCGACGACGGCTGGCTGCGCACCGGCGACCTGGGCCATCTCGATGAGCAGGGCTGGCTCCATATCAGCGGTCGCACATCGGCGCGGATAGTGCTTGCCGGCGGCGAGAACATCGACCCCGAGCGCATCGAGGCGCGTCTCGAGCACTGCCCGTCGGTGCGCGAGGTCGGCTTGCTCGGCCACGAAGGCCGACTCGCGGCCGTCGTCGTACCAAAGGCTGAGGCCACGCGCGATCAGGATCAAGACCGCTTGCGACAGCAGATCAGCGACGAGATCACCGCGGCATCGCGCGAGCTGGCGAGCACCCAGCAGATCGACAGCCTGCGACTCGACCGCTCGCCACTGCCGCGCACCCGGCTCGGCAAGCTGCGCCGCCCTCGCCTCGCCGAGCGCTTCGAGACGCTGTCCAAAGGGGCCGAGACCGCCCCCGAGCCGGGGCTGGCGCCATTCGACGATCTCGCGCCAGAGGATCGCCAGCTGCTCGAGGACCCGGCCGCCCATCGAGTCTGGCACTGGCTCGGCGAGCGTTTCTCGGACCGTCCAATCACTCCGGATACCGATCTGAGCCTCGACCTCGGCATCGACTCGCTGGAATGGGTGGACCTGACCCTGGATCTGCAGCAGCAGGCCGGCCTGGCGCTCGACGAGGAGGCCATCGGTCGCATCGAGCGTGTACGCGATCTGCTGCAGGAGGCCATTGAGGCCGAGCAAACCGCAGTCACCGGAGCCACGCTCATCGAGCACTTGCAAGACCCGGAGGCGCAGCTCAACGAGACCGAGCGACAGCGCTTATCCCCGCCGCCGGCGCCATTACGATGGCTCGCGACGCTCGTGCATGCACTGGTGCGCCCGCTCCTGCGCGGGCCGTTTCGGTTGCAAGCGAGCGGGAGCGAGCAAATCCCCACCTCGGGCGCCTGTCTGCTGACGCCAAACCACCTCAGTGCCGTCGATCCGGGAGCGATCTTGGCCGTGCTTGATCACGCGCGTCGCCGCACCACCTGCTGGGGTGGCGCGACCGCGATCATGTTCAACCGGCCCTGGATGCGGTTGCTGAGCCGCGGCATGCGGGTGCTGCCGGTGGACCCCACCGGCAATCCGTTGACCAGCCTCGCGCTCGGTGCCGCCGCACTCGAGCAGGGCTGCATGCTGATCTGGTTCCCCGAGGGCCAACGCTCATCGAACGGGGAGCTGCAGACATTTCGCTCCGGTATCGGCTCGCTGGCCCTCGCCAGCAAGGTGCCCATCCTGCCGGTGCATCTCAGCGGCACCCGCGAGGCACTGCCGCCCGGCTCGCTGCGGCTCCGCCCACGCCCGGTCGAGCTGCGCATCGGCGCCCCGGTCGACGCCGAGACGCTCGCGCGGGAAGGTCAGGGAGAGGACGATGCCGAACGCATCGCCCATGCGCTTCAGGCGCGGGTCCGCGCCCTGGGTGCCGCCCCTGATCGCGTTTGTTCACCCCTGTCCATGTCAGCTCAGCCGCTCAGCCACTCAAGCCTGGGAAACACCTGGGATGGCGACTGATGACAGTCGTGGGGGTTTTAAACGTCTGTCGGGCGAAAACAACCACGCCGCTTCGCTGACAGGCCTCGGTTCGACCGTCGTTCAGCGGTCGGCCCCGCTGCGGCCAGGACCAAGGTCAGAGCAAGGCAGCAACGACTCCGTAAGCCGCCCTCACTCGCGCCCTCTAGCTCAGCGCCAAGGCCTGAGCACGGCAACGATCACCCCGAGCGGGATGGCACCGATGACCGACCGGCTCAGAAAAGTCACGAGTGGCATGCATTCTGCTCGAGTCGAGATAGCACAACGCGAGAGCGAGAGCGCGCATGGGGCTGACCCCTTTCAAGGGGACCAAGGCTCAAGGGGAACAAGACAACCTAACGGGAGCCGAGCAGCCCGTGCCGGCAGCCAAGCGCATCGCTTCAACGCAACGTCATCGTGAACCTCACGTGAACCTCATCATGGAGATCCGGGATGCCCGACGTCGTCACTCTGACCATGAACCCGGCGCTTGATCTGAGTAGCGAGACCGAGCAGCTGAAGCCGGGGCAGAAGACACGCTGCAGTCTACCGCGCCGCACGCCCGGCGGCGGCGGCATCAACGTTGCCCGAGGGCTGCATCGGCTCGGCACCGATGTGCTCGCAGTCTATCCGTCCGGCGGAGCGACCGGCCAACGGCTCGATGGTCTGCTGGAGCAGGCTGGCATCCGCACCCAATCGCTGCCGATCGACGGCGACATCCGCGAGAATCTCTCCTTGGCGGAGCAGGCACCGCACCTCGAATCACCGCGGGTCTTCCATCTGGTGTTTCCCGGTCCCCAGCTTGCCGAGCGCGACTGGCAGGCCGTTCCCGAGGCGCTCGAGGCGATCGCCCCAGCGCCTCGTTATCTGGTGCTCAGTGGCAGTCTGCCACCCGGCGTGCCCGCGGATTTCTATGCCGAGGTGGCTCAACGCGTCTCGCAGCGCGGTATCCGGGTGGTGCTCGACACCGCGGCGCCAACGCTCGATGCCACCCTGCGCGCCCAGCCGCCGCTGTTCCTGATCAAGCCCAACCGTCACGAATGCCACCAGCTGTTCAAGGTCGAGCGCGAGGAGCCTGAGGCCTATCTCGCCGGCATGGAAGCGCTGCTCGACCAAGGGGCCGCTAAGGCCATCGTCGTCACCTTGGGCAGCCAAGGAGCGGTGCTTGCTAGCGATGGCCTGCGTCTGCACCTGCAGCCACCGTCGGTGCAAGGCCGAGCCCCGATGGGGGCTGGTGACAGCTTCGTCAGCGCCTTGATCCATCGGCTGACCCAAGACGGCACGCTGTCCGACGCAGCCCGCGATGGGGTTGCCGCCGCAGCGGCTGCGGTCAAGACGCGCGATGCCAATCTGTACCGCAAGCAAGACCTGGAACAGCTGCGCTCACAGGTCCAGACCCATGAGCATCATCCGAGCCCCAAGCAATCCTGAGCCCAAGCAATCCTAAGCCCATCTAATCCTGAGCCAACGCAATCCTGACCTGAGCCCACGCAACCCTGAGGAGTCACGATCATGGCAAGAATCGCAATCAACGGACTCGGGCGTATCGGACGCGCCACCCTGAAGCTGGTGATGGAGGAGCCCAGCCTCGAGCTGGTCGGTGTCAACGATCTGGCCGACCATGAGCAGCTCGCCTACCTGCTCCGCTACGATTCGGTGTACGGGCGCTCGACGCATGAGGTCGCCAGCCAAGCCGGTCAACTGGTCATCGATGGCCAGCGCATCCCGCTGTCTAACCACGAGGACCCGTTGCTGTCACCCTGGAAGGATCTGGACGTCGATCTGGTCTTCGAGTGCACCGGCGCGTTCCGGGACCGGGACGCCCTGCAACGCCACCTTGAGGCCGGCGCCCGTAAGGTCATGCTCTCCGCTCCAGCCAAGGACGAGAGCATCCCGATGATCGTCCCGGGCGTCAATGACTCCGGCACCGCGCCGATCTTCTCCTGCGCCAGCTGCACCACTAACTGCATCGCGCCAGTGACCGAGGTCATGCAGCGGCGCATCGGTGTCGCCAAGGCCATGATGACGACCGTGCATGCCTACACCTCGACTCAGGAGACGGTCGATGCGCCCTCCAAGCGCATGGAGCGCGGCCGGGCCGCGGCGATCAACCTGGTGCCCACCAGCACCGGCGCGGCCGAGGCCACCAACCGCGTGCTTGGCGATCATCCGATCGAGTTCGATGGACTCGCTGTGCGAGCGCCGGTTGCGGTGGGCTCGCTGGCAGACATCACCTTCGTCACCAGCCGGGCGACCTCGCGCGAGGAGGTCAACAAGGTCTTCATGGAGGAGTCGCTGAACCCCCGTTACTCGAAGGTCCTATCGATCATCGAGGAGCCGATTGTCTCCTCCGACGTCATCCAGGACGCCCACGCCTCGATCGTCGACCTGGGCTTGACCCGCGTCGTTGACGATGACCTGGTCAAGGTCATGGCCTGGTATGACAACGAATGGGGCTATGCCACCCAAATGGTGCGCGAGGCAGCCCGTCTCTACCAATGACCGCGTTCTACCGACAGCAGCCAGAGACCGCGCTCGAGCAGTTCGACAGCGACGCCGACCACGGCCTCTCCGAAGCCGAGGTGCGCGAGCGGCGCGAGCAGTATGGCCGCAATGCGCTACGCCAGACGCGCTCGCGCCCGGCCTGGCGCATCCTGATCGATCAGCTCACCAGCATCGTCGTGCTGCTGTTGCTGGCAGCCTCTGGTGCAGCGCTGCTGTTCGGGCAGGTCATCGAGGCCATTGCCATTGGTGCCGCGATCCTGGTCAACACCATCATCGGCTTCGCGATGGAGCTGCGGGCAACGCGCGCGATGGAGGCCCTGCAGCGCATGGGCAAGACCCAGACGCGGGTGCTGCGTGAGGGCCACAGCCGCGAGATCCCAGCCGATGAGCTGGTACCCGGCGACATTGTGCTGCTCGATGCCGGCGACCTGGTGCCGGCCGATCTGCGCCTGCTCGAGGCGAATCGACTGCAATGCGATGAGGCCGCGCTGACCGGCGAGTCGGTGCCGGTCGACAAGCGGACCGAGGCGATCGAGTCCGCATCAGAAGAAGCGCCGGAGGACGAAGCGCCGGAAGACAAGGAAGCGGAGAAGACGAATAAGGCCGACAAAGAGCCGCCGCTTGGCGAGCGCTACAACATGGCCTACAAGGGCACCGCCGTGACCCAGGGCTCGGGTAGCGGCGTCGTTGTTGCCACCGGCATGGAGACGGAGCTGGGCCACATCTCGGATCTGGTGGCACAGGCCGAGCAGTCCACGACCCCGCTGGAGAAGCGTCTCGATCGCCTCGGTCGGCGTCTGGTCTGGCTGACGCTGGCGATTGCGGTGGTAGTCGCCGGCGCGGGTCTGATTGCCGGCAAGGATCTGCTCGTGATGCTGGAGACGGCCATCGCACTGGCCATCGCCGCGGTTCCCGAGGGACTGCCCGTGGTCGCGACCCTGGCTTTGGCCCAGGGCATGCGTCAGATGGCCCGGCGCAACGCGGTGGTGAAGCGGCTCTCAGCGGTGGAGACGCTCGGTGCCGCAAGCCTGATCTTCACCGACAAGACCGGCACCCTCACCGAGAACCGGATGGTGCTGGCACAGCTCGCCCTCGAGCAAGGCACATTGCGCTTCGAGCGCCCAGGCCAGACGACGACGCAAGCGACCGAAGGCCGCCGTCAAGACGAACACAGTCGTCACGACGAAGACGGCCGTCGAGACGAGCGCCATCGCGAAGAAGGCAGCGGCGACGACGACGTCAGAGCCGGCGCGCGGATCACTCTCGACGGCGAGCCGCTAGACCTGGCCAACGAGCCGGCCGCGCGCGCTGCCCTCGAGACCGGCGCCCTTTGCAACAACGCCGAGCTCGGGAGCCAAGCAATCCCTGAGGATTCCGATGCGCGTGCTGCCGCGGGCGGCAATGCCGATGCCATCTCCAACGCCACCGGCGACCCCACCGAGGTCTCCCTGCTGGAAGCCGCGGCACTCGCCGGCCTACACCGCCCCGAGCTGCTCGAGCGTTGGCCAGAGCAGCGCGAGATCAGCTTCGATCCCGACCTGAAGATGATGGCGACCGTGCACCAAAGCGATGACGGCTTCCGCATCGCCGTCAAAGGCGCGCCGGAGTCGGTGCTCGACGTCTGCGACCAGGTCCTCACCGCGGACGGCCAGACCTCGCTGGACGATGAGGCGCGCGAACACTGGCAGCAACGCAGCGAGGCGCTTGCCGCTGACGGGCTGCGGGTGCTGGCGCTGGCACAACGCCAAGCGGAGCGCGAGGACGAAGACCCCTATCAACGCCTCACCCTGCTCGGCCTGGCCGGCCTCTACGACCCACCCCGCCGCGGCATCCAGGACGTGATCGCGGCCTGCCAGCAGGCTGGCATTCGCATCGTGATGGGCACCGGCGATCATGCCGCCACGGCGCAGGCTATCGCCGCCGAGATCGGCATCGCTGGCAGCGACGAGCCGGCGATCGAAGGCGCGCGGCTCGACGATCTCGAGCAGCTCGATGATGACGAGCGTCGCGAGCTGCTCGAGCGCTCGGTGTTCGCGCGCATCAGCCCCGAGGAGAAGCTGCAGCTGATCGGCCTCTATCAAGACGCCGGCTGGATCGTCGGCATGACCGGCGACGGGGTCAACGACGCGCCGGCCCTGAAGAAGGCCGACATCGGCATCGCCATGGGTCAGCGCGGCACCGAGGTCGCGCGCGAGGCCTCGGACATGGTGCTCAAGGACGATGCCTTCGCGACCCTGGTCGCAGCCATCGAGCACGGGCGGACCATCTTCAGCAACATCCGCCGTTTCATCGTCTATCTGCTCTCCGGCAATCTCGCCGAGATCATGGCGGTGGCGGCGGCGGCGCTGGTGGCGGCGCCTCTGCCCTTGCTGCCGCTGCAGATCCTCTACATCAATTTCGTTTCCGATGTGATGCCCGCGCTCGCGCTCGGCCTGAGTCCCGGCGAGCGCGGCGTGATGCAGCAGCCACCGCGCGCCCCCGACGAGCCCATCCTGATGCGCCGCCATTGGGCCGCTGTCGGCGGCTATGGGGCGCTGATCGCGGCGACGGTCCTGATCGCCTTTGCCATCGCGCTCGGGCCGATGCAGCTCGACACCGCCCATGCGGTGACTATCAGCTTCCTGACCTTCGGCTTCGCCCGGCTTTGGCATGTGCTGAACATGCGCGACACCGAGTCGCCGCTGCTGCTCAACGAGGTCACGCGTAATTCCTATGTCTGGATCGCGATCGCCATCGGCGTCGCGCTGCTGATCGTCGCCACCTACATCGCGCCGCTGGCGGCGATCCTCTCGATCGAGATCCCAACCGTTGGCGAATGGCTGCTGATCCTCGGGTTCTCGCTGCTGCCGCTGATCCTGGTGCAGCTCGGCAAGCTGGTGGCGCATCACCTGATCCGGCGTCGGCGCTCGTCACGATCGAATCACCTGTCGCCAAGGAATCGATCGCACCCACAATCATGATCGCCTGCCGCAGGTCGGCGATCTCTGTCAGCACCAAGAGCGATGCCCAGGCCGCCGATCAGGCCCATCGTGAGGAGCTGCGGCACATCGAGGAGATCCCGGAGCACCAATGCGCCGAGCTGCGCGAGGTCTTCGCCGCCAAAGGCTTCGAGGGCGAGACGCTGGATCGCATCGTCAAGACCATCGCCGAAGACCCCGAGCTTTGGGCCAAGACCATCACCCAAGAGGAGTTCGGTCTGCAGCCAGGCGATACCGGCCAGCCGTTGCAGTCGGGTGCGGCGACCTTCGCCGCGTTCGTGCTCGTCGGCGCGATCCCGCTGATCCCGTTCGCGATACCCGTCCTCAGCCTCGACCAAGCCTTCATCGCCAGCATCGCCGCAACCTCGCTGGCGTTCCTGGGCGTCGGCATCACCAAAGGCTGGGCGTTGGATCAGTCGCGGTTCCGCTCCGGTCTCGAGACCCTACTCACCGGCGGCGGCGCCGCGGTACTGGCCTACGGCGCTGGTTTCCTGTTGCGGACCTGGCTCGGAACGGGCGCGGTTGCCTGATAGAGACAGCAAGATCGCCGGGCAAGAGGTCGCAATCCGGCGTGTGATCGGCAGCCCGGCGATTAGCGCGTTACCGCGTTACCGCATTAACGCATTAGCGCCCGGCAATGGCGGCTTCGAGCTCCGGCATCGCGACCGGCTTGACCAGGTGGCGGTCGATGCCGGCGCGGCGGGAGCGGCGGCGGTCCAGCTCCCGGCCGAAGCCGGTCACCGCGATCACCCGCACTCCAACGAAGCCCCTGAGGCTGCGCAGTCGCGTCGCGACCTCGTAGCCGTCGAGACCCGGCAGGCCGATGTCGAGCACCACGACGTCGGGCCGGTGGGACTCGGCCGCGCTGAGGCCTCCGGGGCCGTCGCGCGCGAGCACCACATCATGCCCACGCTGCTCCAGCAGCCGCTTTAGACCGTTGCCGAAGTCCAGATTGTCCTCGATCAACAGGATGCGTTGCGACGGGTCCGAAGCCATGTGCGCCGGCGCTTGCTGTGTCGGTTCTTGCCCTGCCCCTTGCTGTGTCGGTTCTTGCTGCCCTGTCCCTTGCTGCCCTGGCCCTTGCTGCGTTTGCAGGGAGCAACCGGCCTCGGTCGACGGCGCTGTCTGCAGCGGCAGCAGCACCCGGAATTGGCTGCCTTGGCCAGGCCCGTCACTCTCGGCGTGGATCGAGCCGGCATGCATCTCGACCAGCGAGCGTGCCAGCGTGAGGCCGACCCCCAACCCGGAGCCTGATGTCTGTGGCTCACCGTCGCGCTGCGGGGCCTGAAAGAAGGGCTCGAAGATCCGCGCCTGGGTCTCGGCGCTCATGCCGACGCCCTGATCGCAGATGCAGACGTCGGCCAAGCCATTGTGCGAGCCGGCGCTGAGCCGAATCTCGCTCTCCGCCGGCGAATAGCGGCTAGCGTTGACCAGCAGGTTGGCGAAGATCTGGCGCAGCCGGGTGGCATCGGCCAGCAGCGGCATGGGCTCATCGCTGATGTCGAGCGCGAGGCGTTGGCTGTTGGCCTCGAGCGTCGATTGGACCTGGACCACGACCTCCTGCAGCGTGGTGCTCAAATCCAGCGGCTCGCACTGCAGGCTGAGCTTGCGGCGGGCGATGCGCGAGATATCGGACAGATCGTCGAGCAGGCGCTTGATCTGTGCCGACTGCGTCGAGATGACGCTCAGGCAACGCGCGGCGGCTGGTGCCTCGAGCTGCAGCGAGTCCAAGACCTCGCCGCAGGTCATGATCGCCGCGAGCGGATTGCGCAGCTCATGGCCAAGCGTGGCTAGGAACTCATCGCGCTGGGCCACATGCTCGGCACGCTCGTTGAGCAGATCCCGAATCCGATACTGTTGGTGCCGCTCGCGCAGGGCCATCTTCACCGCATTGACAAAGACGGTGCTGTTCACGGGCCGCTCGATCAGCCGCACATGACCGTAGATGTCGTAGTCGTCCAAGGCCTCGAGACTGGCCTTGGCAAGCCGCCGGGTGAGCACGATCAACGGCAGCGACGACCACTCTTCCTGCTGCGCGAACTGCTCGCGGATGCAGACACCGGCATCACCACGCAACGCCTCGTCTGCGACCACCAGGGCCGCAGCAGACGCCGACAACGCTGAGCACAGTGCGGCGGTATCGGCACAGATATAAGGCTGCAGCTGGGCCTGGCGGAGGAAACGCTCACAGAGCGAGGCATCATTCAGGCTGGGTGCCAAGATCAGGATGCGCTCGGTGCGATTGGGGATGTGATCAGCCATGCGCATGGCTCAGAGCAGCGGCTTGTCTTCGCCGAGATACTCAGGCAGACCCGTGAGCACACCGCGGAATTCGCTCAGCGGCTCGCCGACGATGACCCCGCCGGTGCCGATCTTGTACTCGCGGATGGTACGTTCGTGATCGCCATAGCGCTTCTTCATCACCGAGAGCGCATAGCGAATGGACCCGCCGGCCTCGAAGTAGCGCTGGGCAATGACGGTATCGGTCAGATAGCTCAGATCGACCGAGAGGCCTTCTTGCCGATTCAGGGGGCTTGGTTGCGCCAGAGTGACCAAGGTCAACGCGCCATGGGCGCTCAGGTAGCTCAGCAGGTCATGCACCTGCAGGTTGATCGAGGGGTCATTCGGCATCGCCTGCAGATAGCCATTGAGGCTGTCGATGATGATGATCTGGGTCTTGCTACAGTCAACCTCACCGGCAAGCTCACGCGCAAGCTCCCCCGGCGCGACCTGGCCAGGGTCGATCTGGCGCAGCGTCAGCAGATCCGAGTCCAACGCCGCGTCGATGTCGAGTCCCTGGCTGAGGGCACGCTTGCGAAAGGTGGTCAAGGACTCATCGAAGGCATAGAGCGCAACCCGCTCGCCGCGCTCCGCCGCTGCCATGGCGAAGCTGCTGACCAAGGTCGATTTGCCGCAGCCGGGCGGGCCGATGATGCCGACGCTGGTGCCGCGCTCGAGTCCACCGCCGAGCAGTGCATCAAGGGGTTCGCTGCCGCTCGAGATGAGTCCGTCGCGTGCTGGCGCCGACGGTCGATCCGTCTCAAGCCGCGGAAAGACCCGCAGCCCACCGGTCTCGATCCGCAGATCATGAAAGCCACCGACATAGGGCTGGCCGCGCAGCTTCGGCAGCCAGAGCCAACGCCGACCCGGTCCGTAGTCATTGACCCGCTGCTCCATGCGGATGATGCCCCAGGCCAGACTGCGCGGGTGCCGCTCCACGGGTCCGCTCGCCTCATCGGTGACCAGCAGCGTGGTGCCAAGCTCGACGGCCTTGCTGCGGAAGAGCTCGATATGGCGGCGGAAATTCGAGGACTGATCACTGTAGACACGCAAGGCGGCCAGGGTGTCGAGGACGAGGCGCTGAGGTTTCAGGTCATCCATCTCCGCGAGCGCCGCCTGAACCCGGTCATCGAGCGCGATCTCAGAGAGATCGAACAGCGCCGTGCTGTGGATCTCGTCCGAGCTGACCAGGTCGCGCAGCTCGAGACCCTCGATCGACCAACCGTGAGAGTCCGCGATCACGCCAACCTCAGCCGGACTCTCGGCGAGGGTGATCAGCAGGCAACGCTCGCCGCGGCGCACACCCTCGAGCAAGAACTGGAGTCCGAAGGTCGTCTTGCCGGTGCCCGGACTGCCTTCGACAAAGTAGAGGTGGCCCGGCCGGAGTCCGCCCTTCAGGACATCATCCAGCCCAGGGACACCGGAAGGGATCAACGTGTTTGACGTCGACATGCATAGGCTCCTTATCAAAGGATGAGCCAGCAGCGCCTCGCTGGCTGATTGACAATCATCGTGTTGCGGTGTCAGCGAAGGTGAACGTGGCTTGGGGAGCACGCCAGCGCTGATTTCATCATCAATCCAGGAAAAACACCACTGTTCCCCCGACCCGGCTCGTGGAGGCTCGGTGATCGCCGACGCCCATGAGCGCGAGCGCAAGGTCGGCTCTGCGGCCAGGCGCCGAGCGACCACCCGGACTTCGCTGCCTTCCTGGTGCGCGCCGGGATCGATTCGATCTCAGTCAATCCGGATAGCTTCCTCTCGGTCAAGCAAGCCGTCGCCGAGATCGAGCAAGCAGGCTGAGGCGGGCTAAGTCAATGGAACGGCGAACAGGTCGGTGGGCCAGCGGCGACGTTGCTCTAGTCGATGACGCCACATTGGATCAGCCGGGCGCGACAGTCCCTGAGCTCACGCTGTAGCGCGGCCAGCTCTCGCAATAGGCGTCCGGCGCTCAGCTCCGCCTGAATGCGCGCACGCTGCAGCTCGATGAGACGATGGCGAACGGCCGAGACGGAGGCGTCGATCCGCTCTGCGCGATAGCGCTCGAGCTGGATGACCTTGGCCTCTGTTTGGGTTTGGGTTTGGGCTTGGGCTTGCGGCTGAGTGCCCATCTCGAGGCAATCAGTGGCGCCACGCGCGGCGGATGCGGTTTTTCTCATAGCAGTGACTCCTCGAGCGTCGGATCGATCAGGTGCCCGGGGACGTTCGTACCCGGATCGCTGCTGATGAAGCAACTAACGGTCCAATCCTTGACCGCACCGATGCTGGCCCCGCATCTCCGATCCGGGGCTCCTCTTTCGCTTGGCGCTTGCTGGGCAGGCGGCAAATGCACCCGACATGGCTCAAAACACCCAGAGCCCATGTTCGCCTCACCTAAGCTGTTTCTGTCCATCGATTAACGGATCTCGTCAGCAGAGCCGATCTGCCCTTTCCCGTCGGAGTCACCGGCGTTAGAGTCGCCGGCATCACTGCCGTTGGTCTGCTCGAGGTAGGCGCGCTCCGCGCCGGTGATCAGTGAGGCATTCTCCTCATCCACCAGTGAAAGACGCGGCGCAATCGCAAGACCCAACCGCTCCGCCCAACGGTCCTCGTCGGCGCTCTGCACCTTCGAGCTTTCGCGCAATCGCGCCTGCACCCGACCTGGCAGCTCGGAAAGGTAGTTCAGCCGCAGCGTGCGGATGTAGGGGAGGACCCCGATGGGTCTTAAGCTCATCATGCCACCCGCATAGCGCGCCCGCCCGCTAACCAGAGGCGGCGAGATGAAAGGGCAACAGCGCAGCGCTCAGAAAGAGCAGCAGCACGCCGGATCACCGAGCCCGCCGTCGCGATTGTGATCTTCGATCACCAGCAGGGTGCCGGTCTCCTCGGCGGCCCGCTGCAGGGTCGCCACATCGAGCGGCTTGACCGAGTAGGCATCGATCACCCGCGTGCACATCCCCTGCTCGCGCAGTCGTGTGCTGGCTTCCAGGGCGGTGTGAACCGTGATGCCCGCAGCCACCAACATCAGTCGGTCCTCGGTCGATTCAGCGAGTGTCTTACTGCCGCCGATCTCGAAGCGCTCATCGGATTGATAGAGCACCGGCGTCTTGCCGCGCGTGGTGCGCAGATAGACGATCCCGTCGTGCTCGAGCCCGGCCTCGGTCAGGCGCTCGGCGCTGACGGCATCGGCGGGATAGAGCACGGTGGTGCCGTTGAGGGCCCGGAACATCGCCATATCCTCGAGTCCCATCTGCGACGGCCCATCCTCCCCGATCGAGATCCCGGCATGGCTGCCACAGATCAGCATGCGCCGTTGTTGCGAGTGAGTGGCCATGCGGATGATATCGTGCGCCCGCGTGAGAAAGGCCGCAAAGGTGGCGACGCAAGGCCGCTTGCCGCTGGCGGAGAGCATGTTCTGCTCGGCGATCTGCGCCTCGATGAAGCGCTCGGGGAAGGTCTTGGCGAACAGCTCGGTCTTGGTCGAGTTCTTCACGTCACCGTCGAGCACGACGAGGTCGGCAAAGCGGCTGCCAAGCTTCTGCAGGGCGCTACCGAAGGCGGCTCGGGTCGCGACCTGCTCGCCAAGCGCATACTCGACCTTGAGCGGTAGGCTGCTCGCTTCCTGCGCTCGCTCCGAGGCGACCTGGGCGATCGTCGCGGCCGTCGGCTCGGCGCTCCAGGGGTTGCGCGGGGTCGGATGGCCTTCGAGATCGCTGTCGAGCTGCCGCAGGGTCAGTGGATCGGTCTCGATGGCACCGGCCTCGGATAAGGCCGCCCATAAGATCGGTGCTGCATGGCCCTTGGAGAGCAGAAAGCGAGTCGGTCGCTTCATGCACCGGTAGCAGCAGATCACAGGCGTCGCGCACATCATCGGTGGCGAGGCGCTCGTAGACCGCCTCGGCGGCCACCGAGCCGTCGCGTTCCAGGGTCTCGACCGCAATGGCGATGCGGTCCTCGTAGCTTGCGGAGTCCGCCATGGCCTTCGCAAAGATCGCGGGATTGGAGGTAATCCCAGACAGGCCCTGCTCGCGGATGCGCGATTCGAGCTGGCCGTTGTCGAGCATGTCGCGTGACAGGCTATCAAGCCAGAAGCGCTGACCGTGACTGTTGAGCGTGGTGAGTTGATGAGTCGGCATTCCGGTCTCCCCTCGATGATGGGCACAGATGGCAAGGATTGACGGCCGGGGCGCACTCGCGGCCAGTACCTCGTCGAGTCAGCAATCATTTGCAAGAGATCGTGTGCAAGGGAAAGGCCAGATCAGTGAGTGGGTATGATCTGTATTAAGTATCGCGCTTCTCGATCACACCGCAGGCGATGCGCGGCCCGGCCGCGCCCGACGGCTGCGAGTGGTAATCGTCGGCACCTTCGTGGATCACTAGGGCGGCGCCGTCGCGATCAAAGAGCTGCTTGTCCATGTCTGAGACGCGGGTCATCACCTCGATCTCGAGCCGGCCATTGTCGGGGATATGGATGTTGGGCATGTCACCCAGATGGGGGCCATCTTCGACCAGATAGCCGTGGGCATTGGCCTCCTCAGCGGTGAGATGGCCGCCCGCGGAATCGAAGGGTGGCTCGCAGGCACCAGTCTCGTGGATATGGAAGGCATGCACGCCCGCCGGCAGTCCACCGAGGCGCGCGTGCAATAACACCCCATTGGGGGTCTCGCTCAGCAGGACGGCACCAACGGTGTTGCCATCGCGGTCCTGCATCAGGCTCTCACCCAAGGTCGGTTCAGCAGCGAGTGGCAGGCTCAGCGTGGCGCCAAGCAAGCCCATAGGAAGGCTGAGCCAGGCCCTCTGTGGGATGCTGGTGCGGATGCTGGTGCGGATGCTGGTGCGGATTCGAGTGGAAGCGGAATCGATGCGGGGCATTGAAGGTCTCCGTGTCGGTTCGAGGGGATGGCTGCTCGCTGATCGTGAGCGCGTGCTGAGACGCGCCCAATCCGGATAGTCAGTCTCAGATCGTCAATCTCCGGGCGATCAGCCGGTTTGTCGGCAGCAACCGACAAGCAAGCGCGATGCCGGAATCAACCTCCATGCCCACGCCCTTTCCCTGGACCCTTCTCCAGCTGGCTGCCTCGGTCTTCCAACAACCGTTGCCGATATCCACCATCGACGGGTGGTATTGACCCGCGGCTAGCCAACCACGGCGCACTGCCCCGAACGCTCAGTCGCCCAGCTGAATACGGCCTGGGTTCAGGTTCAGGATGCTGGCCCGCTTGTTGCTACCTCTCGGTCTAATAGGTTTTTCAGCCGGAGGTTGTTCAAGATGGAAGGCTTCACGCCCGTCCTATCAACGATCGGCGGGGTGCTTATCGGTTTCGCAGCCCTTGCCTTACTCTATTTCAACGGCCGCATCGCCGGCATCAGCGGCATCATGGGCGGCGTGCTCAGGCCACAGAAGGGCGACACGCTCTGGCGGGCGGTCTTTCTGCTCGGACTCGTGACCGGGGCGGCCCTGATCCTGCTGCTGCATCCAGCGGCGATGGACCTGCGCTTCGACGTCTCTGATTCCACCATCATTCTGGGTGGCTTCCTGGTCGGCATCGGCACCCGCATCGGCACCGGCTGCACCAGCGGCCATGGGGTCTGTGGCGTCGGTCGGCTGGCGCCGCGATCGCTGGTCGCGAGCGCGGTCTTCGTCGGCTTCGCGATCGCCACCGCGACCACGGTCCGGCATGTCTGGGAGGGATTCTGATGCTTGGCTATCTCGTCGTCTTCCTCTCCGGCACCCTGTTCGCGGTGGGTCTTGGCGTCTCCGGTATGACCCTGCCGCAAAAGGTCATCGGCTTTCTCGACCTCGGCGGCCACTGGGACCCCAGTCTCGCCTTCGTGATGGCCGGCTCCGCCGGCGTCTACCTGCTGTTCTACCGCTGGATCAAGCAGCGCTCGAGCCCGCTCTTCGACACCGAGTTCCACATCCCAACCCGTCACGACATCGATCAACGGCTGCTCGTCGGCGCCGCGCTCTTCGGTGTCGGCTGGGGACTGGTCGGTCTCTGTCCTGTCCCGGCCCGGCCATGACCGCCCTGGTGAGCGGCCATCCTGAGGCGTTGATCTCCTGCACTTCGACAACGCCGAGGCCTTCTGCGCCTTCCGCGCCGAGCACAACCGGCATCGGCATCCGCCGTACCGGCCGGTGCCGCGTGGCTGGGGAGCCCGGTGAGGCCGACACATTCAGACAGTCATCTGGCCTACAACAGCCATTCCTGCGCGCGCTTCAGTGAGGCGTGGTGCATTGCGGTAGGGAGCTGTTGGAGAAGATGCTGGTCGTCCGTGAAGACCAAGATCCGCACCCCGCGGCGAGAGAAGCGTTCATCGAGCAGCCACAGAAGGGCGAGCCCCGAAGCGAAGCTCTGCTCGACCCCCGTCAGATCGATGACACAGGTGCGCAAGTCCTGCGGTGTCTCCCGGAGCAGATCAGTCATGCTTTGCGTCAAACTCAGATCGAGACGTCCATGCACGGTCAGATCAAGGCGTTCTTCGGCGGCGATAAACGCGGTTTCCAGTGGCATAAGATTTCATCCTTCAAAGATCAGAGATCGCTGTCAGTTTCGGATTTCTCCAAACGGTGCAAGGATTGTGCAAGATGCCGAGGGTAGAACAACATCCGGGCAAATACTGAAGCTAGAACCGGGAAGAGCGACTAAGCCGCAGCAAGGCGCGCCGCCGAACCGCAGCAAGGCGCGCCAACGCGCCGCCGAGTCGCCGAGCCGCCGAAAAGGCAATCATCGAGGGAGATGGCCTTGCTCTATGCCGTCCTGAAAGCCATCCATCTATTCGGCGTCGTGCTGCTGGTCGGCAATGTCATCGTGACCCTGATCTGGAAGCTGGGTGCCGACCGCACCGGCGAGCCGTCGGTGATCGCCTTTGGCCAGCGTCTGGTGACCTTGACCGACTGGTGGTTCACGCTCGGCGGTGTGGTGCTGATCCTGATTGGGGGCTACGGCGCGGCATGGGTCGCGGGGCTCGATCCCTTCGGCGTGCATTGGCTGGTCTGGGGTCAGATCCTGTTTGGCTTCTCGGGACTGCTTTGGGCGCTGATCCTGATCCCAGCGCAGATCCGCCAAGCGCGCCAGGCCATCAGCTTCGAGGCCACTGGCGTGATCCCAACAGAGTACTGGCGAGACGCCCGACGCTGGACCTGGTGGGGTATCTTGGCCATCGTGCCGCTGCTGGGTGCAATCTGGATCATGATTGCAAAACCCACGGAGGCGCCTGCCGAGCCCGCGGGTCGGCTCAATCGCGACAAGCAGGAACAGATTCCACGCGCATGGACGGTGAGCACCGAGGCGCAACTGAGGCTTACCCGACGAGCATCCACTTGAATGAGAGCCGCCTGAGCTAGAGCCATTGGAGCTAGAGCCACTCACACTTGAGCCAGAGTCACTAACCTGAGAGGTCCCAACACCATGATCGACGTCCACGAACAACCGAACAGCAACATCGTCGAGATGACGGTCTCCGGCTCCATCACGGCGCAGGAGTTCGACAACGCGCTCGCGACCATGACGGACGCCATCGAACGTCACGGCCGCATCCGTCTACTCGAGAACGTCGGCGAGCTGGAAACGCCACCCATCCCCTGGAACAAGCTCTGGGATGACGTCAAATTCAGCTTCGAGCACCTGAGCGATATCACCCATGTCGCCGTGGTGGCCGATCAGGGCTGGATTGGCGCCTACGTCAACATGCTGAATCCGATGATGAAGGCCGAGCTCAAGCACTTCAAACGCCCCGAGCTGGAGGCCGCTCGGAGCTGGCTGGCCCAGGCGGTCTAGTCATTCAGGGCTCGTCGTTCAGGGATGGCGTCCCCTGACAGGAAGGCGCATCGACAAGGTAGGGCGTCAACGGTGCAGACACTCTACACCTCCCTGACGCTTTCAAAGATCTCGCGGGCCAAGTGCTCACGCGCCGCTGAGCGAAACGCGGTATCCGTCATGACGCGATTGAAGATCTCCTCGTTACCCTCCATACGCGCGATGAACAGCTCGTCGAGGGTGCGATCCAGGTAGGCGGCGAAGTTGGTAAAGTTGTTGGCGCGGGCGGCTTCGCTGATGGTTTCGTTCATCTCCGCGGAGGCGCGTATCTGATCGAAGAACAGCTGATCAGCCTCGTTGAAGTCGGTGCCGAAGCGCTCGTTGAGGCGGTCGATCAGGCTCGACAGCGGCACGGCTTCATCCTTGATGCCGCCGCTCCCCACATCGGTCGGCCCTTTCAAGGGATAGGCTGTCCCCTCCCCGAGGTCGATGGAGCCCTCGGTCATCTGCTGCAGGCGGAAGAAGCGCAGCGCCACCTCGTCATCCAGCACGAAGGCTTGGCCGTCTCCACGCGCTGGGAGCTTGGCGAGCAGATTCCTGACGAACGCATACAGCCGTTCGAGGTCGCTGTCTTGATAGGGAATGATCTGCGATAGGAAGGCGTAGAGGTTGCGGTAGGCGGTCAATTGGCCGCGGAACTGCTCGCGATCTTCGTCCTCCCGATCCTGGAAACGCTGCACCACCGCATCGAGCACGGCATTCATCGCCTGATGGTCGCGCGCTGAGTGATCGCGCTTGGGCCGATACCAAATCGTGGCGAAGGCGCTGACATCCGCTGCCGTAAAGATGGTCCACTCGAGCAGGTGGTGTTGCAGCTCGGAGAGACGGTGCGGATCGGCGTTCTCGCCAATCGGTGTCGTCTCGTAGTAAGGCTTGAAGGCGCGATAGATGTCATCCTCCTGGTTGATGAAATCGAGCACGAAGGTGCGCGACTTGCCAGGCGCGATGCGATTGAGTCGGGACAGGGTCTGCACGGCTTGCACGCCGGACAGGCGCTTGACCACATACATCGTCTGCAGCAGCGGCTGATCGAATCCGGTCTGGTACTTCTCGGCCACCAGCAGCACCCGGTAATCGTCGCGCTCGAAGGTCTCTGGCAGCTCGCGTTCGGCGAGTCCGTCGTTCATCGCCACCTCGGTGTAGGACGCGCCAGGATCGTCCGGGTCCTCGACCGTGCCGGAAAAGGCCACCAGCGAGCGAATACCGCTGTAGCCGCGAGGGTTTCGTCGTAGGCGCTGTGGCGGCGGGCCACATAGCCACCAGAGCCAGTCAGCTCGGCCTCGATGGCGTTCTCGAAATCGCGTTCGCTGTGGCTGGCCATGCTGGACCCTCGGATCGGTTTACTCATGCCAAAATACAGACGACAGATGCTTCTCGATCTGCGGTAATCGCAGCGCTTGGCGACCCGCGAGCATGGTGCCGATCAGCGGATGCGGCAGGCCGATCGCTTAAACAGTTGCTATCGATGTCATCGAGTGATTACGATTGCCCAATGTTCACAATCAAGCAGACTCCTGAATTCGCCGCTTGGCTATCGGGTATCAAAGATAGTTTGACGCGACGGCGTCTAGCGCGCCGACTCGAAAAGGCGTCGCTCGGGAACCTCGGTGACGTGCAACCCGTCGGCGGCGATGTCTTTGAGATGCGCGAGTTCTTTGGCCCTGGCTGGCGACTCTACTACGTCCAGCGTGGGGCGACCCTGATTCTGATGCTGGGCGGCGGAGATAAGTCCACCCAGCAGACCGACATCGCCAAAGCCATCGCTTTGGCATCCATTCTGGAGGATTGAGTCATGAGCGAGAAGATCCGCATTGCCGATCTGCCTGAGTTCGATATCACCGAGCACCTGGAAGACGAACAGGCCATCGCTGAGTATCTGAGCATCGTGCTGGAAGAGAACGACCCGGCGGCCTTGGTGCAGGCACTCGGAACGGCGGCCCGCGCACGCGGCATGACCGAGATCGCCAAGGCGAGTGGCATCACCCGCGAGGCGCTCTACAAGGCCTTGCGGCCCGAGTCGCAGCCGCGTTTCGATACCATCAACCGTGTTTGTCATGCGCTAGGCGTCAAGCTGGTGGCGCAGCGGATTGAGGCTGCTTGATGGCCTGAGTGTGACGCCCACAGGAAGCCGGTAACATGCTCGGGCAACGCTGAGGCTGGCCATGCCGGAGCTTCGAATCGTTTTTCAGGCGCGTTATGGCTGCGGATTGAGGTGATCGCGCCAACACCTCACCCGGCGGCACCGGGGCCAGATCGCCAGCGGCTACATCGAGAAATCCATGCGGCTCAAGTCTTCTGCGGCAATCGTCATTGTTGAACGCTCCTAGGGGTAGCGTTACTGGTCGTTGGTGATCGCAACGTTCCAGGCTTGGTGATTCGTCGTAGTCCATCGGCCAGAGCTTCTCGTAACCACCCGCCCTTGTCAGACCGAACTCGATGGCAGTCTCAAAGGCGGCTTCATCATGCCCAGGCATCAGCTCTCCTTCGCAAAGTCATAACGCACCTGCAATGACTTCAGCATGGCAAAAGTGTCGTGGAAACGCACATCGAACCGATTGCACACGTCGGGCAGCAGGATGCGGCTACGCGCCTCGGGCCGGGGCTGCTCGTTGGTCACGACGTCCACGCCCATCACGCGAGCATAAGCCACCAGCCAGCCGTCCGCCTCCGTCGCAAACTTGGCCTTGGCGTTGTCCACGTACTGCGAATTGCGTTGCACCCACAGCATGACGTCCTGGTAGGCTCGAATGACGTCTGCGTCCTGACTTGGCAGGAAGAATCTATCGGGCACGTCGTTCTTCACCCACTGCACGAGGTCCTCGTCCTCACGCCCGGCGAGCAACTCCTGCTGAATGCGATCCAGGCTGTGCACCCGGCCTTGCTCGTGATGGTGGATCAGACTGTCCCAGAAGCCCGGACAGATCACGAAAGCGTAATAGCCGTTCTTGGCCGAGATGAAGACAATCGGAGTCGATGACGTAGGTCGGCTCTGGCGTCATGGCAGGTCCACGCCAAGACGGCGTGCGTACTCTTGGAAGGTGCCGCCATGCAACCCGGTCAAGTCATAGGCATCCTTGAACCCGATCCGCCCCTCCTTGGCCGCACGCATGACCTGGATGGCAAACAGCCGGCCCACCCGCAGGTTCTGGCTGTTGTAGAAGCTGCCGCCCCCGATGCCCTGTGTCCTCTGCTTTTTCTCGCGCTGGATGCAAGCGTCGTAGAAATCGAAGAACGCCGCACGATCCGTCAGCCCTAGGTCCATGGCCCGCCGTCCGATGACGATGGGACTGACCTTGAATTCGCCCGCGAGCGTCTCGAACGGCGACGCATCACGCTTCACCTGCGGCCACAGGGCTCGAAGCTCGGCCGCCGGGACGAGAAACTCAGCTGCGGCTTGGTCGCAAAAGGTTTCCACGCGACCTCCATCTGGAAAGATGCCGGGGAAACCGGACAGCCCCGCCCCTTCGGCACCGAGCCAGAGGTGAGCCAGTTCATGGGCCAGTGTGAACATCTGGGCCGATTTGGCATCCGCGCCGTTGACGAAGATCAGCGGCGCCAGATCATCGGTCAGTGCGAAGCCACGGAACTCCTCGACGTTCAGCCGGCGGTGGGTGTCGTTGCCGACAATGCCGTTGATCACCGCAATGACCCCTTGCCCCTCGATGGCACCGCGCAGGGCGCTCACAGCCTCCTGCCAGGACCGCACCTGCGCCGCCCAACCGTCACCGAGTCCGAGCAGCCGGCGCATCTCTCGCCCGATCGCCTCCGGGTCGTCCGACAAGCGGGCGCTGCCAACGAAAGCACGTGGCTCCGCATCGCCATCCAGCCGCTCCTCGCGCAGCCACGCCTGACGGTGCTGCATGGCATAGATGGTGTCCAGAAGATCCGGACTAACCGCGCCCGGCTGCCGGTTGCGCAGCGTGCGGAAGTCCGGGATTGGCATCGGCAGATCCGGCGGCTCCGGCAGGAAAAGGAAGCCGAAGGGCACGTGGGTGACCTTGGCGAATGCCTCCAGTTGGTTGAAGGTCGGCGACAAGTCGCCGCGCTCCCAGGCGGCGAGCTTCGGAAACCGACCAGTGAGGTCTTCGACGTGCAGACCGGCGCGCTCGCGTGCCCAGCGCAGCAGGTCGGGACTGATGGATACTCGCTTCATTGCGGAACCTTGTTGGTCAGCGCATCAAGACCGATCACGGTTGAACCAACGAGGCGGGATCGAGGTCAGCGGGCACTGCCGGGCGCTTGCTTTTCAGCATGCCAAATCCGGCTGCTGGCGCCTCGCCGTCGGTTGGTTCAACGCGCATTTCTAGGTGGTCATCGACCAGATCGAAGCGGACACGGCTGCCCTGGCCGATTCCCAGTCGTTGCCGCAGGTTCTGCGGGATCTGGACCTGCCCCAGTTCATTGACGGTCGCAGCTGGCATCAGTGGTCTCCTTGGTTGATGTCATGGTGGAGTAAGAGCGGTTATAGCGGCAGACTGAAGGGATCAGGGCACTACCCACCTTTGATCCCTATCGCTGGGCGTTCGTGTCATCTTCACGCAGCGTTCGGCTTTCAAGCTGACCTGTGTCGTCAACCAACTCCTCGACGATACGACCATCGCGCCAAGCGACCAAGACACCGGTGCTTGCCCGAGCGCGTTGGCGCGCCTTGTCCGCGGCTCGCCGCATCGCTGTCAACGCCGCCTGAAAATCGTCTTTCGGGCTGATGGGCTCATTGCTGCTGTTCGCCATAGCGGTTGCTTTGTTCCAGGAGTACGGGAGTGATGCCTGAATTGTCACATCGCCCAGGCATCGACGATGGGTTGATACAAACGCTTGAAATTGTCCAAGCCGGTGGCGAAGCGACGGCGGATGGTGGCTTCGGGTACGTGGTGGCCGCCCTCTTGGACCCGTTGTCGCCCCCTCGACACCGCGAAATCAGCGCTGGGCAGGCTCAGAAAGAACAGCTCCACCAGATACCCCCAACGTCGCCAATCCAGGATGCGTGACACATAGGTCTTGCCGCTCAAGGTGGATTCCAGCGCGATAGGCCGCCGCCTCGGGTCTGAACGGACTCAGTCCCGCAGCGATCAGGTCGGCGTTGACGAAATCGGGGCAATCAGCCTCGGCTGGCAGAAGCTAGGCGGCCTTCGGCGCCAGGGCCTTGGTTTCCCGGTCCACCTGCTCTAGCGCAAGTTGGACATGATGAAGCGCGTTCTCCTCGAACAGCGCCTCGCCACATTGAGTGCAGACCCAAGCCGGAACGGACTCCCAGGTGATGTGGTAGCCATTCCGATCCACACTGAGGGGCGCGCTGGACCAGACCAGCTCGCCTTTACAGTGGAAGCATTCCATCATCTATTTCCTCACTCTGAAGTCGTCGGACCACTTGTCCGGCGAGGGACGGTAGGCAGTGATGACCGCCAGATACTCGGCACGCGGCGCGCATACCACATGCACCGGCCGCTGGCCGGCCGCGTAAAGCACCAGACAGCTCTCGCCGCGAACGTCCTCCGGGTATTCCTCGATAATCTCGCCGTGGAAGATGGCATCCCGTATCTCCTCTGTGGAGATCATGCGCTCCAGGCGCGAGATCTGTCGAATCGCGTGGGGAAGAAAGAGGATACGCTGCGATGCCGCGGCCAAAACCTTGTCTTTCATGGAGCGATGAGTCCCTTCAGCAGCCCGGCAATCTCCCCTTCCAACTGAGTGATATCAGCCTCGATCTCATCCAACGGACCCGGCGGCTTGTAGACATAGAAATGCCGGTTGATCGGGATCTCGTAGCCCACCTTCGTCTTGTCGTAGTCCACCCAGGCATCCGGGACATGGGGCAAGACCTCGGACACCATGTAGGCATCGATGGTCTCGCGGAACTCCTCAACCAGCCGGTCGTTGGGCTTATCCGGGCCGAAGTCCATCGGCAAGGGTAGCGCAGTGCCGGGCGGCAACGGGATGTTCTCGGTATCGCCAGCAATTCCAAATTTGAAACCCTCATGTTACCAGTAGCTTTTCTGAAAGCGGTTGAAACTTGAGTTGTTAGCCGATGGTTCTCAAGCCCACCCCCACAGCCACACCGACGCCCCCGGTGTTCGCT
>NZ_NHSF01000024.1 GCF_016653295.1 Halochromatium salexigens | reverse complement strand
CGCGAAGATCATGTTCAACAGGGCGCCCCTTGGTCGTCGCCTGGGTCTCAGTGAGAAGTGGACCGATGATGTCCCATTCCGCATCGGTCACGTCGCTATCGTAGCCCTGGCGCGTTGGATGCTGCTCTCGATTCATTGCAAGACCTCCAATGAACGGGCGAGTGAACCGTTTCTCGCCGAACACCGTGGGTATGATGCTATAAAAATCAATGCTTTAGTTTCCAAACAGCCTCTGAAGTGAAGCGGCATGATGAACGGATGCTCGCCGCAGGCGATACGCGCCGCGGTCGCAGGCGAGATCCGATCCATCGCTTGTCCTTGAAGCAGTGAATGTGCCACCTCTTCGACCCGTACAAGCGGATTCGGGCCATTGCCGACAAGGTCGAGGTGGAGATCGACCTGCCCGGGCTTGCGATCGTGCCGCTCAAGACCGTCGCGCGCTGGCAGCCACGCCCGAACTGGTCGAAAGGCTGGGTGACCGAGGCGGCGTTGGAGCGATGCCTCGCGCGGCTCAATGCGCTACCCGAGGGAACGCGCGCGCTGGTGACCGCCCATCATCCCCTGCGAGAAGCCGGCACCCAGGGCACCGCATTGACCCGACAGGGCCAGAAGGCGATGACCGAGCTGGCCAAGCGCGAGGTGCTTGCCGTGCTCTCGGGCCATGTCCATGACGCCTTCGATCTCACCGAGGAGACGGTGCAGGGGTCGGTGCGCATGATCGGTGCTGGCACCCTGTCGCGGCGCTTGCGCTCAACACCGCCGAGCTTCAACGAGCTGCGCTGGGACGGCGAGCAGCTCGCAGTCTGCGTTCGCAATCTCGAGGGCTACGACACAACGGAGATGATGATCAACGAGGTTCCCGAGGACGCGACGCCACCGCGCAAGCCCGACGAGCCGGTTGCCCCGGTCGATGAGGTTCCGCGCACCGACCCGCCGGTGCATTGATCCTCGGTCAATGCCGAGCCAGCCGCAAACAGCCTCTAAGGCCGAGTCGCATAGATCGGCGCACTGTGCCGGCAATCGAGACATGCCTTGTCTCCACATAAAGGGTTCCTCAGGCGGCGATGTTGCGCGGCCGACCTTCAGCATAGGCTGCCAGGTTGTCGACCGTCGTCTCCAGGATGCGCTCAACCGCCTCCCGTGTATTGAAGGCGCTGTGCGGTGTGACAATCACATTGCGGAGATGGATCAGCACCTGCCCCGCCAGCAGGTTGTTAAGATCGTGGCGGCTCTCATAGACTGAGCGCAGAAGCTCCGCCTCCTCGCGCACCACGGGCTCCTCCGGCAGCACATCCAGGCCGGCCGCAGCGATCTTGCCCTCCACCAAGGCGCGCGCCAACGCGCGGTGGTCAACGATGCTGCCGCGCGCTGTATTGATCAGAATAGCGCCATCGCGCATGCGGTCGAACTGCTCGCTCGAGATCATGTTCCGGGTCTTCTCATTGCCGGGAACATGCAGCGTGATCACGTTCGAACCTGCAAGTAATTGGTCCAGTGCGACATAGGTGAACCCCTGCTCGCGGGCCGCTCGCGAATCTGGCTTGACGTCGAAGGCCAACACCTCCATCCTTAAAACCGCGGGCGATATCGATCACGGCACGGCCGATATCGCCGGTACCGACCACTCCGATCGTCTTTCCCCGCAGGTCAAACCCCTGCAGACCGTGCGCGGTGAAATCGCCGCGACGGGTGCGCTGAACCGCCTCTTCCATGCGGTGGCTAAGGGTCAATAACAGCGCGAAGACATGTTCGGCGACCGTCGTCTTGCCATAGTCCGGCACATTGGTCACCGTAACGCCGCGCTCGCGGCAGCGGTCCACATCGATGTAATCGACACCGGTCGAGCGTGATGCAATCACCTCGAGCTTGGGCATTTCTGCCAAGACGTCCCGCTCGATCGAGGAGTAGATAAAGGTGCTCACTGCTTCGGCATCCGCATAGCGCGAGGCGTTTGCCGGGCGCAATGGCTCGCTGGTGAACTCGATCTCGTGCTCGCCGTCCAAACGATCGAAGGCTCCGGCTTCCCAGTTCTCGACATCAAAGACATAGATCTTCATGGCTCAGGCTCCGTTCGGGCTACGAGGCGATGGGCGTGCAAGCAACTGCGCGACTGAGAGCTAATCGTAGAACTGCTCTCGCGTTGATTCTTGCCGAGAGGATCAGCAAGCAGTGTGCCAGTGCGCTTTTCTGTGCAGAATCCTTGCCAGCAGACAGGATCTGCAATGAGTGCGCGTTGATTGCGGCGATCACAATCGGCCGGACAGGCCAACCAGGGGCAAATCCACCACAGCGGTGCTTTTCGCCAAGCGCAAGCGGCTGAGCGAGTCAGAAGCGAGTCATACTCGAGTGCGCCGATTGGCGCAGCGCGCCGACCTGCGGGCGTACCACTTGAAACCGTCGCCACTGAGCTGTTAGCGCTAACCTTACCAAGAGCATTGGCACTGGCTTTGCACAATTCAGGCTGGTCGGCGGGACGAGTCTCGCCCCGTCATTCTGCACTAACAGGAGCGAAACCTATGCAACTCCAAGATGTGATGACCCCTCAGCTCGAGTACATCAGTCAGAACGAATCGATGATCCATGCCGCCCGCATGATGCGCGAGCACGACATCGGGATGCTGCCGGTTCTGGAGGAAAACCAGATCGTCGGCGTCGTGACCGATCGCGATATCGTCACGCGTGGCCTCGCCGATGCGATCGATCCGGAGACACCAGTGTCTCGCATCATGACCACCGGCGTGGAGCTTCGCTATACCGACGACGATGTTGATGAGGCCGCCAAGCTGATGGAGCAGCAGCAGATCCGCCGTTTGCTCGTCTTGGACCGCACTGAGCGCAGTGTCGGTGTCGTCTCGCTCGGCGACCTCGCCACCCGCTCTGATCAAACCCAGCTCAGCGGCGAGGTGCTCGAAGAAGTCTCCCAGCCGACACACTAGCGCAGGCAGGGCGAGTGTCGAAAAGCTGGTGCAACAGCGGGGGCAACAACGGAGCGCGGCGGTGCGGTGCAAGCAGCCGTGATCAACCATGACCTTGGTGCTGATCATCGCCGCGCCGCTGCTCGCGGCCGTGCTGGCAGTACCCGCCCAGCGGGTTGCTGTCCGCGCACCCTCCATACTGGCCGTCGGTGCCGGCGTCATCACGCTTGCGGCAGCGCTGATGAGCCTGTCGAGCATCGCCGCCGGCGAGATCTGGCAGGTCGACATATCCTGGCTGCCAAAGCTGGGGCTGGAGCTGGCGCTACGGCTTGACGGTCTCGCCCTGCTGATGGTGCTGCTGGTCGCAGGCATCGGGCTGCTGGTCAACCTCTACGCACGCTATTATTTACCCGAGGACGCCCCGCGCGGGCGTTTCTTCGCCCTCATGCTGCTGTTTCAGGCCGCGATGCTCGGCCTGGTCATGGCCGACAATCTCTTGTTGCTGCTGGTCTTCTGGGAGCTGACCAGCCTGCTCTCGTTCCTGCTGATCGGCGTCGATCCAACCTCGGCCGAGGCGCGCCGTGGCGCCCGTATCGCGCTGCTGGTGACCGCCAGTGGCGGCCTTGCGTTGCTCGCCGGCTTCCTGCTGCTCAGCTCGGTGGTCGGCAGCTTATCGCTCACTGAGGTGCTCGGTGCCGGCGAGCAGGTCCGCGCCGACCCGCTCCTGCTGCCGATCCTCGTGCTGATCCTGCTCGGCGTCGCGACCAAATCGGCGCAGGTGCCCTTTCATTTCTGGCTCCCGGCGGCCATGGCCGCGCCGACACCGGTCTCGGCCTATCTGCATTCGGCCACCATGGTCAAGGCCGGTGTCTTCTTGCTGGCGCGGCTCTTTCCCGTCTTTGCCGAGAGCCCGCCCTGGTTTCCGCTGGTCGGCGGCCTCGGCCTCACGACCTTCGTCTTCGGTGCCTATGTGGCACTGTTTCAGCAGGATCTGAAGGGACTACTGGCCTACTCGACGATCAGCCATCTGGGGCTCATTACCTTTCTGTTTGGACTCGGCACGCCGCTCGGCGCGGTTGCCGGCCTGTTCCACCTGGTCAATCACGCCGTCTTCAAGGCCTCGCTGTTCATGGCCGCGGGCATCATCGATCACGAGACCGGCAGTCGCGATCTGCGCCGGCTCCGTGGCCTCTACGCCTATCTGCCGATCACCGGCGGGCTGGCGATGATCGCTGCTGCGGCGATGGCGGGAGTGCCGTTGTTGAACGGCTTCCTGAGCAAGGAGATGTTCTTTTCCGAAACCCTGCATTCCTTGCGCATCGCCGACTGGCCGCTGCTGTTGAAGGCCGTGCTGCCCATCGCGGCCATCCTCGGTGCTGTGCTCTCGGTCGCCTATTCGCTGCGCTTCATCCACGACACCTTCTTCAATGGTCCCTACCCGGTCCATGATCCCGAGCTGCGCTATCCCCCGCATGAGCCACCAGACTGGATGCGTCTGCCCGTTGAGGTATTGGCCGCCCTCTGTGTGGTTGTTGGTGTGCTCCCGCAGCAGACCATCGAGCCCATCCTGCAGCTCGGCGTCATTGGCATGCTGGGGTCCCTGCCCGATTTCCATCTCTCGATCTGGCACGGGCTCTCGCCGGCGTTCCTGATGAGCGGCCTGGCGCTCGCCGGCGGCGTCCTCATCTACGCGCGGCGGTGGCCCCTGTTCAGCGCCCAGGAGCGCATCGCACAGGAGCACCGTTTTCCAAACTGGCGCGCCGAGACGCTCTTTCAGCAGCTCAGTGCAGGCTTATTGGTGCTCGGCCGCCGGCTGCATCCCTGGCTACAGCTGAGCTCTTTGCAGCGATCGACGGTCTGGCTGCTGAGCGCTGCTGTAGGCCTCGGCAGCCTGGGCTGGCTCGCGGCTCAACCGCCGGCAGAATCAGCGGTCGCTCAGGCCCCGACCGCTGCAATACCGACCACGGCAACACCGGCAAGCAGCTCTCCCGACGCGGCGGTGCTGGCGATGCCCATCGACATCGTCAGCATCGCCGCTGCGGTGGTGCTGGTGGCAGCGACTTTCACGCTGCTGCGGCAGCGCGCCCAACGGGTCATGGCCGTGGTGCTGACCGGTGTGATCGGCTTGATCGTCAGCCTCGCCTTCGTGCATTTCTCGGCCCCGGATCTGGCATTGACCCAGCTCGCAGTCGAGCTGGTCACCACGCTGTTGTTGGTGCTGGTGCTGGCAGTGTTGCCGCGCGGCGACCCCCAGCCGGTCGCCCGCTGGCGCCACAGACGCGACCTGTTCATTGCCGCCCTGGTGGGAGGCGCCAGCGCCGCGCTCACCGCCAGCATGCTGCAGCATCAAACCCCCGGCAGCGGCGAATGGTACCTGCGGCTCGCCGAGCCCGCCGCCGGCGCAGCCAACGCGGTGAATGCCATCCTGGTGGATTTCCGCGCCTTCGATACCCTCGGTGAGATCACCGTGTTGAGCATCGCTGCAGCGACAGTGATGGTGCTGCTCACGGACCTGCAGCTGCGCCCACTCCAGCGCATGACCAAGAACGGACACGAGTCAGCGCATCCGCTGCTGTTCGCCATGGTGTCGCGGCCCGTACTGCCGGCAGCGCTGATGCTAGCGGCCTTCTTGCTTCTGCGCGGTCACCAGGCGCCAGGCGGTGGCTTCGTCGCCGGGCTGGTCATTGGCACGGCCTTGATCGTGCAGGAGAGCGCCAACGGACGCGCCTGGAGCGAGCGGCAGCTTCAGTTGAGCACGCAACCGCTGATCGGTGCTGGTCTCCTGCTTGCCCTGGCCACCGGTCTTGGGGCGCTGCTCTTTGGACGACCCTTTCTGACCAGCGCGTTCTGGCATGGCAGCCTGCCCTGGCTGGGCGAGCTGGCATTGACGAGCACGCTGCTGTTCGACATCGGCGTGATGATGATCGTCAGCGGGACGCTGCTGCTGGTGCTGGATGGTCTCGGCCGCGTCGGTGCCAGCGGTGCCAGCGGTGCCAGCAGTGCCAGCAGTGCCAGCAGTGCCAGCAGTGCCAGCGGCGCCAAGGGTGCTAGCAGTGAAAGCAGTGCCAACAGTGCTAACAGTCAGGGTGCGGCGGGGCCAGGTGCGAGAGCTCAGCAGCAGGTCGACGCATCCGATCTCGGTGATGCCGAGCAGACCCGCGGGAGGAACGGCTGATGCTCTGGCTCTTCGCGGGCAGTATCGGCCTGTTGATGGGGGGTGGCGCCTACCTGGTGCTGCGCGCGCACGGCTTCTCGGTCGTGCTTGGGCTGATGCTGCTGACCTACGCGACCAACCTGTTCGTCTTCGCATCAGGAGGGCTCCAGGTCGGACGCGCACCCGTGCAGGTACCCGCGCAGACCGGCGGCAACGCAATCGAGCTCATGGCCGATCCGCTTCCTCAAGCACTGGTCCTCACCGCCATCGTGATCGGCTTTGCGATGACGGCCTTGGTGCTGGTGCTGATCTTGCGCGCCTTGTCCGATCTCGGCTCCGAGCGCGTCGACGCCCAGCCCATGGGCGCGGCGCCCAGCGAGCCCCAGGTAGGCGAAGCCCTACCCGAGCAAGGCCAGCCTGATGCATGCCAGCCCGATGAATTCAGGCCGAGCGAATCCCAGCTCGGCGAATCCCAAGCCGGCGAGGAGGAGCCATGAGTCTGCTCCTGATCCTGCCTCTCGCGCTCCCGCTTGGCCTCGGGGCCTGGCTATTCGCTCGCTCTGGGATGCCGCTTCGCCAGCAGCGCAGGCTCAGCCTGATGGGTGCGCTTGGTCAGCTCGGGGCGGCAGTCGGGCTGCTGGCACTGGCCGTGGACGGGCAGATCGCAGCCACCTTGATCGGAGACTGGCCTGTGCCCTATGGCATCGTGCTGGCTGCCGATCGACTCTCAGCGTTGATGCTGAGCCTCACCAGCGCCCTAGCCTTGGCTGCCATCGCGCATCTGTCCCTTAGCGCCGCTGACACGGAGCGAAGCGGCCGCCATTTCCATGCCCTGCTCCAGCTGCAGCTGTTCGGTCTGGCCGGTGCCTTCCTGACGGCCGACCTGTTCAATCTGTTCGTGTTCTTCGAGGTTCTGTTGATCGCCTCCTATGGACTCCTGGTCCAGGGCGGCGGTCCCGCGCGCAGCCGCGCGGCCTTGCACTATGTGGTGCTCAACATGGTCGGCTCGAGCCTCTTCCTGATGGGCGTGGCCTTGCTCTATGCCGTCACTGGAACCTTGAGCCTGGCGGAGCTGAGCGATCGTCTGCCTGAGCTCGCTCCAGACCAGGCGCCTCTGGCCGGCACCGGTCTGCTGCTGCTGACCGGCGCCTTCGCGCTGAAGGCGGCGCTGGTGCCCTTGCATGCCTGGTTGGTCCCGGCCTACAGCGCGGCGTTGGCGCCGGTGGCGGCGCTGTTCGCGATCATGACCAAGGTCGGTGTCTATGCGCTGTTGCGCCTGTTCGCACTGATGCCCATCGGCGATGCGCTCAGCGACGCCGCCTTGGCTGAGCGGCTACTCGCCAGGCTGCCCATTCAGACGGTCATCGCGACCGGGGCGCTGCTCACGCTGGCGGTCGGTGCCGTCGGCGTGGTCGTTGCCGCCGAGCTGCGGACCATGGTCGCCTATCTCATCCTGGTATCGGTCGGCACGCTGTTGGCTGGTGTTGCCGCCGGCACTGCTGAGGGTATCGCCGCTGGTCTCTATTATTTGATCCATACCACCCTGGTTACGGCCGGACTGTTCCTGCTGATCGATGTGATCAGCCAGGGCCGTGCGCGAGGTTCTTGGCTGCAGCCTGCCCAGCAGCCGCCCGCGGCCGCTTGGCTAGGAGCCCTGTTCCTGCTCGGCGCGCTCGCGATCGCTGGCCTGCCACCACTCAGCGGTTTTGTCGGCAAGGCATTGATCCTGGAGGCCGTGCAAGATGCGAGCGTGGCGGGGTCTGGGTCTGGTCCAGATTGGATGCTGAGCTGGACCGCCGTGCTTGGCTCCAGCCTGCTGGTCGTGATCGGACTGTCGCGCGCCGGGATCGCGATCTTCTGGCAAGGGCCGCCGTCGACCAGCATCGCCAGCGGACGCGGCGCTTATGCACCGACCGCCGCCGCCCTGCTCGCGGCCAGCCCGCTGTTGGCCCTCTTCGCTGCACCGATTGCCGGCTACACCCAGGCGCTCGCGCTTCAGCTCCTGGACGGCGAGGACTACATCCTGGCGATCAGGGGGTTGGAGCCGGTGGACCCGCCCTCGGCTGTGACCGAGGCGGTCGCTAAGTCCATCCACGGAGGTCCGTCATGAGACGCCTGCTCGCGCCATTGATCCGCCATCCGCTGGCGGTCTTGTCGTTGACGCTGCTTTGGC
The DNA here is from genome assembly GCF_016653295.1 of Halochromatium salexigens. Classification (GTDB taxonomy): domain Bacteria; phylum Pseudomonadota; class Gammaproteobacteria; order Chromatiales; family Chromatiaceae; genus Lamprobacter; species Lamprobacter salexigens. The sequence goes on along the minus strand of NZ_NHSF01000024.1, from coordinate 21,251 downwards.
TGCTGCTGCAGGTCAGCCTTGCGCCCGCTCAGATCCTGCTCGGGCTCATCCTGGCGTGGGTGGTGACCGGTGTCTCGAGCCGCTATTGGGCCGACCGGCGCCGGCCGCGCCGCCCGCACCTGCTCGCGCTCTATCTTTGGCGTGTCGCGGTGGACGTGGTCATCGCCAACCTGCGCATCGCGGCGTTGATCCTGACGCCTTCACGCCATCCGCGACCGGCCTTCGTCGAGCTACCGCTGACCTTGGAGGAGCCCTTTGCGCTCTATCTGCTGGCGACCACCATCACGTTATCACCGGGCTCACTGTCGGCCGATCTCAGTGACGATCGGTGCGTGCTGTTGCTGCATCTGCTCGATGCGCCCTATCCGGCCGATGCGACCGCCGAATGTGCAAAGATCAAGCACCGTTACGAACGCCTACTGCTGGAGGTCTTTCCATGAGTATCCTGGATCTGGCCATCGACGCCGCGCTGACCATGCTCAGCCTGGCGTTGCTGCTGAACCTGTGGCGTGCGCTGCGAGGCCCGGACCTGCCTGACCGCATCCTGGCACTGGACACGCTCTACACCAACAGCATCGCGCTGCTGGTGCTGCTCGGCATCCAGTTCCACAACATGCTGTATTTCGCCTCGGCGCTGCTGTTAGCGCTGCTCGGCTTTATCACCACCGCCGCGCTCAGTCGCCATCTGCTGCGCGGTCAGCTCATCGAAGAGACCCGGGAGCATTGAATGCTGTTGATCGATACACTGGTGGCTGCGCTCATCCTGCTCGGCGCCGCCTTCACCCTGATCGGCTCGATCGGCCTGGCCACGTTGCCGGACTTCTTCTGTCGACTGCATGGTCCCACTAAATCGACAACCCTGGGCGTCGGCGGCATGCTTGCGGCCTCGGCGCTGTATTTTGCGGCCCAAGGTCCGACGCCACATCCAACCGAGCTGCTCGTCGCGCTGTTCTTGTTCATGACGACACCTGTGAGCGCGCACCTGCTGGCCAAGGTGGCGCTGCGTCTGCATTTGCGCTCATTGGCGCCGGTACCGGCGCGCTTTCGCCATGAGCAGACTGATGGCTGCGACTCAGCGCCTGCTCATCGATCCAGTGGTCGGGTCAGCTAGGAGGCTGTCCGACTTATCGTCCGGACATCCGGTAGAGCCGCTGATGGTTAATGCTTTTGGCCTCAAGGCGGCCCGTCAATGATCCTTGCGCTGCTTAGCCAGCCAGGCTTCGATGAAGGCTGGATCAAGCCCCTTGAGGCGCTCTTCGGGATCGAGCCCCTTGAGTCGATCCTCGGGATCAAGCTGATCAAGATAATGCTCGATGAGCCACTCACGGGCTTCGCGTTTCATGTCTTCTGTGGTATGCGCCATGTTGCCCTCTCCGAACCTGTAGTGCGCGAGTAGATTATGCAGGTGAACACCGATCTCGCTGCGCGGGCAGTACTGTTCAAGCGCCGCGCGTCGGTGCCGCTCATCACTGGAGAAAAGACCCCAAGGGGCATTATGCGGCAGCCGGCGGAGCTGGTTGATGACCACGAGGCGCACCCCGCGCGTGCCGGCCCGTAGCCGATAGATGCCCGGTATTTGGCTCCTTTGACAAGCGCCGGCGGGCAGTTGTTTGATCAGCTTGCGTGGAAAATGGGTCGCGATGGCATAGCTGCGAAAGTCCGCCGCCGGCAGCAGCGGGTAGGCCGTGCGTGGCTCGACGATGGGCGTATCAGGGGCGTGCGGTCAAACCGCCAGCAGCGCTTCATTAAATGCTGCGATCATGGTGCGCTGCCTCGACCTCCTCATCGCGATAGTGCGGATCGGTCCATGCGCGCGGCAGCGCTTCGCCGGACGGAAACTGCAGCTCCTGCTTGTCGACGGTTTCGGGGTCCTGTGCTTCCTCGCCGTAGTGCAGTCGCATGGCAACCTGCTCGTGCATGGGATTCATCAGGTCTTGCAGCTCAACGACTTGCATCAGCTTGCCAGTGGATGTGTGCTTGAGAAACATGGGTCCTCCGCAATCAGTGAGTGACGGGGTCCGCATCTCAGCGTCAAGGGGGCCAAGATGCAGCGCCGTCGGTTTCAAGAATCGTTGTGGTGCCGCTGTTGAGCCGTCGATGACAGCGAAGACGGTTCTCAGCAAGCACTCGGGTTACAAGCCCCGGCGAGCTTGAGACGGGACCGCTTGTGAGGGTTGACGCGCTGCCTCGTCGCTCTCCTCGCGGCCGGTGATCATGGTCTTCAGGTGCGTGGTCGGGGTGCGGCCGGTGGTGATCATGTACACATGCACGAGCAGGAATAGCGCCGCACCATAGGCCGCAGCGACGTGGATCAGCGCCACCGGCGCCAGCGGCAGGCCGGCCGGTGCCAACCACAAATCAATGCCGAGATAGAGCAGCCCGGTAATCCAGAGCAACGGCGAGATGACAACACCGAAGAGGAGATAAGACGCGGCCTGCAGCGGATTGTGCTTACGCTTCGGACGCGGATTGAATGGATGCGATTCGCCACGGAACATGCCGTAGAGATAGAAGCGCACCACCGCCGCCAGCCCGCGCGTCGTCGGGGCATATTGACGCCATTCGCCGGTGGCGAGGTGCCAGAAGACCGCGAAGATCCAGACGACAATCAGCGCCAGCGCCGCGAGCACATGCAGGGTCGCGGCAGTGCCGAAGCCGAGCAGGCTGTAGCTGCCGTGCACCTCGAAGCCTGTCAGCAAGAGCAGGATGATCAGCAGCGCCTGGCTCCAGTGCCAGAGACGCTCGAGACCAGTAAACATGACAACGGTGCGGGTCATTCGGCATGCCTCCGGCGACGGTGGAATAGGATGCGCAGCCCGATGTGGACACCGATGGCGAGCAGCGCGGCGCCGAGTGCCAGCTGCGCCCAGCGGTCGAGCCTCGGGTCGCTGTCGCGCCCGGGCAGGTAGAAGCCAGTCAGCTCGGCCATGCGTCCCTCCCGGGCGTGACAGTCGCCGCAGGCGAGTGCCTCCTCGGCCGGAGCCACCATGTGCGTGATCGGCCAAGCCATCCGGGTCTCGGTGAAGCCGACCTCGCCGCTGAACGGCAGCCCGGCCGCCTCCATCGCGCTGGCGATGGCCGGCTGCCACTCGAGCCCCTGCCAGTAGGCCTGCTCGGTCTTGCCGAACAGCTGCATGTAGACCAGCCGGTCCTTGACCGGATCATAGGGCTGCTTGCCGCGCATCATCTTGAACGGCCAGATGCGCGCGTCGGGATCATCGTGATTGCCGGCAAAGCGGTTGATCGGGACCGGCTGTGACGAATCGATAGTCTGGTCGGGCAAGGTGTAGTGCATGGTGCCGTCGAACCAGCGGTAGTCGGGCTCTAGATCTTCGCCCCATTCGATCTCACCCCAGCGCGTCCAATAGGTGAGATTGCCATCGGCGTCGTGGCGCTTGATTGGGTTGCCATCGGCGTCGAGCCGGCCAGCCTTGGACCAATCCCACCAGGTCTTGGTCGCGACGCCCCCGCGCGCCATCGCCGGGATATGGCAGGTCTGACAGGCGATGCGGTCGACATGGGCGTTGAGCTTGGCGCCCTGATAGAGCGCGGCCGGATCACTGCCCAGCGCATGCGGCTCAACGCCATGGCAGGACGCGCAGGTCGCCGCATAACGGCGCTGGCCGGGTGCACCGGTCCCTTTGCGGTCGTGTGCAGCCACCTGATAGCGGCTACCGGCGATCTGGTGCGCGCGCTCAACATGGCAGTCGCTGCACTCGAGTCCGGCACCAGCGTCGCTCATGTGCACGTCCAGCGCGGGCGGTGGATCTAGCAGCGAGGTGTCCAGATCGCCGTGCTTGGAGCCGTTGCCACCGCCGCCGAAGAAATGGCAGCTGCCACAGGTCTCGCTGCTGGTCGGTCCGACGTTGCGGGCGACCTTGCCGAGGTCTGGAGGCTGTAGTGGGTGGCCGTGCACCTTGACGGGCTCCTGCAGCACACGGCCGGCGCGCTTCGGCGCCTTCTCATAGGTCCCGGTGGTGTCGTGGCAGACCAGGCAATCGACGCGGCTGTCATCGCTGAAGTCGAAATCCGGTCCGTCCCAGCCGTAGCCGGCATGACAGGCGGTGCAGCGCCCCAGATTCGTGGTCACGTTGTTGCAGAAGCTGTTGACCACATGCTGCTTGCCGAGCAGCTGACCGGTCTGCGGATGGCGGTACTCCCAGCGCCAATGGATACTGGCACGGACCTGCTTGCCAGCCTCGGTATGGCAGTCGAGACAGGCGCGGGTGACCTCACGCCCGTTCGCGAAATCGCGTTGCAGCTGCTCGAACTGGCTGTGATCGGCGGTTGGTGGATCGACCGCGGCGAGGATCTCCGGGGTCGCTTGTACCGGCGCCGCAAGACTCATGATGAGGACCCAACTGAGACCGCCCAGCAGTTGCGGAACGATGTTGGTCGAAGTCCAGCTCACAACAGCGTCGACATTATCGTGCATCATGATGACTCCAATGGCCAGCGCGATCCGAAGAAGGTCGGTCACAGCAGAACAGCTCATCTGCAAGAAAACCTATCGGCGCGCAGGAAGCTTGGCGTCCGAGCCCCGAGCAACTTGCCAGTAGCATTGCAGGCGTCGGTCGAGCCGCTTCGGCTTCTCTGCGTAGAGGCGCGAGCCGAGCCAATAGGCCGCGTTGCGAAGCTGCTCGCTCCGTTGTGCGGCAAGCGCGAGCAGGATCTGCTCGGCATCATCGGTTAGGCTGAGCGCCTCGGCCTCCTCGATGACCTGCTCGAGCACGGCAAGGTCATGATCATCGCCAAGCAGATCGCCTAGCTGTTTGGTCTCCTTATAGGTCGCTTTGAGCACGCGTGGCCAGCTCGCACGCAGCAGCCTGACCTGGTAGCGCAGATACTTGGCGCGTTTGCGCCATTCATGGAAGGCTGCGACGCTCGGCTGCGCGTAGGCCGCTTGCATGGCCTGGCGCCCGCGTTTGTAGGTCTTGCGCAGTCCGGGTCCGATCAGGGACCAGCCCGCGTCATCACCGGGATCATCGGCGGGATCAGTGACCTCCGCCGGAAGCTCCCACCCCGGGACGCGCTCGCGGGCTGCGACCAAGGTCGTGCGCGCACCCTCGAGCTGCTCGTCGAGCGCTTCAGCACTGGCCGCGACCTGAGCCTTGTGGTCCTCGAGCCGTTGCCGCAGCGGGGCGAGGGAGTCGGCGTCGATGTTGTCGCGGAAATGATCGATCAAGGCATCGAAGGTCTCGATCGCCGCCTCGGCATCACGCAGCACCGACAGCGAGGCCGCAGCATCCCGGAATGCCGCGTTCTCATGCGTGTAGAGCTTCGGCACTGCCGGTCTCACGAGCCGCAGTAGACCGCGCAGCTTCTTGCAGTCTTTGCGGACCTCATGAACGGCTTCATGATGGACGTCATGATGGATGGCTTCATGCGACGCTGTCTTGGTGCCGTCGATCTGCGCAACGGCGTGATCGATCAGCTCAGTCGCAATCCGACGAACCTCGGCGTCAAGTGGCTGTTCGGGCTCAAGCTCGTAGGTCATTGCGCTCAGGCATCCTCGCTGCTGGTGGCGTCTTGCTGGCTCGGCTCTTGTTCAGCCGGGACTGGTGGGTCGACCGCCGCATCGCCGTTGTCTTTCGGCATCTCGCTGAGGCTGACCTCATCGAAATGAGCGTCGAGCATGACCTGGAGATTCTTATGGCCAACGTTCGCATGGCAGCTGACACAGCCCTCGCCGACGTCGCCGCCGAAATAGGCCTTGTGCGCGGCTAATGCCGCCGGATCATCGCTGGTCGCATCCTTCAACGCCGCGTGGCAGTTGAGACAACCGGAGTCGTAGACGTACTCGGCGCGCTCCTCGAGCTCGGCGATCCAATCAGGCTTACGGATCGGATAGATCGCCTGTGCGATAGCGTCGCGCGTACCGGTCTTGGCCTTCGCGAACAGATGCTGCGCCGCACCGTCGTGCGGGAGATGGCAATCGGTGCAATGCGCCACCACACCGCCCGGGTTGTTGCCGCCATGGACATCCTGCTCATGCGAAGTCGCAAAGGGCTCCATGGTGTGGCAGCTGGTGCAGAACTCTGCGTCCGAGGTTTCTTCAATCATGGTCTCGGTGCCGATCCAGCCTGCGGCCATCACGGCGGGAACGATGACGGCGACCACAATCAGCATGAAGAGGAGGCGTTGAATCCAGCGCTTGTTCATTAGGGAGTCTCCTTCGGTTTGGATACGAGTTGGATCAGGGGGCCGATCAGGTGGCGGGTCGTGGTGAGGCGATACCCCGGGAGTGCATCAAGCCGCCAGCCATTGCCAGTCACCGGGCTTGAGCTTGCTCGGCTTGAGCTTGTTCGGCTCACGGTGGGCTCCAGTTGGGCTCAACGCTCAGCTCAAGGCGCCGGGCGGCAAGACTGGCGCATCGACATCCAATGGCGGGCTTTGCTCGATCTGGGCCTTGGTCAGATTGACCGGCATCCGCTGACGATCCCAATCCGGTGACTCGAGCTGGGCGGGCGAGATCAGCACCTTGCGCCCGGACAGCCAGCCGCCGGTATCGGCCACCATGTAGCGCAGCGTCCAAAGCGCGTCATCGAACAGGAAGTCGTGGCAATGGCCAATGTCGCCATCGAGCGCTTCAAGGCGATATCCCTCTGGCTCGGCGAGGCTTCTGAGCATGGAATCCTCCGTTCGTCGTGGCTGGCGCGGTACCTGAATGCGGCACCTGCGATGAATGCGGCACTTGCTATGGCGGCCGCATCCGTGCTGCATGGACGTCACGTGATCAGGCTGAATGGACTGACCGCGTTCAATGGCATGCCCCAGGGCGAGCAGAAACTGGGCCAACTCGGAGAAGCGCGCTGCTGGGCGCCTTCTGGGTGCAAGCTGGGTGCAAGGGCCTGGGCGCAGTGGCCCAAGCGCCGCCTGTTGGACTGGCTCATAAGCCCCAGCGATGCGGCATTTGAACCACTGCTCCTATCGCACCGACTCAGCATCGGCTCAGTCGAGACGCGAAATAGCCGGCCCGATTCCTGCGGAACAATTCCTGCGTAACAATTCCGCATAAGTCACCGCGTCAGTCACCGAACCGAACCCTGAACCACAGCGAGCTGGAATGCCAGGCGGCAACCGCAAAGGAGACCCGATGTCTAGCGATGAACAACAGTCCGAGACCAAGCGCGGTCTCAGCGACCGACTCAAGGCGCTGCGGCCCGATTCCGGCCGAACCGCCCAGCCCGGACCTCAGCGGCCCGGCGGGTCACCGCCTTGGCAGAATGCCATCTATGCCTTGATCGCAATCTTTGCGCTGTCTGCAGCCCTGAGCTTGCTCCGCTCCCCGGGTCCGGAAGCGATCTCCTATACCGAGCTCAAGCAGGCCGTGCGCGAGGGGCGCGTCGCTCGGGTAACCTTCGAGGGCCAGCAGGTCAGAGGGCGATTCATCGACCCGGCGGAGAGCCAGCGCACAACTGACGGCGCGAAAGACGGCTCATCAGGCGAAACCTCAGACGAGACGCAGGAGGCCAACGCGTCGAAAGCCGAAGCCGTTGCCAGCTCTGGAACCGAAACCGGCGCTGGAGCCGAAACTGGAGGCGAAGGCGAATCCAAAGCCGGGGCTGAATCAGAAGCTGAAACTGAACCCGGTGCAGACAACAGCAAAGCCGAGCAGCTTGGCGGGCGGTTCATCAGTACCCTGCCCCAAGTACAAGATCCGGGGCTCCTGGATCTGCTCGAGCAGCATGATGTCGAGATCGATGCCGAGTCGACCGAGACCGGCCTGTTTGGCCGTGTACTGATCACGCTGCTGCCTTGGCTGCTGATCCTCGGCCTGTTCCTCTACCTCAGCCACCGCATGCAGCGACGCATGATGGGCGGCGGTGGCGATGGCCAGGGCGGGGGGCTCTTCGGCATCGGCAAATCCAAGGCCAAGCGCGTCGAGTCCGAAGAGGTCGACACCAGCCTCGAGGAGGTCGCGGGGCTTGCGAACACCAAGGCCGACCTGCAAGAGATCATCGACCATCTGTCCGACCCGCAGCGCTTTCGCGCCCTGGGAGCCAAGCTGCCCAAGGGTGTGCTACTGGTCGGACCGCCCGGCACCGGCAAGACCCTGCTGGCGCGGGCTGTGGCCGGCGAGGCCGGCGTGCCCTTCTTCAACGTCAGCGGCTCTGAGTTCGTCGAGATGTTCGTCGGCGTTGGCGCCTCGCGCGTGCGCGATCTGTTCAACGATGCCAAGCAGCAGAGCCCCTGCGTGTTGTTCATCGATGAGATCGACGCCATCGGCCGCTCGCGCGGTACCGGCATGGCCAGCGGCGGTGGCGGCAACGACGAGCGCGAGCAGACGCTGAATCAGATCTTGAACGAGATGGACGGCTTCTCGCCGCATGAGGATGTGGTGGTGCTGGCCGCGACCAATCGGCCCGACGTGCTCGATCACGCCCTGCTGCGCCCGGGACGGTTCGACCGCAAGGTCTACCTGGAGCGACCCGACCGCGACGCTCGCCACGCGATCCTCAAGATCCACGCCGCCAAGGTGGTCTTGGGCGAGGATGTCGATCTCGAGCGCGTGGCCGAGCGCACCGTCGGCTTTTCCGGCGCCGATCTCGAGAACCTGGTCAATGAGGCGGCGCTGCTCGCCGGCCGCGCCAAGCAGGGCGTGGTCGATATGTCACAGTTCTCGCAGGCGCGCGACAAGATCGTGCTCGGGGCTGAGCGTGAGCAGGGCATCGGCGACGAGGAGCGCGAGCTGGTTGCCTATCACGAGTCCGGCCATGCCCTGCTGGCCTGGCTGCTGCCCAATGCCGATCCGCTCGACAAGGTCACCATCATCCCGCGCGGACGCGCCCTTGGAGCCACCGAGCAGGTGCCACCCGAGCAGCGTCACACCTATCGCCAGGGCTACCTGCGCGATCGCATTGCGGTGATGTTGGGTGGACGCCTCGCCGAGCAGGTGATCTTCGAGGAGGTGACCACCGGGGCCGAGGCCGATCTCGATCAAGCGACCGAGCTGGCCCGACGCATGGTCAGCCGCTGGGGCATGAGTGAGGCGATCGGGCCCATGTCGTTCAAGTATCCGGATGATCAAGACGCGCTGGCGATGGCACACACTCGCAAGTTCAGCGAGACGACCGCCGAGCGCATCGACGCCGAGATCAAGTCCTTGATCGAGTCAATCGAGCAGGACTGCCGCAAGCACATGGGAGACAACCGTGAGCGATTGGAGCGCTTGGCCAAACGCTTGCTCGAGGCCGAAACCCTGAGTCGCGAGCAGATCGACGAGGTGCTGAATCCGGCGAGCTCGTGACCGCGCTATCGCGGGCACCGAGCAGTCGACGGCTTGAATCTCGCTGCGTTCGAACACCGGCTCGAGCGCAGACCCGCGCGTCGGCGAGCTCAAGATCGGTCAGGACTTGCGCGTCGGCTTCGCCGCGAGCGATGGCATCCATCTGAAGCTGTTCATCTCCAAGAGCCTGGTGTTTTTGCTCGATGAGCCTGCGGCGATCTGCACTCTGGAAGACAGCGGCTAATCAATCCCGCACCTGAACCCGATCCCGAGGTAACGGAGTCCCGAAGCCGAGTCTAACCATGGCTCCTTAGGGGCTGCGTCTCGGTCAGCCCGAGGAACAGACTTCATGGAGACACCCAATGAGTGAGCACGAGCACGAAGGCCAGGATCAGCACGCGCATCACGACCACGGCGCCATGATGGCCGACTTCCGTCGGCGGTTCTGGATTTCGGTGCTGTTGACGGTGCCGATCCTGCTGCTGTCGCCGCTGATTCAGTCTTTTCTCGGACTGACCGATGCGCTCGCCTTTCCGGGCGATCAGTATGCCCTGCTCGCCCTCTCCACCGCGGTGTTCCTGTACGGAGGCTGGCCCTTCCTGACGGGCCTGCTGTCCGAGCTGCGTGCCGGCGCGCCCGGGATGATGACCCTAATCGCGCTCGCGATCACGGTTGCCTATGGCTATTCAGCGGCCGTGGTGCTCGGGCTCGAGGGCAAGGTCTTCTTCTGGGAGCTGGCCACCCTGGTCGACGTGATGCTGCTCGGCCACTGGATCGAGATGAAGTCGGTAATGGGAGCCTCGAGCGCGCTCGAGAGCCTGGTCCAGATGATGCCGGACCGGGCGCTGCGCCTCGACGACAACGGCAAGGTCAAGGAGGTGCCGATCAGCGAGCTGCACAAGGGCGACCGCGTGCGGGTCCGCCCCGGCGAGAAGGTGCCGGTCGATGGCACCATCGTCGAGGGCAAGACCAGCCTAGACGAGTCCATGCTCACCGGCGAGTCCCGCCCGGTCGAGAAAGGCGACGGTGATGAGGCCGTTGGCGGTGCCATCAATGGCGAGGGCAGCATCACGCTGGAGGTGCAGAAGACCGGCGCTGATACCTACTTGTCGCAGGTCGTCGAGACGGTCCGTCAGGCGCAGGCGTCGCGCTCACGCGCGCAGAACTTGGCCGATCGCGCCGCGGCCTGGCTGACCTATATCGCCCTCTCGGCGGGCCTGATCACGCTCGGTACCTGGCTGTTCGTCGGCTACGCCTTCGACTTTGCGCTCGAGCGCATGGTCACCGTGATGGTCATTACCTGCCCGCATGCCCTCGGGCTCGCGGTGCCCCTGGTCGTGGCGGTGAGCACTAGCCTCGCCGCCGGGCGCGGCCTGCTGATCCGTAATCGCGCGGGCTTCGAGCGGGCACGCAAGCTCGACGCCGTCGTCTTCGATAAGACCGGCACGCTGACCGCAGGGCGCTTCGGGGTCCAGGGGGTCACCGGCTTCGGTGACCTGGATGAGGACGCGCTGCTACGTCTGGCCGCTGGCCTGGAGGCACGCTCCGAGCACCCGATCGCCCAGGGCATCGTCGAGGCGGCGCAGGACAAGGGGCTGCAGATCCCCGAGGCTGCCGCGTTCGAGAACCTCTCCGGCCGCGGTGCCAAGGCCCAGGTCGACGGCCGCGCGCTCCGTGTGGTCAGTCCCGGTTACCTGCGCGAACAGGCGATCGCGGTCGATGAGGACGCCGTGGCCCAACTGCGCGAGGGCGGCAAGACGCTGGTCTACGTGCTGGAGGATGAGCGCCCGCTCGGTGCCATCGCGCTGGCGGACCTGATCCGCGATGAGTCGCGCGAGGCCATCAGGCGTCTCCAGGCGATGGGCATCGACTGCCTGATGCTCACCGGCGATGCCGAGGCCGTGGCCAAGTCGATCGCTGACGAGCTGGGCCTGAGCGAATACTTCGCCGAGGTGCTGCCGAATGAGAAGGCCAAGCGCATCGAAGCGGTTCAGCGTGGCGGGCGCATCGTCGCCATGGTCGGCGACGGTGTCAACGATGCGCCGGCACTGGTGCAGGCCGATCTCGGCATCGCCATCGGCGCCGGCACCGATGTGGCCGTGGAGTCGGCTGATGTCGTGCTGGTCGAATCCGACCCTAAGCGCGTCGCCAATGTGATCGAGCTCTCGCGGGCCACCTACGGCAAGATGATCCAGAACTTATTCTGGGCGACTGGCTATAACGCTGCGGCCATCCCGCTGGCAGCCGGGGTTGGCTATGGTGCCGGCATCTTGCTGAGTCCCGCCGTTGGCGCCGCCTTGATGTCGCTCTCGACCGTCATCGTCGCCATCAATGCCAAGCTGCTTGGGCGCTTCAAGCCTTCCTCCACCGGTTGAATTGAATATCGATGATGGCGGCCTCGCCATCATCGCGGTCACCGCGCCCGAAGGCGCGATAGGCGCAAGCACCAGATCGTTAAGGACGGCGGCTCGAGACCACCGGCTCGGCCTGCTCATCGCGCCAGAGCGCGTGGCAGGCCGGCGAGCAAAAGGCCAAGGTATAGTCCTGCCCCTCGGGATGCAGCGCCTCATCAGGCGGTATCTCCTGCTGAAACTGCTCGCATTGGAGTGTCTTTGGCCAGCCGCTTTGCTGACCTCGCTTGTCATCGTTGGCTGCCATCGCGGCCCTCGTTTAGGTTGCTGTGTGCAAGCCCTCGGCCTCCCAGCCGGTCATGCCGCCAAGGACGTTGTAGACCTCGCGATGCCCGCGGGTCTTGAGCAGGCTAGCGGCGACCGATGAGCGATAACCGCTACCGCAGATCGCTGCGATGGGCCGGTTCTTGGGCAGCTCGTCGGCGCGCTTGGCGATCTCTGCGCCGGTGATGTGCCGCGCTTGCGGGATGTGCCCGGCGCTCCACTCGGCGGGCTGACGCACGTCGAGCACGAGGAGGTCGCGGTCCTTGTCGAGCGCTCGGCGCAGCTCGTGCACCGTCCACTGGGGCAAGACGTCGATCGGCTTGCCGGCGGTGCGCCAGGCCAACATGCCACCCCCGAGCCAGCCGCGCGGCAGTGGATAGCCAATGCGCAACAGCTGCCAACAGACCTCCCACAGATCGCCGGCGCGATCGAGCACGAGGATCAGATCCCGATCCGGCGGCAGCACACTGCCAGCCCAGGTCGCAAAGCTGTTGCCGATGCCCACATTGATCGCACCCGGAATATGGGCCGAGAACGCCTCAGGCGGTCGGCAGTCGACGACAATGGCACCCTCGTCGCGGGCCTTCTCAACCTCCTCGATGCCGAGCGGCGGCGGGTCGGCCAGCACGCCGAGCAGTGGCGGACCCTCGCTGTTGAGCTTGCGCATCCGTGGCCAATACGGGGGTACTGCGGGTAGATCGGTCAGGTCCATGCACTGACGCACGAAGTCGTCACTGGACGACAGGCTGCTCAGCACTTGGTTCATGCGCCGCTCGTAACCAATCGTCGTCGACAGACGGCTGCCAATATTGCCACCGCAGAGCGAGCCGGCCACGTGGGTGGGGAAGACCTCGACGAAATCGGGTAGCGGCAGGATCTTGTGCTGCAGGGTCTCGCAGAAGGCTTCGGCACCCTTGCGTGTCTCCTCCTCACCGCCCAACAGGTCTGGCCGCGCCAGATCGCCGACCAGCAGCGCCCCACCCGAGAACAGGATCGCGGGCTCATCGCCGCGCGAGCGGTCGGTGACCAGCAGACTGATGTGCTCTGGCGTGTGTCCAGGGGTGTGCATCAGTTCGAAACGCACCTCACCCATCTCCAACGTCTCGCCGTCGTCCATCGCGCGCACCGGATAGCCGACCTCGGCCCGCGCGCCGGCGAGCAGTTGGACCTCACCGCGCGCGGGTAGCTCACAGATGCCGCTCAGATAGTCGTTGTGCTGATGGGTATCGCAGGCGTAGCGAATGCGCATCCCTTGCTCGCGCGCTTCGGCGAAATAGGTCTCGACATCGCGGCGCACATCAAGCACCAGGGCCTCTCCCGACTCTTCAGAGCCCACCAGGTAGGAGGCATGGCCGAGACTCGGCAGATAAAACTGTTTGAAGAACATCGACGCGCTCCTCGGTCAGGGAAAACGTGGAATTCCCTGCACCGAATGCAAAGGCCGCGCCAGTCCCGGAAGCCGCCGGCTCATCTCCCCTGCCACCCGACCGGCCCGACATCGCGCGATGGGCATGCCTGACTGGACAGCTAGCCAGAGCAGAGGATCGGATCGCAGCCCGGCCTCACAGCCTGCATGGCGCAACGCGATGCGCGGGCGTTTGCGGCTATCGCACAGCTCAGCCCGGCAAGCGACCAACGAAGCGGTCTGAATCAACCAGCAACTGGGTCAAATGCCCCGCGCCGTCTCGCCGGCGCCGACAAGGACAGGGATCGAGACACCCGACAGCCCGCTCGGCAAAGCACTGGCATGGCCGCTGCATAAGACCAATCACTCCCAACTCGTGGACGAGCTGGCTCCGGCGCGGCACTCGACTCGCGTTGACTCAATGCTCGTCCCCGCTTAACACGCTGAAAAGAGGATTCCTCTCATGAGTGAACAACCAACCTTCTTGACCCAGCAACGCTGGACCATCGTGTTCGCGCTCGTGCTCGCACTCGGGCCACTCACAGCCCTGACCCTAGGCAGCAAGTACGCTGGTGAGGAAACCATCGCGCGGGCCGAGGCCGGCGATCGCAATTATGATGCACCCGGGCCCTTCGCGGCTTACGATCCAAGCTCGACCAGCGGTGCCGCCGCCGACACCACGGTGCTCGATATCACGCAGAACACCGCCCTGTTTCAACAATTCGAGCAAGCCATCGAGCAGGCCGGCTTGATCGACGTGCTCAAGGAAGATGGCCCCTTCACGCTCTTCGTGCCGACCAACTCGGCCTTCGATGCGCTGTCAGCGGACCAGCGTCAGGCCCTGATGCAAGACCAACAAGCCCTGATCGATCTGGTCAGCAATCACGTCGTGCGGGCACGCCTTGGCATCACCGATCTCTTGCAGGCCGACCAAACCGAGACCCTGTCGGGCAAATCGCTCGAGCTCAGCGCGCCAGGCTCGAGGTTGAGCGTCGGCGGCTCTGAGATCGTGCAGAGCAACCTGGTCGCCGGCAATGGCATCGTGCACGTCATCAACCGCGTGATCCTATAGATCGCGACCGTGGGGGTGCTTCGGCGTCCCCGCGGATTTGGCGGCCGCCCCCGAGCAAGAACATCGTGCTTAAACTCTCGCGCATCCTCTCGACTATGCAGCCGACCGTCTTCCTCGGCTCGGCGGCTAGGACAGTGAGCCTGAGCTGAGCGACCTGTCCTGGTTCGCGATGATGTTCAGTGCCGGCATGGGCACCGGGCTGGTGTTCTGGGGTGTCGCCGAGCCGGTGATGCACTGGAGCGACCCACCGTTTCCACCTGCCGCAGAGGGTGGCCCGGTGCGCGAGGCGTTGCGCCTGAGCTTCTTCCACTGGGGACTCCACCCCTGGGCCATCTACATCGTCTTCGGGCTCTCGATCGCCTACTTCCACTTTCGCCATGAGCTGCCGCTGGCGCCGCGATCGCTGCTCTATCCGCTGATCGGCAAACGCATCTTCGGTCCTATCGGCCATGCCATCGACATCCTGGCCACCGTCGGCACCCTGTTCGGTGTTGCAACCTCCCTTGGCCTCGGCGCCATTCAGATCAACGCCGGCTTGGGTCGTCTCTCGGGTGTGCCTCAGGCGGAGTCAGCGCAGGTGGCGATTATCGCGGTCATCACCGTCATTGCGACGATCTCGGTGGTCACCGGCGTTCATCGCGGCATCCGCTTGCTCTCGCGTCTCAATCTCGGGCTTGCCGGCGTGCTGCTGCTGTTCGTCTTGATCGCCGGACCCACGGTCTATTTGATCAAGCTCTTCATCTCCGCCACCGGCACCTACCTGCAGGCGTTCGTCAGCCAAAGCCTGTGGCTGGATCTGCGACCGGACAGCCAGTGGCAGTTCGACTGGACGCTGTTCTACTGGAGCTGGTGGATCTCCTGGTCGCCGTTCGTGGGTGTCTTCGTCGCGCGGATCTCGCGGGGACGCACGATCGGCGAGTTCATCCTGGCCGTGCTCTTCGTGCCGGTGCTGATCACCTTCTTCTGGCTCACCGTGTTCGGTGGCACCGGGCTGCACGGCACCATATTCGGCGAGAGCGGCATCGAGACCGTGGTGCAGCAAAATGCCAGTGCCGGTCTCTACGCCATGCTGGATCAGCTCCCGCTGCAAACCTTCACGTTGATCCTGGCGACCCTGATGGTGGTGGTCTTCTTCGTCACCTCATCCGACTCCGGCTCGCTGGTCGATGACATGGTCACCTCGGGCGGCCATCCCCACCCACCCAAGGCACAGCGGATCTTCTGGGCCGTTGCCGAGGGCACCGTCGCGGCGACCTTGCTGCTCTCGGGCGGTTTGCAGGCCCTGCGCACCGCCTCCCTGACCTCGGGTCTGCCGATGACCGCGTTCTTGTTGATCGCCTGCTGGGGGCTGCTGAAGGCGCTTCGGGCCGATGAGCAGGTCGCCGGCATCCCCTCGCACAAGGCCCTGCGCGAGTGACGACGCTCGAGCACATGCGCGGATGCTTGATCACTCGGGCGAGGCCCCGGCCTGATCGCTCCGGCATAGCCTTTGCTTCGATCACGATGATCGTTGAAGCCGGGCATCCAAATCGACAACAGCACATCAGGAGACAGCGAATGACTCACACGAAAACAATCGAGCACAGCCGACTGACCCTCGCAGCCCTGACGCTCGCCGCACTCACCCTGCCCAGCAGCGCCGGCGCCGATCCGGCGGCCGAGGACGAGGCGATCCTCACCGAGGGAAAGGGTGCACACACCCTCCCCGAGGGTCAAAAGCGCCCGGCAAATGAACCAGCGACGGGGGATATACCCCAGCAGGAGTCTCCGCTCACCGGTGTCGCCCCCCTTGAAGACGAGATCGATCCGATCCGCCCCTTCAGTGACCTGGACCTCGATCGCGACGGTGTGCTGACGTCGAGCGAGGCCCATGCCAGCCCGCGCATCGGCACCGACTGGCGCCGGCTGGACACCAACAACGACGGGGTCATCGACCGCTCTGAGTGGAACCTGATCGCCGAGGACCCGCCACCGACCGCCGAGGAGGCCAATCGCTAGATGCGCTTCGGCGTTGGCAGCGCCCCATCATCCGTGACAATCATCCCTGACAATGAGCGGAGGAGTCCTCATGAACACCTTTGTCCTGGAAACCAGCCAGATCCCGCGGCGCCGATTTGGGATTCCGCGCGTGCCAGCGGCACAGCCATTCTCTTGGCTGCGAAGCGGCTTCGACGATCTCATGGCCGCACCCATCACAGGGCTGCTCTATGGAGCCGCAGTGGCGGCGCTGGCCTTTCTGATCGTTTCGCTGACCGTCGGAGCCAACCGCTTCTACTTCGTGCCCTTCATCTTCGGTGGCTTCTTGGTCCTGGGTCCGATCCTCTCGGTCGGGTTGATGGCGATGGCAAAGCGTCGCGAATCGCCCGGCGAAAAACCCAGCGAGACGATTCGGCGCATCCTCGCGGCCAACAACTCCGGCCTTTCGCTGATGGGCCTGTTCTTGCTGTTGGTCTTCATCAACTGGATCATGCTCTCGAACCTGCTCTTCGGCGGTGTCTATCATGAAGTGATGCCGACCTATGCGGAGGTACGCCCGCTGCCGGTGATCTTCGGACAGAGCTGGCCGTTCGCGCTGGTGTTCGGTGGCATTGCACTGGTGTTGGCCGTGCTCGTGTTCCGGATCACTGCGGTGTCGCTGCCGATGTTGGTCGATCAGCGAGTCGATGCCATCAACGCAGCCCTCGCAAGCTCGCGCGCGGTTGGCGATAACTGGCCGGCGATGAGCCTCTGGGCCATCATGATCGCGGCATTGACGACAGTCGGCATTCTGACCTACTTCGTCGGCCTCATCATCGTCACACCACTGCTTGGTTATGCCAGCTGGCACGCCTACCGTGAGACCTTGATCCCAGAATCCAAGGAAGCCAGCGGGCGTGATACCGACATCTGAGCAACGACAGCATGACAAGCCTGATCGGGGGCGAGGAGCACCGAATCCTCGTTGAGCTCGCTGTTGCGCTCGCGATTGGTCTCCTGTTCGGTCTCGAGCGTGGCTGGCACAACGAGCAAGACGCCGATAGCAGAAAGCCAGCTGGCGTTCGGACCTTCGGCCTCATCGGTCTGCTCGGCGGCGTCGGTGGTGTGATCGCGCAGGCGCTCTCGCCGATCGTCCTTGGACTCCTGTTCGTGGCGCTGGCGGCAGTTGCGGTTGGCAGTTATCTACTCCATGTCTGCGAGAATGCCGCGACCGGCAGCACCACCCTGATCGCTGAGCTGCTCGCGTTCGCGCTCGCCGCGCTCTCGACGTTAGGGCATCAAGCCGAGGCTGCATCGGCCGCAGTCATCTCGACATTCCTGCTCGGCTTCAAGCCACAATTGCATCTCTGGCTCGCCCGGCTCGAACAAGCCGAGCTGCAAGCCACCCTCAAGCTGTTGTTGATCACCATGGTCCTGCTGCCCGTCTTGCCAGACCAAGGTTATGGACCGGATCAAGCGCTCAACCCTTACGAGCTCTGGTGGTTGGTGGTGTTGATCGCCACGATCTCATACGTCGGCTATTTCGCCATCAAGGTGTTCGGGGCCAATGCGGGTGTAGCGCTCACCGGCCTCCTCGCTGGACTCGCCTCCTCGACCGCACTGACGCTGCAGATGGCCCGCATCGCGCGTCATCAGCATGCACGCGCCAACCTGATCGCGACCGGCATTCTGATCGCGAACACGACGCTGTTTCCGCGTATCCTGGTCATCGTCGCGCTGCTGAAGCCCACGCTGGCGCCCGCCTTGGCGCCGCCACTGACCGGCATGACGTTGCTGACCTTTGTGCCAACCCTGGTGTTCTGGCTTCGCCGCAGAGCACCGCTCGAGGCCGATGTGCTGCAGGTCAGCAACCCCCTCGCCCTGGGCCAGGCGCTGCGTTTCGGATTGCTCTTGGCGGTGGTCATGCTGGTCGCGCGCATCAGCGCGGAGATCTTCGGTAGCGCGGGCTTGCTCGGCGTCGCCGCGGTTTCCGGTGTGGCCGACCTGAATGCGATCACGCTCTCAATTGCTCGCATGGAGCTGGAGCAGATCGGTCAGCGCACGGCGCTGATCGCCATCCTCATCGCATTGACCACCAACGCCCTGTTCAAGACCCTGCTCTGCGCAGCCATCGCCGGTCCACGGCTGGCTTGGCGCATCGGTCTGTCGCTCAGCGCCGCCCTACTCGCCGGCTTCGCGATGGTGCTGTTCGGGTACGACAGCGCAGAGTGGATCGATCGGCTTTCGCTGCCAACGACTGACCTGACAGCTGACTAGCCCCCAGCAACCGGTTCAAATCACCCAGCGTGTTGGCAAATACACCGATCCCGCGCGCCTGAAGGAGGGCAACTGCGGATTGTCAGCCCGCCTGCTCAGCGTGCCGGCGGCAAGGGTCTCTAGAGCCGTTGAGACTTGGGGCGCCTTTCGCTCCTGCGAAGAACGCTGTCAGCAAGCCTAACCGCAGGGGTTGGCTCAGCGGCTGGCAAGGTGCCGCGCTTTGGCACATACGTTGCTTAAGGTTGGTGTGCAAAGTCGGCTTTGCAGGTCCAGCAATGCCGTTGCTCGTCAACGCGCAAGAACGGGTAACTGCCTGGTGGGCCTGATGCTCGGTGAACTGGATGAGACCTCCAGCGCTGAGATCGAGCGTCTGCTCAGCGCCAAGTCAGTAGACGATTTGAGTCGACCATCGGGCCATAAGCCCCCGGAGTGGCGCGAAACAACCGTCAGTCTGAATCCGTAACCCTGAATCCATCACGGACCAGAGCACCCACTTCACCCATCACTACGTACGGAGATCATTGAATGAAGACCAATACCCATATCTTGACGGTGATTGCCATCGTCACATCCGCCATCTTGCTCTGGGGCTGCGATAACCCCTCGGAGCCCGTTGAGCCTAAGCCTGAGTTCAGCGAGCAAGCCGGCGAGATCGTTGAAGAGTCCGTGGAAGCGACGCAGGAAACCGCCGCCGAAGCGACTGAGAAGACACGGGAGGCTGCACGCAAGGCAGCCGAGGAGACCGATGAAGCGATCGAAGAGACCGGCGATCGTGTCGAGTCCGCAACGGATTGATTCATCGCGCGCTCCATACGCACAACCATCAGCCCGCGACTGCTGAGTTGCCGGCGCGGGCTGGATTCCATGCATCCAAGGCTCAACGCAGGGGCATTTCAAACAGCCGCTCCGGCAAATGAGCCCGCACCCCTTCAGCATCGTCGCGCGTCAAGTCCTTGTCGATCTCGAGCACGACCTGACGGGCCGTCTCATCCGGCAGACTCTTGCGCAGCAAGCCAAGAAAGGCCGGCGGCGCGACTAATCCGAGCATCTCAAAGCGCTGCTCGGTCCTGGCTTGATCCAGGGTCTCGGCGAGCCATTTCGCGAAGCGCTGGGCCTCGACCTCGCCCGGCTCGGTGCTTGGCTCGAGCGCGTGGCGCCCTTTTCCACCCGAATCAAAGGCACGACCGGGCTTGTCGGTGACCAGCTCTTGGTCTAGCAGCCGATTCTCGGCACCGATGAAATCATGCACCTCCGTGAGGGGGGCGGTCGGGTCGTCAGCTGCATAGAGAGCAGCGCGCCCTTCATCGGCCACGATCAACCAGAGTTTCGAATTGGGCATACAGATCTCCCGATGGCTTCAAAGTAGGCGGGTTATGAAAAAAAGCAAAAAGCACGATGAGCAGCGCCGCGTCCGCGCTGAGCAGCAGTCAAGCGCGGCGCGGCGCCATCAGCTCGCCTAAGCCGGCGAGCGGTCAGAGCGGCCGATCAACTGCTGCTCGACAGCGTGATCACCGAATCGGCAACCAGCTCGCGACCCTCGAAGAGATCGTCATCGATCTGGCCGGTCACGCTCACGCGGTTGCCGACCTCGATCTTCTGATAGCCCTCGTCGTCGAGTGGGTTGTAGGCCAGCTCGTCGACTTCGACGCGCACCTTGCTCAAACCGGTATCGACGACGAATTCCTCGGAGCCAACCTCGGTCACCGTGCCCTGCACGGTCGTCGCTGAGATCACCACCGGCGTCTGGACGGTGACGATGACATCATTGATGGCTTCATCATCAAAGGCCGATGCATAGAAATAGGTGTCGATGTTTTCCACATAGACGCTGCTCGCCTCGAGCGTCCGCGCCTCGAACAGATCATCGTCGATGCGGCCGTTGACGGTGACGTTATCGCCCCTGACCAGCCTGTAGCCGTCGGCATCGCGATCGCCGTCGTCCATTTCGACAGTCATGACACCTTCGCCATAGTCCAGGACGAAGGCGTCATGGGTCACGCTCTCGACGGTCCCGCTGACACTGATCCAGCTATCGTCAGGTGCGACCATCGTGTCTTCAGCCCAGGCCCCTGTTGCGCCTGTCAACGCCAGTACAAGAGCAGAGCTCGCCATCATCTTGGTATCGAATCGCATAGGAACCTCCGTTGATTGAATCGATTGATCACGGCAAGTCAGTCAGCGCCAATCTAGGCACGCTGACTCGCCCGTAAGTGCGTTTCGGGCGGCCGAATCGTGATCGGCCTGCCCACCCGGAGTCAAAGCAACAGCGATGCCAAGTCATTGCTAGCAATCGTCATGGGCAATCGCAAAGCGCCCCACTCAGGCGCCGAGCCCAAGCGCTGCCGAGGCCGCGGGCCTCGCTCCAAGTTCCCAACGCTCGCCGTCAAGGCAGCGGCGCCCTCTCACCAGTGATGCCAAGTTCAAGCTCCAGGTTGGGATTTCACCCAGTCGCGGTCGTTTTGCCCATGCCATTACCCACATCTCAAAAGGGCCAGAGCCAACTGGGGCTGCAGCAATTCCAAATTTGCCCTGTCACCGCCTTAAGCGCCGCGCTTTTGGTGGAGGCTGGGCCGGTTCGAGCGCCTCGAGCATAAACGTCAACAGCTCCTCCCATGAGGCATAGACGGTATAGAGCGT
>NZ_NHSF01000023.1 GCF_016653295.1 Halochromatium salexigens | reverse complement strand
GTGCCCGAGGCGCGGGTCGAGGTCGCCCACGGACAGATGCGCGAGAAGGAGCTGGAGCGGGTCATGCGCGACTTCTACCATCGCCGCTTCAATCTACTGGTCTGCACCACCATCGTCGAGTCTGGCATCGACGTGCCGAGCGCCAACACCATCGTCATCCACCGTGCCGACAAGCTCGGCTTAGCACAGTTGCATCAGCTGCGCGGACGAGTTGGGCGCTCGCATCATCGCGCCTACGCCTATCTGATCACACCGCCGCCGAAGTCGATGACCGCCGATGCCAAGAAGCGGCTCGAGGCGATCGAGTCCCTGGAAGACCTCGGCGCCGGCTTCACGCTCGCCACCCATGACCTGGAGATCCGCGGCGCCGGTGAACTCTTAGGCGAGGAGCAATCCGGCCAGATCCACGAGATCGGCTTCACGCTCTACATGGACCTGCTCGAGCGTGCGGTCGAGGCGCTCAAATCCGGCAAGACGCCCGAACTGGACCGCCCGCTCGATCACGGCGCGGAGATCGATCTTGGCCTCCCCGCCCTGCTCCCGGACGACTACCTGCCCGATGTCCACACCCGGCTGGTCACCTACAAGCGTATCGCCAGCGCCGCCGACTGTGCCGAGCTTAAAGACCTGCAAGTCGAGATGATCGATCGCTTCGGCCTGCTGCCGGAGCCGACCAAGACCCTGTTCGCCGTCACCGAGCTGAAGCTCAAGGTCCAGCCCTACGGCATCAAGAAGATCGAGGCCGGCCCCAAGGGCGGGCGCATCGTCTTCGGCGAGCAGCCGAATATCGATCACATGAAGCTGATCCAACTGGTGCAATCGCGGCCCAAGGACTTCAAGCTCGATCAGGCCGAAGGGGCTCTGCGGTTCAGCATGGACATGACTGATCCGGCGAAGCGGGTGGATCAGGTCAGTACGGTGGTGACGCGCTTGACGGGGTAACGGGTGATCTCATCTGAATAGCGGTAGAAGTCATCGGTACACGCGGCAAGTCGCTCCAGTAACCATGGGGTAATGGCCCGCGGCTACTCGATGGCGGCGCGAAAGGCCCCGCCCGGAAAGCGGCCCGCCATCTCGCGCTCGGCAATCCGATAGCCAACATCAATCAGCTCTCGCGCGCGATGGAATTCATGCGCTTCGCAGGCATCGCGCGGCACCTCGAGCAGCACATCGGGCGCATAGGCGGCGAGCTTCATCGCCGCGATCGCGTTCTGCATGGTCTCGAACGATCGGCTCATCAGCTCGAAGATGCCGAGTTCATCGGCTTCCTCTTCATCCGAACCCAGGTTGTTACCGATGCTATCCAAGAAGTTGAGGATGCGACCGCGAAGGTCTTCGCGGTCCTCGCTATTCTCGCGATTTTCGCGGCGCTCCATCCGCGACGTCGGCACCGGCGTCTTTGCCTTACCATCATCCTGCGGATCACCATTGAGGTTCACGGCGATGGTCAGATCCGTGAGATCGCGAAAGGTCGGCGCGATCGGCACCGGATTCAACAAGCCTCCGTCGACCAAGGTTAGCCCCAGATAGCAATGCGGCGTAAACAGCGTCGGTACCGCGATCGAACCGCGGATAGCATCGAACAACGACCCCTTGGTGATCCAAATTTCGCGCTGGCGCTCGATATCGGTCGCGACTGCGGTGTAGGCAATCGGCAGCTGTTCGATATTGTGCTCGCCCACCATCTGGCGCAATCGATCCATGATCCGATCGCCCTTGATCAACCCAGCCGGGTGGAAGGCCAAATCCAGAAAGCGCAGCACATCGGTGCGCCGCAGTGCGCAGACCCAATCACGATAGCTGTCCAGCTTGCCAGCGGCGTAGATGCCGCCCACCAATGCACCCATCGAGCAGCCTGAGATGGACTCGATCCGATAGCCCTGCGCTTGCAGCCACTGGATGATGCCGATGTGCGCCAAGCCGCGCGCACCGCCGCTGCCGAGAACCAGAGAGACGCGTTGTCCCGATGCCATGGCAAGATTCCTCATCACTAAGGTCGTCGAGCAGGTCTCCGCCCGGATCTGTTGAAGAGACACGATCGAAGACGCCCTCTTGTAGGTTGAGGTGCATCCCGTCAGAGTATCAGCTAAAGTTTCGTTGTCGTTGGCCGATAACACCCGCAGGGATCGGCCACTCGCCTCTCACTGTCACCAATCCCCGCAGAGCTATCGAGCCGAGCAACGATCAACCATCTTGATAATGGAGCTAGACCATCATGTCGTCCTCGATCGCCGACATCAGCCAAACCGCACCGAACGCCGCCCCTGTTAATCAGCTCAATCCGCGCGAACGCGTGGAAGCGTTGCTGGAGGTATTGCCCACCGCGGGCTCTGCTCTCGCACAAGCCGAGAGCAACCAGGCCCCAGGTCGCAGCGAACTCGAAGAGCCGCTGCAGCGAGTGAACGAGGTTATGAATGATTACGGCGTGCAGTTCGAACTCAGCGACCCAGGCGAACGCCTGATCACACGCGTTGTTGATCAAGAATCCGGTGATTTGATCCGCCAAATCCCGCCAGAGGAGGTCTTGCGTCTAGCGGAGCGCATCGATGAAATACAGGCCGCACGGGGCGGACTGCTCAGTCTCGAGGCGTAGGTGTCTCGAGGCGTAGGTCTGAGTCTGAACCATCAGGGGCAAGTCCTCAGCACTCACACCTGCATATTCATCACGTCACGATAGGCGGTGACCAGCCGATTACGCACTTGGAGACCAAACTGGAAGGCCACGCTGGCCTTTTGCTTGTCGATCATCAGCTCATTGAGCGTAATCTCCGGGTCACCGGCCTGAAACGCCATGCCTTTTTCCTTCGAGTTCATCTGTAAGTCGTTGATGCGCTCGATGGACGCGCGCAACTCGCCGGCGAAGCCGCCGGCAGCGACCGGGCCTGTCGGATTCGTCGCACCGGTACCGGCGGCCGCCTGGGTGGCAAGCTGACGCATTGCAACAAGGGCCGGTTCTAGGCTGGGTGGACTGCTCATCAGTTCCTCCGGGATGGGGGCTACGGCAGCGCAGCCGATAAATCGGCCAGGGGCGCGTCTCGAACAGCCCCCTAGCTTCCGGCGGCTGAGACTAGCAGCGTCGTGCTTCCGGGGATGGCTCTAATTACCCGGGTAAAGTGGTCTTATTTCCTCCTTTGCCCAAACCGCTTCAGTTCGATAGTGTATCGCCTTATACTTCTCGGCAGAACGGACGGCCAACCCGAACGAACGGATGCCTCCTCCCCCTTATGATCTGCATACTCCCAACCTACGATGCCTCGGATGGCGTTTAACCCCTCCCGTGGGAGGCGCACGTGAGTAACGGGGACGATACCAGCACAAGCGCCCAAAGCCCGCTGCAACGGCTGCAAACGCTGGTGCGCGGCAACCAGGCCGTTGCCCTGCTCATCGCTGGCGCCGCCTTGGTGGCCCTGGTGACAGCGCTGCTGTTGTGGGCGCGCGCGCCCGACTATCGGGTGCTGTTCAGCAACCTCAGCGAGGCCGACGGCGGGCGCATCATCAGTGAACTCGATGCCCGCGCCGTTCCCTATCGGTTCAGCCAAGGCGGCCAGGCGCTCCTGGTCCCCGGCGACCAAGTCCACAGCCTGCGCATGCAGCTGGCCGAGCAAGGCCTGCCGCAGGGGGGCAATGTCGGCTTCGAGCTGATGGAAGACCAACCATTCGGCATCAGTCAGTTTGCCGAACAGGTCAACTATCAGCGCGGGCTCGAAGGGGAACTCTCGCGCTCGATCGAATCACTCTCGCCCGTGGAGCGCGCCCGCGTCCACATCGCCATGGCGCAACCCTCGGTGTTCGTGCGCGAAAGTGAGCCAGCCAAGGCCTCGGTGGTGCTTACCCTCCAGGGCGGGCGCCGTCTGAACGAGGGCCAGATCAACGCCATCCGGCATTTCGTCGCCAGCAGCGTGCCGGAACTGGCCATCGAAGAGGTGACCCTTGTCGATCACCGCGGGCGCATGCTCTCGCAGAACCCCGATCCGGACAAGATGGACGTCACTCAGCTCGAGTACCGAGGTGAAGTGGAAAACGCCTATCAGCGCCGTATCGAGACCATCCTGGAGCCGCTCTTCGGCACTGGCCGGGTGCGCGCGCAGGTCGCGGCGCAAATCGATTTCTCCCATCGTGAGGAAACTTCCGAACGTTATGCACCGAATCAACCGCCTAATGAGGCATCGGTCCGCAGTCGTCAATCCAACGTCAGTTATACTGGAGATGATGATCTGGTCGGCGGCATTCCGGGCGCGCTCAGCAATACGCCACCCGGGGTTGCGCCCTCGCCGATCGACCTGCCAGAGCCGGACGAGGATGCGGAGCCAGATCCAGATCCCGAGGCGGATGCGGATGCGGATGAAGCCAATGGCGCGGACGCGGCCTTCGCCAGCACTAAGAGCCTGCAGCGTGACGATGTTGTCAACTACGAGGTCGATCGCAGTGTGGCCCATGTACGCCAACAGCGCGGCAGGTTACAACGTCTCTCGGCAGCGGTGGTGGTCGACCATCGCAGGGAACTTGACGAGAATGGCGAGTGGCAAACAGTGGCGCCGAGCGAGGAGGAGCTTGCGCAGGTGGAACGCCTAGCCCGAGAGGCCATGGGATTCTCGGCGGAACGCGGCGATAGTATCGCGGTCGTCAGTAGTCCCTTCAGTCGACAGGATCAGGGCCCCGCGCCAGAGTGGTGGCAAGATCCCGAGACGATCCAACTCGCAGTCATGTTGGGTGAGCCGCTGTTATGGATATTCGGACTGCTGCTGGTCTATCTCCTCCTGCTGCGTCCCTTTATCAAGCATTACACGCGCCCCCCGCAGGCGCCGGTAGCTAGCGAAGCCGGGGTGGATGCAAAGGTCGGTGATGAGGATGAAGGCGAAGACACGGATGAGGACGAAGAAGATGCCGAGATCTACGAGAAGCCGCGCAAAAACAAGGCTTTGGGCTATCAGCAAAAGCTCGCTGAACTGCGTGAAATGGCGCAGCGCGATCCGCAGATCATCGCCCTGATCGTGCGCAACTGGTTGCAAACATGAGCCCCGCCGAGACCGAGCCCCAACAGATTGATCCTCTCGAAGGCATGAGCGGCGCGCAGCGCAGCGCGATCCTGATGCTCGCGCTGCATGACGACGACGCCGCCGAGGTCTTCAAACACCTCTCGCAACAAGAGGTGCAGGAAGTCAGCACCGCGATGACCCAGCTCAGCCAGGTCTCTCACGCGCAGATGAACGCGGTGCTGGAGGCCTTCATCAGCGAACAGGATGAATACATTGCGCTGAAGAACTCCAACGAGTACATCCGCTCGGTACTGGGCAAGGCACTCGGCGAGGAACGCGCGGCCAGCCTGCTCGAGGACATCTTCGAGCACAAGAGCGGTTCCGGTATCGACACTCTGAATCTGATGGAGGCATCGATGGTCTCGGAACTCATCCGAGACGAGCATCCACAGATCATCGCCACGGTGCTCGTCCATCTGGAGCGCCGACAAGCAGCAGCGGTGCTGGAACAGTTCGACGACAAGCTCCGTAATGATGTGGTCCTGCGTATCGCCACCTTCAGCGGCGTGCAGCCCACGGCCCTGCAGGAACTCACCGAGGTGCTCACTGGAATGCTTGACGGACAGACGCTGAAACGCAGCAAGATGGGTGGTGTCCGCACGGCGGCGGAGATTCTCAACATCATGAACACCACTCAGGAAGAGGCGGCAATCGAGACGGTGCGCGCGCACAGCGAGGATCTGGCGCAGAAGATCATCGACGAGATGTTCCTGTTCGAGAATCTTATCGAGCTCGACGACCGCAGCATCCAGCTTCTACTCAAGGAGATCGACACCGACAGCCTGGTGGTGGCACTGAAGGGCGCGCCCGAGGACCTGGTCGAGGCCTTCCTACGCAATATGTCCACCCGCGCGGCGGACATGGTGCGCGAGGACATGGAGGCACGCGGACCAATGCGCGTCTCGCAGGTCGAGGCCGAGCAGAAGGCCATCCTGCAGGTCGCACGGCGCCTAGCGGAGAGTGGCGAGATCATCATCGGCGGCGGCGACGACACCTATGTCTGAGGCCGACGCCAAGATCAGACCGGAGCACGAGAAACCCTGGCGCCGTTGGCAGATGGACGAATTGGCACCATCGCGGCGGAATACGTCTGCCAAAGGCCAGCCAACGCGGCAAGGGCCTGACCAGAGCACCGGCAAGGAAGCAGGCCCGGCGAAGGCCACGCTGGACAAGCAAGCCCCTAATCACACGGCGGCCAAAACGCCTGCTCAGGCGCCCAAACAACCGCAAAAACCCGCGCAGAGCAAACCCGACCCCGCAAAGCAACGCCGCGAGGCGGCGCAGCAAAAAGCAGCACTCGAAGCCGAGCGCAAAAAGGCACGCGAAGCCGGTTATCAAGAAGGCTACCGCGAAGGCCTTGAAACCGGGCGGGCCGAAGGCTATGCCAAAGGACTAGCGCAAGGCCGCGAGGAAGCAGAACAGGAACTTCAGCAACAGCTGCAGGAGACGCTCGACCCGGTGCGCAATCTCGCCACACAGTTTAGCGAAGCTCTCGCCCAGCTCGACGATGATGTGGCTCGACATCTGGTCGAGCTGGCGCTGGCCACTGGTCGTCAGTTAGCGGGCGCCGCGCTGGAGGCACACCCAGCGCAAGTCGCGGAGCTGGTGCGGGGGCTATTGCACAGCGAGCCGGCCATGCATGGGCGGCCGCGGCTGTGGCTCCACCCCAAGGATCATGAGCTGGTGAGCCAAGCGCTAGGCCAAGAGCTGAAGGCTGCCGGCTGGGCATTGCAGCCAGACGACCAGGTCAGCCGCGGCGGCTGTCGCGTGACCAGCGCCAACGGCGAGCTGGATGCAACCTGGGAATCGCGCTGGGAGTCGGTACACCAGCAAGTGCGCGGACGTTTATCGTCGAGCGAGAGGGCCGCAGGGGCACGCGAATTGAAGGCGGCCGCAGAGGCGACATCCAACAACACATGAACGCCCTCGCCGCCAACCGCCATCCAAATCCCAATCCGCATACCAAGCGCTGGGGAGAGTCGCTGGCGCGGGTGCGTGCTCGCATCGAGGTGGCTCAGCCTTGGCGCGCCAGCGGGCGGGTGATGCGCGCAACCGGGCTCATCATTGAAACCGTTGGACTCCAGGTGCCGCTCGGCGGCGGTTGCCTCATCGAGCTCCCCCCACCCGCAGGTGACGGCGAACCGCACTTCGCCGAAGCCGAGGTGGTGGGCTTCTCGGACGAGAAGCTCTTCCTCATGCCACTAGCGGGCATCACCGGCCTCCAGCCGGGCGCGCGCGTCTTTGCGCTCGGCGAGGGGACGCGCGGCAGCGCGCGACGGTTTCCGCTCGGCGAATCGCTACTGGGGCGGGTGGTGGACGGCAATGGCGAGCCGCTCGATGGTCTTGACGCGCTGGATGAGGCACCTCACGGACATCTCGCGGCAACACCACTGAACCCACTCGCGCGCGCCCCTATCGAAGAGCAGATCGATGTGGGTATCCGTGCCATCAACGCCCTGCTCAGTGTTGGTATTGGTCAACGCATGGGACTCTTTGCCGGCTCGGGCGTGGGTAAATCGGTCCTGCTTGGTATGATGGCTCGCTACACCCGCGCGGATGTGATCGTGGTGGCGCTGATCGGTGAACGCGGTCGCGAGGTGCAGGACTTTATCGATAATATCCTTGGCAAGGAGGGGCTGCGGCGCGCGGTCGTCGTAGCGGCTCCGGCCGATACCTCGCCGCTGCAGCGGTTGCAAGGAGCCTCCTACGCCACGCGACTCGCCGAGTGGTTTCGCGACCAAGGCCGCGCGGTGCTGTTGATCATGGACTCGCTGACCCGTTTTGCCATGGCGCAGCGCGAGATTGCACTCGCGGTGGGCGAACCGCCCGCCACCAAGGGCTATCCGCCGTCGGTCTTTGCCAAGATGCCAAATCTGGTCGAGCGCGCCGGCAATGCCGCCCGCGGCGGCGGATCGATCACCGCCTTCTACACGGTACTCACCGAGGGCGACGACCAGCAGGACCCAATCGCCGACGCCGCGCGCGCCATCCTAGACGGGCACATCGTGCTCTCGCGCGCGCTTGCCGATGCGGGCCATTATCCAGCCATCGATATCGAAGGCTCGATCAGCCGCGCGATGACGGCGATTGTCGATGAGCGCCAGCAACGCCACGCGCAGCGCTTCAAGCAATTATTCTCGCGTTATCAGCGCAATCGTGATCTCATCAGCGTTGGCGCTTATAGTCCAGGCCACGATCCAGGCCTCGATGAGGCGGTCCAGCGGTATCCGCAGCTCGAGGACTTTTTACAACAGGGCATCGAACAATCAGCCAGCATCGCGGAGGCACGGAAAGCGCTTGCGGCTGTCGTAGGACAGTAGCGGAGGATATTGATGACGGCGTCTACACCACTCGATACACTGACCGAACTCGCCCGCGAAGCGCGCGACCAGGCGGGACAGATTCTTGCCAACGAGCGCAACAATGAGCGCGCGGTGGCGCAGCAGCTCGAATCTCTGGGCAATTATCGCCAGGAATATGCGCAGCGGCTACAGCAGGCCATGTGCCAGGGGATCGATCCTGCTACCATGCGTAACTATCAGCAGTTTCTAAGCGCGCTGGACGACGCTTTGGAACGCGCGCGCCAGGCACTCACCGCCCAGCAACAACGAGTCACGAACACGCAGAAACAGTGGCAGAATAAGCAGTGTAAACTCTCCTCCTATGAGACGCTGACTGCACGTCGCGTCTTACAGGAGCAGCTCGCCGCAGCCCGCCAAGAGCAACGGCTTAGCGACGAGTTTGTCACCAATCGCGAAGTTCGGCGCCGGCTGCAACATCAGGATGCCTGAATCGCGCATCCCGCATGAGGACGATTTCTGATGGATATCCAGCTTCTATTGGCTTCTACCAGCAACTCAACATCGGCCGGAAGGCCTGCTGACGCGAGGGGGCAATCCCAGCCCCAGCCCAGCAGCTTCGCGCAGTACCTAGCACACGCTGGGCAGAATGGGCAGAACCCCAATATAGCCGCTCAACCTGAGCGCTGGACAGCATCGGCCGTAACACCCAAGGGCCATGGAACCTCGGGCCCGGGACTCAGGACGAACGACCATATCACTCCGTCGCTTCGCGGTGAGTCGACCGCAGCGGGGAACCCTGGCCCGCACCATCCCCTACCGATCGACTTGAGTCAGTTGCTCTCCTCCAGCGAGCTAACAGCCCTATTCGCCGAGCAGTCCTCATTTGTTGATCAGACTGAGTCACGCTCAGTGGACAGCCTTGCTGTCTCGCTTGCGGGGATGACTGAAGAGCTTTCCCAAAACGATTATCAGGCGCTGATTGCCGAGTTGACCGCAACGCTTTCCGCCGAAGATCGGGATGCCGCGCTCGCCCAGCTCAGCGAGCAATTGCCTGCCGAGCAACGCCAGGTGCTTCTCGAACAGCTCACTCAGGCGCTTCCTGAGAATGAACGCGCCGCTTTGCTTGCACAGATGAGCGAGCAATTGCCCGCTGAGCAGCGCCAGGCCCTCTTCGAGCAACTCACTCAAAGACTCTCTGAGAACGAGCGCGCCGCCGTGCTTGCCCCGATCAGCGAGCAATTGCCCGCCGAGCAGCGCCAGGCCCTCTTCGAGCAACTCACTCAAAGACTCTCTGAGAACGAGCGCGCCGCCGTGCTTGCCCCGATCAGCGAGCAATTGCCCGCTGAGCAGCGCCAGGCCCTCTTCGAGCAACTCACTCAAAGACTCTCTGAGAACGAGCGCGCCGCCGTGCTTGCCCAGCTCAGCGAGCAATTGCCTGCCGAGCAGCGCCAGGTGCTTCTCGAACAGCTCACTCAAAGACTCTCTGAGAACGAGCGCGCCGCCGTGCTTGCCCAGCTCAGCGAGCAATTGCCCGCTGAGCAGCGCCAGGCCCTCTTCGAGCAGCTCACTCAGAGACTCTCTGAGAACGAGCGCGCCGCCGTGCTTGCCCCGATCAGCGAGCAATTGCCCGCCGAGCAGCGCCAGGCCCTCTTCGAGCAGCTCACTCAGAGACTCTCTGAGAACGAGCGCGCCGCCGTGCTTGCCCCGATCAGCGAGCAATTGCCCGCCGAGCAGCGCCAGGCCCTCTTCGAGCAACTCACTCAGAGACTCTCTGAGAACGAGCGCGCCGTCCTGCTCGCCCAGCCCCAAGTGAACGAGCGGATGACACCTCAAGCACCTGAGCCCTTACTGGCCACAAGTGCTGCTGCCCTAGCCGCTCAGCCAGAGGTCGAGCGACTCGCACGCGAGACCCGCCCGGAACCGCTCAATCCGCGTGATCTGAATCTGCGTGATCGCCTCCGAACAGACGGCCGTCCTGGCTCGCTCTCGGAAAACAGCGCTCAACGTGGAGCCCTGCCAACCGAGACTTTGCGTGTCGCAACGGATACGACTGCCACAGCCAGCGCAAACCGCGAGCCGGTCCCTATCAATCTACGCGAACTCTTGCAATCCAACTCAGCTGGCCGTGATGCAAACGAGGCGCGCTTGGGCACGGCCCGGGCCGATGGACTGAACGTGAACCCGAGCCCGTTGGGCAGCAACAGCAGCGCGGCGAACGCCGCCACCAATAACGCCACGCCAGCAGCGCCAGGGATGAGCGCGCCACTCAACAGCCCCGCTTGGCCTCAGCAGCTCGGGCAACAGCTCATCCTGCTCAGCCAACGGGGTGGCGAGCAGCGGGTGGAGCTACGTCTTAACCCGCCAGAGCTGGGGCCGTTGACGGTCGCGCTGAAGGTGAGTGATCAAGGCACACAGATCCAATTCCTCTCCGCCAATGCACTCGTGCGTGGTGCGGTCGAACAAGCCCTACCACAACTGCGCGAGGCGCTCGCCGAACAAGGACTGAGCCTTGGTGAGACTTCGGTGGGAGAGCAGCGCCAAGAGTCGGAGCAGGGATTCGCGGACACCGACGGACGCCGCTCGGCGGCAGGCGAGGATCTGGTCAGTCTTGATGAGAGACCACTGACGGAGCAACCGGCCACGACCGAGATCAGATTGGATGGCCGGGTGGATCTCTACGCCTAGCCCATGATTAGGCCGCCCCCCTTACAATGAGATAGGCGCTTTATCGGCGCCTATTCCCATTATTCTGTCCCTTGTTCGACCGGCATACTACCGGCAGCAACCAATCCCATTCAGAGGTTGACAAAAGCGTGGCGAATTCAAAAGGAGGCTCGAAAAATCTGCTCTGGCTGATGGTCGGGCTAGTCGTGTTGTCCGTTGGTGTCGCGGGCGTGGCAGTCTATCTCGCTTGGCAGTCCAGCAATAATGCACCTGCCGAAGGGGAAAAGGCCGCCACGCCACGGCGCTCACCGATTTTTGTCGAGGTCGAGCCCTTTACGATCAATATGACGAATTCACGGGGTACGAGCCGCTTGCTCTACATCGGCATGACCTTCAAGGTCAGTGATAAAGAGACTCGCGATATCCTGAAAGACCACCTGCCTCAGGTCCGTAGTCGTCTGCTGATGCGGATCTCCGATGAGCCAGTCGACGAACTCACCGATACAGAAGGCAAGAAACAGCTCGCCGATAAACTGATTGTCGCGCTGCAAGACCCCCCCCTGACGGAACAGCAACCCGAGCTTAACATCGAGGAAGTGCTGTTTACCGAATTCATCGTGCAATAGGGTGCGCCCAAGCGTCTCATGGCCCAAGACGACCTCCTATCGCAAGAAGAGATCGATGCCCTACTCAAGGGCGTCAGCGGCGAGGATGAAGGCGCCAGCGGCAGTCAAGCCGGCGGTTCGGGTACGCGTGTACGCCCCTATGATCCAGCGACACAGCATCGCGTCGTCCGCGAACGTTTGCATGCGCTCGATATCATCAACGAGCGTTTCGCACGTTACTTTCGCATGGCGATCTTCAACTTTCTGCGGCGCAGCGCCGATATCACCGTGGATACGGTTCGTTACCTCAGCTATAGCGAGTTTTCACGGAATGTGCCGGTACCCACCAATATCAATATCATCTCCATGAAACCCCTCAAGGGCTCGGCGCTGATCGTCTTTCCGCCGAATCTGGTCTTCATGGTCGTGGACAATCTATTCGGGGGCGACGGTCGCTTCCTCACGCGCTCGGAAGGGCGTGAATTCACCAATACCGAACAGCGCATCATCCAGCGCATGCTACAACTCGCGATTGATGCCTACAGTGAATCATGGCGCTCGATCTACCCGTTGGAGATCAGCTATGTGCGCAGCGAGATGCAGTCGAAGTTCGCCAACATCACCAATTCACCCAATGAGATTGTCGTCAATACATCGTTCAATATCGATGTAGGCCACCTCTCCAGCAGCTTCCAGATCTGCATCCCTTTCGCCATGATTGAGCCGCTGCGCGATCTGCTCAGCAACCCGCTCAAGGATGGCGACCAAGACCCGGACAATCTCTGGGGACGCCGCATGGCTGGCGAACTGCGTCAGTCACAGATCGAGCTAGTGGCGGATCTGACCTCGATCCCCTCACGTATCAATCAGGTGCTCTCCTTGAAGATCGGCGATATTCTGCCGATGGAACTGCCCGATACGGTCTTGACCAGTGTTGATGGCATTCCGGTGATGGAATGCGAGTATGGCAGCCAGAACCAACACCGGGCCTTACGGGTGGTGCGCATGATCGATCATGCCAAACAGCATGAACCGCTCGAAGCCGAAGACGCCTTTCTCAAAAAGCCTAGCAGGTCACAGCAACAGCGGCCTAAAGAAGCCAACCATGACTGATCAAGACAAACCCGATCAGAACGTCGACGATGACGATACCGACGCGACCCAACCCGACCTAGACAAAGAGGCGGACGGGGCGGCCGAAGCAGTGGAATCGGACGCCGAAAACGGTTCCGATGTCGCGCCTGAGAAGGGCGAAAGCGATGAAGATCTCGACCTCTGGGCCGCCGCCATGGCCGAGCAAGAGTCTCACGAGGCCGCGGAGACCGAACAGAACGGCAACGGCGCGCATTCTGAAAGCGAAGAGGACGATCTTTGGGCCGCGGCCATGGCCGAACAGCAGCAAACGGAACCCGAGGAAACACAAACGCCAGCTAAACAGCAGGCAGCAACAACGGCTGCCGACCCCAACGCCGAGGTAGCCGGCGAACGCCTGTTCCGTCCGTTCGAGGAATCCAACCAAAGAGGTGAGACGCGCGATCTGGCGATGATCCTGGACATCCCAGTGCGGCTCTCGGTCGAGCTGGGCCGGACCAAGGTCACGATCAAACAGTTGTTGGAAATGGCCCAAGGGTCGGTGGTCGAACTCGACGGTTTGGCCGGAGAGCCCATGGATATCCTGATCAATGGCTACCTGATCGCACAGGGTGAGGTGGTGGTCGTGGAAGACAAGTACGGCATCCGCATCACCGAGATCGTTACGCCCTCGGAACGCGTACAGAAACTGAATCGATGAACGACACCGCCGCCGGCGACGCCGAGGCCGTCGTCGCCGGCGGCGAGGCCTTGATCGGCCTGGCAACGCTCGGCAAACTCACAGTCGCCTTATTGCTGATCGTGCTGATCATCTTGGCAGCGGCATTCCTGATCAGGCGCCTGCGCCTTGGCTCCATGCACACAGCGGCTATCAAGGTCGTCGGCAGCTTAGCGGTCGGCCCCAAGGAACGGGTCGTCATTGTCGAGGTGGCCTCAACCTGGTTAGTCTTGGGTGTCGGCAGCGGCCAGGTCAACCGGCTGCATAAGCTCCCTGCCCCGCCGCCGTCCTCTCAGGCGGACTCGACACCGCCGGCTAGCCCCGATTTCGATCCTGGCGACTCGTTCGCGACGCGCTTTGCAAAGGCGCTGAAACACAACGCCGGATTGCGATGAAGGCGCTATTGCTGCTCGCGCTGCTGCTGGTGCCGACCTTCCTATTGCCGGAGGTGGCGCTGGCGCAACAGATCGAGATCCCGGGGATCTCAAGCGCGCCCTTGGAGGACGGCGGACAACAGTGGTCGTTGTCGCTGCAGACACTGCTGGTGCTCAGCTCGCTGGCATTCCTGCCAGCCGTGCTGCTGATGATGACCAGTTTCACCCGGATCATCATCGTGCTCAGTCTGCTGCGCACGGCCATGGGCACGCAGTCCACGCCGCCCAACCAGGTCCTGCTCGGTTTGGCCTTGTTTCTGACCTTCTTCATCATGGCGCCGGTGTTGGATCAGGTCTACGAGGACGCCTGGGTGCCGCTGAGCGCCGAGGAGATCAATTTTGACGAATTCCTGGAACGCGCCCAGGATCCGTTTCGGGAATTCATGCTCGCGCAGACCCGCGAGCCCGATCTGGCCATGTTCGCGCGTTTGGCCGATGTCGGCCCGATGCAGGGGCCAGAAGAGGTACCGCTGCGTATCCTGGTACCGGCGTTCGTGACCAGCGAGCTGAAAACAGCGTTCCAGATCGGGTTTACGATCTTTATCCCGTTTCTCATCATCGACCTCGTGGTCGCCAGCACCCTCATGGCGCTGGGTATGATGATGGTGCCACCCATCATCATCTCCCTGCCGTTCAAGCTGATGCTGTTCGTGCTTGTGGACGGCTGGCAGCTGATCATCGGCTCGCTGGCGGAGAGTTTTTACATTTAACCGAGAGGCCTCTGCCCATGGCACCCGAGGAAGTGATGAACCTGTCTTATCAGGGCATGCGTGTCGCGTTGTTCCTCGCCGGCCCCGTGCTCTTATCAGCACTGATCACGGGCCTGCTGATCAGCCTGTTCCAGGCCGCGACCCAGATCAACGAGATGACACTGACCTTTATTCCCAAGGTCTTGGCGATCTTCGCCGTCTTGGTGCTGGCAGGCCCCTGGCTGTTACAGGTCATCACCACCTTCACGCGAAAGCTGTTCACCGAGATACCACTCATAGCCGCTTGAAGCAGACTCCGCGCGACCATGATCGAGGTCAGCTTTGATCAACTGCAGGGCTGGTTGGTAGCCTTTCTCTGGCCGTTCACGCGCATTACCGCCTTTCTTGCCGTGTCCCCGCTCTGGGGGCATTCCAGCGTTCCCAATCAGGTGAAGGTCGGACTCGCGGCGCTTGTGTCGGTGGCGATTGCGCCAGCCTTGCCGCCGCTCCCGGACGTGCCCATCATGTCCTGGGCCGGGTTCGGTATCATAGCCGAGCAAATCATCATCGGCCTGTCCATGGGCGTGATCATGCAGTTCACCTTCGGCGTGGTCCAGGCCACGGGCGTCTTCATCGGCCTGCAGATGGGTCTGGCCTTCGCCACCTTCTTCGACCCGGCCAGCGGCACCGACATGGTGGTGCTCTCGCGCATCCTCTTTATCATCGCGTTGCTGATGTTCCTGGCCCTGAATGGGCATCTCATCATGCTCGAGATTCTCGCCACCAGTTTTCAGACGCTGCCCATTGGCCTCGGTGGCTTCAACCGGAACGCCTTCGAGATGGTGGCACGCTACAGTGGCGTCGTCTTCACCAGCGGCACCTTGCTGGCTTTGCCGGTCATTGCCCCACTGCTCATCATCAACCTAGCGCTCGGTGTTCTCAACCGATCCGCGCCACAGCTCACCGTGTTTGCGATCGGTTTTCCGACCAAGCTGATCGGTGGAATCGTACTGATAATGGTGATGATGAACCACTTGGGGCCCTTCCTGGAACGGCTCTTCGCCCATGCATTGAGCGTGCAGCAGCAAATGCTGCAACTGCTCGCCCCGCTCTGACTGGCAGCCTGGCTGAATTCAGGGCTCGCTTAGAACTCGAGCCCTTAACCTGAGCCTGAGCCGGCTTCAGCGCATGAAATCGAACAGGGACATGCCCTGGATATCCACGAATGCCCGCTGTGAGGCCTGCAGGCCGACCTGACGCAGGCTGTACTCGGTCACCGCCTCGCCATAGTCGAGATCGACCAGATCGGACATCTTCTGATCGAAGTTCAGCATGCGGTTGCTGCTGACGGTGTCGATCAAATCCAGCTCGTTGAGGCGCGCACCGACCGAGGCCCGTCGGGTGAGGATGTTATCGAGGCTGTTATCGAACTCGCGCATCGCCGTGTTGATGGTGTTGGTGATTTGGGCGCGGTTCATGGGTGAGCCCTCGCGATCGAGTTCCAGGATGTCGATGGCATCCTTGAAGGTCTTGAACAGATCCTGATTCGCAGCGGGGTCGTCGGCTGGGCGGAGTTGGATTTGGTCGCCGATCGCGGGCTCGCCCTCGAGACCGATCGTGATGCCGCCGAAGTTCAGCGCCTCACCGGATTCATAGTCCTTGGGGCCGAGGAGTTCTGTGGCGTCTTTCGTGAAAGTTGCAGAGTTAGGCGTTCCAGCACTTGTCAACTCAAAGGTGAAATCGCTCGGCAGATCCTCGGCGAAATTGATGACCAAATCAGAGCCATTGCCACTCGCACTCTTATCGTAAACGCTTAAGATCTCATCCGTTCCTTCCAGTGCTGAGATGAGTTCTTCAGGAGTCGCAAAAGTACCCGCGCTAAATCCGGTCAAAGGCCCTCCGGCAGATACAGTTACATTTCCATCGGCGAGCAAACTACTGGCATCGAAGCCCTCAACTTTCACGGCTGTCACTTGGATCGCATTCGTGAAAGCGGCAGTCTCATTAGGCGTGGCATTCGTATCTGTGAGCGCGAAAGTGAAATCCTCTGGCACATCGTCTGCAAAAGTGACGACCAGTTCGGAACCGTCAACCGCATCACTTCTATCAACCACGCTAACAATCTCAGTCGTCCCCTCGAGAGCACTGATGAGAGCGCTAGAATCCGTAGGATCAAAATTACCACCAGTAAAACCTGTCAATTCCCCCTCTGAAACCTCAATATTATTACCGCCAGCGAGCAACGCACTGGCGTCTACCACGCGCTGTTCAAATTTCAGCGTGAATGCTTCGCCAAAATCTGGGTTGCTGGAATCAACCCGGTTCGGGCCGGAGAAGGTGACCGTGCCCTCATTGCGCATGTAACTGGATTGGGTGCCGAGGGCAATCGAGGCCGAATCAGGGCCAATTTTCTCAGCGCGCCCCACATAGTTGGTCCCACCCGCAACACTCTGGAAGAGCGTCCTGCCATTGTCGGTGATGGGCATCAGCCGTTCGGCATCGACGCGCTGCTCACGCACCTGGTCATCGCCCCGGTAATCGATGCGCGCAATGCCGGGACCATCCGTATTGCGGAAATAAGGCGGCGCTTCATCCTGATAGCCACCGAACATATAATGGTTGTTACCATCGGTCGAATTGGCCTGGCCGATCAGGGTCTCGTACAAACCGCGCAGCTCGGAGGCAATCGACTGGCGATCCGAATCGTTCAGGGTTTCACTGGCGGCCTGGACCAACAGCGTTTTACCTCTAATGATCAGATCGCTGGAACTGCTCAGAACGCTTTCGGTCTGGGACAACGCATTCCGGGCGCTGACGCGGGAGTCGGTATTCTGTTGCGTGGCCGTTTGGGCTTGCGACACCCGTACCGCACGCGAAGCGTCTTGCGGATCATCGGCGGGCGTGACGACGCGCCGGCCGGTGGCAATCTGCTGACCGACGCGGAGGAATTCGCTCTGCTGGCGATTCATCGAGGCCATGCTCTGCTCGAACATGGTGACGGTGCTGATGCGCATCATGGTGGGATCGCCCTCTTGAATCAGTTACGCAGGCCGAGGATGGTATCGATCAGGGTCGAGGCGGTATCGATCACCCGGGCATTGGCGGCATAATATTGTTGGAAGCGAATCAGATTCGCGGCTTCCTCGTCGAGGTTGACGCCGGATTCGGACTGCTGCAGCGCTTCGAGCTGTTCGGTGATGCCCATGCTTGCATCCAGGTTCACCTGGACGATGTTGGTGCGGTTGCCGACGTCCGAGACCATGCCGGCATAGGCTTGAGTCAAGGTCGCGCGACCACCCACCAGTTCTTCAGTCTGCAAGTTCTGCAGGGCCAGCGCGTTGCGGTTATCGCCGGGGCCGGAAGCTGCTTCCTCGAGTCTTAAGGTAGTATCGGGATCGCCTGTCTTTGGCAAGCCATCGATTCTAAAACTGACGCTGTCGACGGTGATGACGTCGCCTGCACTAAGCGTGGCATCGGTACCTGCAACATCACTGTCTTGAACAACGCCGCTATCAACTGCGCGCGTCTCACCATTCACCTGAACTTCACTTGGAACCGTCAAAGAGGCAGGAGGGGCACCAGTAAATGAAAGCTCACCCGCCTCGGAAAGCGACAGCTCATAGGCCGATGCACCGGCGGCACTGGCATCGGCGAAAGCCCCATCGGCGGCCGTGAAGACCTCAGCCTCCATATCACCACTGCTAGTCACAAACAGGCCGGCAGCGACCTTGTCCAAATCGCTGATCACCGTCTCCATGCCACTGCCAGCGCGGCGCACCGGCTGGACCTCGAAGCGGTCGTTTTCCGCAAGGTTATTGGCATCATCGAAGGTCAAGACAACGCCACCGAAACTCAGTGTCGCATCAGTTCCACCGTTATCATCGTAGGTCAGCGCACTCGTATCCAGGGCCTGGCCGGTGTCTTTACGGATCACCGTAAAGTCCGATGCCCCACCAGGAACAGCTGCGGTGTCCACCCGCACCTCATAATCCGTCGCCCGCAACTGAGCAACATTGGGCTCATCGAAGCGCGCCTCGATGATCTCCGCCGTGCCACTATTGCGATCGTTAGAAAAGGTCACAGGCTGACCAATGTTGAAGAAGTCTCCGCCTTGATCGCCGTTGAGGTCACGCCCTAAGCGATGCTGATCGTTGAAGGCAATCACCGTCGAAGCAGCCAACTGGCCGATCTGATTCTGGGTCTTGTCCAGAGTCTCGCTGCGGAAGCTCATGAGCCCCCCAAGGGTGCCGCCGGTGATCAAGCCCTCATCTAACGGAATAGGGTCGCTGTCGGGCCGAGCCCCTTCATAGGCAATGACAGTGCGTCGCGGATCAGTGGGTGAATCGATGGCGAAGAGTTTGGTGGCAGAATTACCCGTCACCAGTTGCTGGCCATTCGGCAGACTGACGTTGTAGGTCTTGCCGTCCTGGATATTGAGCCGCACATCCATGCGTTCGTTGATCTGTTCGATAACATGATCACGCTGATTGAGCAGGCCGTTGGGTTCTTGGCCGCTACTGGCGCGTGAGCGGGAAATCTCTTTGTTGAGTCCAGCGAGCTGCTCGGTAAGATTATTGACTTGGGTGACTTCGTCGCGGACCTGGCTATTGACGCCTTCTTGCATGTCCTGCAGATAGCCATCGAAGGCGCGAAACTGCGAGGTCATGATGTCCGCAGTGCCGAGCATGCCCTGGCGCGAGGCCGGATCGGCCGGACCCGAGGCCAGATCCTCAATGCTGGAGAAGAAATTCTGCATCAGCGGCGAGAGCCCAGCCTCGCGGTCGGCGAGCAGATTGTTGATCTGGCTGACCTCTTTTTGGTAAGCCTCTAGACTGCGGGTATTGCTGAGGGAGTCGTTGAGCTGATCGGCGACGAACTGATTGAACTGGCGCTGGATCTCGTCAACTTGCACGCCGCGGCTGGTGGTATTCTCACTGAGAATGGTCACTTCTCGATTGTAGCCGGGCGTGTAGACGTTGCTGATGTTGTTGCTGGTGGTATTCAGCGCGTTCTGAGCCGCGTTGAGGCCACTGAGCCCGATGGAATAGATGCTCATGTCTGTTTGTTTCCGTCAGCGAAGTCTCTAACTTGTTTGATAGACGCTTTATCGGCAGGCGAGCAACAATCTTTAGGGTCGTCGGCCGCCTTTGCTCAGTACCGTTGAAACAGCGAGGCGTCGCCCGCTCTGGCCATCACTGGCCCGAGATTGTCCATGATGGTGATCAGCTTATTGGCATAGGCAGGGTCGGTGGCATAACCCCCGGCCTGCAGCGCACGGGCCGCTTGCTCGGGGTTTTGCGCGGCGCTAACCTCAGCATAGCGCGGACTGGTGCTGATCAGGCGGGCATAGTCGGTGAAGGCCTCCTCGAAGGAGGCATACACCCGGAAATGATCGGTGACGCGGGTGCGTTCTCCGGCCAGATATTCGTGGGTGACGATCTCGGTAGTCGGCCCGCTCCAGCGGCTGCCGGCCTTGATGCCGAACAGGTTATGGCTGTTACCACCCTCAGCGGTAATGATCTGATGCCGGCCCCAGCCGGTCTCGAGCGCCGCCTGCGCGAGGATCAGCTCGGCCGGCACACCAGTCTTGCGACTGGCGGCCTGAGCTGGCGCCGCAAGCTGCTCACGGAAGGCCTGGACATGCGGCAGCGGGCCCTCACTGGCGGCACTCGTTGCGCCGACGGATCGGGGCGGCTGACCACCCGGCGCATTGCCCCAGGCCCCCAATAAGCCGCCGGCGGAAGGCTCCCAGCCGTCGGTGACGCGCCCGGTTGTTGCCTTCCAACCCGCGCGCAGGCCGCCCGTCGCGCGCTCCTCGTGTTCACCGAGCAGAGACCCCGTTGAGCGCCCACCCCAGGCGTCCAGGAAGCTGGCCGGAGGGGGCTCCTGTTCTGCATCGTTCGCTGCCGCCGTTGCAGTTGCCGTCGATGCCGACGCAGCGGCAGCCGCCTCAAGCTCCGCTGGACTCAAGCGAGGCGTTTCGACCAATCGAGGAGTCCCGCGCGGGATACCGGCGATCAGTTCAGTCGGGTCCGAAGCCGAAGCCAGCGCTGGCTTGCCGTCGGCATCGCCCACAGCATTGTCTGCATCGCTCGATGGCCCGCGAGCGTTTGCAGCAGCGTCAGCCCCAGCGGTATCAACACGACCAGCCCCACCGTACCGACCCGACTCGAACTGCTCGACCAGGAGATCGGCGAGACCGACACCGCGCTCGGCCATGGTCTGGGCCCATTGGTGATCGAGCAGCGACTGGTAGAACTCGGTGTGGCGGCTATCGGTGAGACCACTGCTGGGCACGGTGGCGCGCATGCTCTTGATCATCTG
Organism: Halochromatium salexigens; assembly: GCF_016653295.1. Classification (GTDB taxonomy): domain Bacteria; phylum Pseudomonadota; class Gammaproteobacteria; order Chromatiales; family Chromatiaceae; genus Lamprobacter; species Lamprobacter salexigens. The sequence goes on along the minus strand of NZ_NHSF01000023.1, from coordinate 14,554 downwards.
GTGCAGAAACAGGGCCTCGAACTGCTGCGCCGCCGCCCGCGTCGCCTCCGGGGTCTGCTCGCGTGCCCCCTGCTGCAGCCGTTGCAGCCCCTGCAGATCGAGCGCGAACTGGCCCTCGGCACCATCCAGGCGCATCAGAGGATCTCCAGATCAGCGCGTAGCGAGCCGGCCGCTTTCAGCGCTTCGAGAATCGCCATCAGATCCTGAGGCGTCGCGCCCAGGGCGTTGAGCGCGCTCACCACCTCGCTCAAATCAGCCCCGCCCACCAGGCGCAAGAAGCTATCCTGCTGCTCGATGGTAATTTCTGTATCGGGCACGACCACGGTCTCGCCGCCACTGAAGGGCGGCGGCTGACTGACCTCGAATTGGGTGTCGATGATGATCGACAGATTGCCATGCGCGACCGCCGCACGGCGCAGGGTGACGGCGCTGTTCATCACCACCGAACCCGTGCGTGCATTCAGCACCACCCGAGCGGGAGCCTCGGTGGGCGTGACCTGGATACTCTCGACGCGCGCCAAAAATCCAACCCGCGTGTGATCGGTCGGCGGGCCATTGAGTTCGATCACCCGGCCATTGACGCCCTTGGCCATGATGCAGCCGAACTCCTCGTTGATGGCATCGACGACGCGCTGCGCGGTGCCAAAATCGGCCTCCTTGAGGACCAGTTCGAGCAGGCCATCGCGGGCGCCGAGATCGACCGGCACACCTTCCTCGACGAGGGCACCGCCGGGGATGCGTCCGGCCGCGAGCTGATTGACCTGCACCGCCGCCCCGCCCCCTTCGGCACCAGCCCCCGGCACCAGCAGGTTGCCTTGGGCGATGGCGTAGATCTCGCCATCGGCGCCCTTGAGTGGCGTCATCAGCAGCGTACCACCGCGCAGGCTGCGCGCATTGCCGACCGAGGCGACATTGACGTCGAGCCGCTGCCCAGGACGCGAAAACGGCGGTAGATCGGCGGTGACCATGACCGCCGCGATGTTGCGCAACTGCATGTTGGTGCCCGGCGGCACCGTGATGCCCAGTTGCGAGAGCATGTTGGTCAGGCTCTGGCCGGTGAACGGCGCCTGCATGGTCTGATCGCCGCTGTTATCCAGGCCGACCACCAAGCCATAGCCCACCAAAGGGTTGTCGCGCACGCCGGCGAAATACGCCAGCTCGCCGATGCGCTCGGCGGAGGCTGGGATCGGCAGCGCGAGGGCACTGACGAGCACCAGCAACAGGCCGCTCAGCAGTCCACTAATCGGTCGCTGTCGCTGGTAGGCAGCGCGCTGGCGGACATGCTGGCGTGCTGGATGGCTCGCTTGCGGGCGGCGCCGAGCGGGATGCGGACGAGGCGTGTGGACAGTGATCGCCATGGATTTCATCAACCGACTGATTTCAGGCTGAATGCCAAACCGAGGCTCCAAGCCAGCCCTAGAAGGGCGACACATTGAGGAAGAAACGCTGCAACCAGCCCATGTGTTGGACTTCGTTGATGTAGCCGTCGCCGACATACTCGATCCGGGCATCGGCCACGGTGTTCGAGGGCACGGTGTTCTGCCCGCTGATGGTGCGCGGATTGACCACCCCGGAGAAGCGGATGAACTCCACCCCCTGATTGATCGCGATCTGCTTCTCACCACGCACCCGCAGGTTGCCGTTGGGCATCACCTCATTGACCGTGACGGTGATGGTGCCCGTAAAGCTGTTGCTGGCGCTGGAATCACCGCCGCCGCTGAAATCGTTCTCACCGGAGGCTTCGATGTTGAAGCCAAGATCCTCCAGCTCCGAGATGCGCTCCACGAGCGGGAGCGGCAACTGCGCCAGATCGAGACCGGTGGAACCCTCGCGCGAGGCGCTGGATTCGGCGGCCTTGGTGGCGCTGACCTCCTCATCGAGCACGATGGTGAGGATATCGCCCGGCATGCGTGGGCGGCGATCCTCGAACAGCGGACGAATACCGCGCTGGCGCTGATAGATCGAGCCGTTCGCGACCCGCGGCGGCGGATCCTCGACCAGGATGCGCTCCTGCTCGCCCACCACCGACGGCCGTGGCATCTGCGCGCAACCGCTCAGCACCGCGAGCAGCGGCAGCAGCCAAACGAGGGCAACCAGGCGAGGGCTCATACCATGCAGAGGCTTAAAGTTGTGCCAGGCGGGCCAGCATCTCGTCGCTGGTCTGCACCGCGCGGCTGTTGATCTCATAGGCGCGCTGGGTCTGGATCATGTTCACCATCTCCTCGACCACATTGACGTTGGAGGTTTCGATGTAGCAATACATCAAACGGCCGGTGCCATTGAGGCCTGGGAGGTTCTCGTTGGGCGGGCCGGAAGAAGCCGTTTCCTGGTACAGATTGCCGCCCATACTTTGCAGCCCAGTGGGATTGATGAAGGTCGCGAGCGTGATCTGACCAACTTGCTGGGGATCGGGATTGCCGGGCACATCGACGGTGACGATGCCATCCTCACCAATCGTGATTTCGAGCGCATTGTCCGGAATGAAGATCGCGGGTTCGAGCGGAAGCCCGTTGGCCGTCACCATCTGACCGTTCTCATTGAGCTGAAAGCTCCCGTCACGAGTGTAGGCGATGGTGCCATCTGGCCTCAGGATCTGGAAAAATCCCTTGCCTTGGATCGCCATATCACGGGTATTCCCGGTCTTCTCCAAGTTGCCTTGCGTATGCAGGCGCTCGGTGGCCACCGGACGCACGCCAACGCCGACCTGCATCCCCGAGGGCAAACGATCCTGCGCGTTATTCAGGGCGCCGGGCTGGCGCAGGTTCTGGTAGAGCAGATCCTCGAACACCGCGCGCGAGCGTTTGAAGCCATTGGTGCTGACATTGGCGAGGTTATTGGTGATGACATCCAGATTGAACTGCTGGCCTTCAAGACCGGTCTTGGCTGTCCAGAGCGATCGGATCATGATACGGATTCCTCGGGTGTACGGAGCCGGCGCCTAGCCCTGCAGCGACAGCAGGCTATTGGCGCGTTGGGCATTCTCGTCGGTGGTGCTGATCATCGACAGTTGCATTTCATAATGGCGGGCGGCATCGATCATCGCCGTCATGGCCTCGACGGCACTCACATTGCTGCCCTCCAGACTGCCAACGACCAGCCGCAGATCCTCGTCCTGCCCGAGCACAGCTACCTCGCCATCCTCGTCCTCGGGCGGGCGAAACAGGCCATCCTCGCCCCGGATCAGGGTCTGCTCACCGGGATCGACCAACTTGACCCGACCGACATCGGCGATCGCCTCCGGCCCCTCACCCGGCCCGATGGCGCTCAGGGTGCCATCGGAGCCGATCACCACCTGCGAGTCCAGCGGGACGATGATGGGCCCGTTGTCACCAACCACGGGGCGTCCGACCACTACCACCACGCCGTTGGCATCGATCTGCAGATCGCCGCGCCGGGTATAGGCCTCGGTACCGTCATCGGCCTGCACGGCGAGCCAGCCATCTTGCTCGATGAGCACATCGAGCGGCCGCCCCGTGGTGCTGATCGGGCCAGGGCTGAAATCGCTACCGGGGCTCGAGGCGACGGTCGAGGCGCGCGTGTGCAACGGCGCCTCGCCCTGAACCGGCACCGCGCGCGCCGCATAGAGCTGGGCGCGGAAGCCGGCCGTGGTGACATTGGCCAGGTTTTGGCTAACCAACGCTTGGCGATCCATGCCCTGCTTGGCGCCGCTCATCGCGGTGTAGAGGATGCGGTCCATGAGTGATTAGAGGTTGATGATGGTCTGCAACAGTTCGTCCTGCGTGCTGATCGAGGTCGAGTTGGCCTGATAGGAGCGCTGCGAGATGATCATGTTGACCAGTTCGGTCGCGAGATCGACATTTGAACCCTCGAGCGTCTGGCCCTCGATGGAGCCAAAAACGCCGGTACCGGCAACGCCGATGTTAGGTTCACCTGAGGCCCTTGTCTGCCGCCAAGCATTGTCGCCATCCCGAGACAATCCCTCGGGGTTGATGAAATTGGTCAGCACGATCTGGCCCGCAGCACGGCGTTCTTCATTGCTGAAGATGCGCATGACCGTGCCATCATCCTCGACCTCAATACCGATCAGTGCGCCGGGCGCAAATCCATCTTGAGTCAGGTTGTTTTGGACTGAATTGCTGTTGAACTGGGTGGTTCCGGCCAGATCGAGATCAAACACGAGGGGTTCTGCACCGCCAAGGTCGTAATCAGCCACAGCAAATGTTAGGCCAACTTGACCCTCAGCGAGAGACCCATCCGCAGGAGCTCCAGCAACGCCACCTTCATCCTCAATAGCAGGACCACCAGCACCATCCACTTCCACATCCAATTCGCCATCCGCAGTAAAGTTCAACTGAAAATCAGGGTCGTCACCCGCCGCCCAACCAGTTTTTCTACCATCTAAAGCAACTGTCGCAGTCCATGTATTATCAGCCGTCTTCTCGTAGTATGTCGTGACAGTTCGCTCATTACCAAGCGAATCAAAAGTCGTAAAACTCGTCGAATAATGGAACTCGACTTGTTGTAGATCAGAAGGATCACCTAGGGCAGCTGTCTCAAGATCTGCAGTCTGGAGATCTTGACCCGCGATCGTGGAAGAATCCAAATTATAGATTGCGCTCGCTTGAGTCGTAGCGTTAGCCCCAAGAGCATCTGGCGGAATCTGTATACGCTGTGGCGCCCCGCCACCGGCAAGCGCAGAGAATGGATCGTTCGGATCAGTCAATCCAAACCCCGTCAAAAACTGCCCGGTTGCGTTGACAAGATATCCATTCGCATCCTGATTGAATTGACCATTGCGAGAATAGACGATCTCACCATTGGACTTCTCCATACGATAAAAGCCCCGACCCGCGATCGCTAGATCCAGACCCCGGCCGGTATTTTCCAAAGCCCCGGCGGAGAAGTCCTGCTGGATATCGACCACGCGAACACCTAAGCCCGCCTGCCCCCCGCAGCCAGTGCAGCCGGCGAAAATATCAGCGAAAGCGGTTCGCGAGGATTTGAAGCCAACGGTTTGCGAGTTGGCGATATTATCACTAATGACCCGGATGTTTTCGCCCTGCGAGCGCAGGCCACTAAGCGCTTGTGAGAAGCTCATCGAGATGTTCTCCCTATGATGGGTTTCGGAATCAAGAGATCCGGTTTAGAGGATTTGGCGGATATCGTCGAGACCCACCTGACCATAGATGGCGCCAAGGTCAAGCTTGACATTGCCATCCTGGTCTTGCGGCGTCACCCCGCCTACTTGGGCATAATTCAGGGTCTCGGTGTTGAGGCTTTCCTCGTCGGCATCGATCGCCTCAAACGTTACGCTATAGGCGCCAGGCGCGGCTACCTCACCCTCGGCGGTCATTCCGTCCCAATTGAAGGAGCTGACGCCCGCATCGACCGCGCCTAGATCGAGCTGACTGACGACTCGTCCACCAGCATCCGTGATCGTGGCCTGGACATTCTCAGCCGGCTCATCCAGTTCGATACCAAACGGCGTGGTGAAGACCTCGCCCTCCTCATCCTGCTCGAGCAGCACCCGATCACCCGGCACCATCACGCCCTTACCAACCAAAGCGCTGGCCTGCAAGGCTTGGTTGGCGTCGATCTGGCCGGTGATAAGCTTGAGGGTGTCATTCAACTGCTCGATCCCGCTGACCGTGTTGATCTGCGCGATCTGCGAGGTCATCTCGGCGTTTTCGAGCGGATTGAGCGGGTCTTGATTCTGCAGCTGCGTCGTCAGCAGGCGCAGGAAACTCTCGCGCAGCTCATCGGACTGGCTTTGGCTCAGCGGTAGACTGCTGCCACCGGCGCCGCCGGCGGCACGGGCCACGGCCGTGTTGTCGATCTCATCGAACATAGGGTTAACCCTCTCCGATCGTCAGTGTCTTCATCATGATCTGCTTGCTGGTGTTCACCACCTCGACATTCGCCTCATAGGAGCGCGAGGCCGAGATCATGTTGACCATCTCGTGCACGGGCTCGACGTTGGGCATGCGCACATAGCCTTGCTCGTCGGCGAGCGGGTTGTCCGGGCGATATTCGAGGCGAAACGGCGCTGGATCATCCCGCACCTCGCGCACGCGCACGCCGCCGATGCCTCGGGTCTGATCGCTTGCCTGGCTCTCGAAGAAGACCTGCTTGGCGCGATAGGGCTCACCATCCGGCGTGGTGATACTGTTGGCATTGGCCAGGTTACTCGCCGTCACGTTCATGCGCTGTGACTGGGCTTGCATCGCCGAGCCGGCGATCTCGAAGATGGAGAATAGTGACATGGTTCGGTCTTCCTGAACCCGAAAGTGATTCGTTTACTCGGGCTGCATGGCGCCCTTGAGCCCCTGGATGCGGCCGGTGGTGAGGTTGAGCCCAACCTGATAGCGCATCGCGTTATCGAGGAACTGCGTGCGCTCCTGCTCCATCTCGACCGTGTTGCCGTCGAGGCTCGGCTGCGCGGGCATGCGATAGAGGAGCGACTCGTCCAGCGGCGAGCGCAGCGGTGGGCCCTGGCCCGGGATATGGCGAACCGAGGTGCGCTGGAGCGCAAGGCCCTCGGTGCGCTCGCGGCGGCCGCGCTCGAGCGCCTTCTCCAGCTCGCTGCCGAAGTCGAAGTCGCGCGCGAGGTAATTGGGGGTGTCGGCGTTGGCGATGTTGCTAGCCAGCACTTCGTGGCGTTCTTGGCGTAACGCCAGCGCCTGCTGGCTAAAATTGAGGGCGTTTGCGAGCTGATCGATCATCCGCATCCTCTGGCGAGTGGCACCGTCGATGAAGTAGTGTAAGAGTATAGTGCGCTAGGTGCTAGCGCAAAGGAGCAAACAACTTCGCTTTCCGTGATTACTTCAGCATTTTTCTCGACCGTGCGCCCCGTTGGGCCTGTTGCTGTGGGACAGCTTATCCTGTTTTTGCTGGTGCTACCGATGTCGATCGCGACACCCGTGCGCGCCGATGAGGCCATGTTACAGGCTGTCCAAGCGTTCCTGCACGAGCAAGCGAGTCAGCAGGGCGAGGACTTGGTGATCGAACTCACCCCGCCCGCGGCCAAGCTCCCCCCTTGCCGATCGCCAGAGCCCTTTCTGCCTGGGCGTTCGCGCTCGCTCGAAGGGCGTCTCTCGGTCGGCGTGCGCTGCGGTGAGCAAGGCCGTCAAGTGCGCTATCTGCAGGCCGAGATCAGTCGCTATGGCGATTATCCAGTGCTCGAGCAGGAGCTGGCGCCCGGCACCTTGGTCACCGCGGAGATGCTGACGCAACGCCAGGGCAACCTGAGCGATCTCCCGCGTGACTCCGTGCTCGAGCCCGAGTCGATCATTGGTCAGGTCGCCCGACGCACGGTCCGGGCCGGGGTTCCCTTGCAGCATCGCCAATTCCGCGCCAAGCTGCTGGTGAAACGGGGGCAGCAGGTCGTGGTCGAGGCGCGTGGGAAGCATTTTCGCGTCGCCCGTGAAGGCGAGGCGCTGGACTCCGGGGGACTCGGCGAGCGCGTGCGGGTCCGGTTCGCTACGCGCGAGTTGATCGATGCCACGGTAGTGGGCAAGGCCAGACTTGCGGTCGACTTCTGACCTCAACTTCTTCCTAGTTTGCGCATCTTAGCGTTAAAGTTCCCTCATGACAGGCCGATAATTGAGTTTAAGCACCGGGCATGAGGCAAGCACCTTGAAGATTGACATCCACCATCCACTATATCCTGTTAACCAACCCTCACAAGAGTCTCCGAAAAAGGTTGAGGGGCCGGCGCGGGGGAACACCGGAAACACCGATCCCGCCGTTCAGACGCATCTCCAGCGCGAGAGCGCGGCCACCGATCAGGACATCGACCTCGCCAGCGTTGAAGCAATTCGCGAGGCGATTCGAGAAGGTCGTTTAGACATCCGCGCCGATCGCATCGCGGACGGGCTCATCGCCAGCGTTCGCGATCTCCTCGAACGCTAGACAACTAGGTAGAACAATGGGTCTTGCAACACTGCTCGGCACGCAACGTGACGGCCTCCAGCGCTTGACGCTGCTGTTGGAACAGGAGTGCGAGGCACTGACGGCTGGCAATATCGATGGCGAATGGCTGCAGCGCATCGCTGCCGACAAGCAAGCGCTGTTGGAGCAGCTCGAGCGCAGCGAGCAGCAACGCCGCGAGATGCAGGCCGAGCACGGCTATGCCGAGGGCGACGCCGGCGCGCGACAAGCGGCGCGCGACGCGGATTGCCTCGACGATTGGGAAGCTGTGCGCGCTGCCAGCGAGAGCGCCGCCCGACGCAATGAGCTTGCGGGCTCGATGCTGTGGATGCGCCTCAAGCATAACCAACGCATGCTCGATGTGATCCATGCGGTCTCGGAAAAGACGCTGTACGACACGCAAGGCCGCACTGGCCCACGCTCTGGGCGTCTCAAGGTCTCGGCCTAAACGCGCGCTCGATCGCTCACCGACCGAACCACCCTCGTTGCTGTTTGGCCTATGCAGAAACCGGCCGCAGCGATAAGCTGTCCCGATTGCCCGTGCGTCGAGCCCACGACGGGCCAGATTAGCGAGGGGACGAAAGGATGGGGGGAAGTTTGAACGATATCGCGCAGCAGCCGGTCGCCCCGGCCAGTGGTTGGTCCTCTTATGGATCGGTCGATCGAGATCTCGAGCTGACCGATGCCGACTTCAGACGCATCCGCGAGCTGATCCATCAACGCGCCGGCATCGTCCTCGCCGAGCACAAGCGCGAGATGGTCTATAGTCGTTTAGCCAAACGGCTGCGCCATTACGGGCTGACGCGCTTCAGCGACTATCTCGCGCGCTTGGAGCGACGCCCCGACGCCAAGGAATGGGAAGCCTTCACCAACGCCCTGACGACCAACCTCACCGCCTTCTTCCGGGAGGCGCACCATTTCCCGCAGTTGGCCAAGCACGTGCAAGACCGCGCCGGCGCGGTGCGTGTCTGGTGCGCGGCCGCCTCGACGGGCGAGGAGCCCTACTCCATCGCCATCACCCTCAGCGAGACCCTCGGGCCGCGCGCCGCAGACGCGAAGGTGCTCGCCACCGACATCGACACCGAGGCCCTGGCCAAAGCACGCGCGGGTATCTATCCCATCGAGCAGGTGCATAAGATGGATGAAGCGCGGATCAAACGCTACTTCCAGCGCGGTACCGGGGGCCAAGTCGGATTGGCTCGCGTGCGCCCTGAACTGCGTCACATGGTCGAATTCGAGGTGCTCAATCTGCTCGCCCCGGGGTGGTCGATCAAAGGACCATTCGATGCCATTTTCTGTCGTAACACCATGATCTATTTTGACAAATCGACCCAGGCCCGGATCCTCGAGCGATTCGCGCCCCTGCTCAAACCGGATGGCTTGCTGTTTGCCGGCCATTCCGAGAATTTCTCCTATATCAGCCAGGCCTTCCGGCTGCGTGGCCAAACCATCTATACCCTGGCTTGATATCAGGGAACACCAGGTGCGTCCATTGAAGACCATCATGTGCCGAGTCCGGGTGTGCGCCGGCCGGCCCTATCCAACCATGAGGTAGAGGAGACCGGCCTTGAGTTCAGCCCGGATAAAGGTCCTTTGCGTCGATGACTCGGCGCTGATTCGCGACCTGCTCACTGAGATCATCGGCAGCCAGCCGGATATGGAGGTCGTGGCCGTGGCCTCAGACCCGATCATGGCGCGGGATCTGATCAAGCAACACAATCCTGATGTGCTGACGCTGGACGTCGAGATGCCGCGCATGGATGGCCTCGACTTCCTCGAGCGGCTGATGCGTCTGCGTCCCATGCCAGTGCTCATGGTCTCGTCACTGACCCAGGCCGGCTCGGAAGTCACGATGCGCGCGCTCGAGCTGGGCGCGCTGGATTTCGTCGCCAAACCCTCGCTCGGCATCCGCCGTGGCATGCTGAGCTATACCGAAGAGATCTCGGAAAAGATCCGCGCCGCTGCGCAGTCACGTCCGCGCCAGGCACTGCATCACCACCAACCGCCAGCGGCGCGCCTCAAGGCGCCCATCATCTCCAGCGAGAAGCTGCTCATCATCGGCGCCTCGACGGGCGGCACCGAGGCCATCCGCCGGGTCTTGGAGCCCTTGCCCGCCACCAGCCCGGGCGTCCTGATCACTCAGCACATGCCGGGTGGCTTCACGCGCTCGTTCGCTGAACGGCTCGACCGGCTCAGCCAGATCGCGGTGAAGGAGGCCGAAGACGGCGAGCGCGTGCTTCCGGGCCATGCCTACATCGCCCCCGGCGGGCAGCATCTCAAATTGGCTCGCAGTGGCGCCAACTATATCGCCAAGCTCGATGAGGGCCCGCCGGTGAACCGGCATCGCCCCTCCGTGGATGTACTCTTTCATTCCGCCGCGCAGCATGCCGGGCGGAATGCCATTGGCGTCATCCTCACCGGGATGGGCAGGGATGGGGCCGCCGGCTTGCTGGAGATGCGCAACGCTGGTGCGCCCACCATCGCCCAGGACGAGGCCAGCAGCGTGGTCTTTGGCATGCCACGCGAGGCGATTGCGCTGGGTGGAGCCAGCGAGGTGGTGGCGCTCGAAGCCATCGCGCCGCGACTCATGGAACTCGCCGCCGCCTCTGGCCGCGCGCAGCGGGTTTGAGTCCCTCTGGGACTCGGCTCGACGACACACACTCAGGAGGGCCCCCTATGTTCACACAGATGAAAATCGCAACGCAGCTTAGCCTTCTGGTGGGTGTCTTCGCCGCCGCGCTGATCGCGCTCGGGGTGCTGGGGCTGTACGGACAAAACGCCGCCGTGCAAGGACTCAACACCGTCTACGAGGACCGCGTGATTCCGCTGCGGCAGCTCGAGTCCATCGTCGAGCACTATGCGATCAATATCGTCGATACCTCGCACAAGGTCAGCGACGGCATGCTCGGTTGGTCGCAGGGCCGGGAGAATCTGTCCACGGCGCTCACCGAGATCAACTCAGCTTGGGAGGCCTATCTAGACACCAAGCTGGTGCCCGAAGAACGCCGTCTGGTCGATGAGATCAAGCCATTGATGACGACGGCGGAACCCGCCCTTGCCAAGCTGCGGGAGATCCTGCAACGCCAGGATAGCGACGCGCTCGAACGGTTCTTGAGCGAGACCCTCTACCAGGTCATCGACCCTATCTCCGAGGGCTTTAGTGCTCTGATGGATGTGCAACTCGAGGTCGCCAAGGCCACCTATCAGCAAGCCTCACGCCAGTATCTGAACAACCGCACCATCATCATTGTCGCCCTGGTGGTGGTGCTGCTCGGCGGCATCCTGTTGGCTTGGTTCATCATCGCCGGGATCAACCGCCGGTTAGGGGCGGAGCCCTATCAGGTGGCCGAGATCGCCAATCAGGTCGCCAATCAGGATCTGAGCCTGGAGATCCACACCAAGTCCAGCGACAGCAGCAGCGTACTCGTGGCGATGAAACGCATGGTAGCGCAACTGGCGAGCGTGATTGGCGAGGTTCGCCAGAGCGGTCAGGCCATTCATGGCGGCGCAAGCGAGATTGCCACCGGCAACGCGGATCTCTCCTCGCGCACCGAGGAGCAGGCCTCGGCGCTGGCACAGACCGCCTCGAGCATGGAAGAGCTGACCGCCACCGTGAAGCAAAACGCCGACAATGCGCGCCAGGCCAGTGGCCTCGCCCTGGAGGCGTCTTCCACCGCGGAGCGCGGGGGCGAGGTCGTGGGCCAAGTCGTCGAGACCATGCATGGGATCTCAGACAGCTCTCAGCAGATCGCCGAGATTACCAATGTGATTGATTCCATCGCCTTCCAAACCAACATCTTGGCGCTTAACGCATCCGTGGAGGCAGCGCGCGCGGGCGAACAGGGCCGCGGTTTTGCCGTGGTCGCTGGAGAAGTACGCAACCTGGCCAGCCGCAGCGCCGACGCGGCCAAAGAAATCAAGGCACTGATCGAAGGCACCGTCTCCAAGATTCAGGACGGCTCCTCGCTCGCCGAGCGCGCCGGGGCCACCATGGAAGAAGTGGTTGGGGCCGTGCGCCGTGTCACTGATATCATGGACGAGATTTCGGCGGCTTCCCAAGAGCAGAGCCAGGGGATCGATCAGGTCAGCCAGGCCGTGGGCCAGATGGATCAGGTGACCCAGCAGAATGCGGCGCTGGTTCAGCAGGCCTCGGCGGCGGCCGCCTCCCTCGAGGAACAGGCGGACCGCATGGAAAAAGCGATCTCGACATTCCGTCTGAGCAAGACAGCGCAGAGCACCCATGCGTTGCTCGCCGGCGGAAATCACTCTCGCTCCAGCCACGGCCCACCTCCGGCCGCACTGCCTCAGTCCGCCCAGTTGGAAGCCCCACGCAAGCGGGAACAGGAGCAGGCGACGGCGACCGAAGACGAGTGGGAAGCATTTTAACAACGCGTTAACAGGGGACTCTCGATGGTAGACAAGAATATTAGCTTCCTGGTGGTGGATGACTTCCCGACCATGCGGCGCATCGTGCGTAGCCTTCTCAAGGAGCTTGGCTTCACGAATGTCGAAGAGGCTGAGGACGGTCAGGATGCCCTGAACAAACTGAAGGCCGACAAGTTCGACTTCGTGGTGGCCGACTGGAACATGCCCAACCTCGACGGGATGGAGATGCTCAAACAGATCCGTGCCGACGACGGGCTCAAGCATCTACCGGTGCTGATGGTCACCGCCGAGGCGAAAAAGGAAAACATCATTGCCGCCGCCCAGGCGGGCGCGAGCGGTTATGTGGTCAAACCGTTCACAGCGGCCACCCTCGACGAGAAACTGAACAAGATCTTCGAGAAACTGGGCTGGTGACCGCCGAGCGACAACAGCCTAGTATGATAGGAGATACATGATGACCTCGACCGTAAAGCCCGAGGCGGATCAGCAAAACCTCGAGCAGCTGATCAACCGTATCGGACATCTGACGCGCATGCTGCGCGACAACATGCGCGAACTCGGGCTCGACAAGGAGATCGAGAAGGCCGCCGAAGCTATTCCCGACGCGCGCGACCGACTCAATTATGTCGCCAACATGACCGAACAGGCGGCGAATCGCGCACTGAATGCCATCGACCGAGCACAGCCGTTGCAGGAGGCACTCAGCGCCCGTGCCAAGACCCTCGACGCACGCTGGGGCGAATGGTTCGCCGAGCCCAAAGAACTCGACGAGGCGCGCGAACTGGTCCAGGAGACGCGCACTTTTCTCGGCGAGGTGCCGGAGAAGACCGAAGCGACCAACAAGGAATTGCTCGAGATCATGATGGCTCAGGACTTCCAGGACCTGACTGGCCAGGTGATCAAGAAGATGATGGAAGTCATCCACGAGATCGAGAATCAGCTGGTCCAGGTGCTCATCGATAACGTCCCCGAGGGACAGGCGCGCGATCAGATGCAGCGCCGTGCTGATGATAAACGCGAGTCGGAGACCCGCCAACGCGACGAGGGCCTGCTCAACGGCCCACAGATCAACCCCGAGGCCAGCGATATTGTCGGCAATCAAGACCAAGTCGACTCATTGCTAGACGAGCTTGGCTTCTAAGTCAGACGAGAGGGCTCGACACTTTTTTTGCCTGAATCGTCTAAATTGCGGCACCAGTCACTATCCCTCTGGCCACTACTCGCGCACAATGGTGCTGATTCCCACCGTGTGTTCCGTGAGCGGCCATGGCCGAAGACCAGAGCAGCGATCAAGAAAAAACCGAAGAACCCACCCCGCGACGCCTAGAGAAGGCGCGCGAAGAAGGCCAGGTTCCCCGCTCCCGTGAGCTGACCACCTTCGTGATGCTGCTGGCCGGTGTCGCGGGTTTTTGGTTGGGGGGCGAGCTGATCTACGATCAGCTGGGCCTGATCATGGAGCAAGCGTTCCTGTTCGAGCGGCGAGAAATATTCGAGGTGCCGCCGATGCTGGTCAAGGCGACCGATCTCGTCGAGCGCAGCCTGTTCACCATGATGCCGTTGTTTCTCTTGCTCGCGGTGGTGGCACTGGCCTCGCCGGCCTTGCTCGGGGGGTGGTTGATCTCGGGCAAATCGCTCCAGCCGCAGTTGTCCAAGCTCAACCCGCTGAAGGGGCTTAAGCGCATGCTGGGCGTTCAGGCATTGGTCGAACTCGCCAAGGCGATTGCCAAATCGCTTTTGGTCGGCGGCGTCGCGGTGGCGTTCCTGGTCGCCAATCGCGGCGTCTACATGGATCTGATGGGTCAGCCGATCCAACAGGCGCTGGCCAAAACCTTGCAGCTGGCCGCCATGGGGACCGGCTTGATGGTACTGACCTTGCTGATCGTGATCCTGATCGATGTTCCCTATCAGCTCTGGAGCCATACCAAGAAATTGCGGATGTCCAAGGATGAGATTAAACGCGAGCACAAGGAGTCGGAGGGCGACCCCCAGGTCAAGGCGCGCATTCGCCAGCAGCAGCAAGCCATGGCCCGTGGTCGCATGATGAGCAAGGTGCCGGAGGCGGACGTCATCATCACCAACCCTGAACACTATGCCGTCAGCAATTCCCGACGAAAAATAATCTCTTAAGAAACTGATGCTTACCTGTTGCGTCCAAGCAACAATCGCCAGGTTTTGGCACGTTTGTTAGCCTACATGATCAGCGAGATATGAAGGTCATCTTCGAGTAATCATTAAAGCATGTGATGATGATGTTTCAACACCCACAGCCACTGTCGAC
>NZ_NHSF01000022.1 GCF_016653295.1 Halochromatium salexigens | reverse complement strand
GGCGTCAAACTCACCAAGAAGGCCATGCGAGAGGTCGAAGCGCGGCTACTGCGCAACCCCGATCTGCCGAAGTGGGATATCTTGATCAAGCCTGCCTGCTCGGTATAACTGTTTCTGGAAATCACCTGAGTTTATCGCCTTCGCCAAGCGTCATGCCGATTTCCAGGCGCTCGGCTGCGAGCTGCTTGGCCTGTCGATCGACAGCAACTTCTCGCACATCGCCTGGGAGCGCAACATCAAGGAGCACTTCGGTGTTGAGATCGGCTTCCCAATCATCGCCGATCTCTCGATGCAAGTCGCCAAGGCCTACGGCATGATCCAGCCGGGCGCAAGCGATACCTCGGCGGTGCGCGCGACCTTCGTCATCGACCCGCAAGGTGTACTGCGCGCGATGGTCTACTACCCGATGAGCAATGGTCGTTCGATCGATGAGTTCGTGCGCCTGGTCAAGGCCCTACAGACCTCCGATGAGCACGGCTTGGCCACCCCTGAAGGCTGGCAGCCTGGCGATAAGGTCATCGTGCCGCCGCCGGCCACCGCCGAGCAGGCCGAGGCCCGCATGGCTGAGGGTTACGAGTGCAGTGATTGGTACTTCTGTAAAAAAGAGCTCTGATCCTGAGATCGCGGATGGGCGGCGCTCAGACCTGCCTCGCGCTCTACATCACTACGTTGGGGGGCGCAACGCCAGCGTTAACACTGCGGCTGCCAGGCACAGGAGCCCAGCGGTGAGGAAGGCGGCGTTGTACTCCCCGAGCTGAAACACACGGGTGGCTTGCGCCCCGGTCGCATCCAGCGCCTGGTATTCGATGCCCCCGGCCGTTTCCAACAGTACAGCGGCTATGAACGGGCCGAGCAGACCGCCGCTGCCGTAGGCGGTGAACAGCAGGCCATAGTTCACGCCGATGTGGTGGATGCCATAGTAGTCGGCCGTGATCGCGGGATAAAGGGCCAGATAGCCGCCGAAGCAGAGTGCCACCAGCGACACGCCGAGCAGGTACAACGGGTAAGGACGCATCCAGTCGAGCGCGAACAGGACCAAGGCGCAGAGCACGAACATCAGGATTAAGGTCTGCTTGCGACCGAGGCTGTCGGATACCCGGCCCCAGAGGATGCGCCCGGCAGCGTTGAACAGCGCGAGTACCGCCACGGCCATCGCTGCGGACGAGGCGATGGTGGTGAAGCGCTCGTGAGAGACCGGGACTTCAACAGCTGCCGACAGGCTGAAGGTCTCCCAGATTGGTGCCGCCTTCATGATCACCATCAGGCCAGCGGTGCTGCCGGCCAGGTAGGTCACCCACAGCAGCCAGAAGGTTGGGGTGCGCAGCATCTCGCCCGGCTTGAACGCGGCCCGCGTGGGAGCCTGACTGGAGGTGGCCGCTGGCGGTGTCCAGCCCGCCGGACAATAGCCCGGCGGCGGGTTGCGCAGCAGCTGGGAGCCCAGCACTACTGCGGTCAGGAAGATGACGCCGAGCACCATGAAGGTGTCGAAGACGCCGGCCTGGGGCAGAGGGAAGAGTGCGATCCCGAACAGCTCGTAGTCACCACCCCCGATCAGGGCTCGCGCCAAGGGAGCAAAAAAGAAGGCACCGGCACCGAATCCCGCGACTGCCAGGCCGGTAATGAGCCCGCGCTTGTCCGGGAACCACTTCACGCAGGTCGCGACCGGGCAGACATAGGCCATGCCGATGCCGAGCCCCCCGAGCACGGCATAGGTTCCCACCAGCCAGGCCAGGGCCGGGCCTTCGGAGAAGCGGCCGGTGAGCCCGGCCAGGATCAGCCCCAGGCCGAGGATCAGGCCGCCGACGCTGCCCACCAGCCGTGGCCCCAGGCGATCCTGGATACCCCCACCGAGGATCACAGCGAACGCAAAGACGGCGATCACGAGCTGGGCCGGCAAGGTCACCTGGGTCTCGGACCAACCCGGAAACTGGGCCAACAACGGCGTCTGAAACACGCTCCAGATGTACACGGCGCCTAGGCTGATCTGAATAATCAAGGCCCCGGCAACGATGCCCCAACGCTTGTCGTCGTGGTTGCTCGTCACCGATACACCCTCAGATTTCGTCCGGTTCGAGGCACGGTAGATCGAGCAGCCCCTGGTAGTCCTCTACGCTGCCGCCCGCGAGGCAGCACTCGATGATGCGCTGTCCGGTGGGGAGCAGGTCGGGACCGAGGAAAGCCTTGAGTTCGCGATGGAAGAACTCGGTGAGGATCGCGGCACCCTCAGCATAAGCTGCGGGGCCGACCTCGGGCTGGTGCTCGACCTCGAAGAACCAGTTACCGAGGGTACTGCCCTCGACCATGATGGTGCCCGGCGTGTAGCCCAGCAATGCACAGCGGGAGGGGTGTAGCCGGTTGGCGGCGAAGCGCGCGCCGCCGCGCCGTGCCAGGTACTCCCGGGTGATCCACTGTGGCATGAAGCCGACCTCCCAGGCGCCGATATGCTGGTTCGGGATCAGCACATAGCGCACCTCGGGGGTATCGATGATCTGGTTTAGCAGCAGATTGGCGTGATCGACCATGCGCCCAGTGGCGAAGGGCCAGTAAGACCCCACGCCCTCGGAGGTCATGCCAGCGGTCTCGACGATACTGGGGTTGGCGTGACCGCGCGGCGCGACCAATCGCCAGAGCCAGGCGAGCGCCGGCGGTAGTAAGTGGAACAGACCGATGATGCCGTAGCTCGGTCGCGCGGCGGTGCAGGGTGGCGAGCGCACGCCCATGCTGCGTACATCCACGTCCACCGCGCCGTACACGACGTTGGGAATGATCTTGCGTGGGATGACCACGCGCGGATTCGGGCAGGGCTCGCCAGGGGCGTCCTCGATGTGCTCCCAGAGCAGGGTGGTGGCGCCTGGGCGGCCGTGGATGTTGAGAAACAGCAGCGGCATCGGCGGATGCACCGTGAGCGCTTCGATGTTGGGATCGGTGCCGTAGCGGTCGATATGGTTGCAGCGCACGAACCAGGCATCTTCGGCGTCCATCAGGGTCAGCTTGCCGTTGCCCCGCTCCAGCGACGGGTGACAGAGCGCCATGTCGTCGGTCACCGGGCGCAGATCACAGCCCTTGGGTAGGGTAAATGTGCGCGTCTCGCCGGTCTCGAGGTTGCGTCCGATCAACAGGGTGCCATCGGGTTGGCGGTGAGCGTATTCGAGCATCTCGCTCTTGCCGCCGCCGCTCGCCCCTTCGTGCGTGATCACCACCCTATTCTCGTACGGAGTGATCACCTGCACCGTGGCGCAGTGCATGGTCACCCAGCGCTCGCGCACGCCCATGTAGAGCAGCATCCCGTAAACCCCCTTCTTGGCGCTGGGGCCGGGGTAGAGGTTGTAGCTGAACAGTTCGTGCAAGTGCTCGCGCCGATTGTGCACCACCACCTGCTGGCCCTCGAAGTGAGTGTGCCGGAACGGTGGCGCGACGTAGATGATGGCCTTAGGCTCGAAGTCCTCAGGCAGCTCATCGAGGGGGGCGATGCCCTGCAGCAGCGCGAGGCCGAGTGCGAAGAAGCCGGCGTTGTCCGGGACGATCGCCAGTGCCTGCGTGGCCGGACTCGGCAGTCCGGCGTAGAAGGCGAAGACGGCCAGTGGCTGCGTCTTCATCCAGTCGAAGGTGGCCTCGCGCACCGGGTCGAAGGACTCTCCGAAGCGGGCCTCGTAGGTCGGCTTGTCGGTCGGAAGTTCGTCGCCGATCACCAGGCAGTTCGGGTCGCGCCGGCGCATGTAGGGCTCGGGGTAGTTGGCGCAGATACCGTTGCGGGTGCGACAGACCTCGGCCTCGACCACACGGCCGCTACCGGGAACGTCGTAAGCGACTTCCTGCGACCCGTCGGCGGGTGCATCCCGCACCGCAAGCTCGATCAGCTCCTCGTGGGTGCTGGCGACCGTGACGCTCGGGGCGGCGTGCAGCAACGCGATCGTCTCTGGCGGGAGCTGCAGCTCGAGCAGGCGGCGCGCCTGGGGACTCATTGACGACTGCCCGCTCGGATGCGGAGGAGGGAGATCGGATGGAGACATACTTGACCTCAATTCAGACGCAGGCGCGGAAGGTCAGACGCAAGCGCGGAAGGCGGCCTCACCGAAAGCCCGGCGTAGGCTGGGCTGCCGTGGAATGGCGGTCCCGGTCACGTCTCTGGCGGTTGGCGTGACTCGATCAGATCGACAGTCATCGCCGGGTGATTCGAGAATATATTCGAAAAAAATCTTCTTATCATTCGAATTTTTCGATGAATGGTGGCCGAACCAGTTAACCGGGATTGCCGTAGCATAGCATGGGTCGCCGTGAGTGCCGCGCTTAGGCCAGTCTCATGGGGCATGTCGGCGACGCCTGCCTCCCGCTGCTCAAGCTCGGTGACCAACCCCGGCGCGGGAGCGGCCCGATCCAGGCCTTCGACACCAAAGTCAACAACCGCTGTAGAGGCACTGGCCAGCGGACTGCCGCATAATGTACCGCATGAAAACCCTCTCTCTGATCGGCATTGGCCCCGGCGGGCCCGAATACCTGACCATGCAGGCCGTCGAGGCGCTGCGCACGACCGACTGTTTCTTCATGCTGGAGAAGGAAGGCCGCGGTAAGGATGAACTCATCGAGGCTCGCCGCACGATCCTGGCGCGCTACCTGCCGAACGCGAACCCGCGCTTGGTCACCCGCGCGAGCCCGCCGCGATGCATGGATGCGAACGGCTACCGCGAAGGGGTGCAACAGTGGCACGAGCGCAAGCGCGTGCTGATCGCCGAGATGATCGAGCAGGAGCTGGCCGAGGGCGAGCGCGGCGCCTTCCTGATTTGGGGCGATCCGTCGCTGTACGATCAAACCGTGAGCCTGATTAGCGACTTAGTGGCTGCGGCGCCCGAACGGCTGGAATTAGTCGTGATCCCTGGCATCACCGCCGTGCAAGCGCTGACGGCCGCGCACCGTATCCCGGTCAACCGTGTCGGCGAGCCCATTGCCATTACCACCGGTCGCGCGATTCGCCAGCAGGACCCGCGCGCGATCCGCAACAGCGTCGTGATGTTGGATAACAACGCTGAATTCCAGCACCTCACCGACCAGGATCTCGAGATCTACTGGGGGGCGTACCTCGGCTGCGGGGACCAGGCCCTGGCCGCCGGACCGTTGGATGAGGTGCTCGAGGAGCTACTCGCACTGCGCGAGCGTCTGCGCGAGGAAAAGGGCTGGATCATGGATACCTATCTGCTGCGCCGACGCTAGCCACCCTCTCCGCGACTGCTTTGCGAACGCGGCCGGAAGCGGCGCGGGAAAGCGGCGTCATAGAGCTTTGACGGTTTGAGTTCGGCGCGCTGGCGGGCGCCGAGCGCCGGGCTGACCAGGATCATCGCCTGGCGCTCGATCCCGGCGGCGCGGCAGCGCGCTGCGATGTCCGCAACGGTGCCGCGTAGCACCTGTTCCTCATCGGGCCAGGTCGCCTTGTGCACGACCACGACCGGCGCCGTCGCCGCCCAGCCCGCGCCCTGCAGGATCTCGGCGACCTCGGCGATGCGTTCGATCGAGAGGAAGATGCACAGCGAGGAGCCATGCGCGGCGAGTCCAGCCAAGGATTCGCCGGAGGGCATCGGGGTGCGCCCGGCCAGGCGCGTGAAGATCACCGTCTGCGTGACCTCGGGCAGGGTCATACATTCACCAGCTGCGGCTGCAGCCGCGAAGGCGGAGGAGACGCCGGGACAGATTCCCACCGGGATCTGAGCCTCATCCAGCGGCCTTGCCACCTCGGGGAGCACGCCGTAGAGCGATGGATCGCCCGTCTGCAGCCGCACCACGATCTTGTGAGACTGCACCCTCTCCAGCAGCCAGGCGCCGACCTGCTCGAGATGCATAGATTTAGAGTCGGCGATCTCGCAGTCTGGCCGCGCCCATTGCAACGCCGTTTCGGCCACCAGCGAGCCGGTGTAGAGGATGGCTCCGGCTTCGGCCAGCAGCTGTGTGCCGCGCACCGTGATCAAATCCGGCGCACCAGGGCCGGCACCGACGAACCAAACCTTACCCATGACGGCGACCGACGTTGCGGCTTGCATGCTGGAGCAAAGACCGGCACTTCCTATAATGCCGTTGCCTAGGTCCCAAGGCTCTCAAAGTGGCGCGGCCCGTCCGACTCAGCTGCCTCGCGAACATCGCTTACAGCTCCGTTCGCGCCAGCGCATTGACCGCCGCCGCCGCCATCGCACTGCCGCCGCGGCGCCCGTTCAGGGTTAGATAGGGCACGCCGCGACTGTCCGCGGCGAGCGCCGCCTTGGACTCGGCGGCACCGACGAAGCCGACAGGAAAGCCAAGAATCAGCGCCGGCCGCGGCGCGCCCTCATCGAGCATCTCCAGCAGTCGGAACAAGGCGGTCGGTGCATTGCCGATGACCGCGATTGCGCCCTCGAGATCTGGGCGCCACAACTCCAACGCGGCTGCGGTCCGGGTGTTGTCGAGTTGCGCCGCCAGGGCCGGAACCCGCGGATCAGCGAGGGTGCAGCGGACTGGATTGTTTGCCGGCAGACGCGCGCGGATCACACCTTCGGCCACCATAAGACTATCGCAGAGCACCGTTGCACCAGCAGTGAGCGCCGCGCGCCCGATGGCGCCAGCATCGACGGAAAAGGCCAGATCGTCGGCGGCGTCGGGCATACCACAGGCATGGACGACACGCACCGCAACCGACTCCAAATCAGCGGGAAAGCGCGCTAGATCGGCCTCGGCGCGAATGATAGCGAAGGACTCGCGGTAGATCGCGGCACCGTCGCGGTTGTAGTCGAACATGATCGGCTCCCAGGCAGGCGCGGGGGCGCCACTGGTGGAATCGTCCCTCGGCAAGGTACGGAGGGTGAAAACGGCAGACTGACCAGCGCCAGGTGCCTCGCGGTGTCGGCACTATACCGCTTGCGACCGCCGAAGCACAGACGAGGTGGGCGGCAGTGGCGTTGAACTGCCGTGCGCTAGGACATGCCTTGTTGCTGTTGCTTGGCCCGCACGCTTCACTTCATACCAGTTATGATAGCCATACATTCTCATCTCTGAGTGGGCTTCTCGACCCCGATGCAGGTATGGCCTGGATTGCGCTCCTCATCGCCGGGATCTTTGAGTGGGGCTGGCCCGTTGGCCTCAAGCTTGGACTCTCCGACAACGGACTGCGCTGGGGCTGGCTGAGCTTCAGCCTGTTCTCGGTGCTCGGTAGCGGCACACTGCTGCTGTTCGCCCAACGCACGATTCCGATGGGCACCGCCTATGCGATCTGGACGGGCATCGGCGCGGTGGGGGCTTTCGTCATCGGCCTGTTGGTGTTCAGCGAGCCGGCAACCCTGGCGCGCTTTTTCTTCGTTGGGCTGATTGTTGTCGGCATTGTCGGCTTGAAGCTGGTCTCGCCGCATTGAACGGTCTGAACAAAGCCCTTGTTGTCGCGACTCCTCATCGCCTAAGATAGTCGGCTAGGCTCTGCAGCTTAACTACTTATCCTCCTTGCCGATGTAGCTCAGGTGGTAGAGCAACTGATTCGTAATCAGTAGGTCAGCGGTTCGAATCCGCTCATCGGCTCCATAAAATCAGGGGCTTGCAGCCAGTTGCCTTGTCCCGCCTCGATTTTTTCCTATTGTGTCCTTGGTTGTCGTCGGTCAGGGGGCGACTCAAAGACCGCCCTTCTTGGACAGTCTCTGAGGAAGCATCTGATATGGCTAATCTGGTGGTGCACCCTAGGCGGATATACGGACCCGGCCCCCATCCTACCCCTGTCCATGCCTCACGAGTAGCGCTTGTGGTCAGACTGCTGCCGTCAACCGCTCTGGCTCCAACGCCTTCAGCGTCTCAAAGACCCCGTCGATCACATTCTCCCGGCCTGCGAACAACTCGTCCGGTCCACCCGCGTGCAGATGGCTGAACGGCGGCTCGTAGAGCGCGGCGGCCTCGATCATCCCGCGTGCGCTGAGCTGGTCGATGATCAGCTCGATGAAGCGCATCTGCGGTGGGGTTAGGCTGCGGTCGTTGAGGAATCGCGAGAAGGCGGCTTGAGCGGCCTGACGGTCCATGCCAACGAGGCTGCGGACGAAGTGCACCAATGAGGGCGCGCGACTGCGCTCGAGGAGGTCGGAGAGCAGCGTCTTGCCGTCGTCTTCGCCGATCTTGATCAGCGTGGTTTCGAGACTTTCGAGGTCCGTGGGCGTCAGTGGCAGATTGGCGCGCAGCCGATGGATAACGATGTTGTCCAGGTGGCTGTTCAGGTACGCCTTGACCTTCTTCTCGTACTGCACGCCGGTCATGCGCGGCACCGCCACCGCCGCTTCCTCGCGCACACCGAGGATCTCGTCTTTGAAGTCGGTGTAGACGACTTTGCGCGTCTTCTTGTCGAGCAGCGGCACCAGACCCCGAAGGCGGAGGCGTAGCTCCTCGAGCTGCGGGAGGCCGATGCCTTCCCAGAAGTCCGTCTCCTGCAGGCTTGTGAGATAAGCGAGTTGTTTCTGAACGGCTGGGATCGCCTGCTTCTCCTCCAGCAGCATCGCGATCTCGACCACGCGCTGGCGTTGGCGCTCGAAGGTGGCAGTGTCCGTCTCGGCCAAGGCCAACTGCATGCGCAGCGCAGTCAGGTCGAACTGTCGCGACGCCAGATCATCGGTCTCGATCTTGGACGGCAGGCCGGCAATCTCGCGCTGCAGCGTTTCGCGGTCTTGCTCGGTGAGATCGTCCCAGACAGCGCGCTGTTGGAACCGCTCAACCGGCTCCAGGTGCATCCGCACGATGAAGTTCTCGCGGTTCATCGCCGCCACCTCGGCATGCAGGCTATCGCTCAGCGCGATCTGTAGATCGGCGTCGGGGTCCAGCTCTGGGGTGGTCTGCAGATGTCCGAGCAGCTGCACACGCGCCCGGAACAATCGGGTGCCCAGCGGCGCGCTGTCGCGGGCGTTGATGCCCTCCGGATGCTCTTTGAAGAAATCGAAGTTGAAGCAGAAGTCGAAGACGCGAAAGTCCTGCTTGTCTTCGCCGGGGCCGAACAGGTCTGGGCAGAGCCGGGTGCCACGACCGATCATCTGCCAGAACTTGATCTTCGAGTAGACCGGCTTGAAGAAGACCAGGTTGGCGATCTCGGGGACGTCGATGCCGGTGTCGAGCATGTCGACCGAGATCGCGATCTGCGGCAGTTTCTCCGGTTGGGCGAAGTCGTCGATCAGGCTCTGGGCGTACTTGGCATAGTTATCGATGACACGCGCGAACTGGCCCTTGAGGTGTGGGTAGTGATGGTTGAAGCGCTGCTCGATGAAGACGGCATGGTCATGGTTGCGGGCGAAGATCAGCGTCTTGGCGAGCCGATCGCCGCCGTCGACGCGGTGGCCGTGCTCCATCAGGTGCTGCAGCACCTTGTCGACCGTGTCCTTGTTGAACAGCCAGTTGTTGATGGCGGCGGCATTGACCCGCTCGGGCAAGGTCGCGTCGTCGGCGTCATCGCCCCAATCCAGCGCCTCCCATTGCGCCTTCTCCTCATCGCTCAAGCTGTCGTAGTCGATGCCCTCGCGGGGGAAACGTAGATCGACCTGCTGGACTTTGGGCGGCACCAAGAAGCCGTCGTTGACCGCCTGTTCCAGCTCATAGGCGTCGGTCGGCACCCCTGGCTCCAGATCGAACAGGGCATAGGTGTTCTTGTCGACCTCATCACGCGGGGTCGCGGTGAGCCCGACCAGCAGGGCGTCGAAGTAGTGGAAGATCGCGCCGTACTTCTGATAGACCGAGCGATGGGCCTCGTCGATGATGATCAGGTCGAAGTGGCCGACGCCGAAGCGGGCCTCGTGGCCAGCGGTCTCGTTGATCAGGCCCATCATGGTCGGATAGGTGCAGACGTAGACCCGGCCCTCGGTGTCCTTCTCGGTGACCAGATTGACCGGGCTGGAGTCGGGCAGGTGCGCCTTGAAGGCGTTGCACGCCTGCTTGACCAGGGAGACGCGATCAGCCAGGAACAGCACCCGCTTGGCCCAGCCGGCGCGCTGCAGCAGATCGACCAGGGCGATGGCGGTGGGGGTCTTGCCGGTGCCGGTGGCCATCACCAGGAGCGCCTTGCGCCGGGCGGCGGTGAACAACGCACAGAGGCTGCCGATGGCGCGCTTCTGGTAGTAGCGCCCGGCGATGGCATCCTTCACCTGCGCCACGTCCAGCGCCTGGCGTTGGCTGCGGCGGATGATGAGTCGGCTCAGGGCGTCCTTGCTGTAGAAGCCGGCGATCTGGCGTGGCGGATAGGCTTGGTCGTCCCAGAGCCAGGTGCTGTAGCCGTTGGAGGTGATAATCAGCGGGCGCTGGCCGTGCATCTGCTCCAGGCAATCGGCATAGAGCTTGGCCTGCTGCTGGCCGGCGTGCGGGTCGAGGCTGGTCTTCTTGGCCTCGATCACCGCCAGCGGTTGGCCATCATCGCCCCAGAGCACATAGTCGGCGTAGCCGAGGCCCGTGCCAGAGTCCACGCCGATGGGCATGCCGGTGACCTCGACCTCGCGAACCTTGTGGCTGCCGGGGGTCGGATCGAGCGCCCAGCCGGCGCGCTGTAGCTCGATGTCGATCAGGTGCGAGCGGGTCTCGACCTCGGAGTAGTCGTGGTCGTCGGGCACCTGCTCGGCGGCGGCGCGGACCTCGGCGAGCTGATGGCGCAGGGCCTGGATCTCGGTGTCCAGTGCATCGCGTTGTTGTTGGCGTTTCAGCGCCTCGGTGGTCTGCTCTGCGAGCCTGGCCTCCAGGGCTTCCAGCTCCTGGCGCGGGACGACCTCGTGGCTGCTGAGGGCGGGCGGGACGCGCGCGTCTTTCCAGGCCGCACAGTCGCGGGAAGCCCCTGGTGAATAGGTGCGGACCAGCCAATAGCAGACGTGATGGAGCTCTTTGACCACCTGCAGCGCGTCCTGCTCGCGCACTGGGCGTGGATTGTGGACGGCCTCGTTGCCTTGCTGCTGGATCAGCCGGGTCTTCAGGTAGACCGACTGTGGGACTAGGTTCTGGAAGCTGGTCGCGTGCAGCAGCGCGCCGAGGTTGTTGTCGTAGGGAAGCTGCAGGTCGCGGTCATGGCGGTAGAGCCAATGGACGATGGCCTCGAGCGCGAAGCGGGCATGGAAGCAGGCGGCGCGGGGATCGCTCCAGATGTGGCCTTCTGCCTTGGTTGCGGACGCCTGAATGTCGCGGAACTCGGGTGGCAGGAAGGCGAAGTTGGTCATGGGTAGCCCTCCGCCGGAGGTAATTGAGCGTCCACCAGAACGTTCACGATCAGGCGACTCGCAAGATCAGGTGGTCGGTTTGGGCCGCTGCGTAGTTGAGTGCGGCGGTGATGTCAGCGTCTTCCAAGTACGGATAATCCGCCAAGATCTCGTCGCGCGAGGCACCCGCTGCAAGCATGTCCAAAATATCCTTGACGCGCACCCGCAGGCCTCGAATACATGGTCGACCTCCGCAGACCTCGGGATCAACGGTGATGCGTGCTAAGTCGGTCATGACGATGTCTCCAAGGGGAGATTCATAGTCCGGCCCCTCATAGCCCATACCGCTTAGCAAGATAGGCCAACTTGGGGTTTTCCTGCATCGCTTGTTCACTGAAGGATGGCTTTTGAAGCTTGCCTAGCCAACGTCGCGAAAAAGTTGGCTTGCCGGGGCGCTGTCGCTGTTCCGCTCGACGAGGAAACTGGCGAATCACCCGATAGGCGAGTCCCAAATACTCGCTATCGAGTTGATCGATCTCTGCCTTTACCTGTTCGCGACTGATCTTCTGTGTGGTCACATCCCGCTCCCAAAATGAATCTGTATGCAAGCTCGCGTTAACCCTTGGCGGGAAAGGCAAGCAGATTGGTAAACGGCTTGGTGTTCTTCCACCGATAGGTAAGAAAGTGCGAGAAATCGACGGCAGAGTTTGTGGTATTGATCGCGGCGGTCCATCAGGCCGAACCAGAACCCGGTGTCGATGATGATCATACTGGCCCACCGTGCTTCTGTGAGAAGTCAAGCTGCGCCTTATAGGTGGTCGATAACTGTTCGTCTGTCTCCAGGCAGCCGACCAGGCCTGCTTCCTCGAAGACTTCGAGTAGCGATCTTCGCTTGGCAGCGCCTCTGTCGCTATCAGCCTCGGTAACGCCTGGGCGGTCCTTGAAGAAGTCGAGCACCTCGCGCGCCTTCTCGGGCGGCAGGGTCAGGCCTTTCTGGTAGATGGTTTCGGCGAGCGTCATGGCGGCGATCTCTCAGAGTTGGCCGTTGCAGGCGCGGGACTGGAGCGAGGCGAACAGGGTGTCGAGTTCGGCGAGATGGGCGCGGAGGCGGGTCTTCTGGCGTTCGATGGACTCGACGATGGTGGCGAAATGGTGCTGGAGATCGAGCGGAGGGAGAGGGATGGGTGCAACCTTCAGTGCACCTACGTTGAGGTGTTTCTGAATCTGCCCTCTTTGCGCCCCCAGAGCCATCCGCTTGCCGCCCGGTGAGTTGAAGTAATGACAAAGGTACGCCGGGTTGATCACAGAGCGGTCAGGCGTCGCAATGAGAATATCAATCGCATTCACGCCGTCCAGTTTCTCGGGCACGATTGCAGCGGTGCCCGGCTGACCGGATCTAACCAACAAGATATCGCCACTCCACACTCGGGTTTTGGCGAGACGACCGGCATTATCCGCACTGGATACGAAAACGAGATCGTTCATTTCGATGTTGTTTGGACGCACGTTGAGCGATCTCAGTGCAGGGACGCCAGTCTTCACGTAGTACGACGCCGGCTTGACGACTATTCCGACAGTAATGCGGCTACAAACATCGGCGCCGTTCTGTAACGACCACCCCATGGGATTGGTAACAGGATCACCAAACAGATCGAGGAAGGTGGACTGAAGGAGCGTGTCGAGTTCGGCGAGGGACTCGCGGCGCTTGGCCCGCAAGGCGTCCGCCGCATCCAGAATCGCCGCAATCCGCTTCTGCTCGGCAAGGGGTGGGAGGGGGATTTCGATCTCTTCGACGATCTGCTTCGAAACCTCTTTGAAGGTCGCGCCTCTTCCGAGGTTCTGCAAATGATCCCGATGAACCGTTAACCACCAGAACAGGTAGCCCGAAAAGATGCGATCTCCCCGAGGCACCATGCTCTTGAAACCTTGGTTGGTGCATACTGGAAATGCGTTAATTGCAACAAGACCAATAGGTGCCCGTGAGCTGAAGAGCACCGATTCCGCAGGCAACATCCTCGCCGAGCAACTATTCAAACCAGCCTTGGTGATCTTGCGCGGGGTATCCAGGAGAACCTTGGAGTTGAGTTCGCTCAGATCCTTTGGGGTTACCCAAGGCACGTCACCATCCCAGTAGCTAGGGTTGGTCGTTTTCGGTGTTGCCCCCGAAACCACCTTACATACATCGCCGATTCTCGCGGTTGGCCAACTCACGCCAGTATCTCCAGCAGTTCTTTCCGCCCTTCTCGGCGATTGCCGTCCATAGCTTCACCGCCCGTGCCATATTCCATCCTTGAAGTATTCCCCATCAATCTTCCCTTCTTTCCTGGCCAAGCCTCTACAGATGCCTCACCTCCACCTACCGGGGCCTTACAGATAGGCGGAGAATGATGGGTGACATCGGTAATTTTGGAGCATGCATCGCCAAGGGTTCTGATCGTAATGATTGAATCAACCATAAACTTTACTGCGATGCCCAACCTTCAAAACCAATACAACAACTCGATCATCTTGAATGCGACAAACGACGCGGTGGTCGCGTATTCTGTAACGCCATAGACCCTGCAGCGCGTGGCGTAGGGCCTTGCCATAGCGACGCGGATTCTCGTCAACCGCGATGCGTTGTCGCAAAAAAGCCAGGATCTCGCGCTGTACCGATGGATCAAGGCGACGCAACTCGCGACGAGCGCGCTCATCCCATTCAATCGTCCAAGTCAAGCTCCTGCTCCAAATCCGCTTGGCTCCAACGTTGCGCCGGATTTGCGAGCCGCTTGATGGCTGTTTCCGAGTCCTGTTGCTCCTCGATAAAATCGAGAATTGCTCTCTGAGCGACCTCGTCGGGTGTTAGCCCGGCACGCATGGCGATCTTATACAGCTCGATTTCAGTGTCTTTCGGGAGTGCGATGGCCAACATAGATGGGTTCCTCCTCTGGTGTAGTGATCAATTCGTGGTCAACTCATTCAGCAATTTTTCCAACGCCTTTCGCCCCTCGGCAATCTCTTCCTCCAGTTTAGCCAACGGCTCCAGAATCACCTGCGGCGGGTCGTACTCCACCGATTCGTACTCGACCTCCTTTCTGGCTGCGGGCTGCGCTTGTCGTCGAGCGAGAAGCCGTCGGCGCAGATTTCGCGCAACACGTCTTGATCCTCTCGCATGATCTCCTCGGCGGTCCGCATTTGCCGCGTCAGCTCTGGGCTGTAGTGATTCAGTAAGACACCCTCAGGCGTTGCACTCAAGTATAAGGTGTCGCCTTCTTTCGCATGCAGCAGGGCGAGTGCTTGCGGCGGCAGGGTGACCGTGGCTGCATTGCCAATGGTTTTGATCTCAAGCGCAATCATGGGATTTTGATCCTCCCGGTTGAACGTCCAACACATGCCTGGGCTCTAGCTCGCGGGCTAGCGCTTCTTCACAGGGAAGCACGGCCAAATACTTCGAGGCAAACAACTGGCTCCAGCTGGCGGCTGCTCCAGCCTTGGTTGGCGGCCTCGTCGATATAGTAGGCGCGGGCCTCGGCGTCTTCGACGCGCATGATCAGCCGGTAGTGGCTCCAGCTCAATTCTCTACGCAGCGCGTAGAGTTTTTCCTCGGTCGGAAAGGCCAGATAGAACTGGCGGAAGTTGAACAGATTGGCGACGGAGAAACCCTTGCCGAACTCGTTCCCTAAGCGCCGAGACAGCTCGGGCATCAGTTGGCTGCCGTAGGTGGCCTTGGCCTGGCCGCCTTGCTCTTCCTCCACGATGCGCTGACCGATCTTCCAGTACGCATCGACCATGATGGGGTTGACACTGGCGTAAGTCCGGCCGCGCGCCTCGGCGAGAATGGCGCGGATGCGCTCGAAGAAGGCGTCGGGCGCTCCGGCGAGATCATGGGTCATTGCAGCAGCGCCTCCAACGCCTCCCGTCCTTCGGCGATCTCCGCGTCGAGCTTCGCCAACCGCTCCAGAATCACCGCCGGGGGGTCGTACTCCACGGCCTCGTACTCGACCTCCTTGTAGCGGTTGATCGACAGGTCATAGTCGTTACCGGCGATCTCGGCCTTGGGCACCAGGAAGCTCTGCTCGGTGCGTTTGCGCTCGGCCTCGGCGTCGTGCCCTTGTGCACGCAAGGCTTGCCAGCGGGCGAGGATGTCTGGCAGGTCGCTCTTGTCCGGCTGCGGGCTGCGCCTGTCGTCGAGCGAGAAGCCGTCGGCGCGCATGTCGTAGAACCAGACCTGGTCGGTGCCGCCCCTCGATTGCCCCACAGGGCCGGTCTTGGTGAATAGCAGGATGGCGGTGGAGACCCCGGCATAGGGCTTGAACACGCCCGAGGGCATCGAGATCACGGCGTCGAACTTCTGGTCCTCGACCAGGATCTGGCGCAGCGTCTTGTGCGCCTTGCTGGAGCCGAACAGCACGCCATCCGGCACGATGATCGCGGCACGTCCACCGATCTGCAGCAGGCGCAGGAACAGCGCCAGGAACAGCAGTTCGGTCTTTTTGGTCTTGACGATCTGCTGCAGGTCCTTGGCCGTGGATTCGTCATCGAGGCTGCCGGCGAAGGGCGGATTGGCGAGGATCAGCGAGTAGCGCTCGGCGTCGTTGCCATCATCGGAGACCGACTGCGCGAGCGAGTCCTTGTAGCGGATGTCCGGGTTCTCGACCCCGTGCAGCAGCATATTCATGCTGCCGATGCGCAGCATGGTGCTGTCGAAGTCGAAGCCGTGGAAGGTGTCCTCGTTGAAGCGCCGGCGCGAGGTCTCGCTCTTGTAGATGGCCTCGGCATGCTGTCTGCGCAGGTGCTCGGAGGCGGCGATCAGGAAGCCGGCGGTGCCGCAGGCCGGATCGCAGATGACATCGTTGGGCGTCGGCGCGGTCATCTCGACCATCAGCTTGATGATGTGGCGTGGGGTGCGGAACTGGCCGTTGGTCCCGGCCTGGGCGATCTTGCCAAGCATGTACTCATAGAGATCGCCCTTGGTGTCGGCGTCGGCCATGTCGATGGCGTCGAGCTGATCGACGACGTTCGCGAGCACGCGCGGGGTGGGCATCATGAAGATCGCATCGCGCATGTGGTGCGAGTAGGTGGAGTCGCCTTCCGCGTCGGTGCCGCCGCCTGGTCCGTTCCGGCTGCCGAGGGTCTTGATGAAGGGGAAGACCTCATCCTTGACCGTCGCGAACATCTGCTCCGGAGCGGTCTCCTTGAAGCGCGACCAGCGCAGCTTCGACTGATAGCTCTGAAAGATGGGCTCGTCGATCGGCTGGCCGGTGCGCGCGGCCTTGCGCTCGCGCAGGGTGTGCAACTCGTCGAGGCGTTTGATGAACAGCAGGTAGGTCAGCTGCTCGATGACCGAGAGCGGGTTGGAGATGCCGCCGGACCACATGCTGTCCCAGATGCGGTCGATCTTTGATTTGAGCTCTCCGGTGATCACGTCGGTTTTCCTTTCAAAGCATTCTGTGTCGGATCGCAAAACTTACAACGCGATCGATCCGGACTCTCAACCTCACAAGATGGTTGGGTTGCGCCGGGTCATCTTAGCGCCTGTCCAAGAAGGGCAGTCTCTGAGCCTCAGTGCTCACTGTCACGAGCTAGTGCGCGCCTTGCTCGCAAGACTGCAGGCAGGCCCACGAGGGCGCAGGCGAACGCTGGGCATCAGAACCAAAACTCCGGATACACCCCTGGAGACGCTCCGTGCGCGAATCCGCGCTGAGCATGGCAAGACGGCCGAGGCTGAGGCGAAAGACGGAGACCGGCCGGAGCCCTAATCCCGCGCCACCGGCAGCCCAGCATGACGCCACTCGGGCAGGCCATCGGCCAGGCGTCGGGCCTCGAAACCGGCCTCGCGCAGCGCCGCGACCGCCTCGAATGAGAGCACGCACCAAGGACCACGGCAATAGGCGACGACCTGTCGCTCCGGCGGCAGCTCCGCCAGGCGGGTCTTGAGCTGCTCGAGCGGGATGTTCAGGGCACCCGGCAGATGGCCCTGGCCGAACTCCTCGGACGGGCGCACATCGAGCACCGTCACCAACCCATCCTGCGCCTGTTCCAACAGCTCCGCTGCCGGCATCGGCTCGAGCGCATCACGCTGCAGCAAATACTGCGCCATCAGCTCAGCGACTGCATCACTGCGATCCTGGGCGATGCCGCGCAGCGCGGCGAGGGCATCCAGCGCCCGCTCATCACCGAGCGAGTAGCGCACATACTTGCCATCGCGACGCGCATTGACCAGCCCTGCGGCCTTGAGCTGCTGCAGATGCTTGGAGGTGTTGGCCACCGACAGCCCGCTGAGCCGCACCAGTTCCTCGACGCTGCGCTCGCCCTGAGCCAGGTAGTCGAGCAGCTCCAACCGTGCAGAATGTCCCAAGGCGCGGGCGATCACGGCCAAATGCTCGAACAGCTGTTGTTTGGGCGATGCAGACTGGGTCACGATGAGAGGCTGGCAAGGACGAGGCACCACAGTATAACGCCACGCGCCTTAGAACCCGCTCGCCATCCCTCGGCACTCAGCCTTCACCCCTCAGCTCCCACTCTTCACTGATCTAGTGGTTATGGCGAAGCCCCAACAGCGCACGCTTGCCGCCGATAAGGTGCTGGTGTTCTGAAGTATGCTCGTGTCCTCATCTGCCACTGGCGAGGTTGACGATGGCATTTGGAGACGATGCGCACTCTGGCTCTAACGCTGAGGGCGGACTCTGGCCCTCGGCCGATTATCAGGCTCAGGTCGAGCGCCTGCGGGCTGCCGTCGGCGAGCCGATCTATCTTGCCGAGTTGCGCGAGACCGATATCCAGCTCGGGGTCGTGCTTGGCCAGGTGCTGGGGCGCTCAGCCGCCGCTGCGCAGTCACAGCTCGAGTCTGCGCCAGCGCCCGCACCGCCAGCCGCAGGAGCGACGGCCCAGGCGCGGGACCATTCACCGCTAGTGGATGAGGACGACTGATGGCTGAATGGCGTACCGAGCGACAAAACCTGACTGATCCGCACAGAGGATCCGATGCGGACGTGACGCCAGCGAACGGGGGCCGCGATCTCGCGACGGATCTGCGCCAAGACCTGGCCCCGCGTCACCCGCCGTCTGATCGACAAGGACGTGATCGCCGTCGCTAGCGAGTGGATCGAGATCCGGGACCGAGAGGCGCTGCAGGACTACGCCGACGAGCTTTGAATTCGGCACGCGAGCGCGACGGCGACGCGGCATCGATACATACAAGCCCCGAGAACCGCCGACAAGTCACTGTTATCAAAGCGTCAATTCGGGCTTGACCATGACGGCGATCATCGAGCAGGCCAAGACCTGCCCGCCGCCGACCGAGCTGGAGCAGGGCGAGATCACCACCGGCTTCGCCCATGCCCAGGTCATGGCCCTGGCCGATCAGGTGGTCGACGCGGTCAAGACCGGCGCCATCAAACGCTTCGTCGTCATGGGTGGCTGCGACGGTCGGCACAAGGCGCGCAGCTACTACACCGATGTCGCCCAAGCCCTGCCGCAGGACGCCGTGATCCTGACCGCTGGCTGTGCCAAGTACCGCTTCAACAAGCTGGATCTCGGCGAGATCGGTGGCATTCCGCGGCTGCTCGATGCCGGGCAGTGCAACGACTCCTACTCGCTGGCGTTCATTGCGCTGAAGCTGAAAGAGGTGTTTGGGCTCGATGATATCAACGAGCTGCCGATCTCCTACGACATCGCCTGGTACGAGCAGAAGGCGATCATCGTGCTGCTGGCGCTGCTGCATCTGGGTGTGAAGCACATCCGGCTCGGCCCGACGCTGCCGGCCTTCCTGTCGCCGAACGTGGCCAAGGTGCTGATCGAGACCTTCGACATCAAGCCGATTGGCAACGTGCAGGAGGATGTCACAGCGATGATGGCGGCTGCTTGAGCGGCTGATCATCGCGCCTCGCTCATTCCCACTCCATCTCCTGAAACACCTGCTGGGCATTGCGGCCCTTGAGCGACGCGTACTCTTCCAGATCGGCGAATCGGGACTGGTCCAGGCTGCCGATCTGCGTGATATCGCCGCCGTCCTCCATGAAGGCGCCGACCGTCTCGCGCAGGAAGACCAGGTAGTCGAGCGTGTCGGCGCGGGCCTGGGCGAGGTCGGTGGCGGGGCCGTGCCCTGGGACCACGACCTCGGGCTCGAGCGCGGCCAGGGCTTCAAAGGCCTCGATCCAGTGCGCGCTGTTGGAATGCGAGCCGACCCGAAGCATGCGCCCGACATAGACGACATCGCCGCTGAAGGCGACACGCGCCTCGGGCAGCCAGACTAGGGTCTCGCCCGGGGTGTGGGCGGGGCCGACCATTTGCAGCTCGATGTCGGTGCCGCCGACGTTGAGGCGCATCTGATCCTCGAAGGTTTCATCGGCATAGACTGGCTCGGTGCCGGCCAGGCCTTTCATGCCGACCAGGTTTTGAAGCCTCAACCACTGCTCCTGCAGGCGCGCGCGCTGGTCCTCGACGGCGGCTTGGCTGGCGATGATGCGGGCGCCGCGCGCCTTGAAATAAGCGTTGCCGAGCCAGCGATGATCCTGCCCGCCGGTGTTGATCACCAGCTTCACCGGCTGATCGGTGACCTGCTGGATCAGCGCCTTGATCGCTGCGGCGCCCTTAGCGCTGCCACCGGCATCGATCAGCACCACGCCGGCGTCGGTGACGACGAAGCCGAAGGTCGCGTTGTTGCCGAGGTTCTCGGGCGTGCGGTTGCCGAATGGGCCGACAATGGCATAGAGGCGATCGTTGATCGGTTGCAGGCGCAGGCCGGCGTCCTCGTCTGCCGCTGGCGCGATGCTGGCGAGTAACATGAGCGCCGGCAGCATCAACCGGGATAGCCACGTTAAAGTGGGCATCGGTGTCTCCTAATCGTTTGAGTGATGTCGTCTTGGCCAGTCCTCGGCCGGGATCGGCTTTGAAATGGTCGGCATCGGCAACCGCGCCAAGCCCAGATCATCGAGCAACACATAGAGCGCCGGAATCACTAGCAAGACTAGCACCGTCGCACTGAGCAGCCCAAACACCACCGAGATCACCAACGGCTTGATCGCATCGGCCTGGGAGCTGGTCTCGGCGAGCAGTGGTGCCAGACCGGCAATGGTGGTCAGCGAGGAGATCAGGATCGCGCGCAGCCGCTGACGGCTGGCCTGGCCCGCAGCGGCCGCGGCAGAGAGTCCCTGGGCACGGTTGGCGTTGATGAACTGGATCAGCAGGATGGCGTTGTTGACGACGATACCAGCCAGCGAGGCGGCGCCGATCAGCGACGGCATCGATAGGTAATAGCCCATCAGCACATGGCCCCAGATGGCGCCGATGAAGGCCAGCGGGATGGTCAGCATCACGATCAGCGGCTCGACATAGCTACGGAACTGGAACGACAGGATGACGAAGATGCCGAGCAGGCCGATCAGCAGTCCACGGCGGATCGAGCCGCCGGTTTCGGCGGCGTTGGCGACCTGGCCCTCGAACTGCACCTCCACCTGCGGATGGCGGGCTTGGAAATCGTCCAGCCAACGCACGCGCAGGTCGCTGACGATGGCCTGACCGCTGGCCAGCCGGGCATCGACATCGGCGGCGATCGTCAGCGTGCGGCGGCCATCGATGCGGGTGATCCGCGCCCAGTCGCGCAGCTCGCTGACCGTTGCCACCGCGCTGAGCGGCACGCGCTGGCCATCGGCGAGTTGGATCGTCTGGTCGGCCAGGTCATCGAGATCATCGCGGTCGTCCTTCGCCTGGCGTACCAGGATCTCGATGTCCCAGGCGCCGATGCGCTGGCTGTCGGCGATCTCGCCGAGCCAGGCCGCGCGCAGTTGCGCGGCGACCTCCTCGGCGGTCAGCCCCAGCCCATGGGCGCCCTCGGCGAGCCGATAGCGGCGCTGCGGCTTGCCGGGGCGCAGATCGTCGATGACGTTGAACACCGCCTCATAGCTGGCTAGCTGTTCGCTGGCCTCCAGCGCGGCGGCCTTGAGCGCGTCCAGATCCTCGCCCTGCAGGCGGATCTCGACCGGGATGCCCGCCGGGCCGAAGCCGGGCTCCTGGATCAGTAGACTATGGATGCCGGCGATCGGGCCGATGGCCTCACGCCAGGCCTCGGTCAGCGTATCCAGGCTCAGCGTGCGGCGCTCGGCGGCGAGCAGATCGACGATGACGGTCGCGACATGGGGGCCGGCCTCCCGGGCGCTTGGGTTGTGATTGAAGCGGGTCTGGATGGCCTCGACCAGCACGGCGCCGTCGGGCTGCTGCGGGCTCAGCTCCGCATCGAGTTGGCGCATCGCCGCCTCGACCTGCGCCGCGATCGCCTCGGTGCGCGCCAGCGGGGTGCCCTGCGGCATCAGAATGCGCGCCTCCAGCACATCACCGTCGATCGAGGGCATCGCCTCGCTGCCGATGTGGCCACCGGCGACGAAGCCGACCGAGCCGATCAGCACCAGCAGCTCCAGGCCCAGCACCGCATAGCGGGCGCGGATCGCCGCATCGGCGATGCGGCCAACGCGCTCGCGCAAGGCCGCGAAGCCCCGCTCAAAGCCGCGCCGCAACCGCGACTCGGATGCACCCTGCAGGCTGTTGACGCTGCCCTTGAGGTGATGCGGCAGGATCAGGAAGGCCTCGATCAGGCTCGCCGCCAGCGCCGCGATCAGGACGATCGGCAGCACCTGCAGCACCGCGCCCAACTCGCCGGCGAGGAATGACAGTGGCAGGAAGACCGAGACCGTGGTGAGGAAGGAGGACAGCACGCCGGGCAGGACTTCGCGGGTGCCGGCGACGATGGTGTCGAGCGAGGAGGGGGCGGGGGCGGACGCATCGCTCGCTGGGGCGTCGGATTGCGCGCTCGCCCGCGCGGCAATGTTGTCGGTGATGACGATGGCATCGTCCATCACAATGCCGATCGCCATCAGCAGCGCCACCAGCGTGATCATGTTCAGCGATAGCCCGGTCAAGGCCATCACCACAAAGGCCCCGGCGAAGGCCGCCGGCAGCCCGAGCACCGCCCAGAGCGCCAAGCGCGGGCGGAAGAACAGACTCATCACCAAGACCACCAGGAGCAGCCCCATCAGCCCGTTGCTGACTAGCATCCGCAGCCGATCACGCACGATGCTGGTCATGTCCTGGGTCAGGGTCAGTTGCATGCCGGTGCCGAGCCGCACCTGCTCCTCGGCGACCAGGGCCTCGAGCGCCGCGAACACCCGCAGCGCATCGTCGCGCAGCCCCTTGCTGACCTCGAGCACCAGCGCGCGCTCGCCGTTGAAGTGGATTTGCTCCTCGGCGCGCTCGCCGACCTGCGAGAGCTTGGCGAGCTGGCCCAGGGTCAGCTCGCCACCCTCGGCATCCGCCACCACCACCAGATCGGCCAGCGCACGCAGCGAGCGGCGTTGATCGGTGAAGCGCAGCAACAGCTCACGGTCGTTCCCTTCCAGGATGCCGAGCGGCAGGTCGATGTTCTGACGGGCGATCAGTTGCGCTAGCGCGCGCGCCGAGAGTCCGTGCTGGGCGAGCAGATCGCGCGGTACCTCCACCTGCCACTGGCGTTGCGACAGGCCTTGGATCTGCACCTCGGCGACACCGGACAGGCGCAGGATGCGGTCTTCGAGACCGCGCGCGACCTCCTCGAGCTGCGCCAGCGGCAATGCGCCGCTGATCGCGACCGCCGCGACCAGATCGCTCTGATGCAGCGAGCGCACGATCGGGGTCTCCGCACGCGCCGGCAGATGGCGGATGGCACGCACGGCGGTCTCGATGTCGCTGCGAAAGCGCAGCGCGTCGCCGCCAGGCTCCATGGTCGCGGTGGCGTTGGCGAGGTTGTCCTGCGCGACGCAAATCAGCTCATCGAGAAAATCGACCGCCTTGAGTGCATCGCGCAGACGCCGGCAGATCGCCTCCTCGACATCGGCGGCGCTGGCACCGCGGTATTCGACCTCGATGCCGACCTCGGTCGGGCGGTAGTCGGGGAAGGTCTCGCGCTGCAGGGTCGGCGCGGCGAACAGACCAGCGGCCAGCAGCAGGAGCAGCAGCAGGTTGGCCGCGGTCGGGTGGGCCGCGAACCAGCGGATCATGGGGTGGCTCCCACCAAGGGCGTTTGTGCTGGTTGCGGGGCTTGAGCGGGAGCTTGAGCCTCGTCTTTTAATCGGGCCTCAAGTGCCGGATCAGGGCGAGGGTTGACCTGCATGCCATCGATCGCCGGCAAGGGTTCATCGACGATGACGCGATCGCCGGGCGCGAGGCCAGCGGCGATCACGGCGAGGCCGCCCTGCTCAAAGGCAACCTCGACCGGGGTGCGCCGGAATCGATCCTCAGCATCGAGGCGGTAGACCAGGCGCGTTCGATGACCTTCGCGTGAGCCTGCCAGCGGCTGATCCCCGTCGGCGTGCTTGGCGTCTTCTGTGGCGGGATGCACAGCCGCCGCCGGCACCACCAATTGCGGCTCAGGACTGGCCGCAGACAGCCTAACCTGGGTCAGCATGCCGGGTTGCAACGGCGGGCGATCGGGTGGGCTGGCGTCGCGATAGGGATGCGCAACCCGCACCACCACCCGCGCGCTACGGGTCACTGGGTCCAGGCCACTGGCGACCCGGGTCAGTTCAGCCGGCCAGCGCACCTGTTCGTCGCCGACCAGGCGCACCTCGGCGCTGACGGCGCTGAAGTCCATCCGTTCATCGAGACGCCGCGTCTCGGGAATCGGCGCGTTCGGCATGTTAGGCGCGGCAGCGACCGTCGCGACACTGCCGAGCAGTCGGCGCAGCATGCCAAGCGGGATCTGCGCCTCGACCTCGGCCGCCGCCAGGCTGTCGGCGCTGAACAGCTGTTGGCCCGGCGCGATGTACTGATGCAGTTCGACATCGACCTCGGACAGGCGCAGCGCATAGGGCGCCTCGAAACGGGTATCGGCGAGATCTTGCTTGGCCTGCGCCAGCAGCACGGCGGCGCGCGCCTGTTGCGCGGCCAGTTGCTGACGACGGGAGGGGATGAGGGATAGCTCGTTCTCCAAGGTCGCCACCGCACGGCGTTGGGCGGCGCTGGCGCGGCGCTGCTCGTCGAGCTGCGAGCGCGAGGCCGAGCCGCTCTTGGCGAGCTCTTCGATACGCGCGAGCTCCTGTTCGGTCAGGTCCAGCCGCTCCTGCTCGAGCGCGAGCAGGCGGCGCGTGCTCTCGGCCTCTACCTCGAGCTGGGCCTGCTCGGCGGTCAGGCGCTCGCGTTCGGCCTCGGCCTCGGCGATAGCCAACTGGTAGCGGCTTGGGTCGAGCGCGAGCAACAGGGTGCCGGCCGGCAGCAGGTTGCCGCTTTCCAAATCCGGGTGACGCTCGACCACGCGCCCGGCGACATTGGCCACCGCTTGCCAGCGCTCGGCCGAGCGCGCGGTGCCAAGGCCGCGCGCCTCGATCCGTAGGGTGACGGGTTGCAGTTCAATGACGCCCAGCGTCGGCGCCGGTGCTGAGCTGTCGCTGTGTTGCGGCGCTCGGGCATGGCTGATCAAGAACGCGGCCAGAGCGATGCCGCCGCCCAGCCCGAGTAGGATCAGCAGTCCACGGCTGAGTGAGGTCAGGATGGGCTTCATGGTTGGTCGTGTTCCTTTGTGTTGGTCCTTCGCCGAGTCTTGGTGCGGGCCAGAACCCGCGCCAAGCTGGGCACCCGGCGCAGCTTATCGAGCAGATGGCGCAGCGCTAGCCAGGGGTGGCGCAAGGGCATGCGCGGGCCGGCATAGCGCATCACCGCGCGCACCTGCTCACGTTTGACGGCGCTGTAGCAGTGCACCTCGCAGCGGTTGCAGACCGGTTTCTCTTCTTGGAACGGGCAGCTGGCGAGGCGCTGATGGGCGTAGAGGCGCAGTTGCTCGCATTCGGCGCAGTGGCGAGTGCCGGGTCGATGGTGGAGACGATGGTGATCCCGGCAATAGATGGCGAGCATCGCATCGATGGTGCGCTGCTCGTGGCGGATTCTGGGACCAACGCTGGAGCCAACGCTAGGGCCGACGATGCCAGAGCGAGCGCTGGAGTCGATGCCGGGCTCAGCAGGCTCAGCAGGGTTGGGAGCCAAGGGCTTGCTCATCGAAGATCCGGTGACAGGGAAGGGGCGGCGTCGTGATCCCCGAAACGTCCATTGAGCCTGCAGCAAAGCGTCCGATCCTTGATCGGAGTCAAGCGGCATCTGGTCGTGGTGCCGATCGCTCGGCCGGTTACCTTGGAGCCTTGAAGGAATGGCGCCGACGGAGTCGGTCGCTTCAGATCGGCCGACCATCAACGCGCGGTGCCAGCAGCATCGGCCCGATGACGACCAGGAAGGCGGCGAAGGCACCGCTCCAGAGTAGGCCCGAGAGCAGCATCCAGCTGTTGTACTGCGCCGGCCAGAGCAGCGGAAATGCGACTCGGATCAGCGCCGCGAGGTTGATCGCGACGAAGGCGGCTATCATCGACGGTGGCGAGACCATCGCCCGGCCGGTATGGCCCAAGGTCACGCGCACCATCATGCCGAGGGTGAAGACGCCGATCGCACCGGCGGTCAGCGCGTGCAGGGCGACATTGGACGCCATCAGACCAAGCTCGGCGCCGGCATCCAGGATCAACCCAACGATCAGCCAGAGCGCGCCCGCGTAGAGCACGGCGAGGATCGGAATCCGCCAGGCGCGCCGATCATGCCAGCCGGCGAGGCGGGCGATCAGGCTCAGCGCGAAGGCGAGGGCGGCGATGGCCTTCAGCGCCGGCCAGGGACTGATCAGATCGGCGGTCAACCAGGCGCCTGCAGCGACGAAGGTGGTCACCTCCAGCCACTGCGATGATTTGGGCTCGGCGTCGTTGATCGCCGCTTTGGTAAAGAAGGGCAGCACCCGGCCGGAGACGATCAGCAGCGTGATCAGCACCAAGCCGAGCATCAGGCTGTCGGCATCCAGCAGTTCTGCCGGCACCGCGCCGGCCGCACTCAGATGGCTCCAAGCTGCGGCAACGGCCATCCCGCCCAAGATCAGTAGAAAGACGCGATTGACCGGATTCGGTCCGTTCCACAGCGGCTTGCGCATCGACCAGGCCAGCGCCAGCGGGAAGGCACCAGCCAGCAGGGCATCACCCCAGACCGGCAGCGCCAGCCAGGGCAAGGCGCGCGCGATCAGCCACAGCAGCACCAGCCCCGCCAGTTCGGTGCCAGACGCGGTGTTCTGTCCAGTCCAGTTGCGCACCGCCGTGAGCAGGAAGCCTGCGACTACTGCCAGCGTGTAGCCATAGAGCATCTCGTGGGCATGCCAGGCACTGCCGGCAAAGCGCAGATTGATCGGCAACAGCCCGTGCAGCATCGCCAGCCAGGCCAGCAGCGAGAGGCAGTCGATCGCGCCAGCGGCGAGGAAGAACGGGCGGAAGCCAAGAGACAGCAACGGGTATGGATTGGGCATGGGCCGGGATTGGGTATCAGGTAAACATGTCCGCTGTGATGTTGCGATACCAGTCGAGGGCGAACTGCACCTCGATCGCCCGGGTGCGCGCATCGGCATCGGGCGCGGACAGCCCACCGGCGCCAGGCACCGAGACGATCTCGCCATCCTTCAGCTCATAGACACCGGCCACCGAGATGCCGTGATCGGGCGCCAGGATGCTGTAGCAGGTGTTGACGTAGGAGGGCGCGGGTGGCGATTCGCCATTGATCGCGGCGGCCACCGCCATGGCGCAGACCTTGCCCTGAGAGTTGGCCGAATAGCCGGACTTGGGCATGGCGCCGGCGATGGCGGCATCGCCGATCACATGGATGTCGGGCTGCAGCGTCGAGGCGAAGGTCTGCTGATCGACCGGACACCAACCACTGTCGTCGACCAGCCCGTTGTCGACGGCGATCTGCGCGGCGCGCTGGTGCGGGATCAGGTTGATCACATCGGCCTGGAAGTCCTCGACCACACCGGTTAGGGTCATGCTGTCGGGGTCAATGGCCTCGATGGCGCCGCCGGCGGCCGCCGAGACCCATTCGACCATGTCGCCGTAGTGCTCCTTCCAACCGGCCTGGAACAACCCCTGCTTGGAGAAGGCATCCTTGGCGTCGTAGATCATCACCTTGGATTTCGGCTTGTGATGGCTGAAGTAGAGGGCGATCTGCGCGGCCCGCTCATAGGGGCCGGGCGGGCAACGGAACGGATTCGGTGGTGCGACGATGGCGCAGACGCCGCCATCGGGCATGGCCTCGAGCTGCTTGCGCAGCAGCAGGGTCTGCGGGCCGGCCTTCCAGGCGTGCGGGATGCTCGAGTCGGCCAGCTCGGCGCTCATGCCGTCGATGGCGCCAAAGTCGAACGCGACCCCGGGCGAGAGGATCAGCTTGTCGTAGTTGTAGCGGGCGCCGCCCTTGCCGCGCACGAAGCGCTGCTCGGGGTCGATCTCGATGATCTCATCGCCCATCACCGCGATGCCGCGACGCGTCAAGCCCCGATAATCGAAGGTCAGGCTGTCGATGTCGCGCTCGCCGGACAGGACCTCGTTGCTGAGCGGGCAGGAGACATAGACCGGATTGCGCTCGATCAGGGTCACGCGCAGGTCCGGGTCGGCCATCGTCAGATACTTGGCGGCGATAGCGCCGCCGTAACCGCCACCGACCACGACCACGCGTGCCTTGGGCGTGTCGGCACGGAGGATGGCTGGGGCGCCCAGTAGACCGACCGCCGCGGTTCCCGCCGCTGCGCGGCCGACCGAGCCCAGAAAGCGTCGACGGGAGGGATTTATCGGTTGTGCGCTCATTTTTGGCTCTCGTAGTAGTGGGCGAGGGCTTGGATCTCGGCATCCTCGAGCACCTGCACGCGCTCGGCGCCCTGGCGCTTCTTGCAGCTGGCGCCGCGGGCGCGACAGGTCTCCAAGGCGTAGGCGATATAGGGTCCCCATTGACCGGCGAGCCGCGGTGAGCGGGCATCCTGGCCGCGACCGCCATCGGTATGACAGGTCTCGCAGCGCTGCTGGTGGATCAGCTCGCCCTGGTAGGCCAGCTCGCCGTCGATCGGTCGCTCGGTCGAGACCCAGGGCTGGGAGGCGAAGAAGCTGGCGATGGCGGCGATCTCCTGATCGCTGTAGCCGCGCATGATGCGGCCCATGATGGTCGATGGGCGCACATCGTCCTTGTAGTCCTCGAGCACCTTGAGCAGATACCCCTTGTCCATGCCGGCGATGGTCGGCATCACCTCGCCGGCGCTGGCGCCCTCGGTGCCGTGGCAGCCGGCGCAGGTGTGAGAGAGCATGGCCGCGGAGCGGACGCCCTCGGCCTGTGCTGTAAAGGCGCCGCCGGCGAGCAGCAGCGCAAGTAACCAGGAAAGGGTCTGCAGCCTGGGGCGCAACCGTGTAACAAACGCCAGCCGAGGTCGTTGGCTGAGCGGTCGATCAGGGTCGGGGCAGCGATTATTCATGGAGGCATCTCCTCACAGCACTCTTGGGGTCTCTGCGCTAGTGTGGCGGCTGCCTCGAGTAGGTTCTTGATACATCTCAAGCCTGTGAAAACGCACCTAAATCGATTGATAGATGTCAATCACAGTGGCAACTTAGTCGCCTTCTAAGCGCATCCTGCTCAGTGCGCTCAAGCCTGCCTGTTTAGTCTTTCGTCGGAGCTGACCATGAAGCCTGCCATCCTGTTCGTCGCTCTGCTGCTAGCGGTGATCCTGATCCAGTCGTTCAGTCGCACAAGCGCTGAGCTTGACCCCGTCTTGGCGGCACGTCTGGCTCAGCTTGAGGCACGCACCGAGCTATTGACGAAACGGTTGGCGCGCGTCGAACAGGCGGCGCAGGCTGTCCCTCCAACAGATCAGCTCGCTGCCGCGAAG
Source organism: Halochromatium salexigens (assembly GCF_016653295.1). Taxonomy (GTDB): domain Bacteria; phylum Pseudomonadota; class Gammaproteobacteria; order Chromatiales; family Chromatiaceae; genus Lamprobacter; species Lamprobacter salexigens. Next base: position 8,600 of record NZ_NHSF01000022.1, on the reverse strand, counting down.
CCTGCAACGACAGCAACGAGCATGGGCTCGCCGGTTGATTGGCGCCTCGGCGCCGGGCTGCAAGGCGAACCGCTTAGGGTCGCTGCGCAGACCTTTGATCAACGCCGCGGACGCGTCGAGGTCTTGCTGGAGATCAAGGCACCGCTGGCGGATGCCGACGCTTGGCCGCGCCAGCCGGGGCTGCAGGTGCCGGTCATCATGATCGCCAGGGACAGCAGCGGTGCCGTTGCCGCCGAGCAGCCTCTGACCCTGATGCGCGGTGCGAGTCAGGAGCCAGGCGCCTATCTGCATCTCGGCGCTGAGCTATCCGAGCAAACTGCGGATCGCGTGCAGGTGATCGAGCTCCACCAGAGCCAATGATCGCGCGGTAAAATTGGCACCTTGGCACCAAGGGCAGCCTCGTGGAGTAGACCGGTCTGAACCTCTGATCTCGAAGCAGTCTAGGCCATCGTCGCACTGCTCCCGGCGTGCAGCCGCGGCCCAAACGCTAGCCGCTGGGCTGTTCCTAATTTTGCTGTCGATCATCAGGGGTAGGCTGGCGTGAATGAACGCGGCGCCTGCATTCTGTCCGCATCAACAGCAAGGGCGTTCTGTGCGTCCATCTCGGCGCCATCCAGCCCCCCAAGCCGACGCAATTGCTCGAGCGAGGGAATCCGAATCCGGCGGCGCTCGACCTCGACGAGCCCGCGCCGGGCCAGCCCATGCAGCTCGCGCGAGAAGGTTTCAGCGGAAAGATTCAGGCTCGAGGCGACCACGGTCTTGGCTGCCGGCAGCTCCAGGGTCGCGCGATCCGGCGCATCCTCATCGCTCTGGGCATCGCGCAGCAGCATCGCCGCGACCCGTTGCGCGGCCGAATGCAGGCAGCAGGCCTCCAGATCCGCGATCAGCCGCTGCGAGCGTTCGGCGACCAAGCCCAGCATCAGATGCGCGACCTCGGGCCAGCGCTCGATGGCGCTGCGCACGCGCTTCAGATCGACAACCATCAGCCGGGAATCCATCAAGGCCTCGGCGTGCAGCGCACAGGGCCGTCCAAGGAAGGCGGCTGACTCGCCAAAGGTGCGCCCCGGGAGAACGATGTCGAGCACCCGCTCGGCGCCCTCTGCAGACAGCAGCGAGAGCTTGATCCGGCCACGCAGCAGCAGATGAAACCCGTCCAGTGTTTGACCGCGCTCACAGAGTACCTGTCCGCGGGTCGCGGTGCGTTGATGGCAGCCTGCGGCGAGATAACGCAAGCCATCGGCTGGCACTGAGGCAAAGCCGGGTGCGGTCTCCAGCAGCGGCAGGCAGGTCTTCTCGCGGTCGGCGTGGTTCATGGCGATGGCCGGTCAAGCTTGATTCAGCTCAAGCCTAACCGGTCGGGGCGAGGGTGCAAGCCAGTGAACATCCGACCAAAGATGTGCGGGTTACCCCCTTTTGGGTAGAGAGGGTCTTGTCTAGACGCTTGTTTTTCTTGGCGATGACCTGACCGCTTGAAGGCTCGGCCCGGGCCGAGTAGGAACCTCCCGCTTTTTGGAGGTAGTCCTCTTTCGCTCCCCGTCGGCTTGGCGTAGAACCTCCATCCATGCTGTCGACCTCGGCCTCTCCAAGACACTCGCTCCTGCTGACCATCGGCCTGCTGATGGGCTTGATCCTGGTCCTTGGTATGGCGGCGATGATCGGCGCCATGCTGGTCGCACAAGTCAATCAGGGCATGGCCTCGGCGGTGAACCAATCCGGCACGCTGCGCATGCAGTCCTACCGCATCGCGGCGGTGCTCGCGGACTCGACGCTGCCGGCCCGCGCGCGAGCCGAGCGCGCGCGGCAGCTGGCCGATGAGCTGGAGCAGCGCTTGGCGAGTCCACGACTGACCAAAGCGCTCCCGAACGCGGCGACCGATCCGCTGCGCATCGCCTATGAACAGGTTGCCGAGCGCTGGCGCCAGCGGATGCGCCCGGCGCTCAACGCCGAGGCGATCGCGAGGGACGAACGGGGCTATCGCGCTCAGGTCGATGCGTTCGTTGAGCAGATCCATACCCTGGTACGCAGGCTTGAGGACCGCGCCGAACAGCGCATCGATGGGCTGGCTTGGATGCAGGCCGGCGCCCTGGGGCTGACCCTGCTGGCGGTACTGGTGACCCTGTTGTTAGTGCAGCGGCGCCTGGTGCGACCGCTCGACGCCCTGTTGCAGTGCGCCGAGCGGGTGCGGCAGGGCGACTTCTCGGCGCGGACCGGTTTCGTTGGTGAGGATGAGCTTGGGCGACTCGGTGCGGCGATGAACCTGATGACGCGCGGCCTCTGGAACATCTACAACGAGCTCGAAGAACGGGTCGCCGAGAAGACCCGGGATCTGGCGCGCAGCAACCATTCGCTGCAGCTGCTCTACCGCACCAGCCGTGCCTTGGATGGCGCCATGATCTCGGATCAGACCCTGCGCGCGGTGTTGCTTGACCTCGAACGGGAGTTGAAGCTCGCGTCAGTGACGCTCTGCTTGCGGGATCGGTGCAGCATGACCGGAGCGCCGACGGGCAACGCACTTGGCGGCCAGCCGAGTGGCGACGCTGCCGACGACGCCATTGGCGACCCAGTTGGCGAGACGGTCGGCAACCTGATCCGCGATGCAATGGGTGATGCCGGCAGTGATGCCTCAGGCGATTCGGTTGGCGATTCGGGACTCTGCATCGGAACTAGCCAGCATTTGGATGCGGCAGGCTCGCCGATCAGCGCGGACCCGCCTGGGAGCCCCTGTGCCCTCTGTGCCGTGGCGTCGACAACGCAGAACGGCTCGATCATCGCGGTCGCGGTGGCCGATCAGGACCGCCGCTATGGCACCTTGCGGGTGGTTTGCCGCGACGGGGTGCCGCTCGAGCCCTGGCAGCAACCGCTGCTCGAAGCCTTGGCCATGCAGCTGGCGACAGCCTTGAACCTGCAGGGCCGCATCCGCGAGAGTCGCCGCCTGGTGCTGCACGAGGAGCGCAGCATCCTCGCGCGCGAGCTGCACGACTCGCTGGCGCAGTCGTTGTCGTATCTCAAGATCCAGGCCATGCGGCTCGATGGCGCGATCAAGGCGCCAGCCGCGAACGGGCAGCCGCCGCCAGAGGCCATCCTGGGTGAATTGCGCGAAGGCATCAACAGCGCCTACCGGCAACTGCGTGAGTTGCTGACGACCTTCCGGCTCAAGATCGACGGCCAGGGGCTGGAGACCGCACTCGCGCAGACCGTCGACGAGTTCCGTTTGCGGGGTGATCTCGTCATCGTGCTCGATGATCAACTGCCGTCCAGCCTGCTGTCACCGAATGAGGAGGTGCATGTGCTCCAGATCGTGCGCGAGGCCCTCTCCAATGCGACGCGCCATGCGCGGGCTCGTACTGTGAAGGTGCGTCTGGAGGCGGATGCCGACTTCCAGGCGGTGCGGGTCGAGGTTCGCGACGATGGCTGCGGTATCAACTCGACCGAGCCCCGGCGCGGGCACTATGGGCTGAGCATCATGCGTGAGCGCGCGAGCAGTTTGGGTGGCGAGCTGACCGTCGATTCAGAGGCTGGGAAGGGGTCGTGCGTATTGTTGTGCTTCCGTTCCCGCTCACGTGCTCAGGTCTAGGGTCATCTCCCACCGCCATGGCCTCTCCCGACACTCAGCCTAAGCCGCCGGCAGCAGAGCGATCAACATGAAGACAATAGCCACTGAGCAACAGCAGCCCACGCGCGTCCTGTTGATCGACGATCATCCGCTCTTTCGCAAAGGCGTCGCCGATCTGCTCGCGCTGGAGCCGAGCCTCTGTTTGGTGGGGGAGGCCGCGGATGGTCAGGAGGGGGTTCGGCTCGCCGCCGACTTGCAACCGGATCTGATCCTGCTCGATCTGAACATGAAGGGCTGGGATGGCATCGAAACCTTGCGCCAGCTGCGCGCGGCGCCGGCGACAGATCCGGTCCCGTCTCAGGACGCCCGCGTCCTGATGCTCACTGTCTCGGATAACGAGACCGATGTGGTTGCTGCCTTACGAGCCGGAGCCGATGGCTACCTGCTCAAAGACATGGAGCCCGAGGAGATTCTCGAGCAATTGCGCGAGGCGATGCGCGGGCGTCTGGTGATCAGCCCGCAGTTGACCGATCTGCTCGCCCGCGCGCTACGCAGCCACCACGGGCCGATGGGCCTTGATGAGGCCGGTCTCACACAGCGCGAGCGCGAGGTGCTGGAGCTGCTGGCAAAGGGCTTCAGCAACAAGCTGATCGCCCGGGAGCTTGACCTCGCGATCGGCACCGTGAAGGTCCATGTCAAGCATCTGCTGAAGAAGCTCGGCCTGCACAGCCGCGTCGAGGCTGCGGTCTGGTGTTTGAATGCGCGTGATGGCGTCAGACCTGCGCGTGAACGGCCAGTGTGAGTCTGAATCGGGAAGACGTTGATGGACGGGTTCTCAGGGGTGATGCGCCGACGCGGTCTGCTCGATGCGGGCGAGGAGGGCGTCGATGTCGGTGCGCTTAGCCGGATTCAGCCGCTTGGCTTCGGTCAGGGCGGCTTTGGCGGGGCCTGCCTGTTTCAGGTGCAGATAGGCAACGCCGAGGCCGATGAAGGCGCCGGCGTTCTGACTGTCGCTGCTGATGGCCTGCTGGAATTGGTCGATGGCGCTGCTGTACTCCTGGCTGAGCAGATAAGCACCGCCGAGGCGCGTGTGCGCGAGACTGGATGAGGGGTCGGCGGCGATCGCGTCGTCCAGTGTCGCGATGGCGGCCTGAGTCTCGCCGCGCGTGAGTTGCGCTTCGGCCTGCTCGATCAGGGCGCCGACGCTGTCGGCTGGGTTGGTGGGGCTAGCAGGGTTGGCAGAGCTGCCCGGACTGGCGACGGGGCCGTCAGGGCTTACTGGGCTGGTTGAGCTTGCTGCGCTCGCTGGGGCCGATTCAGCGAGGCCTTGTTCCGTAGCCAAGGCGATGGCCAGCGTGAGTACGGTACCAGTGGTGATCAGTCGCAGTGCGTTGTGCATGGCGTTACCTGAGGGCAGTCTTTCGAGCGGCTATCTTGGACGGTGAGTCACTCCACTGCGCCGACCCGGCGATCAAGCAGTCAAACGCAGTGGAGCGTCTCGGTCTCGGCCAGCAGCGGTTGGCTACTTCAGCGCCCCTTCCCCATAACGCGCCTCAAAGCCCTTGCGCACGGTCTCGATCTGATCCTTGCTCATGCCGTTGAAGTACCAGTCGTGACCGTCGATCGGCTTGAAGTGCTTCTCGAGCAAGGCGACGGCGTACTCGTCGTTGCCGTCCTTCTTGATCACCACCTCCTTGAGCTCCGGAATCCACTTGAAGTAGGCATGCTGGGCGACTTCGTACATGCCGTGCCACCAGGTGTAGTCGGGGCCGCTCATCGAGGCGCCATGACGGGCGCGACGGCCCTCGTGATGCCAGATCTCCCACCAGGTCCATTCGATCTTCTCATCGAATGGCGCGGGGGTGATGTAGCCCTGCTCCTTGAGGTCATCCATCGTCGCCGCGATCGGCTTGGCAAACTTCTCGTTGTAGAGATCCACCACGTTGTCGAACTGCGAGTAGTGGCCGTCGATCACGCTCTTCTCGTGGCAGGCGTAGCAGATATCCTCCATCTTGCCGCGACGGTCTTCCCAGGTCAGCACCTCGACCACGGTCGAGTCCTTGGCCTCGTCGCCCACGGCAGGGATCGGCTGGCCCTCGGGGACGTCGAACTCTTGCCCATTCTCGAGCTTGACCAGGTTGATCTTGGTCGAGATCGGTGGCCGCAGGGTCCAGGAGATGCGCTCACCGACATTGTGCGTCGAGGCCTCATGCGGGGAGGCGCTCATGTGGCAGGTCGCGCAGGTGGGGGCGGCGCTGTAGTCGATACCGGCAACCCACTTATCCGACTCGAGATTCATCTCGTCGACCTTGGCGCGGTAGATGATGCCGTGCTTGGACTCGTTGTAGACCTCGATCTGCGGATGATCGGGGCCAACATGGCACTTGCCGCAGGTATCCGGCGTGCGCGCCTGCGCCTTGCTGAAGCGATGACGACCATGGCAGGCGGTGCAGGCGCCGAGGCTGCCGTCCGGGTTGATGCGCCCGATGCCGGTGTTGGGCCAACTGCCGGGCTTGGGTCGACCCAGGTCCTTGCTGCGGCCGTCGGTGATGAACTCCAGCTCGCCGCCATGGCATTGCTTACAACCGGCATTCACCGCAGCTGGACCACCGACCACCTCGCCGAGCAGGTTGTCGAGCGAGCCCAGGATCTGGCCGGCCTTGGCGTGGTGCGAGCCGTCCATCTCCTCGAATTCCTTTTGATGACACTTGGAGCAGTCCTTGGGGGTGACGACGATCGAGACATAGGTGTCTTCGTGCTTCCAGGCGTCGATGTCACCTTCTTGCGCTTGATGGCAGTCTAGGCAGGTGACGCCGTTCTGACCGTGTTGGCTGTGGTTCCATTCCCAATACAGGCCCGGGTTCTCACCCATGTGGCAGTCGACACAGGCCTGCCCCTTAGGGTCGCCCCAGTCGACGCCGGGTTGTCCGGCCGGACGCACGGCATGGGCGTTGGCGGCGACCAAGAGGCTGACGATCGCGATTAACAGCGGGCTGAACAGGCCGGCGCGCGGGCCCGAGCGAAGTCTCGACATGGTGCACTCCTCGATCTTATCTGGCGGTCATGAGCAGCTGGATAGCGCGCCCCTCACATATTCTCGTGATGGGGTGGGCGGGCGGTTCGAGGCCCGTGCCGGGAGGCATCCTCATTGAGCGTGAAGAGGTCGTCCGGGTCGGTCCTGACTCCATGCTGTGCGAGCAAGGGCTTACAAACCTTGATCCGTCTCATGAATGGCAGACGAGCAAGTGGGTCAGTGCAACTCTTTGATCGATATCAAGCGTGAGCTAAATGGGTTGTCTTGAATCGAGAGCTACTGCCTTTGGTCCAGTTGCAGCAGGTGGCCTACGGCATGATCAATGCCCGGCTTGGCGGTACTCGACCTCAAGCGACGGCAGGACCCAGGTCGGACGAACGGCCGTGCCCGCTCTGCCGGATGCAGGCGTCAACCCGGTACCGACCAAAACCGCATCGATGCCCGCTGCCCGCGCACCAGCGATATCGGTGGCGAGCTGATCGCCGAGCATCACCAACCGCGTGACACCGAGCTGGCGACGGGCGATCTTAAACAGCGCCGGCGCGGGCTTGCCGAGGCGCACGAAGCCGATGCCCTGATCGGGCCACCGCTCGCGGATGATGGCCTCGAGCATCGCCGCCAAGGCCCCGGCGGTGAGGCCGATCCGCCCGGGCGCCACCGGATAGACCAAGTCGGGCGGGATTGCAGAGCAACAGCCGCAACGGCAGGCCGGCATCGAGCCGACGCAGCAAGAGGCTCGCGGCCAGGTCCATGTGCTCGGGCCAGCGCAGATCCTGCTGATCGGCGATGATGAGCGACTCGGCCTCGAGCGCCTCCTCGAACGGTACTGGGATGATGCCCGCACGCTCTGCATAGCGGCGCGCACCTGGGGGACACAGTATCAGCGCTCCTGATTATTAACTAGGCTCAGCCAATACTAGGAGCCGATGCGGCATCGGTGGCGTGCGCGCCGCAGCCCAGCCCAGGCGCGGCAGCATTGCTGCGAGATCGAAGCGGCGGTTAAAGCGATAGCAGAACTCCCCGAGGTAACGCGGCAGATGTTTGCCGCTGGCCTGATGGTAAGCCCCGTGCAGGCTGTTTTTGACGTTGCCGATGACAGTGTTGAGCCACTGCAACTCGGGGATCGCCATGCGGCGGTAGCCGCCACCGGTGACCACGGGTTGATGCTCGAAACCGGCGGTCGCGATGCCACGAAAGCAGGCGAGACCGTCGGTGACGACAATGGCGTCGGGATCGAAGTGGCGCTTGGCGAAGCGCTCGGCCTCCGCCTTGCGAAAGCCTTTGACCTTGCCGAGACGCAGCCCGATCGGGTGATCGTCATCGTTGCGGGACAACGCGGCGATGAACGGGGTCTTGGTCGGTGAGCCGCGGCCCGGTTTGCTCGCGTGAGCGTCCCCGCCCCAGTACACATCATCGACTTCGATGACGCCGCTGAGCGGAGTCTGCTCGTCGCGCTCTTTCATCACCTGCAGCAACTTATGCTTCACACGCCAGGCGCTGAGGTAGGAGACGCCAAGATGGCGCTTGAGCTCCAGGGCTGAGAGGCCGTTTTTTTGTTGCGTCACCAGGAACATCGCCAGCCACCAGGTGCTCAGCGCCAGCTTGGTCGAAGCAAAGATGGTCCCGGCTGTCAGCGAGGTCTGATGACGGCAGTGGCGGCACTGCAAGAGCGCTCGGGTGCGCAAGCGCACCGGTTCGTGTTGATGGCCGCAGCTCGGGCAGACGAACCCCTGTGGCCAGCGTGCGCCCTCAAGGACCCGCTGGCACTGTTCCTCAGTCCCGTAGTCCGAGAGAAACTGCTGTAAACTCAAACCCTTCTGAAACTGGATCTTGTTCTGTGCCATCGCTTATCTCCGGCTGGTTGCCCTCTTGGAAGTCTAGACTAGAGCAGCAATTCCCGGTGAAAGTCTATTCGGCAGGCTTTAATGTCATACTCTCAGTACGCCATTGTGACTGGCAAGGGTCCACCCTCAACACGATCAGTTGCTTTAAATAGATTCGTTATTTTAGACG
>NZ_NHSF01000021.1 GCF_016653295.1 Halochromatium salexigens | reverse complement strand
CCAAGCAACAATCGCCAGGTTTTGGCACGTTTGTTAGCCTACATGATCAGCGAGATATGAAGGTCATCTTCGAGTAATCATTAAAGCATGTGATGATGATGTTTCAACACCCACAGCCACTGTCGACTTCGACGTTACTGAATCGTGTACGCAACACATTTAAGTCTATTGTTGATCACCGAATCATAAAGAAGTGTGATATCACTTTAAGTGATGCGTTGATGTCAGGGTTGGCCGTCTTTGCCCTGAAATTTCCCTCTCTACTCAAATTTGACGAGCAACGCAAAGAAAAACATATTCGCCATAACCTCAAACACCTTTACGGTGTTCAACAAGCGCCATGCGATAGCCAACTGCGGGATATTCTTGATCCTGTCGAACCGGCTGCGTTGTATCCGGCCTATCGCGCCGTCTTGCAGGCAGCTGAGGAGCGTAGCATTCTTGACTCCTACCGGTTTCTCAATGATTACCTACTTATATCGATTGACGGAACAGGGCAGTTTTCTTCATCCAAGATCAGCTGTCAGGAATGCGCTTCCAAAAAGACACGCAACGGTGAAGTGTTGTATTACCATCAATTACTCGCTGCCGTCATCATGCACCCTGAGCGCAAACACGTCTTGCCACTGATTCCAGAGGCCATACGCCATGGAGATGGTGAGAGTAAGAACGACTGTGAGCAAACTGCAGTCAAGCGCTTGCTCACCCGTCTTCGTCAAGACTATCCCCAGCACCCCTTCTTANTAGTTGTCGAAGACGCGCTCTTTAGTAAAGCTCCACACATTAAGTTGCTAAAAAGCCTTGGTTTTTCCTACATTATTGGCGTTAAGGAGGGCGATCACTCGCATCTGTTCGACTCGGTTTGGGAACATGAAGACAACGAAACCATGGAGGGCTTAGTAGAGGCCGACAAAAAGACAGGCATTACTCATATTTACCGGTTCATCAACGGCCTAGAGCTGAATAAGTCAAACCCGGATGTCTTAGTCAATTTTATCGAATATGTTCAAATCAAAAACAACGAAGTCATTTTGCGTTTTACGTGGATTACCGATCTAAAGATTACCGAAGAAAACTGCACTGACATTGTACGAGGAGGTCGCTCACGCTGGAAAATCGAGAATGAAACGTTCAACACGCTGAAGAATCAAGGGTATCGGCTTGAGCATAATTACGGCCATGGTCAAAAGCATCTGTCGACAAACTTTGCGCTTTTGATGATGCTTGCATTTCTGATTGATCAGGTCCAAGAGATTGCGTGCATAGCCTTTCAAAAGGCACGTCGACGATTTCGCTCGAGAACATCTCTTTGGGAGCGCTTACGAGCGCTATTTGTTGGCTATTATATTGACGACTGGGAAAGTGTTTGGCAAGCGATCAGTCACGGTCATCAGGTGGCTCGGTTGCAGCCTCGTGCGGTCGACATCCATGATACCTCGTAAAATACCTTAATTTCCGATCGCCCGTTTTGACTGAAAGCTTCAGCGTCTAAAATAACGAATCTATTTAAAGCAACTGATCGTGTTGAGGGTGGACCCTTGCCAGTCACAATGGCGTACTGAGAGTATGACATTAAAGCCTGCCGAATAGACTTTCACCGGGAATTGCTGCTATGCCGTCGCGCTCCAATACAACGAGCAAGGCATGGCGGCACCGCGACTGGTGGCCAAGGGCGTCGATCAGGTGGCCCTGCGCATCTGCGAGCTGGGGGATGCCCATGAGATTCCGCGCTTGCAGGCGCCATCGTTGGCTCGGACACTCTATCGCCATGTCGATCTCGATGCCGAGATTCCAATGGCTCTGTACACGGCCGTGGCCGAGGTGATGGCCTGGGCCTTCCAGCTCCGCCGAGCCAGGACCGAAGGTGGCGCGCCGCCGCCAACCCCCCAAGACCTGCCAGTCCCGGAAGCGCTCCGGGTTCCAGCCAACAATCCTGATGTCGAGGCACGAGTATGACGGCGTTCACCGCAATGCTCGAAAAACAGGCCTGGCTCGGCAATGTCCCGGTCAAGCTGCTCGCGGGACCCGTGCTGATCTTGATGATCCTCGGCATGATGATCCTGCGGCTGCCGCCGTTCATGCTTGATCTGCTGTTCACCTTCAACATCGCCCTCGCGGTGATGGTGCTATTGGTGAGCATGTTCACCCAGAAGCCGCTGGATTTCGCCGCCTTTCCGGCGGTGCTGCTATTCACGACCTTGTTGCGGCTGTCGCTGAACGTGGCCTCCACCCGCGTCATCCTGATGGAAGGTCATCAGGGCGGCGACAGCGCCGGCAAGGTCATCCAGGCCTTCGGCGAGTTCCTGGTCGGCGGCAATTTCGCCGTCGGTCTGGTGGTCTTCCTGATTCTGGTGATCATCAACTTCATGGTCATCACCAAGGGCGCCGGGCGGATCGCCGAAGTCGGCGCGCGCTTCATGCTCGATGCCATGCCGGGCAAGCAGATGGCCATCGATGCCGACCTCAATGCCGGCCTGATCGGCGAGGACGATGCCCGCCGGCGCCGCAGCGAGGTCTCCCAGGAGGCGGATTTCTATGGCTCGATGGATGGCGCCAGCAAATTCGTCCGCGGCGACGCCCTGGCCGGGCTGGTCATCATGGGCATCAACATCATCGGCGGCCTGCTCATCGGCATGCTGCAGCACGACATGAGCTTTGGCGACGCCGGGCGTACCTACACCCTGATGACCATCGGTGACGGCCTAGTGGCGCAGATTCCGGCGTTAGTGATTTCCACCGCCGCCGGTGTCACCGTCTCGCGCGTCGTCACCGACCAGGATGTCGGCCAGCAGATGATCAGTCAGCTGTTCGTCAACCCGCAGGTGATGATCCTGGCCGCTGCGGTCATGGGCATGCTGGGCCTGGTGCCGGGCATGCCGAATCTGGTCTTCCTCATCTTTACGGCCCTCCTCGGTGGCATGGCCTGGTATCTCATCCACGAAAAGGAGAAGCTGCTGGTCAAACAGGCCATCCCCGAGCAGCCGGCGACCACACAGGAGGCGCCAGAAGCGAGCTGGGACGATGTGCAACTGGTCGACACCCTAGGGCTCGAGGTCGGTCATCGGCTGATCCCGTTGGTCGATCAGCGCCAGCAAGGTGAGCTACTGGGCCGCATCAAGAGCGTGCGCAAGAAGTTTGCTCAGGATGTCGGCTTCCTGCCGCCGGTGGTGCATATCCGCGACAATCTGGAACTCGGACCCAATACCTATCTGGTCTCGCTCAAGGATGCCGAGATCGGCCGCTCCGAGGTCTTCCCCGGGCGCTGGTTGGCCATTGATCCCGGGCAGGTTTCCGGCAAGCTTGAGGGGACCCCGACGCAAGATCCCGCGTTCGGTCTGCCGGCGGTCTGGATCGACAGCAACCAGCGCGAGCATGCGCAGGTCTACGGCTATACCGTGGTGGATGCCAGCACCGTGGTCGCCACGCATCTAAACCATCTCCTACATCGTCATGCCGCCGAGATGCTCGGGCGCGCCGAGGTGCAGAATCTGCTCGATAAGCTCAGCGCCGAGCAGAAGAGCCTGGTCGAGGATGTGGTGCCCAAGCTGATCTCGCTGACCGCGTTTCAGCGCCTGCTGCAAAATCTCCTCGCCGAGGAGGTTCCAATCCGCGATCTGCGCACCATCCTCGACACCCTGGCCGAACACGCGCCGCAACAGCAGGATCTTGGCGAACTCACGGCGTTGGTGCGGATTGCGCTGGGACGCGTCATCGTTCAGCAGTGGTTCCCCGGCGAGCATGAACTTAGGGTGATTGGCCTGGACGCACAACTCGAACAGATCTTGATGCAGGCCATGAATGGCAGCGGGGCATTGGAGCCCGGACTCGCCGAGACCCTTATGCAGCAAGCCGAGAAAGCGCTCACGCGTCAGGAAGCCGGCGGTGATCCGCCAGTGCTGGTGGTGCAGCACAGCCTCAGAGCCGTGCTCGCGCGCTTCTTGCGCCGGCGCCTGCGGCATCTGGTGGTCCTGTCCCAGGCCGAGATCCCAGATGATCGCCTGCTACGCGTGACCCAATTCATCGGAGGTAAATAGCGCATGCCAGAGGTCAGCACGGCCAAGCTGGGCGGAGCGAGCGTGGCGCTGGCCATGACGCTGGCAGCGGCGCCGTTGCTGGCGGCGGCGGCCGGCAGTTGGGTGGCCCAGGCGCCCTCGCTACGGGTCATCATGGCCGAGCGCGAGAGCCTCTCGCAGCCGCTGCTCCCCCCGCCCGGCAGCACGCACGAGGGCGAGATCCACAGCGTCGGCTGGCGCTTCGAACAGCCACCCGGCAGCGCCCTGAGCGCTCGCCTGTGTCAAGCAAACCGCTGCATGACGCTGCCGAGCGCGCGCGGCCAGAGCCAGGCCCTGGCTGGGTTGCCGGCGGATGAGGCGTTGCGTTTTCATTTCGCGCTCATGCCGGGGCAGCGGCGCGCCGTGCGCGTCCAGGGGCTGCAGGTGATCGTCAATTACCAATGAAAGAAGCCCGGAGCGGACTTGGGCGAACCGAATGTATACTGCGAAAGGCAAGATCGACCAGCATGAACGCATCAGGCAGTATTTGCCGCAGGTGCGTCGTCAAGCGCTCGCGCTGCAGGTTAAACTGCCTTCGAGCATCGAGCTGGAGGATCTGATTCAAGCCGGCACCCTGGGGCTGCTCGAGGCCCTGGGGCGTTTCGATGCCAGTCAGGGGGCGAGCTTCGCGACCTTTGCCAATCAGCGCATCCGCGGCGCCATGCTCGATGAGCTGCGCAGCCGCGACTGGCTGCCGCGCAGTGTGCGCCGTCATGCGCGAGCGATGGATGAGGCCATTCAGCGGCTCGAGCAGCAGTTCGGCCGCGCCCCGGAGGAACACGAGATCGCCGCTGAACTCGAGATGGCGCTGACCGAATACCGCCAGTTGCTCAGCGATACCAACAATGGCCAATTTCTACCGTTCGAGGAACTACTTCAAGAAGGCGTCGAACCTGGAGCGGCCAACCGCCCCACCGACCCCTCTCTCTCCGCGCTCGTCGACGACGAGCAGCGTGAGCGCTTGGTGGCGGCCATCGATGCCTTACCGGAGCGCGAGAAGCTGATGATGGCGCTTTACTATCAGGAGGAACTCAACCTCAAGGAGGTCGGCGCCGTGCTCGGGGTCAGCGAGTCTCGCGTTTGTCAGCTGCACAGCCAGGCACTCGGTCGCCTCAGGGCGCGGTTGCATGAGGCACCCGTGGAGCGCTAATTCTCACCCGCTGCTTTTCGACTCAAGGAACTATGAATCCATCGACACTCATCGGTATCTTCGCCAGTATGGTGCTCCTCGGCAGCGTGTTCTTCTTCGCCGCCGAGTCGCCCGACAGCTTTCTCAATCTGCCGGGCCTGGCCATCGTGCTGGCCGGCACCATGGCGGCAACCTTCATCAGCTATCCGCTGCGCGAGGTGTTGCGCGTGGTCGGCCTGATCGGGGTCGTCTTCCGGCGCGAGAACACCTATGTCCGCGACGACATCCAGGAGTTGGTGGACATGTCGCGGCTCTGGTTCAAGGGCGATGTGCGCGCGGTCGAGCAGGCGCTCACCCAGACCCGCAATCCGTTCCTGCGCAGCGGCATCCAGCTCGTCATCTCCAACACCAAGGAGGAGGAGATCATCGACCTGCTGAGCTGGCGCATCGCCCGGCTCAAGGCCCGCGAGCACGCCGAGGCGCAGGTCTTCCATACCATGGCCACCTACGCCCCGGCCTTTGGCATGATCGGCACCCTGGTCGGTCTGGTGAACATGCTCGAGGTGATGGAAGCCGGTGATCTGGAGATCATCGGCCCGCGCATGGCCGTCGCCCTGTTGACCACCTTCTATGGCATCCTGCTCGCCAATCTGGTGTTCAAGCCCTTTGCGGTCAAACTCGAGCGGCGCACCGAGGAGCGGCTGATCGCGATGAACATGGTCCTGGAGGGGATCTCGCTGATCACCAAGCGCCGCCTGCCCTCCTTCATCGAGGAGACACTGAACTCCTTCATGGCCAAACACCATGATGAGATTCGTGACCCCAGTTGACCCGGAAACGAGTCAGGAGAATGTAACCCATGGTGCAGCGTGCCCGCGTCTCGATGCTCGAAACCCCGCGTGGAGGCGATCAAACCGAAAGCTGGCTGATCAGCTATCTCGATGTCCTGACGCTGCTGATCACGCTGTTCGTGTTGATGGTGTCGATGCTGGGCAAGGCCGAGTATGAGACGCAGACGCAACCGGGCATCCCCTCGGCCGAGATCGGCCCCAAGGCCAGCGGTATCCAGCCACGCCACGACGGCCTGCAACCGCGTTTCGAAGGCTTACAGATGGAAGGGGTCAGCGTTGACGAAGGCGAACAAGGGATCACGCTGCGTATCGATGACAACCTCTTATTCAAGAGCGGTCAGGCCGAGCTGACCGCGGGCGGTGGCGAGGTCATCGAGTCGTTGGTTCCGATGCTAGAGAGCTTCGAGGGGCAGATCTCCGTCGAGGGCCACACCGATAACATCCCCATCGCCACCGCGCGTTTCCCCTCCAATTGGGAGCTGTCGACGGCGCGCGCGATCGCGGTGTTACGCTATCTGAGCGCGGCGGGTATCCCGGAAACCCGCTTGCGCGCGATCGGTTATGCCGATACCCAACCACTGGAAAGTAACGAGACGCCTGAAGGGCGCGCTGCCAACCGTCGAGTCGAACTCTTGTTGAAGCAAACTTTGTAGGTCGATCAACCTGTATCCATCAGCAAGCACCCAGCGAAACCTGAAGCCATGCGACTCAATCACTTTCCCATTGGAGCCCGCATCGTTGCTGGCTTTATCGCCATGCTGCTGCTGGCGATCGCCATCATCGTCCCCTTTCTCCTCAACCGCCTCGACGCGGTGATTCAGGAAGCCGAGCGGCGCGAGCTGCGCTCCCTGCATGGCAATCTGGTGGCCGCGCTGGAGGCGGAGAGCCGCCGGGGCAGTGCCATGAGTGCGCTAATCGCTGGCATCCCCGAGGTGCAGCAAGCCTTCGCCGAGGGCGAGCGCGAACAGCTTGCGGACTGGTTCGTGCCCGGCTTCGATCAGCTGAAAGCCGATCATGGCATCGCCCAGTTCCAGTTCCACCGGCCACCAGCAACCTCCTTCCTGCGCGTGCACGCCCCGGAAAAGTTTGGCGATGACCTCACCGACATCCGCCAGACCATTATCGAGACCAACCGCAACCGGGCCCCCATCTCGGGTCTGGAGCGGGGTGTCTATGGGCTTGGCATTCGCAGCCTGGTGCCGGTCGCCTGGCAGGGCGAACACATCGGCTCCCTGGAGTTCGGCATGAGCTTCGGCCAAGACTTCTTCGAGCGTTTCAACGCTCAGTATGGCGCTGAAGCCGCACTGCGCCTACCCGATGACGCCGGCTTCAACACGTTTGCCTCGAGCGTTGGCGATCAGCCGCTGCTCAGCGAGCCAGCACTGGAAGCGGCGATGAACGGCGAGGAGCCGATCGAGCACGGCACCCATGCCGGCACGCCGTTGGCGGTGATGGGCGCGCTCGTCCGAGACTTTTCCGGGGAGCCGGCCGGTGTACTCGAGGTGGCGTTCGACCGTTCTTCTTACCTCGAACGTGCGGCCAACGCCCGCAATGCGGCCCTGCTGATCACGGCCCTCACCCTCGGCGTCGGCATCCTGTTGGCGTTGTTGATTGCTCGCACCATTACCCAACCGATCAAACAAACCGCAGAGGCAATGGGTAATATTGCCGAGGGCGAAGGGGATCTGACCCGCCGGCTCGATGACAGCGGGCGCGATGAACTCAGCGAACTCGCCCATCAATTCAATGCCTTTGTCTCGCGCATGCAGGCGACCTTGCAAGAGGTCAAGACGAGTGCCCTGGACGTCTCTCAAACCGCCGGCGCCATTGCCAAGAGCAGCGAGGATCTCGCCAGCCGCAGTGATGAGGCCGCCTCTAATCTGCAGCAAACCTCAGCAGCCATGGAGGAGATTTCCTCGACCGTGGCGCACAGCGCTGAGTCCGCTAATCAGGCCAGTTCGCTCTCCGCCGAGGCCAGCGAGGTAGTCGAGCAAGGCTCCTCGGCCATGCAAGAACTCGAAACCACGATGCAGGATATCGACCGGGCCTCGTCACGCATCACCGATATCGTGACCTTGATCGACGGCATTGCGTTTCAAACCAATATCCTCGCGCTCAATGCCTCGGTCGAGGCGGCGCGCGCCGGCGAACATGGCCTGGGCTTCGGGGTGGTCGCGCAGGAGGTCCGCACCCTTGCCGAGCGCTCCCGGGAGGCCGCGCGCGAGATTCGCACGGTCATCAACGAGTCGGTGGAAACCTCCCGCCTGGGCACCGACAGGGTGCGGCAAGCCAGCCAAACCATGGGCAAGATCATGACCAGCATCAACAGCGTTCATGATGTGCTGGAGGAGATCAGCGCGAGCACTCGCGAGCAAAGTTCCGGCGTCGCCGAAGTCAACACCGCCGTCACGGAATTGGACACAGTGACACAGCAGAACGCCGCCATGGTCAACCAGACATCCTCCTCGGCGGCCCAGATGCGCGAACTCGCCGAGCATCTGAACGCGCTCATCGATGCCTTCGAACTCGGCGCCGAGCTGCATGACGCGCGTCCGGCGCTGCCTCGCTCCGAGCCATCCTCGCCGCGAACCGAGCCCAGGGACCGATGAACGAAACCAGCCTGATCAATGAGATCGAAGACCTCAACCTGGCCTATCTGCTGCTTGCCCAGCGCATGCTGCGGCACGACCGGCCCAGCGCCATGTTTCGTCTCAAGATCGACAGCGACATGGCCGAACAGCTGCTATCGCTGAGCGCGCGTCAGCTCGCCAAGCTTGCGCGCAGCAATCAACTCCTGTGCCGCTTTGGCTATGAGGACGCCGCGCAGCTGCGCGCGGTCACCCGTCAGCCGCGCGAACACGACCTATCAGGCTTTCACTCCTCGCTCCTGATGGCCTCTCAGCCTCAAGCCGGAGCCGAGAACACGGAGACTTGAGCCATGGCACTCAAAAGTCCAGTCACCGAAATGCAGCAGGTGCAGCTCGCCATCGATTTGATTGAGCTTGGTGCCCGTTTGCAGGTTCTCGAAACCGAAACCGATCTCAGCCGCGCCTATCTGACCAAGCTCTATAAGGAACTGCGCGGCAAATCCCCGCCAAAGGGGATGCTGCCCTTCTCCACCGATTGGTTCATTACCTGGCTGCCCAATCTGCATGCATCGCTGTTCATCAATATCTACCACCGCCTGCATGAAGACTACGGCTGTGAACGCATCGATGCCTTTGTGCGCGCCTTCCGTCTGTATCAGGAACAGGTGCGCATCGGCGGGCAAGACACGGTGCTGGGCTTGACCCGCGCCTGGACGCTGATGCGCTTCTTCGAGAATGATCTGCTACAGTTGACCTGTTGCACGCGCTGTGGCGGTCAATTCGTCGTGCATGCCTATACGCCTAATCAGGACTATGTCTGCGGCATCTGTCACCCGCCCTCTCGCGCCGGCAAAACCCTGCGTAGCGCGGTCGCTGTAAACGGCTTGGCGTCGACGCCTTCGCGCCGTTGTCATCTCTGACTAGCTCGCCCCCAGTCGACAACTCGGGAGCAGGAAACGCGGATGGATATTACCGATTTCTACGACACCTTCTTCGAGGAAGCCGAAGAATTGCTGGCGGACATGGAGCGTCATCTTCTCGAACTTGATGTCGATAACCCGGATCCCGAGCAGCTCAACGCCATCTTCCGGACCGCTCACTCGATCAAGGGGGGCGCCGGAACCTTTGGTTTCGAGGCCCTACAAAACACCACCCACTTGTTCGAGAACCTACTCGACCATGCCCGTCATGGGGAGCTTAAGCTGCGTCGCGATATCGTCGACACCTTCCTGGAAACCAAGGATATGCTGAACGATCAGCTCACTGCTTATCGCAACGGCGAGGAGCCCGATCAAGAGGCCTTCGAGCGCATCTGCAAAACCCTGCGGCAGTTGGCCTTGGAAGAGATTGGCAATAACCTCGAGGGTCCGGGTCCGGCTGCGGCGCCCGCGACTAAGCCCCAGGAACCCGCTTCGGCCCCGGAGGCCGAAACGCCCCCGCAAGCCGAGACGGCACCCACCACCGAGGCGCCCGCGGGTGAACAGCTGCTCATCGCGTTGCTGGGCGTGAGCGAGGAGAACCGCGCGCTGCTCGTCGAGGAACTCGAGCAGTTTGGCACGATCCACCGCCGTTCCGGCGACGAGAGCCGCTACGAGGTCGTGCTCGAAACCACCACCAGCGCCGATGATATCGAGTCGGTGATGTGTTTCATCATCGAACCCGAACAGATCGAAACCAGCACCGTGCTCGCTGGTCAGTCAAGCGCTGAAGCAACCGAACCGCGCGCGCAACAGCCAACGCCAGCTCAAACTGAACCCGCCGAACAATCGGCTGCAACAGCGCCGGCAGCCGAAGCGCCCGCGCCAGCCAAGGCCGGGCCGGCCATCGAGCCTCCAGAGCAGCCTCCGGCCGACCCCAAGAAGCCCGCTGGGAAACCGGCGGCCAAGCCCAAGCCCAAGGCTGGCGCCGAATCCTCGTCGATCCGCGTTTCGGTCGAGAAGGTCGATCAGATCATCAACCTGGTCGGCGAACTGATCATCACTCAGTCGATGCTCGATCAGACCGTCAGCGAACTCGACGGCGTGACCAACGGCGCGCTGATCAATGGCATGAGCCTGCTGCAGCGCAACGCCCGCGATCTGCAGGAATCGGTGATGTCGATCCGCATGATCCCGATGGACTTCGTCTTCAGCCGTTTTCCGCGCGTCGTGCGCGAGACCTCGAGCAAGCTCGGCAAGGAGATCGAACTCTGCACCGAAGGCGAATCGACCGAACTCGACAAAAGCCTCACCGAACGCATCATCGACCCACTGACCCATTTGGTGCGCAACAGTCTCGACCATGGCATCGAACTGCCCGAGGAGCGCGAGGCCGCCGGCAAACCACGCAGGGGTAAGCTGACCCTCTCGGCGCGCCATCAGGGTGGCAACATCATCATCGAGGTGATCGATGACGGGGCCGGGCTGAACCGCGACAGACTGCTCGCCAAGGCGCGCGAGAGCGGCCTCAACGTCTCCGACAGCATGACCGACGACGAAGTCTGGCAACTGATCTTTGCGGCTGGCTTCTCGACCGCCAAGGAGGTGACCGATGTCTCCGGACGCGGCGTCGGCATGGATGTGGTCAAACGTAATATCCAGAGCCTTGGCGGCCATGTGCAGATCATGTCCACGCCCGGCCAGGGCACGACCATCCGCATCGTCCTGCCGCTGACGCTCGCCATCCTCGACGGCATGTCGATCAAGGTTGGTCAAGAGATCTTCATCCTGCCACTCTCCACGGTGCTGCAATCACTGCAGCCAACCAAGGACGATCTCTACGAGATGGCCGGCCAGGATCTGGTCCTGCGAATTCGCGATGAATACTTGCCGGTGGTCGCCGTCCATGAGGCCATGGATGTGGCCGATGCCCAAACCGATCCATTGCAGTCCATTGCCGTGATTGTTCAGGGCGAGGGTCGCCGCTATGCCCTCCTGGTCGAAGAACTCATTGGTCAGCAGCAGGTCGTGGTCAAGAACCTCGAGACCAATTACCGTAAGGTTCCCGGGGTCTCCGCGGCGACCATCCTCGGCGATGGCAGCGTTGCGCTGATCCTCGATATACCCGGACTGCATCAGCTCAGCCTGAGCAAGAAGGATGCCCAAGGGCCCCGCTCCAGGGCACCCAAAAAAGCCCCGCTTTCACCCACGGAGGTTGACCTCTCATGAATCGTTACAGCACCGAGGATACCCTCACCGCCTCCGACGGCGAGAATCGGCAGTATCTGGTGTTCTCGCTCGGCGAGGAAGAGTACGCCATCGACATCCTTAAGGTGCAAGAGATCCTCGGCTACGAGAATGTCACCCGTATCGCCAACGCCCCTGAATTCATCAAGGGCGTGACCAATCTACGCGGTGTGATCGTGCCGATCGTCGACCTGCGCATCAAATTCAACCTCGACAAGGTCGACTACGATGGCCAGACCGTGGTGATCGTGGTCAATGTCTCCGAGCGGATCGTTGGCATCGTTGTCGATGGCGTCTCTGATGTCATGACCCTGACCCCGGATCAGATCAAACCCGCGCCGGAGTTTGGCATGAGCCTGTCCTCGGATTTCCTCAGCGGCTTGGGCAGCCTTGAGAATCGCATGCTCGTCCTGGTTGATATCGACAAGCTCTTAAACAGCAAGGAGATGTCATTGGTCGACCAGGTCGGCGACTGACTCCCTGGACGATCGAATCCAGAACGCTCGAATCCAGACGGGACGCCTGACCATGCCCGGCACGCAGCGAGACACGGCTTGGGGCAGGCACTGCGACAGAGCATGCAGAACATGACAATGCGGCTGAGCTGGATGTTGGTGCTCGGGACCTTCTTGCTGCTGATCGGTCTACTCAGCGGCTTGGGCCTGTTCTTGCTCGATCAGTCCGCGAACGCCCTGGCTGAGCTGGCACCCCATGCCGGTGCAACCGGCATTGAACAACAGCAGGCCTTCGCCGCGATCGCGGACCAAGTTCGTCTAGCGATCTTTGGCGTGCTGGGGGCCGCGATCCTGATCACGATCGTTGTGCTGCGGGGCGTGAGCGTCAATGTCCTGCGCCCACTAAAGCGCATCGTCGCCGGTTTCGACGCCATGGCCTATGGCGATCTCTCGGTCCCCCTAGATCGCCTCGGCGGTAACGAGATCGGCCAGCTCTGCGCCGCTGTGAAAGCGCTTCAGCAGCGCTTGTCGCGAACTCTCGCCCTGGTGCGTCTCAGCAGCGACGCTGTGCATCAGGGTGCCCAGCATATCGCCACCGGCAACAATGCCTTCTCGGCCCGCACCGAGCAGCAAGTGGCGCGCTTGAAGAAGACCGCTTCGCGCATGCAAACGCTCTCTTCCAGGGTCAAACAGAATGCGGACCATGCCCATCATGCGCGTCGGCTCGTACAGACATCGGCGCGCACCGCCGGCGCCGGCGGTGAGGCGATCAGCGCATTGGTGGCCACCATGCATGAACTCCGCCAGCGTTCGCACCAGATCACCGAGATTATCAACACCATCGACGCCATCGCTCACCAGACCCATATGCTCGCGCTCAACGCCTCGGCCGAGGCCGCCCGCGCCGGAGAGCACGGCCAAGGCTTTGCCTTGGTCGCTGCTGAGGTGCGCGGTCTAGCCGGGCGCAGCACCGATGCGGCCGAGGAAATTCGCACGCTCGTCGAAACCTCGGCAACGCAGGTTGATGTCGGCACCGCCCGCGCGGAGAAGGTCGGAGAGACCTTTGACGAGATCGTCTCAGCCGTCCATCAGATCAACACGCTCATGGACGAGATCGCCTCGTCCTCGCAAGAGCAGAGTCATGGGATCGAGCAGGTCAACCAAGCCATCGCGCAGATGGATCAGGTCACCCAGCAGAACGCGGATCTGGTGCGACAGGATGCAAAGGCGGCCGACCAGGTCGAAGCCGAGGCCGAGCGCCTGAGAAAGGCCGTTGCCGTGTTCAGGCTCGCGCCCGAGGTGGAAGCGCATTTCACGGGCAATCACTTTGACGAGGCCGCAGACTGGATGGAGTCATTGACCCCGGAGGATCTTGCGCACAGCATCCGCGCAAGGCATCGGCGCCGTGCGGCCTAATTGGTGCTCGCGGGGCGCTCGCGCTCGTCGGCGATCTGCCGCACCCACACGAGCAATTCGGCGATGACCTGATACAGATTGGGTGGAATCTGCTCATCGAGATCGAGATTCATCAGCAACGCCACCAACTCCGGGGCACCATGGACATAGATGCCCTGCCGCTCGGCCTCCTCGATGATACGCTCGGCGATCTCGCCATAGCCCTTGGCCAGCACGCGCGGTGCCTCATCGTCCTCGCGATAGGTAAGCGCAACGGCACGCAGCCGCTCATCGTTGCGGCTCTCGCTCATGCGCGCGCCTCGGCGTCGGCCGCCGGTGGTGGCGCGGGCGCCGATTCAGGTTCGAGCGAGCGCAGGCGAATCTCAACCTCGCTCAACGCATGCGCTTCGAGCCGTAACCTAAGTCGATCGATGCCCCGGGCAAGGGCCGCTCGCACCTCGGCATCGGCGGTGCTCAGTTCGAGATCGAGCCGAGACTCGCTCAACCAGAGCTTCACCTTCACCTCACCCAATCCGTTCACCCGCAGCATCATACTGGAATGCCACTCCTTATCGGCGTCATCTTCCTGCTCGGCCGCCTCTTCACCCGCCGGCTCGCGCCCGTCATCGCGTCTGGGTGGAGGCTGGATCATCAGCGCCATGAAGATGCCGGACCAGACATCGCCTTCCCAGCGGAGTACCGGCGTCGCCAGCAGCTCGAGTTGATGACGCACCAGCCCTTGCAAGCTCTCGTGGATAGGCTCGCCGCCGCGTTGCAGGGGCGCCGAACGCAGCGCCGCCATCTCGGCACTCGCGACCTGGGCCTGCTGTTGCATACTGCCATCGCGTGCTGCGGTCGCGGCGAGACTCGCTGCCGTTCCTGGCATGCTAGTAGTGGCTTGCCCTGGAAACGATGTCGAGGGAGCACCCGTGGCCGCCGAGGCAGCCGTTCCGCTACCGGGTGTGGCCGCAGCGCCCATGGCCACCGGCCCCTTGCCTTGGCCCAGCCCTGGCAAGGGCTCGGCCGCGCGCGATAGCCCCAGAACAAAGGCTGGCAAACTCGTTTGCGGGGGCATTGCCGTTGGTGCTTGTGTCGCCTGCTGCCCAGCCTGACCGGCTTGCCCCGGCGGCGTTGCCGTTGGCGCTTGCGCTGTTTGCCGCGCAGCCTGGCTTGAGGCCAGCGGACGCCACATCTGGGGCTCGCGCTGGAGCTGTTCCCGGGAGAAACCGCCTCGATACCAGCGCGCTAGATGCGACTCATAAAACAGGCCACTCTCCCGCACCGTGGTTTGCAAGTGTTCGGCCACTTGGGCTGGCGCTGGTTGGGCATTGCTCGGGAACAAAGGCTGCGTGACGCGCACCGCTGAGGCCGTGGCCGTGGCCGGGAAGCGCAGCAGGAGATCGGCGATGGAACGCGCCGTGGGGGTAAAGTTGACCTGCGCCGAGGGGGTCGGCTGCCTCTCGCCACCTGGCTGCCTCGCCTGTGTGTACGGTGCCTCCCGCGCCGCCGCCCGGCCAGTCTGCGTGATGGGCGGGTTCGAGCGAGCGTCGAGACGAGAATCGCTGCGTACCGCCGAGGGCGCATCCGCCGGCGACATCGGCTTGACCGGCGGATTGAGGTCTCGGGGCTGCTGTGTATCGACCCGTTTCCCCAATACTTGATGCATTAGGGTATCGATGAGGGTATTGATGCCGCTCACGATGATTTGAAGCGCTGAGTGGCCTCGATGACCTCGGACTCAGAGGTTTCCTGATAAAAACGGTAGGTTCGCGTCAAGGCCAACTCGTGCTTCGAGTCTAGAATCATGCTACTGAGTTCGTGCCGCCGGTCATTCAGGCGTTGGCGGATCTCTCGATCCTGTTCAAGCAGTTGCTCAAGCAGCTCGGCTTTACGCTGGAGACCGGCGTCGTCGAGCGGTATCCGTTCGTCATCGAGATGGCGCAACGTCTCGATTTCGGCCAAATAAGCCCCTTGCAGGTCGATCAGGGCCTCCCAGTCAGCCTCGCAAGCAGCCTTGAGCATCTTTGCCGAGCAGGCAAGGAGGGCTTCATAGGCATCCAGCAGTTGCTGCTGATAAGAAGTCGTGGACGCGGCGGCGGTCTTGCGAGGTAGGGAAGAGGCCATGCTCAATCTGCTCAGTCAGGTGCTGCCGGGGTGGTGTTGGTGCCGATCTCACGCCAGGCAGCCGCGATCTCTTCGAGCAGTGACTCGGCCTCGTTCAGGCTTTGTTCGTCATTGTGCAGATTAGCTGCTAGCAATAGCCGGGCAATGTAGTCATACAGTGAGGCCAAGCGCTCGGCCACCTCGCCACCGTGCTCCACATCCAGCGCGGCGGCCAAGCCGTTGTTCACGATATCCAAGGCCTTGGAGATCGCCTGACCCTTTGCAGCCGTGTTGCCAGCCTGCATTTGAATCCGAGCCGCGCGAATCGAGGCGCACGCGCCATCAAACAGCAGCACGATGAGCTGATGGGGACTCGCCGACATCACGCCACTCTCGACGCCAACCCGGGCATAGGCCCCGGCACCACGCCCGTAGGCTCCCCCTCCGCGCATCACAGTCATCGCTCGCGTTCTCCTCGCTGATTCATCGCTAGTCGTTACAAGTTGGCTGAATGTTTACTCACCACCGAGCATCGCATTCAGGTTATCGAACTGTTGGGTCAGATAGGAGCTAGTCTGGTTCATCTCCGCCACCATGGAATCGAGCTGGGCGAATTGCGAGCGGTAGCGTTCAATGGTGCGCTCGATAGAAATCTCCATTCGCTCGGTCCGGTTATCAATACTGGTGATGCGGTTTTGCACGCCGCTGCGGGCGTTATCAAGCAGACCGCTATCACCGAGCAGTTGGCTCAGTGTCTGACTCAGTGCGCCAGCCATGCCAGAATCTTGAGACTGGCCGGCGAAGAACTCGGTCAGGGCCTCGCGATCGTTGACGATGACCTCATCGAGTCGCGCATCATCGAGCTGTAAGGTGCCATCGCGCTGTAGGCTGATACCAATCTCGGAGAGAGAGCGAAACTCGCCTTCCGCCACGCCGCTACCGAGGGTGCTGCGTAGGCGTGATTCGATGGTGCGCAGCGTGCTATCGCCAAGCAGTTCGCCAGCCTCCCCGGTTTCCGCATTGAAGCTCGTCAACTCATTGGTAGTCTCGCGCAAGCTGTTGTAATTGTCGACGAAGGCGTTGACCGCATCGCGCACGCCGCGATTGTTGCGCTCGACGATAACGGTTGAGTCGCCTGTCTCGGCGAGATCCAGGGTCACGCCCTGAATGGCCTCCTCGACCCGATTGCCTTGGCTGGTGATATCAATGCCGTTGACCTTTAGCGTGGCATTCTGTGCCTCTGCCACTTCCTCCATTTCCCCAGTTCCAGTTGTTCCGTCAAAGGTCAAACCTTCGTCAGGAATCGTGGTGCCACTGCCATCGACAAAGTCAATGGACTGGATCGCAGCATCCTCGCCGGTCTCATCGGTCATGAGCACCAAGCGGAAGGGGTTCGCCGATCCATCGTTGACGATGGACGCCGTCACGCCTGCGTCCGCATCATTGATGCTGTCACGGAGCGTCGCGAGGGTATCGCCGTCTGCCACCGCGATCTCGAATGTTCCACTACCTGTTTCAATGCTCAGGGTGCCTTCGGAAAAGGTATGCTCTTCGGCAAAACCATCGGTCGCAATGCTCTGCGAGCGAGCAAGATCGTTGACAGTGACATCATAACGACCCGGCACCGCATCGGAGTTGGCCGCCGAGGTGACGCTGCTGCCGGTGACATTGCTCGAGACGCTCTCGTAGAGCGAGCTGCTATTGAGCGCGCTGGACGCCGACTGGAACGCCGACAAAGCGCCTTGTAGCTTGCCATAGGCCGAGAGCTTGGCCTCCTGGGCCTCTTTCTGCTGAGCAAGAGGCTCAAGCCGGCCGCGTTCAGCATCGCGCAACTGGTCGAGCAAGCCGTTGAGATCGAGTCCTGAACCGATACCGAGCGATGTGATGGTTGACATTGAGGCCTCCTGGTCTGGCGTTTGGAATCCGACAAATGAGGGACTGAGACTCCGGTCAGTCGCTGACACGGGTGATGGCTTTGTCGGCTTAACAAGATTATCGGCGGATACCCATTAGACTTTAGGCGCACCGCAGCGCAAATGCGAGCCCCTGTGATGGGGGTCCCAGGCTCAGATCGACAGCGGCAGCTCCTCCACGGGGTTGCCGAGCGCCAGCAGCGCCTCGCCCTGAAGGATCTCGCCCAGTGAGCTGTCCGGCGGCTTGACCGCATCGGCCAGCTGCACCCGAGCCGGTTGGCCCTGCGTATCGACCTCCTGAACCCAAGCCAACTGACCAGACTCGTAGCGCACCAGTGTGCCAATCGGGAACAGCCCGAATGCCCTGATGTAACGCTTGACCCAGCGTTGATCGAAACGTTCGGGGTGGTCGAGCAAGTGACGATAGATCGCGGCGATCTTCCAGGCCGGTCGATCGGGCCGGTCTCGGCGCATGGCATCGACGACATCCGCCACCATCGCCAAGCGCGACAGCTCGCCGAGTTGATCGCCGCTCACGCCGGTCGGATAACCACTGCCATCGAGGCGCTCGTTGATCTCCTTGAACACGCTCTTGACGACGCTGCTCGGGAGCCACTGACAACTCTCGAAGCAGGGCTCGAGGCGCGCCACATGGCCGTGCAGTTCGGCGCGTTGCGCCTCGTCGAGCCGTGGTGCCTGCAGCAGTTCGTTGGGCAGCAGGGCCTTGCCTAGATCATGGACCATGGCGCAGGCGGCAATGGCTTTGCAGGCATCGCGCGGCATCTTGCTGCGGGTGGTCAGATCGAGCAGGGACACGGCCACCGAAAGTCCATGCCGCACCAGCCGCGCCTCCTGGAAGAGACAACGGGTGGCGAACAGCAAGGCCTCGCGATCCTCGTCATAGAGCGCCAGGAGACGGTCGGTATAGCGCGAGAGCTGCGTTGAGTACAGCTGCGGCTGGTCGCGCAATTCGAGCAGTTGGGCATCCAGATAGCCCGCCACGCTTGCCAGGCGCTTGGTCATCGCGGTCGCGTAGACTTGCGCATTGCGGCGCGCGACCGGCACCGGAGCCTTGGGATCGATCTGAAACAGCTTCGAGCGCAGCCTGCCGTCGCTGCCACCGCTCGACTGACGCGCCGCCTCGCGCTCGATCTCGCCCACGAACATCCAGAGCTGGCGTTCCGGCTCGGTATCGATCCGCGTAAACGCGAAACCCACGCTCACGACCTGGCGCTCGACATCGACCTGATGGTGCTTGGGAGTGCCCTGGATCGATAAACGCATGCCGTTGGGGAAACACAGCTCGATCTCGAGCGGCGCCGAGGAGGCCAGCATACTGGCGCTCGCCACCGGCATCTCGAGCTGGCAGCCCCCTAGCGAGAGATCCCTGAGATCGCCTTGCGCGCTGGTCCCCTCCTCTGCGTGCCTGAGGATGGCGCCCACCTCCATCCCCAGCCGCAGGCGCGCGCGGAAGGCCTCCCGCCGCTGCAACACCTCCAGCTGATAAGGATAGTCACAGCGGCATACGAGACGACCCTTCGCGTCCTGGCAATCATTCAGCGTCAGCACCGGGGTGCGCAGCATCACCCCCCGCGCCTGCCCGAGCAGTCGGAACGGCTGCCCTCCCCTGAGTTCGCTGGCGATCTCCCGGATGGCGCTCATATCCAGCAGCAGATACTCGCCGAACGCCTGCTCAGCCACCAGCACCGGCAGCACCTGGGCCTCGTTGTTTTCCAACACCAGGGAGGCCCCGCCCGGCTCGCTCAGCGAGTCGAGCAGCGCCTCGACCTCGGACGGCTTGCTGACGCTGGTATAGCCGTCACTTCGTGTCGTCGTTGCGTCTTGTTCCGTCATCCCATCCCCATCTGATTTGGCAACCAACAGCGGTTACCCTCTCCAAAGCACAAGCTCAAGGCAAGCGCCTTATCGTCTCAAACTGTCCCGCCGAAGAAAAACTCAGCCGGTAGATGCCGTGCACGCCGTCACGCGTCACGACGTGGCGCAAGGCCGTGGCCGGAAATACCACGCGCCTTCCATCTAGGCTCCATGTATACACGTGCTCGACCCGCCCTTCATAGTGGGCCTGGCAGGCATCGACGGAGAGTTCGATGACGACATCGACACTTGGCATGTTGTGTGCTTTCTGCCTCGTTCACAGAGGTCAACCACGGCATGATGATATACTGCGCGGGACCCGTAGCCGAAAGATCGTGGCGGTTGATCCACATCAGCTTACCGCGCTCAAGCTAACGGCTTTTAGGTCGATGTGTTCTTAAATAAGGCTGTCCCAGAGAGAAAATTGCGCCATGACCCTGACGATCAAACATCGCCTCATCCTACTGATCAGCATCATGCTGGTGCTGCTGTTGGCCGTCGGGGGGCTAGGGCTCAAGGGCATGCAATCTTCGAACGAATCCCTTGAGAGCGTTTACGAAGAGAACCTACTCCGCTCGCAAGATCTGGCGCGCATCGATGCGCTGCTGCGCAACATTATGACGGAGATGCTCCTAGCCTCGCAGCATGATCCAAGACTGGCGGTGAGCGCATTACACGACCATCCCACCTCCATGCACATGGATGTTATCGAGGGCAACCAGGCCGAATTGGACAGCCTCTGGAAGCAATTCCAAGAGACCGTTGACAACCCTGAGTCGCAAGCCTTGGCGGAGCGGTTCGACGCCGAGTATGAGCGCCTGATCTACAACGCCTTGGAGCCGGCGATGGATCTGGCCCTCAAGGACGAGTTCTCCAGCACCAACCACCTCATCTTCATCGAAGGCCTTCCAGCCTATCAGGCAATCAACAAGACCCTCATCGAGATGATCGAGATGGAGAAGCAGGCGGCCTTGGAGGACTACCGCAGCGCCGAGGCCGATACCGCCTTCATGCGCAACCTGATGATCGCCGCCATCATCATCGCGGCCGTGCTCGGGGCGCTGCTCGGCTGGCAGCTAATCCTACGTGTCACCCGTCCGCTGGCCGATGCCAAGCGGGTCTTCGTCGAGATGTCGAAGGGCAATTTGACCAACCGGATTCAGACCACGGGCAAGGATGAGATCGGTCAAACGTTACTCGCCCTCGCCGATACCCAGGATAAGCTGCGCGATCTCATCATCAATATCCAGGGCTCGGTGGAATCGATCACGACCGCCGCCAACCAGATCTCCACCGGCAACACCGATCTCTCCCAGCGCACCGAGCAGCAGGCCTCCAGCCTGCAGGAAACCGCCAGCAGCATGGAAGAGGTCGCCTCCACGGTCAAACACAACACCGAAAACACGGCCCAGGCCAACCAATTGGCTAGCCAGGCCAATGCCTCGGCCAGCAAAGGCGGTGAGAAGGCCCAGCAGGCCATGGGCAAGATGCACGAGCTGACCGAAAGCTCGGATAAGATCAGCGGCATCATCACGCTCATTGATGGCATCGCCTTCCAGACCAATATCCTGGCTCTGAACGCCTCGGTCGAAGCCGCCCGCGCCGGCGAGCAAGGCCGCGGCTTCGCCGTGGTCGCCCAAGAGGTGCGCAACCTCGCGCAGCGTTCCGCCGATGCGGCCAAGCAGATTCAGGAACTGATCGCCCTCAACGGCGACGTTGTCCAGGAAGGACGCGGCCTGGTCGAGGCTGTGGGCTCCTCGATGAAGGATATCGTCACCCATAGCGGCAAGGTCTCCGAGCTGATGGACGAGGTCAACCGCGCCTCGAACGAGCAGACCATGGCGATCGATCAGGTCAGCGTGGCCATCAGCCAGATGGATGAGGTGACGCAACAGAACGCTGCCCTCGTCGAGCAGACCGCGACCGCCTCTGCCTCACTGGAAGATCAAACCCGCGATCTCGCCGAGGCGGTCGCCTTCTTTAATGTCGGCGAGCAAGCCTCGACCAGTCTCGCACTCCCCTCCGGGAAGACGAGCAACAAGGCCGCCGCCACGCACAGACCCGCCGCCCTCTCGCCACCACCCAGCAAGGGAACAAGCAAGGGTGGACACCAGACGCCGCCAAAGACCCGCGAGACGGCACCGGCGACTCACAGTGAAGATGACTGGGAAAGTTTTTGATGGCCTGACCAACCCTCAGGTTCTCAACCGAATATTGAGGATCGCAACGTGATCATCCCGACCGCCATTGGCCTCTCTCCATCCATTGCCTCTCCTGGCAATCCGGCCCAAGGCGGTGCGCTGCCACCGGGACAGATACGGCCCGCGGCCCCCGAGCCCGGCACGAGTGAAGCCGACCGCACTGGAGTCCAGATTGACCGAGCCGCCGAGGAAGGCGCAAACGGTCGCGTCGCCGAAGGTGATGCGGCCAGCAGCGCGCGGAACGACGCCCTTGCCCAAGAACTCTCCCCGCAAGAGCTGAAAATCCTTGATCAGCTCAAACAGACCGATCGCGCCGTCCGCCAGCATGAGATGGCGCATCAGGTTGCCGGCGGTCGTTACACGGGGAGTGCCAGTTACGACTACAAGATCGGCCCCGATGGCCAGCGCTACGCCGTCGCTGGCCGAGTCTCGGTTGACTATGGCCCCGTCACTGGCGACCCTCGGGCCACGATCGAGAAGATGCAAACCGTCATCGCCGCCGCCCTCGCCCCGGCCGACCCCTCGCCGGCGGATTATCAGATCGCTGCCCGCGCGCGCCAGAATTTGCTAACGGCGCAGCTTGAACTGAGCCAACAACAGCAAGCACGCAGCGAGTCAGTGCCTGTGCCTGCGGAGCGCACTCCCGATGAGGAGGACATACCAACCTCGGAGCGCAGCCGCGATCCACGCGTCGAAGCCTATAGTCGTATCGCCGCAACCACCGGCGCAGGCGCAGGTTCGGGCCAAGCCATCTTGCGCAGCCTGGCCTGAGGGCTTGGTACCTTGAAACAGGCAGGTCCTAAACCGGACCGAAGCAACAACCCGCAAAATCGCTATGATGCGTCGCGGCGCAATTCCGCGAAGGTTTCCTCGGTCACTGGGTTGCGTTCAACATCCAGGATGCGCCCACCGATCTCCGCCACCCGATGGGTAAAGCCAATCAGCGTCTCGGGACTGCGCGAGACACTGCGAGAATTGATGAACTTGATCAGGATCGAGACACCTTGCACGGGCGGATGGTCGCCGCCGAGATGCAGCGGCGGCAGCGTACCGGGCGAAGAGGCGTTGGCAACGGTCAGCGGATAACCTTCATGACCGGGCGGCACATGATAGATACCGAGACCGGACTCGTAAAAGGCCTTGACATTGCTCAGTAGTTGTCCGAGCGCCTGATTCGCCTCTGGCCCCGGTTCGTCGAACACCACGAATAGATAGCGCTGACTCTTCTCGATACCCTTCTTCTTGTGCTGCTTGCGCGCACGCGAAGAACGGCGCGATGGTGACTCTGTGCTAGCAGCATGACTTTCAGGCTTGGACTCGAGATCCACAACGTCCTGATCTTCCTTGGTATCGGTATCACGATCCCTAATCACCACAACATAGAACACGAACAGCGAGACCAGTCCGAGCAACAAGGCTGCGACGGCGAGATAAACGGCGAGGTTCGACGCATTCATTGGAATATCCTCCCAGACAGCGCATTCTTGCAGAATTAGCGTTCATGTTCCATCTTGATAAACTCGCATCCAATCCAGGGCAACACTCCCTTGCGTACAGCCAATCCGCGCGCCTCAACCGACAAGCCCGCCAGCAGCGCGGCGCTCGTGACCTGCCCACGCCACCAGCGAATCGCAGCGCTCCAACAGTTAGCCGCCACCCATGAGCCCGGTACTCTAGCAGAGTTGGCTGCGGCCATTGACGCGTGCGCGGGTCAGCCAGAGGCAGCCTGGAGCGGTCTCTTGATCGCCGCCAGGGAAACAGCGCCGAGCGCCGCCGTTTGGGTACAGCCGCAGCCAGGCAGAACAGCCCGCCTCTGGCCGCCGCGCAGTCACTCTCCAT
Source organism: Halochromatium salexigens (assembly GCF_016653295.1). GTDB lineage: Bacteria > Pseudomonadota > Gammaproteobacteria > Chromatiales > Chromatiaceae > Lamprobacter > Lamprobacter salexigens. The sequence goes on along the minus strand of NZ_NHSF01000021.1, from coordinate 16,719 downwards.
GGACCCCCACACTCCTACGCGGCGCCCTCCACTGGGCCGAAGCCCAGGGACTGCGAATCGTTCAGGCAGTCATCGACAGCACAGATGAGCAGGCGGCTGTCCAACTGCGTGAAAACGGCTTCCCCCGACTGGTCGACCTCCTCTACCTCGCGGCCCCATCCAACCCCAAGCAGCGCCAGGCGCGCTTGGCCTCCGCCCCCAGTCCGGGAGTCCGTTTCGAATCCATCGGCGACCTGCCCTCACCACGGCTGGTCTCACTGATGACCCAAATCGAAGACAGCTCTCTGGATTGTCCCGAGCTGCATGGCGTGCTCAGCCCGCCGCAGGCCATCGAGGGCTTTCGCCAACAAGGGCAGTACGCGCCGCAACACTGGTGCATCCTCCGCCACCAGGAGCAAGACGCTGGCGTCTTGCTCCTGGCGCCGCATCCGCAAACGCCCTGTTGGGAACTGATGTACATGGGCGTCCTACCCGCGTGGCGGGGCCAGGGACTGGGACGAGAGTTAGTCGCCGAAGCCCTGCGTCGCACTCTAAGTGGCGGCGCCGAACGCCTCCTCCTATCGGTTGATACCCGCAACCACCCGGCCCGCGAACTCTATGAGCAGGTCGGCTTTAGCCCGTATGCGTGGCGTAGTCTCTATGCTTGGATTGCCAAGGAGCCCTGAAAGGTATACGACACGCGGCGCTCAGCGTTGCGCTCTGGGAGCGAAACACACGGACGAGGATGACGAGGCCGACACCCCAGCCACGGGTGGTTTCACCGTCTGCAGCGCTCTCAAAGCATCCTTAACGACGAGAGTCCAGCATCGATGGCAATGACCTGGCCAGTCACCATCTGGGCATCGGTCAATAGCCAACGCGCGGTCTCGGCCAGTTCGCTTGCCGAGCCGATTTGCTTCAGCGGATGACGCTCGGCCGCGCTTTGGCGTTTCTCCTCGGTGTTTAACAGACGGCTCGCCAGTGGCGTGTCGGTGATGGTTGGAGCAATGGCGTTGACCCGGATGTCGGGCGCGAACTCCGCGGCGAGCGAGCGCGTCAGCCCCTCGACAGCCCCCTTTGCGGCCGCAACCGAGGCATGGAAGGGCATCCCGGTTCCCACGGCCACGGTACTAAATAACACCACAGAGCCCTGGTCACCGCGTTTGAGCACCTCCATCGTCGCCTGCAGGGTGCGCACGGCGCCCATTAGGTTCAACTCCAGATCATCCCGAAACTCCTGTTCGCGCAGCCGACCAAAGGGCTTCAGCCGAATGCTGCCGGGACAGTAGACAACACCATCGAGCCGTTCCGGCAGACAATCCCTCGGAAAGGGGTCGCCGAGGGCATCCCAGCGGAAGCCACGTACACCCTGAACATCAGGCGCCTTCTCCGGCTCGCGAGAAAGATGCATGATCTGGTGCCCACGTTCAGCGAGGGAGGCGACCAAGGCCGCACCGATTCCAGAGCGACCGCCAACGATGAGAATCGGGTTTGACATAAAAGCCCCTGAGTCAATATATACAAGGATTAGACAATTCAGATTTAGCCTCGGCATCATCTTTACAAGTGCAATTAGAGTTCGCATTTAATTGGACAGGATGAAGACAGGCGATGGGCGCCACTGGTCCAAGTCAGACCCTGGGTTGCGTTTCGCCAGCAGATCCCTCAGTTCCTATAGTGAAATCGATACGATCACGTCCGGCGCCATGGCGGCGGTATCGGACCTTACTCCCAGCCACTTCTCGAGGAGACCCTGATGAAGATTGGAATCGTCGGTGGAACCGGATTCGTCGGCAGTTACATCATCGATGCGCTCTTGCAGGCCGGCCACGAGCTGCGCGTGCTGACCCGCCCCGGCAGCGAGCACAAGCTCAACGCCGACCCCCACTGCACGCCCGTGCCAGGTGATGTCGCCAACGAGCAGCATCTCCGCGACTGCCTCGACGGCACCGAGGCGGCCCTCTACCTGATCGGCATCTTGCGCGAGTCGCCGCAACAGGGCATCACCTTCGATGCCATGCAGCGGCGCGGTGCCGAGCGCACCATTGCCATCGCCGAGGAGCTGGGGCTGAGCCGCTTCCTGTTGATGAGCGCGAACGGCATCGATGCCGCCGAGACGCCCTATCAGACCACCAAGCTCGCGGCCGAGGAGCGCCTGAAGGCCTCGTCCCTGCAGTGGACCATCTTCCGGCCATCGGTGATCTTCGGCCCACCGCGCGGGCGCATGGAGTTCTGCACCCAGCTCAAGGACGAGCTGATCGACAGCCCGCTGCCGGCGCCCCTGTTCTTTTCCGGCCTGTCTCCGCTCGATGCCGGGGCATTTCGGCTCGCGCCCGTGCATGTCGAGGATGTCGCCGCCGCCTTCGCCACGGCGCTCACGCGCGCCGACGCGAGCGGGCAGACCTATTCGCTGTGCGGCCCGGACAGCCCGAGCTGGAAGGAGATCCTGAAGGCGTTGGCAAGCGCGAGCGGCAAGTCGAAACTGATGCTGCCGGCGCCGGCCCTGGTGCTCGAGCCGGTGGCGGCAGTGCTCGGGCGCTTCAGCTGGTTCCCCGTCACGCGCGATCAACTGCGCATGCTGCTGGCCGGCAATACCTGTAGCGACGACGGGCTCGCGCGGCTCGGGATTGTCGGGCGCGCCTTCGATCAGTCCAGCCTGGCGTATCTCGCAACGCCCTGAGGCGCACAGGAGGCGCTAACGGCCCCGGATCAAGCCGCCTGATCTTCGGGGCTGGGCCGGCGCTGATCGGGGCGCAGCGTCGGCGTGAAGTAGACATCGGCCTCGTCGAGGTCGATGTCATTGCCCGCGCCATCGACCAGCGGCTGCTCGTAGTCCTTCCAGCCGCGCACGCCGGTCTGCAGCGAGACGACATTGGTGTAGCCGAGCACCTGCAGTGAGTTCGCCGCGAGGATGCTGCGATGACCGGAACGGCACACGACCACGATCTCGCGCTCGCGCGCGCGTGCCAGCTCGGGTTCGGTTTCCTCGTACTCCCATTCGCAGGCCGACTCGAGAATGCCGCGCGGCACGTTCATCGAGCCAGCGATGTGCATGGCGGCGAATTCGTCCGGCTCGCGCACATCGAGGATCAGCAGATCGGGATTGGCCTCGAGCCGTTCCTCGAGATCCCAGGGCAGGATCTCGCGGACATCGGTCAGACAGTGGCGGATCAGTTGCAGATAATTCTTCATCGCTATTCAGGTCTCGTGAGGGTGGATCAATGGCGGTCGCAGAGGCCTTGCTCGACTGCGAGCACGGCGGCCTCGACGCGCGAGCGCATCTTCAGCTTGCGCAGGATCGACTTCACGTGCAGCTTCACGGTGCCCTCGGAGATGCCGAGTTCGTTGGCGATCACCTTGTTGCTCTGGCCCCCGGCCAGATGGCATAGGATCTCCCTCTCGCGCGGGGTCAGATCCGAGAAGGCCACCGCCGGCTCTGCGTGCGTCTCCGGCTCCTGGCGCACCGCCCGTGCCAGCGCGCCGGTCAATTCGGGCGCGACGATGGTCTGCCCGGCGATGATGCCCTCGAGCGCGGCGACCAGGTCATCCGGCTCCATGTCCTTGAGCAGATAACCGCTGACGCCAGCCTGCAGTGCCTCGATCACATCGCGCTCGTCGGTGCTGGTGGTGAGCATCGCCACGCGACGCTCGATGCCTTGGCGCTGCATCTTGCGCACCAGCTCGATGCCGTTCTCGCCCGGCATGCGCAGATCCATCAGCACCACATCGGGCGCGCAGTCGCGCGCCAGGCGCAGGCCGACATCACTCTCGCCGACGGCGTCGATCACCTCGATCCCGCGCCGCTCCAAGAGTTCGAGCAGGCCGATGCGAAACAGGGCGTGATCATCGATCAGCAGCACGCGCATCAGCCGACCTGCTCGTTGGATTGACCGCGGGCACTGGGATTGAACACCAGCTCGACGCGGGTGCCCTCACCCGGCTCGCTCTCGATGGTGAGCGCCGCGTCGATGCGTCGCGCCCGCTCCTCGAGGATCGACAGGCCGATGTGCTCGCCCGGATGACCGCTGCGCCGCGGGGTGCTGAAACCCACGCCATCGTCCTCGATCAGCAGCACATATTCGCCGGTCTGCTCACGGGTCAGCAGCACGCGGACCGTCTGCGCCTGTGCATGCTTGCGCACATTGGTCAGGGTTTCCTGGACAATCCGCATGATCTGCAATTCCTCGGCGGCGGAGAGATCGAACGGCCGACAGCCCATCTGGAACACGGCATGGAGGCCGGTGCGCTGACCGAACCGGCGTGTGATCTCCTCTAGGGTCGGCACCAGCCCGCGTCGATCGAGCGGCGCGCGAAAGCTCGCCAGCAGCTCGCGCAGCTCGCCGTGGGCCTCGTCGATGCCGTTGCGAATTCGCCACAGATCGGCGTGCGCCTCATCCGGGATCGCCTGTCCGGCGAGCGCCTCGGTGAGCATGCGCACCTGCAGGCGCAGGCTGGCCAGCGTTTGCGCCAGCGAGTCGTGCAACTCATGCGCGAGCGAGCTGCGCTCCTCGAGGATCGAGAGGCGCTGCGCCTCATGATCGGAGCGGTATTTGGCGATCGCCACGCCGATGTGTTGGCCGATGGTGGCGAGCAGATCGAGGATATCCTCGCGCCGGCTGATGCCGGAGCGTTCGATGAAGATCGAGTAGGCGCCGAGCAGCTCGTCGTGATGCTTGAGCGGCACCGTGACCACTTCCAGCTCGTCGCTGTCGAACATGCGCCGCCCATAGACCCGCGAGCAGTAGCGCAGATCGTTGTCGCAGACGATCTCGCCGGGACAGAGCACGGTGCCGCAGAGACAGAGATCGACCGGCGCCATGTCCTGCTCGCGCACCAGATCATCATCCAGGCCGATGGAGCCGATCAGGCGCGGACTGCCATCGGGCGCGACCAAGCGCACGGTGGCGGCGCGGCCGTTGACCATCTCCTTGAGGGTGCGCAAAAAGTGCAGCAGCAGCGCCTCCAGACTCTCGGCACGAGCGATCTCGGCGGCGACATCGTAGAGGATCTTGAGCGAGGCGGTCTTCTGCGCCAGGCGCATGGTCTGGCGCGCGACGCGGGTGTCCATGTCCTCGTAGAGTTCGGTCAGTTCCGCGTTCAGCGCGCCGATATCGCGCGCCATGCCATCGAGCACGCCGACGTTCGACAGCGAGCGGCTGGCCCCCGGCTCGCCCTGACAGACGCGCGCGACCGTGTCCTCGAGGCTGACCAAGGGGCTGAGCAACTGCGTCTTCAAGCGCAGGCCGGCGATCACGACGGCCCCGAGTCCGGCGGACAAGAACCCCAGGCAGAGCCATTTGGGCCACTGCTGGCCTGGGGTGGCGATATTGATCAGCAACAACGTCAGGGCCGCGACCAGCGCCAGCGCCACCGTCGCCAGCGGCCCGGCGAGCCGCGCGGCGACGAGGATCTGCACGATCCGGCGGCCAGCAGCGGCGCGCGCGGCAACGCGCTTGCTGTCCGGCACCGGATCGCGCTCGGGCTTACGCTTGGATGTGCGCTCGAGATCGCGTTCAGGCGGATGCTCGGGTCCGCTGGCCGATGCTGGATCCGATGCCGGAGCCGACGCGGTGGCCGATGCCGGCCCCGCCTCGCTGAACGACAGCGTGGAGGCACCGCGCGCAACCGCCCTGAGGCGCGCGCTCATGGCCGACCCTCCTGCAAAGGGACGGCCTCCCGCTCGCGCTGCTGCAGCTCCCACATCGCCGCGTAGGTGCCGCCGTGCGCGAGCAGCGTCCGATGCGCGCCCTGCTCGATCACGCGCCCCTGATCCATCACCAGGATGCGATCGGCATCGACCACGGTCGAGAGCCGGTGCGCGACCACCAGGGTGGTGTGATCCTCGGCGACCTCGGCGAGGGTCTGCTGGATCGCCTGCTCGGTGCGGCTGTCGAGCGACGAGGTGGCCTCGTCGAAGATCAGGATGCGCGGGCGCTTGAGGATGGCACGCGCGATGGCCACGCGTTGTTTCTCGCCGCCGGAGAGCTTGAGACCGCGCTCGCCGACGACGGTGTCCCAGCCCTCCGGCAGGCGCGCGATGAACTCGGCGATGTGCGCCAGCCGCGCGGCCTCGCGCAATTCCTCCTCGCTCGCTTCCGGGCGCCCATAGGCGAGGTTGTAGCGGATACTGTCGTTGAACAGCACGGTGTCCTGCGGCACCACGCCGATCGCCGCGCGCAGGCTGTCCTGGCGCACACCGCGAATGTCCTGGCCATCGATCAGGATGCGGCCCTGCTGCGGATCGTAGAAGCGGAACAGCAGTCGCGCCAGGGTCGATTTGCCGGCGCCGCTGTGGCCGACCACGGCGACCTTCTCACCGGGGTCGATATGAAAATCGACCGCGTGCAGGATCGCGCGCTCGGACTGATAGTGGAAACCGACCTGCTCGAAGCGCACCGCGCCCTTGTCCAGGCGCAGCGCCGGCGCGCCGGGGGCATCGGTGATCTCGGGGGTGCGCTCGAGCAGCTTGAACACCAGATCCATATCGGCGAGCGCGTACTTGATCTGCCGGTAGACGATGCCGAGGAACCCGAGCGGGATGAACAGTTGCAGCATGAAGGCGTTGACCAGCACCAGGTCGCCGATGCTCATGGCGCCGCTGACCACGCCCTGGGCGGCATAGGCCATGATCACCGTGACACCAATGGCGATGATGCTGCCCTGGCCGAAGTTGAGCAACGACATCGAGGACTGGCTCTTGACCGCGACATCCTCCCACTCGGCAAGCGTGCCATCGTAACGGTCGAGTTCCAGGCGTTCGTTACCGAAGTATTTGACCGTTTCATAGTTGAGCAGGCTGTCGAAGGCGCGGGTATTGGCGCGCGAATCGAGCACATTCATCTGCCGGCGATAATCCATGCGCCACTCGGTGATGGCGAAGGTGAAACCGACGTAGACGGCGACGGTGCCGAAGGTCACCAGGGTGAAGATCAGCTCGTACTTGGTCAGCAGCACCACGGCGACCAGGGTGAACTCGACCAGCACCGGGATCACGCTGAACACCAGATAATTGAGGATGGTCGCGATCGAGCGCGTGCCGCGTTCCAGATCGCGGCTCACCGCCCCACTCTGCCGGCCCAGGTGATAGCTCAGCGAGAGTCGGTGCAGATGCGTCAGCACCCGCGTCGAGAGTCGGCGCATGGCGCGAAAGCGCACGCGCGCGAAGACCACGTCGCGCAGCTCGTTGAACAGCGAGCTGCTGAGTTTCAGCGCGCCATAGGCCATGAGCAGGCCGATCGGCAGCACCAACAGCTCAGCGCGCGCCTGCTCGAAGGCGTCGACGATCTCCTTGAGCACCAGCGGCACGCCGATGTTGGCCAGCTTGGCCAGCACCAGACACAGGAGCGCGAGCAGCGCGCGCCCCCGGAACTCGGCGAGATAGGGCAAGATACCGCGCAGATTGTGACGATCGCGCCGATCCGCGTGGACGCGCTCGGTGGCAGCATGGATTCGAATCATGGGCTCTGGCTAATTTGTAACGAAAGGCTCAGGCCTCGCGCAAGACGTTGACCTCTGCGCGGTCAATCCCACCTTCTGGACGCAGACGATACACAGATGAGGTCCCATGATGTCAGAACCCATGCTCGAAGGCACCGGCTGCAGTATGCACGAGCCCTATGCGCTGCAGGTGCTCGGCCCGGACATGGAGCCCGAGTTCCCGGACAAGTGCGTGGTGATCGTCGAGCCGACCGAGCAATGCCGCAGCGGCATGTATGTGTTCGCCGAGGTCGAGGGCGTGCGCTGGTTCCGCCAGTACCAGCGCGATGAGCAGGGGCTCGAATGGCTGCTGGCGCTGAACGCGCTCTTCCCGGCGATCGAGCTGACGGGGCTCGACTGGAAGGTGCTGGGCGTGATCATCCAGCGCAACATGCGCCGCAAAATCAAGCACTACGAGTACCGGGACGCCGGCGCCGCTTCGACGGCAGCGCCCGCGCCCATCGAGGCGGTCGACATTACTCAGCAAGGCGCGTGAAGACCAGATTGGGCGTGCTCGTCGTCCTCTCCGCCATCCTCGTGGTCGGCTGCGGCGAAGACTCAAACGGCCCCACCACGGCCAGCGAAGAGAGGACGACCAGCGCGGAGTCGCCCACACCCGCGCCGCCCTCGACGGCACACCTGGTCACGGCGATCACCGTCGAGCGCGCCTCGGTCTCGATGCAGTACGAGCGCCCCGGCAGTCTGCGGCTGCGCCGGCTGGTGCGGCTGCACAGCCAGGAAGAGGGGCGCATCATCGCGCTCGAGGTGTTCGAAGGCGATCGGGTCGCGCAGGGCCAGACGCTGCTGCGCCTGGAGGATGATCTGCTGCGGGCCGAACTCGATGCCGCCCGCGCCACCGGTGCGCAAAAACGGCTCGATCTGCAGCGGCTCGAGGCCCTGGCCGGACGCGGCGGCGCCTCCGACGACGAGATCGCCCAGGCGCGCACCGCCGTCGCCGTCGCCGAGGCCGAGATTCAGGTCCTGGAGACGCGACTGGCGTTCACCGAGATCAGCGCGCCCTTCGCTGGCATCGTCACCGCGCGTCTGGCCGAGCCGGGGGACTTCGTCGCCAAGCATACCCACCTGCTCAGCGTGGCCGATCCCGACTCGCTGATCGCTGAGGTGCTGGTCTCGGAATTGGTACTGCCGCAACTGGCGGTGGGCGATGCGGTCCAGATCCGTATCGACGCGCTGGGCGGGCGCAGGTTTGCCGGCACCATCCTGCGCATCCATCCGACCCTGTCCGAGACCGGCCGTCAGGCCAAGGTCGAGGTCGCCTTCGCGCAGATCCCGGAAGAGGCGCGCGCCGGGCAATTCGTGCGCCTGCGCTTCAGCAGTCGCGGCATGGCGCGTCTCATGGTGCCCTTCCGCAGCATCCGCCAGGAGCGTGCCGGCCCCTTCCTCTGGATCATCGATGCCGACGGCAAGGCGGCGCGCCAAGCGGTCGAGACCGGTCTGCGCATCACCGATCAGGTCGAGATCCTCGCCGGTCTCGAGCCCGGCACCCAGGTCATCACGCGCGGCTTCCTCGGCCTCGCGGCCGGCGATGAGGTCCGCGTCGTCGAGACGGGTCAACTCTGAGCGTCAGGAGCTGAGCGATAGGAGCACACCTACCCCAGACTCTTGGAAACGACCTCGTAGACATCGTTCGAGAGTCCTTCGACCTCGAGGATACGTTCGAGCTGGTCGCGCTGGAGCTGTTGGCGGCCTGGGTCATAGCGGCGCCAGCGTGTCATCGGATAGAGCAGGCGCGAGGCGATCTGCGGATTGAGCGGATCGAGTTCGAGGATACGGTCGGTGAGGAAGCGATAGCCAGTGCCATCGGCGGCATGGAAGCGCACCGGATTGCCGCCCGCGAAAGCACCGATCAAGGCCCGCACCCGATTCGGATTGGTCAGTGAGAAGTCCGGGTGCGCGAGCAACCGCTCGACCCGCGCCAGGGTATCGACGCGATGGCTCTGCGCCTGCAGCGCGAACCATTTGTCGATCACCAGCGGCTCGCTCGACCAGCGCTGATAGAAGGCCGTGAGTGCTTGCTCACCGGCTTCGGTGGCCGTCTCGACCAACATCCGCAGCGCGGCGATCACGTCGGTCATATTCTGCTGGGCGTCGAATTGGCGCTGAGCCAACGCCAGCGCCTCGCCATCGCCAGCGCGGACCAGATAACCAAGGCAGAGATTGCCGAGCGCGCGACGCCCCATCGAGGCATGACTCAGATCGAAGGCGTCCGCGCTGCGCGTGCGCTCATAGGCCGCCAGCAGCGGCGCGCGCAAGCGGCTCCCGATCGCGGCGGCCAGCGTTTGGCGGGCACGATGGATGCCATCGACATCGACGACCGACATCTGATCGCCGAGATAGCTCTCGGCGGGCAGGGTCAGCACCTCGGCGATCAGCGCCGGGTCGGCCGCCTCGTCGGCGAGCGCCCGCGCGAAGGCGTCCAAAAAGGGCGCTGGCACCGGCGTTCCGGGCGCCTCGACCATCGCTAGGAGCAGGCGCTGGGCCAGCGTCTGCGCCGCATCCCAGCGATTGAAGCCGTCGCTGTCATGCGCCATCAGGAAGCTGAGCTGGGCATCGGTGTAGGGATAGTGGATCTGCACCGGCGCCGAGAAGCCCCGCAGCAGCGACGGCACCGGTTGCTCGGCGAGGCCTGTGAAGACGAAGGTCTCGACCGACTCGCGCAGTTCGAGCAGACGCGTGCCCGGCGCCGGCGGGGTCGTCTCGCCCTGCAACTGCAGCGGCAGATCCCGACCCTCGGCGTCGAGCAGACCGAGCGCGAGGGGGATGTGCAACGGCTGTTTCTCGGTCTGCCCCGGCGTGGCGGGGGTGTGCTGGCGCACCTCGAGTCGATAGGTGCCAGTCGCAGGATCGAAGCGATCGGCGCAGTCGAGCTGCGGTGTACCGGCCTGGCTGTACCAACGCTTGAACTGGGTCAGGTCGATGCCGCCGGCGGTCTCCATGCAGGCGACGAAATCATCGGTGGTGACTGCCTGGCCGTCGAAGCGCTCGAAGTACAGATCGGTCGCCTGGCGAAAGCGCTCCGGGCCGAGCAGATGAGCCTGCATGCGCACCAGCTCGGCGCCCTTCTCGTATACCGTGGCGGTGTAGAAGTTGTTGATCTCGATATAGGAATCGGGGCGCACCGGATGCGCCATCGGGCCCGAGTCTTCGGGGAATTGGCGCGCGCGCAGCAGACGCACATCCTCGATGCGCTTGACCCCGCGCGAGCCCTGATCGGCCGAGAATTCTTGATCGCGATAGACGGTGAAGCCCTCTTTCAGGCTGAGCTGGAACCAATCGCGGCAGGTGATGCGGTTGCCTGTCCAGTTGTGGAAGTATTCATGCGCGACCACGCCCTCGATGCCGGCGAAATCGGTATCGGTGGCCGACTCCGGGCGCGCCAGGATGTACTTGGCGTTGAAGACGTTGAGGCCCTTGTTCTCCATCGCGCCCATGTTGAAGTGACTCACGGCGACGATGTTGAACACCTCCAGATCGTACTCGCGGCCATAGCGTTGCTCGTCCCAGCGCATGGCCGCGATCAGCGAGCGCATGGCGTGCTCGCACTTGTCCTCGTTGCCAGGCTCGACATAGATCCGCAACGGGATCGGGCGCCCGGAGGCGGTCTCGAAGCGATCCTCGACCGCGCGCAGATCGCCCGCCACCACGGCGAACAGGTAGCTCGGCTTGGGGAAGGGGTCGTCCCAGTGCACGCACAACCGGCCGTCGTCGAGCCGCCCCTCGTCGCCGGCCGGATTGCCATTCGAGAGCAGCACCGGATAACGCGCGGGATCAGCGATCAGCGTCACGCGATAGGTCGCCATCACGTCCGGGCGATCGAGGAAATAGGTGATGCGCCGAAAGCCCTCGGCCTCGCACTGGGTGCAGAGCATGTCGCCAGAGACATAGAGCCCCTCCAAGGCGGTGTTCGCGCTTGGATTCAGCCGCACCCGGGTCCATAACCGACACCGATCCGGCACCCGGCGCACGCGCAGATGAGCGTCCTCGATCTGATACTCGGCCGGCGTGAGCGCTCGCTCATTGAGGCGGATCGCCTCGAGTTCGAGCTGCTCGCCATCGAGGCGCAGATCGCCGTCGCCGCGGGTCGCCGCGGGATTGCGGCGCAGGCTCAGCTCGGCCTCGACCAGGGTCTGCTGGGCGTCGAGTTCAAAGCGCAGTTGAACATGATCGATCAGGAATTCGGGCGGCTGATAGTCGCTCAGGCGGATCACGGGCGGCGTGGTGCGATACATCGGCGTGCGTACTCGGCTCTGCTGGGATGAGGATCGTCGGGAATGGAGCAGGATGTAAGAATCGGGCTTGGCGCGCTAGGGCCACCTATGCCAATCTTGGGTGATTCGGCCGTGACGACCAGATTTCAAGCAGCAAGGCTCGGCGTGAACGAGCCCTTCGGGTAGGACTTTTATCATTATGCCCATCGTGCAGATGTATGCGACCGCCTTCTGTCCTTACTGCGTGCGTGCACGCAGACTGCTCAAGCGCAAAGGCATCGAATTCGACGAGATCCGCGTCGATCAGGACCAGGAGCAGATGCGCACCATGATCCAGCGCAGCCAACGCACCACGGTTCCGCAGATCTTCATCGGAGAACGGCACATCGGCGGTTATGACGATATGGTCGAGTTGGATCAGGACGGCAAGCTGGATCCCTTGCTCAGCGAGCAATAGCGTGGACGCCGCTAATACAAGCTCACCAGTGGAAGCCCCTGAGCGCACATCCATGAGTGCAAGCCCTTGAGTGCAAACGCGCAACCGGCCGGCGAAGCAGGCGCCAGCGACAGCCAGCGCCTGGACAAATGGCTCTGGGCCGCGCGCTTCTTCAAGACCCGGCCCCTCGCGGTCGAGGCGATCAACGGTGGCAAGGTACATGTCGATGGCCAGCGCGCCAAACCGGGCCGCACCGTGCGCCCAGGCACCCGGCTGAGCATCCACAAGGGGCAGCTCGAGTGGCAGATCGAGGTCAGGGCCGTCTCCAAGCAGCGCCGTCCCGCAAGTGAAGCGGTACTGTTGTTCGCCGAGGACGAGGCGAGCCGGCTCAAACGTCAGGCACTCGTCCAAGAGCGCCGCGCCGGCCCCAGCCTGCGCAGCGAGCAGCGTGGACGCCCGACCAAGCGCGATCGGCGCCGTCTCAGCGAGCTGACCGGCAAATAGCTAGGGCCAACAGCGATGGACAACCACGTCTTCCGCGAGACCTACAGCGTCATCAATGAGCGTTACTGCCCGTTCGAGAAGAGCATCCTGACCAACCAATGTGCCTGCAGCCGCGCCGAGCGCTTCTGCATCGCCGAGCGCGAAGGCGTCCATTGCAAGGCCGACGAGGCACAGGCGCGCTGTGTCACGCTGCTCGATTTACTGCGCGCCCAGGCACGCTTCGCGCTTCGCACCACCGATGGCCGTTCAGCATTGCCGCATGCCAAGGCGATGCGCGTCCAGGTCGGTGGCCTGCGCGGTCTCCAGGCCTTGCTCCATCCAGAGGCGGAGGTGCCGAGCACGATCGACGACATCGATGCCATCGTCGAGGCCGCCATCGCCCGGTTCGGGCGTCTCGAGGACGTGCCGTTTCAGCGTATTGTGCAGCAGATCACCGCCTATCGCGGGCGGCAGCGCTTCCGCGATCGCCGGCGTTGAAGCGACCTCACCCCCGCACCAGGCACACACTCACCACTCAACGCCGCTTACCAAACCCCTCGCGCAAGCGCCCAGCGTTGGAGAGGCGCACGATACGCGTCACCGCCGGTATCTGGCGTAAGCGGCGCATGATCCCAGCCAGATGCTTGCGCCCCGTGACATTGACCAGGAAATCGAGGGTCGTGGTCGTCCCGTCTTTTTCGCGCGAATTCACATTTTCGATGTTCGAGTCCTGCTCCGCGATCGCGGTCGCAATGGTGGCGAGCGCGCCGCGACGATTGCCCGCATCGACGCGGATCTCAGTCTGGAATTCGGCTTGTGGATCTTCCGCCCATTCCACCTCGATCCACTTATCGCGCTTGGAGTGGAAATCACCGAGGTTGCCGCATTCGTTGCGATGCACCACGATTCCCTTACCAGCACTAAACAGGCCAGTAATCGGGTCGCCCGGAATCGGCCGACAGCAGCGGGCGAAGTGCACCACCATGCCCTCGGTGCCGCGTATGGCCAGGCGGCGCGCGCCACGACCGCTCGCATCGCTCTCGCGCACCCCCGCGCTGGCGGCCACCTCGCCACCAGGCACCGGCTCGGCGGGGCCCACCAAACGGCGCGCGATGAGCATCGGGATACGGTTGCCCAGGCCGATCTCGGCGAACAGCCGGGCGCTATTGTCCAAACCGCTTTCCACGGCATGCGCGAGGATGCGCGGCTCACCGATCTGCTCCAGCGTGAGCCCGAACGCCGCCAATTCGGCCGTCAGCATGCGCTGGCCCAGGGCCTGCGCCTCGCGGTTCTTCAGGTTCTTGAGATAGCTGCGAATACTCGCGCGGGCCTTGCCAGTGACGACGAAGTTCAGCCAGGCCGCGTTCGGCTTGGCGCCGGGCGCGGTGATGATCTCCACCGTCTGACCACTGCGCAAGGGCGTGCGCAACGAGGCCAGGCGCCGATCGATGCGCGCGGCCACGCAGGTGTTGCCGACATCGGAGTGGATAGCATAGGCGAAATCGACCACGGTCGCGCCCATCGGCAGCACCAGGATGCGGCCCTTGGGCGTGAACACATAGACCTCGTCCGGGAACAGGTCGACCTTCACATGCTCGAGGAATTCCTGCGAGTCGCCCGAGTCCCGTTGCACCTCGAGTAGATCCTGAAGCCAATCCTTGGCCGCCGCCTGTGGTCCGGACGCCTCCCCCGCGCTCTTGTACATCCAATGCGCGGCGATGCCGGACTCGGCGAGTCGATGCATATCTGCGGTGCGGATCTGAATCTCGATCGGCACTCCCTGTGGACCGATCAGACCGGTGTGTAACGATTGATAACCATTCGATTTCGGGATCGCGATATAGTCCTTAAAGCGCCCTGGCACCGGCTTGTAGAGATCATGCACCTGCCCAAGCACCCGATAACAGGTATCGACGCTGTCGACGATGACACGGAACCCGAAAACATCGACCATATCCTCGAACGAGCGCCGTTTCGCGCTCATCTTGCGATAGATACTGTAGAGATGCTTCTCGCGGCCGAAGACCTCAGCCGCGATGCCCTCGGCCTGGAGTCGGGCGCGTAGCGTCTCCTTGACCGTGGTTACCATCTCGCGCCGACCGTGGAGCTTATCGCGCACGGTGCGCGACAGGACCGCGTGCCGCCAAGGCCAGTGATGGCGAAAACCGAGGTCCTCGAGATCGAGCCGAATTCGGTTGATGCCGAGCCGGTTGGCGATCGGCGCGTAGATCTCGAGGGTCTCGCGCGAGATGCGCCGCCGCTTGGCCGGCATCATCGCATCCAGGGTGCGCATGTTGTGCAGCCGATCCGCCAGTTTGATCAGGATGACGCGGATATCGCGCGTCATCGCCAGCATCATCTTGCGGAAGCTCGCGGCCTGGGCCTCGGCGCGGGAGGGAAAGTCGATCTGGGTGAGCTTGCTGACGCCATCGACGAGTTCAGCGACATCCTCACCGAAGGTATCGGCCAGAGACTCCTTGGCCGTGGGTGTATCCTCGATGACGTCGTGCAGGATCGCCGCCATCAGCCCTTTGTAATCCATGCGCATCTCGGCGAGGATGCGGGCCACCGCGATGGGATGATAGATATAGGGCTCGCCGCTCTGGCGTTCCTGGCCCTGATGGGCCTCGGCACCGAAGAGATAGGCGCGGTAGACCTCGCTGACCTGTTCGCACGGCAGATAGGCCTCGAGTTCGCCGAGGAGATCGCTGATGAGGAAACGTGTAGGCCCTTTGAGTCCGTCTTGATGGGCGCTTGGCAGGGAGGTGAGCTGCCCGCGCCCGGGCAACGCGGAGGCCGCCGCCCCCGCGTGCGCGACATTCAGCGCCACTTGTGTCTCAGTCTTCTGCATCCCGTGATGCAAGCTCCTCGGCCAGTGCGCGTTCCAGGGCTTCAGCGGCATCCTGGGCTGCCCGATCGCCCTCTTCCAGCGTCTGCGGCTCGATCAGCCCAGCGGCGATCTCGCGCAGGGCCATCACCGTGGGTTTATCGTTCTCCCAGGGCAACAGGGGTTCGACCCCTTTGGCCAGCTGCCGGGCACGCTTGGTCGAGACCAAGACCAATTCAAAGCGATTATCCACGTGCTCGAGGCAATCCTCGACAGTGATGCGAGCCATGCGAATACTCCAAAACCAAACCGATCGCGCCATGACGCGCGGCCGCGATGAGCGAGCCGCAAGCGTGGATGACGCTGGTGTAAAGAAAGACGCTTCAGCATCGGTGCCCGCTGGGCCCGATCAACAGCGGATCGCTGTGTCTGAATCCTGGTTGCAAGTTACCAGAAAACCACCACGCCTAACACAGCGTTGCGCAACGCGCATGCAGGTGTCTATTCATGCGACCCTGCCGAACGGAGTGAGTTGCATCGCGACGGAGTCGAACGACGCCGCAGGCGAGGGCGTCAGTCGCCCGGCCTCCCGCCGGGCCTCCCGCCCGGCATGTCACTCGGCATGCCACCCAGCATCGAGCGCAGTCGGTCCTGCTCGCGGGCGGCTTGCCGTGGTGTGCGCAAGCGCTCAGCCTTGACGATAGCACTCAGATCGCCGAGCGCCTGCTCAAAGTGGTCATTGACCACGAGATAGCCATATTCATCCCAGTGCGAGAGTTCATCGCGGGCCTTGGCCATGCGCTCGCCGATCACCGCGTCGCTGTCTTGGCCCCGGCCCCGCAGGCGCTCCTCCAGCGCCGCCAGCGAGGGCGGCACAATGAAGATCGACACCGCCTCCGGAAACCGCTCGCGGACCTGGCGCGCGCCCTGCCAATCGATCTCGAGCAGTAGATCCTGACCGCTGTCGAGCGTCTTGCGCAGCGAGGATTCGGCCGTGCCATAAGCGTTATCGAAGACGCGCGCATACTCAATGAAGGCGCCCTCGGCGATCATCTGCTCGAAGCGGGCATGATCGACGAAATGATAGTGCCTGCCATCGACCTCGCCCGAGCGGCGCGCGCGGGTGGTGTAGGAGACCGAGAGCGCCAGCGCCGGATCGCGCTCGAGTAGCGCGGCGACCAGGCTGGTTTTGCCAGCCCCCGAGGGCGCCGAGACGACGAACAGGAGACCTGTGGCTGCTGAGGATTTGGATGCGGGGGACGAGGACGCGGGGGCTGCGGGCATGGGGC
>NZ_NHSF01000020.1 GCF_016653295.1 Halochromatium salexigens | reverse complement strand
CGTCAAACTCACCAAGAAGGCCATGCGAGAGGTCGAAGCGCGGCTACTGCGCAACCCCGATCTGCCGAAGTGGGATATCTTGATCAAGCCTGCCTGCTCGGTATAACTGTTTCTGGAAATCACCTAAGGCTTCGCTGAGCGTCGGGTCACCTTCGGCCAGTAAGTCGTCGGGGGTGGCAGCTAGACTCTTTAATTGAGCAGATCAATCAGCAGGTCGACGGCCTCACCGACACCAGTCGGCGCAACCGGCTCGGCGATCCCCTCAACGAGCAGCTCAGCCAGAGGCTCGCGAATCCGGCCGGCAGCGAAGTCGCTGGCGCTGATCTCCCGCAGTGGCAGCTGCTGAGCAAGCCAATCAACCAGCCAGCGGCTCTCTGGCCAGTCACGTCGCTCGACTGAAAGCACTGGGATGCCGTTGCAGGCAGCCTCGGCAAAGGTGCCGTAACCGGGCTTGGTGATCAGGGCATCACAGCTCGCGAGCACCTCGAGGACGCTGTTGCCGTCGGCATCGATTCGGGTCAGGTCATCGCGTCCAAGTTCCGCACCGACATCGGGACTCAGCAGGTGCACGCCATCCATCAGTCGCGGGGTGCCGCCGAGCTGCAAGCGGCCGGTGCCGCCGAACTGCATCAGCACCAGCTGTTCAGAGGCGGGGCGCCCGAAACGCTGATGTAAACCAGCCGGATCGCGTCGGCGCGGCTGCGCGATGGGGCCGATATCGCGACCGTTTGGCAGCCAACTCATTGGCATCGACGGCGCAGGTCGCAAGAAGAGATCAGCACCGCTATAGGCACGCTGCATCCGCTGCGCCAATGTCGTCGGCAGCTGATCGCCAACCGGGCTTTCGACAAGGATGTCGTACCAGCTCAGCGAGCAGAGTCCGGCGCAGGGAATGCCCATCGAACGGGCGACGTCCAGCGGCAGCCAAGGGATATCGGCGAGCACGAGATCGGGGCCTGTCTGCTCGAACAGCCGACGCTGTCGTGCCTGATGCGCTGGATAATCCAGGTCGAAGGCCACATAGTCCGCCAGTCCCTCGGCCCAACGCGTCGTCAAAGGGCCGTCCATCGGCAGTTGCACGTCGGCCGGGGATGAGATGTGGTGATAGCCCGCCGGCAGCCGAGCCTTGGCGAAGGCCGGAGCAATGTTGCCCTGCAGACTGATCTCGAGATTCGGGAGACGGCGCTTCAGCTCGGTGACGACCGGCGCGACCTGTGCAAGATGGCCGTAGCCATGGGCGGTCACGGCGACGAAGAGGTGGGGCACGTCAGGCCTCGAGGTGGATCGCCAACCAGGTGCAGCCTAGCTTGGCCACGGTGGGCTCAGCGGAGGCCGGCTCAGCGGAAGTCGACTCGGCTGATGCCTGCAAGACGCGGTGCGGGGTGTGCGCCGGGATAAAGAGATAATCGCCGCGGCTCAGCGCGATCGTCTCACCCGCGATCTCAAGGCGCGCTTCACCGCTCAGCAGTAGGACCCATTCGTCGTGGACCTGATCGTAGAGGACTGGCTCAGGCTCACCGCTGCTGGTGATGCGCTCGATGCGCAGGTTTCGACAACGCAGCAACTCGTCGAAGACTTCGCCTGTCGCTGGCGCTGGCTGGTTAGCGAACAGGTTACCGCGTTGAATCAGGCCCAGAATTAGGACGCCAGTGCCTTGACGCGGGCATTCAGCCGGGACTTGTGACGTGCGGCCTTGTGGGCATGGATCAGCCCCTTGCCGGCAGCGCGGTCGATGACCGGTACCGCCTGCTTGTAGGCATCTGCGGCAGTGGCATGATCGCCAGCAGCGGCGGCCTTCAGGACCTTCTTCATCGCGGTACGCAAGGTACTGCGCTGCGCGGCATTGCGTTGGCGATGGTTTTCCGCCTGACGGGCGCGCTTGCGAGCTTGTGCGGTATTGGCCAAGAGTGATCTCCTAAGCTTGGCGGGTCAAATGTTCGGTGGCGCTCAAACGCCTAGCCTGGCAGTATGTAGGGTATGGCCTGCACTGTCAATCCTGAGAAGCCGGCACGTTCTCATCAGCCAAGCAGCTTACGGAAGGTCTCGAGGGGTGCGACCAGCCTTAACGGGTCAGAATCGAAGGCGCTGAACTGATAATGGCGATAAAAGTCGGCCGCTTTGTCGTCTTTCGCGTCAACGACGAGGGCAAACACCGCCACCTCTGAACGAACGGCGCGCATGGCCGCATTGAGCAGTAGTGCACCGCCCAGTTTGCGTCCCTGATACCGCTGATCGACGGCCAGTCGACCGATTCGCGCCACCGGCGCCGCCGGATACCGGGGCAAACGCCGAATCAGCGACTCAGGCAGCCCAGACAGCAAGACATCTCCTGCGGAAAGCGTGTAGTAGCCCGCAATGGCTTCAGTTTGCCGATCGAGAGCAACGTAGCAACTACTCATCAGGCGCCGCATATCCTGCGTCGCTTGTGTCTTGAGATAGCGGTCTAGAGCCTCGACGCCGCATGAAAACGCTGCACGATCCTGTTTTTTCAGCGGAACGATATCGAAGCCATTTTCAGTCATACTTTTCCGTCATACCGGACCAATCAAGTCCTCATGTGCAGCCGCCGCGCGGCGCAGTGCCTCAGAGGGTTCCGGCGGATCGAGCAGTAGCTCAACAAAACGACGCTGATCATCAACGGACAGCTTGATCCTGTAACGGTCATCGAGAACCTTTCGTGCCGCGCCCTCGGCGGCCTCGACCATAAACTCGCTGACCGAACTTCCCTGCATCTCGGCCGCGCGTTGCACGATGGCAAGCGTATCCGGCTTGATCCGGGCTTCAATGCGTTTTGAGCGAATATGCCTCACGGAGTTAACCCTCTCTTCAAGAGCATCGCTATGATGGTACGGCACAACTGCCGTACACTCAACAAGAAGCGCCTTAAATTGACAGTCGCGGAAAATGTTTTTGCTTGAAACACAATAATCTATCGCGCTCCATGGTAGCCGGCGCAGGCCGCTGACACCTTAATAAGGGCTGCACTAGTCTGCATGCCGAAGGGAACAGCATCGATCGAGCAATCCCCTATAATCGCGCCTCTTTGGCTCAGTCATCGCGCGTCCGCGCGCCGTTAGAGGCAGCATCCATGGCATCGCTGGCCGCATCCATCGCCAAGGTCGGGAGCAATACCCTACTCTCGCGCATCCTTGGCTTCGTGCGGGATCTCATCGTTGCGCGCCTGTTTGGTGCCGATGCGGGCACCGATGCCTTCTTCGTCGCCTTCAAGATCCCGAACTTCATGCGCCGGCTGTTCGCCGAGGGCGCCTTTTCGATGGCCTTCGTGCCGGTGCTCAATGAGTACAAAACGCAGCGCGGCTTCCCAGCGCTGAAGCGTTTTGTCGACGATGTGGCCGGCACCCTCGGCGCCATCCTGTTCGTGATCACCGCGCTCGGGGTGCTCGGCGCGCCGATCCTGGTGCTGATCTTCGCGCCCGGCTTTGCCAGCGACCCGGACAAGCAACTGCTGGCGACGGACATGCTGCGGCTGACCTTCCCGTATCTGCTCTTCATCTCGCTGACCGCACTCGCCGGCGGCATCCTGAATACCTATGATCGTTTCGGCGTACCGGCCTTCACGCCGGTGCTGCTCAACCTCTCGCTCATCGGCTGTGCGCTCTGGCTGGCGCCGCAGATGGAGCGGCCGATCATGGCGCTGGCCTGGGGCGTGCTGATCGCCGGTATCGTCCAACTGCTGTTTCAGCTGCCGTTCTTGCACCAGCTGCGGCTGCTGCCCAGACCCAGGGTCAGCCCGCGCGATGAGGGCGTGCGACGGATCGTGCGGCTGATGATCCCCGCCCTGTTCGGCGTCTCGGTCACCCAGATCAGCCTGCTCATCGACACCCTGCTTGCCTCCTTTCTGGCCACTGGCAGCATCTCCTGGCTCTATTATTCGGATCGGCTGATGGAGTTTCCGCTGGGTATCTTAGGGGTTGCCCTCGGCACCGTGATCCTGCCCAAGCTCTCGCGCCAGCATGCCGCCGAGTCACCCGAGGCGTTTTCGGAGACGCTGGACTGGGCCTTGCGCTGGGTGCTGCTGCTCGGGCTGCCGGCCGCGGTTGGGCTTTTTGTGCTCTCCGGGCCGATGATCGCCACGTTGTTCTACTCCGGTGAATTCACCGCCTATGACGTACTCATGGCCGAGCGCAGCCTGATGGCCTATTCGCTCGGGCTGATGGCATTTCTCGGTGTCAAGGTGCTCGCGCCGGGCTTTTACAGCCGTCAGGACATGAAGACGCCGGTGAAGATCGCCGTGGTCGCGATGCTGACCAATATCACCTTCAATCTGCTCCTGATGTTCCCGCTCGGCCATGCCGGTCTGGCGCTCGCGACCATCATCGCTGCCAGCGTCAACGCGCTGCTGTTGTTCATTGGACTGCTAAGACAGGGGATCTATCGACCCCTGCCCGGTTGGTGGCTACTGCTTGTCAAGGGCCTGATCGCCAGCCTAGCGATGGGCGCAGCCCTCTGGCTACTGAGCGGGCCGACGCCGTTTTGGAACGTCTGGGACTTCGGTGAGCGCCTGATCCGCCTGCTCGGACTGATTCTGATCGGCGGGTTCAGCTATTTGCTGCTGGCGCTCGTCCTCGGCATTCGACCAAGACATCTGCTGCGGATGAATCCTGCGGCCTGAGACTGCCGAAGCCGAGTATTCGAGGCCCTCAAGGCCGGCACCCGGCACCGGGACCAACAGTGGGTCGCAGACCGGTGCACTTATTCGCCCTCGACGAGATCCGGACTTCCTGACCATTCCTTGTGCGACAGCACAGCCAACGGCAACGCGCCCTATAATCGACGGCATTCGCTCACTGAACCGATGGACGGATGGGCATGCGGTTGATTCGAGGCCTTCATAATCTGCGCGACCAGGATCGCGGCTGCGTGGCGACCATCGGCAACTTCGATGGTGTGCACCTCGGCCATCGCGCGGTCTTTCAGCGCCTGCTCGCGCAGGGTGAGGCGCTCCGGCTGCCGGCCACGGTGATCACCTTCGAGCCGCAGCCGATGGAGTCTTTCGCGCCGGCGCTCGCCCCAGCCCGATTGACCCGCTTGCGCGAGAAGGTGGCCGCGATCGCCGACGACGGGATCGAACGCATCCTGCTGCTCGAGTTCGGTCCGCGACTAGCCGAGATGGACGCGCGCGACTTCATTCAGCAAGTGCTCGTCGATGGACTCGGGGTGCGCTTCCTGCTGGTCGGCGATGATTTTCGCTTTGGCCACAACCGGTCGGGCGACTATGCGTTGCTCGAGCGCGTCGGCGCCGAGCTGCCGCCCGAGCAGCGCTTCGAGGTGGCCAATCTGCAGACCATTACCTACGCCGATGAGCGCATCAGCAGCACCCGTATACGGGAATTGCTCGCCGCCGGCGATTTCGAGCAGGCCCGGCATCTGCTCGGCCGACCATACCGGATCTGCGGCCGCGTCGGACATGGCGACCGACGCGGGCGCTCCATCGGTTTTCCGACCGCAAACATCGAGCTTCATCGACGCATCAGCCCGCTGCGCGGGGTCTATGCGGTCTGGGTCCAGGGTGTCGCTGATGACCCCTGGCCTGGTGTCGCCAACATTGGCCGCCGCCCAACCTTGGCGGGAACCGATGAACGCCTTGAGGTGCACCTGTTCGACTTCGACGGCGATCTGTATGGCGCACATCTCGAGGTCGAATTCTCACTGCGCTTGCGCGATGAACAGCGCTTCGCGTCATTCGAGGCGCTAAGAGCACAGATCGCGCGCGATGCGGATTCAGCCCGCAGCTGGCTAGGGAGTCGTTGACGTTTTCTGGGCGCTTTGAGCCGGCTCGCCCCGATCCTTGCATGCAGCAAATGCGTGCACTAGTCTGCGAATTAATAAGAGATGTAGGAGCTGGCTCGCGCCCATGCTGATGAGATCATCGAAGATTTCCCGGAGCTGGGGGCGGACGATATCCGTGCCTGCCTGCAATTTTCTGCTGAGCTCGAGCGCCCTATTGGCGACCTGCGCTGCCCATGCGGGCAAACCTAATGCGACTCACACCAAGCCAAACTGAAGCCATCCAGCGCGTTGTCCGTGACGTCGCCGGCGATGACGCTCGCCTGCGGATCTTCGGTTCCCGCCTGGACGACGACGGCACAGGTGGGGATGTGGATCTCATGGTTGAACTGCCCGAAGCGGTCGAGCACCCCGCAGCGCTGACGGCAAAGCTTTCAGCGCGACTCATTCGCGCGCTCCATGGGCGCGATGTCGATGTGTTGTTGCTTGCGCCTAACCTTCGGCACCTGCCGATTCATGATGTTGCCTTACGCGAGGGTCGCTTGCTTTGAATCCATCAGCCACGCAGCTCGCTCGACTGCAGTTTCTGGCCCGGGTTGTTGATAAGGAAACGCGGCATTTGACCCTGACGAGCCGGCGGCTCTTCACAGTTCCATTCACGCCCGATCGCGTCGCCGAATTGGAAACCGCACCAGAGCTGGCTGAACGCGTTGATGCATTCGTCAGTCGCTTTGGGCGCCTGCAGGATAATCTCGGCGATAAACTGCTGCCGATTCTGCTCAGGGCGCTGGGCGAAAAGACCGGAGCGGTGATCGACAACCTCGATCGGGCGGAGCGGCTGGGTTTGATTCCGTCAGCAGATCAGTGGACCGAGATTCGCAAGCTTCGAAACCAGATGGTGCACGATTACGTGGAAGATCCGCGTGTGCTCGCCGATGCCTTGGAAGCAGCGCATAGCTTCGTGTCGGTATTGACGGATGTCGCCAGCCGGATGCGCCGCGAGCTTGATCGCCGAGGGTGGCTGGCTGAGGATAAGGGGTTAGCAGCGGAGGGGTGAAGCTCGGCGGTTGCGCGGGCAGCGGTATAGCGCGGCATCGGTAAGACATTAGGTCAGGAGCAAAAAACTGCAATGTGAATAATCAGAATGACAACGCCACTATCTGGGAACGGTCTCAGGTATTTAACAGGGCTGCGCTAGAGCCGATCCAGATAAGCCGGGCCGCCGAGATTGCGCATCTGGCCCTCGATCCAAGCGGCCTTGCGGCGCACATGCGGCGAGGGTGCGTGAACGCGGTAGCGGCTCGGATTCGGCAGCACGGCGGCGAGCAGTGCGGCCTCGGGCGTGCCGAGCGTGGAGACGGGGCGATCGAAGAAGCGCCAACTGGCAGCGCCAACGCCGTAGGTATCCGGTCCAAATTGGGCGATATTCAGATAGACCTCAAGGATGCGCTGTTTGGGCCAGAACAGCTCGATCAGCAGGGTCAGCGGGGCCTCCAGTGCCTTGCGCAGCCAGTCGCTGCCGGGCCAGAGGAAGAGGTTCTTCGCGGTCTGTTGCGAGATGGTGCTGGCACCGCGCAGCGAGCCGCCGTTGCGCCATCCCTCGAGCGCCTTGTTCAGCTCCACCAGGTCGAAGCCGGCATGGGTGGGAAAACGCTGGTCCTCGGCGGCGATCACCGCGAGCTTGACCTCGGGCGGGATCAAATCGGCCGCGACCCATTCGTGGTAGAGACGCCGCTTGTCGTCGGCGGGCTGTTCGGCGATGAGCCAATGGCGGAGCATGAAGGCCGAGGTCGGCGGATCGATCCAGCGGAGGAGCAAGATCACTGTGGCTGCGACGACCAACAGCAACGCACCTGCTGAGGCGAACCATTTGAGCAAACGCAAAAGGAGTCGCATACAGGCTTAGCTCTGTCGGCCGCGCGGATGCCACATTCAGCCTAGCGCGAATGAAAACCTCTCGATTCTTGCGGATCGAGGGCGCCGCCGAGCGATTGGTTGGCTTGGAACGATATCGGCCAAACGAAAAACGGGGCCCGAAGGCCCCGCTCTTAACACAGGATACTGATCGAGATCAGAACTTGTGGATCATGCCTGCTGAGAAGCCATCCCAGTCACGGCCGTCGCCGCTGCCGAAGCCGGGGGTATCGTTGCGATCATCATCAACCGCGGTGTAGAGGACGTAGGCCTTGGTCCGCTTGCTGAAGTTGTGGTCGAAACCGATCGCCCAAGTGTTGCGATCGCCTTCGAGGTCGTCACGGATGTTGTTGATCGAAATGGTGTTACGGGTGTTCTCCAGAACGCCACCGTCATCACGATCGACCGAGCCGTACATTGCCTTAACCTTGTTGTTACCGAAAGCATAGCCGGCCTGGATCTGCCACAAGCTCTGATCCTTGACGCCGCTCACACCAACCGTATCCACGACGCCACCAGATGTGACGGTAGTGAATGCTTGACGCCTCTGGCCCGGGAAGCGGTCATCCTGCTGTGAATAGATCGCCGCTAGCGTGAAACCATTCCAGTCCAGCAGACCAAGGCTGATCTTCCACTTGTTATAGTCATCACCGATGTTGTTGCAAGAGATTGTGGTGCAATCCGCCGAGCCAGTCAGGCTGGTATCGGTACCCATACCCAGTTCGGAGCCCATCGACTCATAGGCCGCAGAAGCGTAAAACGGCCCGTTGCTGTAGATCGCCGCAAGCGAGAATGCTTCCGCTAAAGAGTCCGAGTTGATGTTTTTCCCTTCCCCAGCCGTTGCGCCACCGGGAGCGATCACAGCACCCATAAACGAGAAGCCGGAGAAGCTCGGCGAGATGTAAGCGACGGTGTTGCTCGTGCGCTGATCGTCAAACCCGACGGTGCCGTTGAAATCGGCCATGGTGTCGCCGAATTGGTCCAGCTTGCCGGTCGAGATCTTGTAGGGCGTATCATGGCGGCCGACGAGAACTGTACCCCAGTCACCCGCCACACCGAGGAAACTGTTCCGGTAGCTGATACCGTCCCCACCGTCGCCAATATCGTCCTGATCCGCAGCGAAATTAAGCCCGAGTTCGACTTGGTAGATTGCCTTCAATCCATTACCAAGATCCTCTGAACCTTTAACGCCAAGGCGATTCGCGCGCCCTTTACCCGGGATAGAGCTACCTGCTTCGGAAACGCCGAAACCGTTAAAGCTCTTCCCGCCAGTCGTAATTGGATTTCCCTTCCCATCAAGCTGAATATTGCCAGCCGCATCCCTCTCATACGTCAACCCATGCGCATTATCGACATCGGCATAGTCGATCGACATGTGCAACTTGCCGTACAGGGTGGCCTCGGCCATCGCGGCGGCCGGGGCGGCCAGCGCGGCGGCGACGGCCAGTGTGAGAAGCTTCTTCTGCATCTTGATCTCCGCTGTGTTGTGAAAAAGACGAAAGATTGCACTAACCTTCCGCAATCGTGCCTTGCAGCGGAAATAGTAGACTAGGTAAGGATAGCTCGCAACAGTTTTTTAGAAAAAAGAGACAACTGGTGATTTCGTTGCGACATCGCAACAACCCTGTGAACGCGCCGGACGACGCACCGGGTGGACTCAAGGATTTCACGTGAAAAACATAGTGTTAACGACTAAGAACCTGCTTGCTCGACGGCGTATCGACACCTCCGAAGGGGCGAGGCGGCACCCTCGAGCGTGGCGATCATTGCACAGTCTGCAGCGATTTGCAGCCTCGTGAACTCAAGACGGGTGCCCGAACTGGAAGTTGCGTTGTGGCGCGAGAGCGTACGTCAGTCGGACCAGGGATCGATGACGGGCACCCCCGCGGCCTCGAAGTCGGCGACATCGCGGGTTACGACTGTAAGCCCATGCCTGACCGCGCTCGCGGCGATTAACACGTCAGGATGGCTGAAGGTATGGCCACGCTTACGGCCGGATTCGATGATGAGGCTGCCACTGCAGCAGGGTGTCTTCGCAGAGGGGCAGGATGCGCTCTTCGAACATCGGGCGCAGGCGCGGATCGAGCCAGCGTGTCGACTTATCGCGGCGCTGGCGCCTTGCGACGAAGCTCGGAGAGGATGTTCGTGTCCAGCAGCCAACCGCTCACAACGCGACATCTCGGACAGGACCCCGCGTCTTCGGTTGTCCGAATTCGACATCAATAAGCTCGGCCTCGGCAAGCCGTTGGACTAGCACATCGCCTTTGGGCTCGCCGCACAGGCGCCGGTAGTCCTCTGCGGACAAGATGACAGCCTTCTCCTTGCCATTGACCATGACACGCTGGGAACCCGCCTCGCTCGCAAGCCGCTCCAACTCGCTGAATCGCGCCTTGGCATCTTGGAGTTTGCAAGGATCCTGCCTCTCGGCAACATCCTCGAAGTCCGTCTTAATTCAGTGGGTTAGAGACTGCGCAAATCGCAAATGTCTCGCTCCCCCGATGACAAGCGCGCGGTGCTCGCTCAATGCTGCCGCAGCGTAACAGCTCACTGACTCTTGCCACCAACCGACACCGCACGCCGCTGGCACGCTGAACCCAGCGATCACGGGCGAGGCGCGTGACTATCGACTCTTAATTGAAGAGCTGATGCTGATGGAGGAGGCCGGGTTCAAGAACCTCGACGAAGAGTGGTGGCACTTTACGCTCCGCGATGAGCCCTATCCGGAGACCTACTTCGACTTTCCAGTGCGCTAGAATGCCATCAGCTCTCGCTCTCGCCTTAGATTCAGACTCGATCGCCGTCTGAGGCCTCTACCGTTCTGCCCATCAATTACTCATACTACAGGCATGCAGCTGGAGTATGACCCTGACAAACGCGTCCTGAATCTGCGCAAGCACGGCGTTGATCTAGAGGACGCGAGCATCGTCTTGTCTGATCCCCGCGCACTGATCCGCGAGGATGCAGACGCGCTGGAGAAACAACGGTTCATCGCCGTTGGGTCCGACGCACTAGCGCGACTGCTGACTGTCGTCTATACCTATGGTCCGCCCGACATCATTCGGTTGATCTCGGCGCGTCGGGCGAGCGCCAAAGAACAGAGGGCTTATGAGAGCTGAATACGATATGACCGAGGGTCGGCGCGCAACCGAAGTTGATCATCTCAACCAGCTGCGCGCCAGTAAGACTCGAATCACCATGATGATCGATGACGACATCCTGGGTGCTTTCCGGCAAAAAGCTGAGGAACAGGGAACGGGATACCAGATGCTGATCAACCTTGCGCTACGCGAATTCCTCGGCAAACGGCCCATCGACGAAGAGTCGCTGCGTCGGGTTTTACGCGAGGAGCTGCACCGGGCTGCTTGACTGAAGCGGTATCAGGACACCTACTTCGTCTTCCCGGCTCCTTCGAACATAGGGCGCAGGCGATGGTCGATCTACCGGAGGATCTCAGAGAGTTCGATATCCTTTTCAAGCATATCGTTCACCATGTCGCCGATCGGCTGGCCGGTTGCCTGCGACCGAGCCTCTAGGTAGGCAAGCACGTCATCGCGCAACGTGACAGACACGCGCACCCGGCCAGCAAAACGATTCGACCTCGCGCGTGAGTAGTCGAGATCGTACTCGGGAAGCATGTCGTCAGGACTGTCGCTCATAATCTCGCTGCTCTTTTGGCGTCGCCAATCTTGCGCTGATGAGCCGAACATCACCATCGTGCGTCTCGGCAAACACAACAAGGCAGAGTCTGCGACCGTAGGTGTGGCCGATGATAATCTCGCGGCGCTCACCCTGTGAATGCCAGTCATCTGCAAAGATTTTCGCCAGCGGATCTTTGAAGACCTCAACGGCATCGTTGAAGTCGACACCGTGCTTGCGGAGGTTGCTAGCCGCCTTCGCTGAGTCCCACTCGAAAATCATGCCTTACACCGAAGACCCAACCTTCAAGTGAGCTCAGTCAGGTAAGCTCAGCTCAATGGTCATCGCCCGGAGGCTAAGCTAGGGCTCGGCTCAGTTGTTCTGAATCACAATCCGCGGGAACTTGGCCGCATAGTCCTTGGCCTGCAGCGAGAGCTTGGCGGCGGTCTTGCGGGCGATCTCGCGGTAGAGTTCGCTGATGCGCGAGTCCGGGTCCGCGACCACCGTCGGCTTGCCGCCATCGGTCTCCTCGCGGATCTGGATATCGAGCGGCAGGGCGCCGAGCATGTCGACACCGTACTGCTGCGACATGTTTTCGCCGCCGCCCTCGCCGAAGATGTGCTCTTCGTGGCCACAGTTGGAGCAGATGTGGATGCTCATGTTCTCGACGATACCGAGTACCGGCACCTCCACCTTCTGGAACATCTTCAGGCCCTTGCGGGCATCGAGCAGCGCGATGTCTTGCGGCGTGGTGACGATGACCGCGCCGGAGACCGGCACCTTCTGCGCCAGCGTCAGCTGGGTATCACCGGTGCCCGGCGGCAGGTCGATGACCAGGTAGTCGAGCTCGGACCAATTCGTGTCATTAAGTAACTGCTCGAGCGCCTGGGTGACCATCGGCCCGCGCCAGATCATCGGCGTCTCCTCCTCGATCAGGAAGCCGATCGACATGGTCTGCAGACCGTGGCTGGTCATCGGCTCCAGGCTCTTGCCATCCTTGGATTCCGGCTTACCGGAGACGCCGAGCATGCGCGGCTGCGATGGCCCGTAGATGTCCGCGTCCAGGATACCGACCTTGGCACCCTCGGCCGCCAGCGCCAGCGCCAGGTTGACCGCGGTGGTCGACTTGCCGACGCCGCCCTTGCCCGAGGCGACGGCGATGATGTTCTTGACGCTATCGATCGGCTTGAGCGACTTCTGCACCGAATGCGCCTTGACCTGCCAGCCGACATCGACCTGTGCCATGCTGACGCCAT
This sequence comes from Halochromatium salexigens, assembly GCF_016653295.1. Lineage (GTDB taxonomy): Bacteria > Pseudomonadota > Gammaproteobacteria > Chromatiales > Chromatiaceae > Lamprobacter > Lamprobacter salexigens. The sequence goes on along the minus strand of NZ_NHSF01000020.1, from coordinate 53,457 downwards.
CCATGCCCTCGACCTGCGCCTTGACCGCATCGGCGATCGCTTGCTTGACCCCATTGGCCGGGAAGCCGAGCAGGACCTGGACCTTGACCTGATCGCCCTCGACCTCGATACCCTTGATACAGTTGGCGGAGACCAGATCCCGTCCCAGATGCGGCTCGGTATAGCCTTTGAGGGCGGCTTCGACAGTCTCTTTGGTCACTTCGGTCATGGGAAACTCCGTTGTCTATGGCGACCGCGGTAGCCCGCGGGCTGGCCTAAATCTGTAGGATGCGAGCGCCTTGCTTCGACGGCGATAGCTGACGAACCGGCCCCGACGCTGGCCATGGAACTGGTATCAGCAAGCGCTAATTCAAGCCTGCTTGGCGATCCGCCAGGCGCTGTCCGATAATGTTGGGCGCGTTTCAGCCACTTCGAGCACTGTTTCGGACGCACACGCTGTCTCGCCCCATTCCCTTGCCAACCTCAGAGCCCTCTGCAATGCGTCAACCCCGCGACATCCTGGTCACCAGCGCACTCCCCTACGCCAACGGCCCGATCCACATCGGCCACCTGGTGGAGTACATCCAGACCGATATCTGGGCGCGCTTCCAGAAGATGCGCGGCGAGCAGTGCTGGTACGTCTGCGCCGACGACGCGCACGGTACGCCGATCATGCTCAAGGCGCGCCAAGAGGGCATCACGCCCGAGGCGCTGATCGCGCGCGTCGCCGAGGAGCATCGCGCCGATTTCGATGGCTTCCGGATCGGCTTCGACAACTACCACTCGACCCATTCCGACGAGAACCGCCACTACGCAAGCCTGATCTACGCGCGCAACCGCGATGCCGGCCACATCGCCAAACGGACCATCGAGCAGGCCTATGACCCGGTCGAGCAGATGTTCCTGCCCGACCGCTTCATCAAAGGCGAGTGCCCGAAGTGTGGCGCTGCCGATCAGTACGGCGACAACTGTGAGGCCTGTGGCGCCAGCTACTCGCCGGCCGAGCTGAAGAACCCGCGCTCAGCGGTCTCCGGCGCCGTGCCCGAGCAGCGCAGCTCCGAGCACTATTTCTTTCGGCTCGCCGATTTCGAGCCGATGCTCAAGGCTTGGACCCGAGGCGGCGGCCTGCAAGGACAGGTCGCCAACAAGCTGGATGAATGGTTCGAGGCCGGCTTGCAAGAGTGGGACATCTCGCGCGATGCGCCCTACTTCGGCTTCGAGATCCCGGACCATCCGGGCAAGTTCTTCTATGTCTGGCTCGATGCGCCGATCGGCTACATGGCCAGCTTCCAGAACCTCTGTGACAGCGCCAAGGGTCGCGCGGCCGGGCTTGAGTTCGATCATTATTGGGCGCCCGAGAGTCCGGCCGAGGTCTATCACTTCATCGGCAAGGACATCATCTATTTTCATGCGCTGTTTTGGCCAGCCATGCTGCATGGCGCCGGCTTTCGCAGCCCCACTGCGGTCTTCGCGCACGGCTTCCTGACCGTCGATGGGCAGAAGATGTCCAAGTCGCGCGGCACCTTCATCAAGGCGCGGACCTATCTGGACCATCTCAATCCCGAGTATCTGCGCTACTACTTCGCCGCCAAGCTCGGCGCCGGTGTCGACGACATCGACCTGAGCCTGGACGACTTCCAGGCGCGGGTGAACTCGGATCTGGTCGGCAAGGTGGTCAACATCGCCAGCCGCACCGCCGGCTTCATCAGCAAGCGTTTCGACGGCCGACTCGCCGCCGAGCTGCCGGATTCCGCGCTGTTCGAGACCTTCGTCGCCGCTAACGCCGTCATCGCCGAAGCCTTCGAGGCACGCGAGTATAGCCGCGCGGTGCGCGAGATCATGAACCTCGCCGATCGCGCCAATCAGTACATCGACGAGCAGGCGCCTTGGGTGGTCGCCAAACAGGATGGGCGCGAGGCCGAGCTGCAGGGCATCTGCACCCAGGGGCTGAATCTGTTCCGACTACTGATCGGCTGGCTCAAACCGATCTTGCCCGGCACCGCCGAGGCCGCCGAGCAGTTCCTGCAGATCGCGCCGCTGAGCTGGGATCAGCTCGAGCAACCGCTGCTCGATCATGAGATTGCCAAGTTCAAGCCGCTGATGACCCGCATCGAGCCAAAACAGATCGCCGCCATGCTCGAGGCGTCGAAAGAGGACCTGAGCGCAGCGCCCTAACGCCGTCCGTCATCCTGACGGCTCAGCGCGGGTGCTCCAACGGGGTTGTCAAGGTTGGCAATCCGCACAATCTTTGCTCGGAAGCGCGACATACCATCAGCCGGTCCACCGCCGCCTGCCTCAAGCACTGAACACGAGTGAGCCATGTTTGACATTCATATCTATGCCGTTGGACTTGCCGTTGTGCTGTCGATCGCCGTCACCGCCTGGCTGGTCAGTATCCCGAAGCAGAATGTCAGCTTCGTCGATAGCCTCTGGTCGCTGTTCTTCCTGGCACTAACGCTGGTCTATATCACTTGGGCGCCAACCTTAGAGGCTCGCGCGTACATTCTGCTGTTCGTGGTCACGGTCTGGGCCACCCGGCTCTCGGTGTTCATCACGCTGCGCAATCGTGGCCAGCCCGAGGACCGACGTTATCAGGCCATCCGCGCCGAGAACGAGCCTGGATTCTGGTACAAGAGCCTGTATATCGTCTTTGGCCTGCAGGCGGTCTTGGCTTGGATCATCTCCCTGCCCCTGCTCGGTGGCATCCTGGGCGCCTCACCTTTGGGGTTACTGGATTATGCGGCCGTCCTACTCTGGCTCGTCGGTTTCGGGTTCGAGGCGATCGGCGACCAGCAGCTCGCGGCCTTCAAGGCCAATCCGGCCAACAAGGGCCAGGTGCTCGATCGCGGGCTCTGGCGCTACACCCGGCATCCGAATTACTTCGGCGAGGCCTGTATCTGGTGGGGCTTCTATCTGTTCGCACTCTCGGCCGGCGCCTGGTGGAGCATCATCGGCCCGATCCTGGTCACCATCCTGCTGCTGCGCGTCTCCGGGGTGAGCCTGCTCGAGAAAGACATCGGCGAGCGCCGGCCGGCCTATCGTGACTATATCCAGCGCACCAATGCCTTCTTCCCCGGCCCGCCGCGCGCAAGCGCCGAATCCGACTAACTGGCAACGAATTCAGCATCGACCTCTGGTATAACGACGCGCTGGGCCGGGTGCGTTTGACCAGTGACACCGGCAAAGGCGCCACATTGATCTACCGGAGACTCTGATGCAGAGATTCCAACCAACACGACCGTTGCTGCTCGCGGCCAGCATCCTCATCAGCCTGCTCAGCGGCTGTACCGAAACCGGAGGTGACCCGATGAAGACCGTCGATCATGTCGACCTGGAACGATTCATGGGCGACTGGTACGTCGTCGCGAATATCCCGACCTTCGTCGAGAAAGGCGCCCACAATGCCGTCGAGTCCTACGCCCTGAACCCGGACGGGACCATCGCTACCACCTTCACCTTCAACAAGGATGCGTTCGACGGCCCGCAGAAAGTCCATCATCCGAAGGGCTTCGTGCTGGATACGACGACCAATGCCCACTGGGGGATGCAGTTCATCTGGCCGATCAAGGCCGACTTTCGCATCATCTCTCTCGATGATAATTATCAGAACACAGTCATCGGCCGCGCCAAGCGGGACTATGTCTGGGTGATGTCGAGAACGCCTGAGTTCAGCGACGCGGAATTCGAGGAGATGAAGGCCTTCATCGAAAGCGTCGGTTACGATCCCAGCAAGCTCGAGCGCGTCCCGCAACAGGCTGGCTGAGGCGACGGTGGCAGCCGTGGTCATGGGCATGACTTAGGGTGACCCCAGGGCCGGCAGCGCGAATCGGGCCACGCCTGGTGATCGAGACTTGTTACAATCGCCAGCCAGTTGGACATGGCCCTGACCTTTGCCCGCGCGTCTGACGCGCCACTAGCGCTCGATCCGCAACACGCTTGACTGCTCCCCGCACACTGCTGGATGACCAAAAGCCCCTCGCCGCGCGCTGGCTGCGGCTTTCGGTCGGCCTTGGCCTCGGCAACGGGGTGCTGCTGATCCTCCAGGCCTGGTTGCTGGCCCAGGTGATCGATGCGCTGGTCTTCACCAACGCCGCACTGGCCGATGTCACAGGCTGGCTCTGGCCCCTGCTGGCGCTGTTCGCGCTGCGCGCGCTCCTCGCCTGGGCCTCCGAACAGAATGCCTTCCGCGCCGCCGCACAGGTCAAGATCAGCCTGCGCGATCGGCTCTATCGCCACATCCAGGCCGCCGGTCCAGCCTGGATGGCCGGCCAGCGCAGCGGCGCCATCGCCGAGGATCTCACGCGCGGCATCGAGGCCGTCGAGGCCTACTACTCACGCTATCTGCCGGCGATGTCGCTGACCGCGCTGATCCCGCTCACGATCCTGATCGTGGTGCTGCCGCTGGATTGGCTCTCGGCGCTGATCATGCTGGTGACCGCGCCGCTGATCCCGATTTTCATGATCCTGATCGGCAGCGGCGTCGAACGGCTGAATCAGCAGCTCTGGAAAGACCTCGCCCGAATGGGCGCGCATTTCCTCGACGTGATCCAGGGCATGACGACGCTGAAGCTGTTCAATGCCAGCCGCCGCGAGGCCGAGGTGATCGCGCGCATCTCCGAGGACTATCGCGCCAGCACCATGCGCGTGCTGCGCGTGGCCTTCCTGACCTCGGCGGTGCTCGAGCTGTTCTCGACCCTGGGGATTGCGATCATCGCCGTGTTCATCGGCTTTCGGCTCTATCAGTTGGAGCTGCCGATCCCGGAGCTGATCGCCCCGCCCGAGATCAGCTTCGTCACCGGTTTCTTCATCCTGCTGCTAGCGCCCGAGTTCTATGCGCCGCTGCGCAACCTCGGCACCCATTACCACGGCCGCATGGAGGCGATCGCCGCCGCCGAGCGCCTGGTGGCGGTGATGGAGACCGAACTGCCGGCGCCGCCGAAACAGGTGGCGAGTCTGAGCGCGGACAGCCCGCTGCAGATCCGCTTCGAGGGGGTCTCGTTCAGCTACGAACCCGGGCGACCCGCGCTCGCGGGCGCCCAGTTCGAAATCAATCCCGGCGAGCGCATCGCCCTGGTCGGGCCGAGCGGCGCCGGCAAGACCACGGTGGCGAGCCTCCTGCTCGGCTTCATCCGGCCCGAGGCGGGTCGCATCAGCGTCGATGGCGAGGATCTCAACGCGCTGGCGATCGACGACTGGCGCCGGCGCCTGGCCTGGCTGCCGCAGCAGCCGCGGCTGTTCCAAGGGACCATCGCCGACAACATCCGACTCGGCCTGCCCGATGCGACCCTCGATGAAGTCCGCCAAGCCGCCGAGCGCGCGCAGGCCACCGAGTTCATCGAGCGCCTGCCCCTCGGCTACGACAGCCCGGTCGGCGAGCGCGGTTCCGGGCTCTCGGGCGGTCAGATCCAGCGCGTTGCCCTCGCGCGCGCCTTCTTGCGCGATGCGCGGCTGGTGATCCTGGATGAGGCGACCGCGAGCCTGGACCCGGCCAGCGAGGCCCTGGTGCAACGCGCGGTCGATCAACTCGCCGAGGGCCGCTCGATGCTGATCATCGCCCATCGGCTGAGCACGGTGCGCAACGCCGATCGCATCCTGGTGATCGACGACGGGCGCATCGTCGAAGCCGGCACCCATGCCGAGCTGATCGAGCGCGATGGGCCTTATCGACGCATGGTGCGACTGCTGGAGCCGGGAGGCGCCCATGCCTGAGCTGATTCGGCTCTGGCACCTGTTCCGGCCTTATCGGGGCTGGATGCTCGGTGGCTTTGCGGTCGCGCTGATCACGCTGCTGGCCAATGTGACATTGATGGCCATCTCGGCCTGGTTCATCACCGCGATGGCGGTCGCCGGCGCGGCCGGGGTGGCGATGAACTATTTCACGCCGGCAGCCATCATCCGCGGCAGCGCCATCGCCCGCACCGCTGGGCGCTATTTCGAGCGCCTGATCACCCACGAGGCCACGCTGCGTCAACTCGCCGGGCTGCGGGTCTGGTTCTATCGGCATCTGGAGCCGCTCGCCCCCGCCCGGCTGATGGCGTACCACAGCGCCGATCTGCTGACCCGCATCCGCGCCGACATCGATGCTCTCGATAACCTCTATGTGCGGGTGCTGGTGCCGGTGCTGGTCGCGATCACCGCTGGGCTCGCGTTCTTCGTCTTCACGGCGCTGTTCGATCTGGGGCTCGCGCTGCTGTTGCTGGGCATGCTGCTGATCGCCGGCGTGCTGCTCCCCTGGTGGGGCCATCGGCTCGGCAAGCAGCCGGGCCGGCGCATCGTCGAGATCCAGGCCGAGCTGCGCCAGGCCGGCATCGACGGCACCCAGGGCCTGTCCGAGCTGCTCATCTATGGCGCCGCCGACAGCCATGCCCGGCACATGGATGCGCTCAGCCGGGCGCTGGTCGCCGAGCAGGCACGCATGAGCCAGCTCACCGGTATCGCTCAGGCCGCGACTGGACTGACCGCCAACCTGACCCTCTGGGGCATGCTCTGGTTCGGTATCCCGCTGGTGCATGATGGCAGCTTGGCGCCGCCGCAGCTGGCGATGCTGGCGCTGTTCTCGCTGGCGACCTTCGAGGCCGTCGCGCCCTTGCCGATGGCCTTCCAGCAGCTCGAATCGACGCTGACTGCCGCGCGCCGGCTGTTCGCGATCGTCGATACCGAGCCGGCGGTACCCGAGCCGACGGGTCCCACGCCACAACCGCGCGATCACGGGCTGTCGATCGAGGGGCTGCGTTTCCGCTATCCCAGCCCAGTGGCCGGCTCTGGCTCCGGCGGCTCAGACAGCCCTGATCCTGGCATGAGCTTAGGCTCCAGCTCAAGCTCGGGCATGCATTCGGACACCAAGCCACCGGCAATACTCGATGGCATCGACCTCGAGCTACCGCCAGGCCGGCGGGTCGCCATCGTCGGCGCCACCGGCTCCGGCAAGACTACGCTGTTCAATCTGTTGCTGCGCTTCTGGGCGCCGGAGGCCGGCTCCATCCGCCTCGGCGGCGAGCCGCTCGAGCATTTTCCGGGCGAGGACCTACGCCGCCGCATCGCCCTCGTCTCGCAGCATACGCATCTGTTCGATACCAGCATTCGCGAGAACCTGCTGATCGCCGCGCCGGAGGCGCCGCAGGGCCTGCTCGAGCAGGCCTGCGCGACGGCCCAGATCCACGACTTCATCGCCGAGCTGCCCGAGGGTTACGACACCTGGGTCGGCGAGACGGGAGTGCGGCTCTCCGGCGGCCAGGCGCGCCGCATCGCGATCGCGCGGGCGTTGCTGCGCGATGCGCCGATCCTGCTGCTGGATGAGCCCACCGAGGGCCTGGATGCCGTGACCGAGCGCGCGCTGATGGATGCGGTGCAGCGGCTGATGACCGGGCGCACGGTGCTGCTGATCACTCATAAGCCGGTCGCGCTGGCGCAGATGGACGAAATCCTGGTCCTCGATCAGGGCCGGGTCATCGAGCGTGGCACCCACGCCGAATTGCTCAAGGCTCCGATCTACCCGCGCCTGCTTGGATTGGATCTCGACGCCTGAGCTTGGCGGGCGCCCGCTGATGCCACCCTAACTGACCGGGCCCGAGGAGCCCATGGGGCCTTCAGCCAAGCTGCTCCTGCAAAAGTGCTAGGATCTGCTCGGCGGTCGCCGAGGTATCGCGCTGGCCGGCGTCGTCGTACACCCTGACCCGGCTCTCTTGGCCATCGCCCTCGACGCGGATCTGATAGGTCTTGGCGCCATCCGCACCATCGCCTCCTTTCCAGAACGCCATCTTCGATAGAATCCCCTTCTTTTTCTCACGCTTGCTCGGGTCGTCGTAGCGGACGAAGAATACGCCGGCGCTGCGATCGCGGTCCTCGACCGCAAACCCGGTGCGGTCGAGCGCAAGCCCAGTGCGCCTCCAGGCACGCCGGAACTCTTCCGCGATCACCAGCTCGCCGCCAGCCCCGGAGGTCACCAGTCGCGCGGCCGCGGCTTGTGGCGCCGAGGTCGTCGCCGTGGAACCACCGCCCTGTACCAGCATGCGCTGGGCGTTGCTGTCGGAGACACCGAGGAAGAGCATCAGCCGCCGCAGCATCTCCGCTTCTTTGCCAGGATCAGTCGGTGCCGGTTCCCAAATCGTCGTCGAGCCTTCGCCAGCGGTATTGCGCACCAGCCGCTCTTCCATACCACGGTGTGTGAGATAAACCTCGGCGGTGTCGGCGCGCGGCCCGGAGTCGATTCGGACCCGATACTGATCGCGGGTGGAGGTTGCATACAGACCACCGGCCACCTTGCGCAGCATATTGGTCACGAAGTCCTTGCGCAGTTCGGCGCGGTTCTCGAGCCAGTCGGTCTTCATGACGCCAACGGCCGGATCTTGTTCCTCGAGCAGAATCCCCTGCTGACGCCAGAAGGCGACGACCTTGGGCCAGACCACCTGCGGCGAGGCCTCGACCTCGAGCCAGCGCTGGTCGCCGGAGCGCTCCAGACTCACGCCGGAGACTTCGGGCAAGACCTCACTGCTGGCGGTCATCCGCTCACGCGACTGCTGTCCGCCGGCATAAGAGGAAAAGGTGGCCGTACCGCTCGGCCCCGGGATATCCAACGCGTCATTAAAACCGCTGCCGGCAAGATCGGGCGGCAGCTCGAGATTTTCCTCCGCTTCGCGTGACTTCTTGTACTCGACGCGGCGATCTGGCAGGTATTGGTCCAGCTTCTGCGCGCTCCCGCAGCCGGTCAACAGGAGTGTGGGCAGCGCCCATGTCGTGATGAGCATGGCCGCGCCCGGCAAGAGACGGCAGCCACCGGCAAGCTGGCGTAAAGGGCGTGCGGCGGCTCCATCGCAGGCACTCGCGAGTCCTCGCATCGAGAAAGCGGCTGTTTTCATCGGAGTCAGGTCAAACCATTCAGTTGAGGGGCACGCGCTTGCTTCATAAGACGCCCGCCTCGACCAGGGCCTCGCGGACCACGGCATGCTGCGATGGCGACAGCCAGGTGAGCGGTAGTCGAATGCCGGCCGGGATCTGCCCCATTTCATGGAGCGCCCATTTGACCGGTATAGGGTTGGATTCAACGAATAAGCGCTGGTGAAGCGGGTCCAGGCGCGCATTCAGTGCCCGCGCTTGCTCCACATCGCCGGCTAACGCCGCCGCGCACAGCTTGGCCATGAGCGCGGGCGCGACATTAGTCGTTACCGAGATCACCCCGTCTCCACCCTCGAGCATCAGCTCACAGCCGGTAGCGTCGTCACCACTGTAGATGGCAAACTCCGCGCCGGCGCCCGCGCGTAGCTCCGCGACCCGCCCCAACTCGCCGGTCGCGTCCTTGATGCCCACGATGCGCGGATGCCGAGCGAGTTCGATCGCCGTTGTCGGCAGGAGGTCACAGGCGGTCCGGCCGGGCACGTTATAGAGAATCTGCGGGATATCGACCGCATCGGCGATCTGCGTATGATGCGCGATCAGGCCGGCTTGGGTTGGTTTGTTGTAGTAGGGCGTCACCAATAAGGCCGCGTCGGCGCCGGTCTCGGCGGCACAGCGCGTCAGGCGGATCGCCTCCACAGTCGAGTTCGCGCCGGTGCCGGCGATGACCGGAATGCGGCCCGCCGCGGCCGCGACAGTGCGTGCTAGCACGTCGCAGTGCTCGTCCTCGTCCAACGTCGCCGACTCGCCGGTGGTGCCGACGGAGACGATGGCAGCGGTACCAGCCTGAATGTGTCGCTCAACGAGCTGCTCAAGCACCTCGCCGTCGACTTCGCCCTCTGCGCTCATCGGCGTCACGAGAGCGACGATGCTGCCTCGTATCATACCGTCCTACCCTCGGCAAAAAACCAGAACGGCATGGTATCTTGGTGGCTCGAAGCTTTACAAGCGCGGTCCGCGCTCGGCGCGGCAACGTTTGGCCGGACCTCATTGCTTGCTGCTACACTTCGCGCTCCCCGCCGCGAGCGCTCAGGAATTCAGCGATATGGCCACGCACAAGACTTACCTCGTCATCTCCGCGGTCGGTGCCGACCATCCCGGCCTGGTCAACGACCTCTCGCGCAGCATCCTCGAGCATGGGTGCAATATCGAAGACAGCCGCATGACGGTGCTCGGCGGCGAATTCGCGGCCATCTTGTTGGTCGAGGGTAAATGGAACACCCTCGCGAAGGTGGAGAACGCGCTGCCCGAGCTGCAACGCTCGCTCGATCTCACCCTCGTCTGCAAGCGCACCGGCGCGCGCGCGCAGGGCGAGGGCAAGCTGCCCTATGCGGTGGATGTGATCGCGATGGATCATCCCGGCATCGTCAACAACCTTGCCGGTTTCTTCGCCGAGCGGCGCATCAATATCGAAGACATGGCCACCACCACCTATGCCGCCGCGCATACCGGCACGCCCATGTTCGCGGTGCACATGACCGTCGGTATCCCGGCCGATACCCACATCGCCACCCTGCGCGAGGAATTCATGGATTACTGCGACGGGCTCAACCTGGATGCCGTGCTGGAGCCGCAGAAGGCCTGATGCGTCACCCGCCGGCGATAGCCTACTGTCATTGTCGGCGTCTCGGCCTGATCTGAGCGTGACACCCTCTGGTGTCGACGCTGTCGATCGATGGCGGCGGCCCCATGTTACTGGGTTCATGCAACGCCAACCTTGAGGAGAGCTTCGATGACCGTCGCAATCAACCAGCCGGTGCCCGATATCACCCTGCCCGCCACGGGCGACAAACAGCTCAAGCCGAGCGATTTTCGCGGCCAGCGCCTAGTGTTGTTCTTCTACCCCAAGGCGAGCACCTCCGGCTGCACTCAGGAAGGTCTCGACTTCACCGCCGCCGCCGAAGACTTCGCCGCCGCGAATACCGCCCTCCTCGGTGCCTCGCGCGACGGCCTCAAGGCGCAGGAAAACTTCAAGGCCAATCAACACTTCAGCTTCGACCTCCTTTCCGATCAGGACGAGGTGCTGTGCAAGGCGTTCGACGTCATCAAGCCCAAGAAGATGTATGGCAAGGAATCGCTCGGCATCGAGCGCAGCACCTTCCTGATCGATGAGCAGGGCACGCTGATCCAGGAATGGCGCGGGGTCAAGGTGCCGGGCCATGTCGACGAGGTGCTCGCCGCCGTGCGCGCACTCGGCTGAGATCAGGCTCGATGATCAAGCGCGACAGCGACCACTGCCTGTTCGTGCTCGACACCAATGTGTTGATGCACGACCCCACCGCCCTGTTCCGCTTCCAGGAGCACGATATCTACCTGCCGATGATCGTGCTCGAGGAACTCGATGCCGGCAAGAAGGGACTGTCGGAGGTCGCGCGCAACGTGCGTCAGGTGAGCCGCTTCCTCGATGAGCTGATGAGCGATGCCGATCGCGACGAGATCGAGGCCGGTCTGCCCATCCATCCGCTGAGCGAATTCGGACGCGGTTTCACCGAGGCGCCGACGGGTCGCCTCTTCTTCCAGACCGAGCGCCTGGGCACGGACTTGGCCAACGTGCTACCCGGCACCTCGGCCGATAACGATATCCTGGCCACGGCGCTGGAGCTGCAGCGGCGCGAGCCCTCGCCCGCGCGCTCGATCGTCATCGTCTCCAAGGACATCAACCTGCGCATCAAGGCCGCCGTGCTCGGGGTCGCCGCCGAGGACTACTCGAACGATCAGGTCCTCGATGATGTCAACCTGCTGTACACGGGCCAGGCGACCTTGCCCGGCGACTTCTGGGAGCACAATGCCAAAGCCGTCGACGCCTGGAAGGAGGAGGGGCGGACCTTCTACCGGATCAGCGGCCCGGATGTCTCGGAGTGGTACGTCAACGAATGTCTCAACCTCGAGGGCGACGACGCCTTCGAGGCGATCGTGCGCGAGAAGCACAGCGAGACCGAGGCGATCATCGAACTCGCCGAGGACTATCGCGTCCAGCGCCACAATGTCTGGGGCATCACCGCGCGCAACCGCGAGCAGAACTTCGCGCTCAACATGCTCATGGACCCGGATCTGGATTTCGTCACCCTGCTCGGCACCGCCGGCACCGGCAAGACCTTGCTGGCGCTGGCCGCCGGACTGGCGCAGGTGCTCGACCGCGGGCGCTACCGCGAGATCATCATGACCCGGGTCACGGTGCCGGTCGGCGAGGACATCGGCTTCCTGCCCGGCACCGAGGAAGAAAAGATGACGCCCTGGATGGGCGCCTTGATGGATAATCTCGAGGTGCTGACCCAGACCGAAGGCGGCGACTGGGGCCGCGCGGCGACCAATGACCTGGTGCGCAACCGGATTCGCATCTCATCACTGAACTACATGCGCGGTCGCACCTTCTTACATAAGTACATCATCCTCGATGAGGCACAGAACCTGACCGCCAAACAGATGAAGACCCTGATCACGCGCGCCGGCCCCGGCACCAAGATCGTCTGCCTGGGCAACATCGCGCAGATCGACACGCCCTATCTGACCGAGACCACCTCGGGGCTGACCTATGTGGTGGACCGCTTCAAGGACTGGGACCACAGCGGCCACATCACCCTGCGCCGGGGCGAGCGCTCAAGGCTCGCGGACTTCGCCTCGGACGCCCTATGACACCACCAAACACTGTGCAGAGGAGTACAACAAGATCATGCACCAAACACTACGTCACCTCCTGCTCGGCCTGTGCCTCCTGCTCGCCGCCGGCAGCGCCGTCGCTGCCGATGACATACTCGATGTGGTCTATCACATCAGCGATGAAGACAAGGTCGGGTTCGCGCTCAACAACATCCAGAACCATATCGATGGCGTGGGCGGACCCGAGAAGATCAACATCGTGCTCGTCGCGCATGGCCCGGCGGTGAGACGCTTCCATGACATCGAGGCGGTGAACCGGGTGCGCGAGAACGTCGCCAAGCTGCAGGAGCAAGGCGTGACCTTCGAGGCCTGCGCCAGGACCCTGGAGTTGATCAACTTCGACCGCGATGAACTGCTCGAGGGCTTCCTCATCGCCGAGCAGGGCGGCGTGACCCGCATCGCCGACTTGCAGTCGCAGGGCTATGTCTACATCCGCCCCTGAGGCGACCTCGGCCGGCGTCAAGGACGACGCCAGGCTGTCTCGCATCGGCCCGGTCGCCCTCACGCCCGGCGTCACCCGTCTCAACGGTTATACCTTTCTGCTCTCGGCCTTTCTGTCGATTGGCCTGATGACCTTCATCACCGCTGGGCAGACCTATATCCTCAATGCCCATCTGGGGGTTCCCCAATCGGCCCAGGGCACCCTCACCGGCGACCTGGTCTTTTTCACCGAGATCATCACCCTGCTGCTGTTCATGCCGGCCGGCATCCTGATCGACCGGATCAGCCGGCGCGGGGTGTTCGCCGTCGGCTTCCTGATGCTCGGTGCGACCTACGTCCTCTATCCGCTCGCCACCGGGGTGGAGTGGCTGTTCGCCTCGCGGGTGCTCTACGGCATCGGCGTGGTGGCGGTCGCAGGAGCGCTCTCGACGGTGCTGGTGGACTACCCCATCGAGCGCTGCCGGGGCAAACTCGTGGCCATGGTCGGGGTGCTGAGTGGCCTCGGCGTGGTGGTGATGAACCAGGGGTTCGGCTCGCTGCCGGAAGTGCTCACCGTGCGCGGCTTCGGACCCGTGGAAGCCGGGCTCTTGACCCATTTCGGGGTCGCTGGTCTCTGCGTCCTGGGCGCACTGGCGGTCCGTGCCGGGCTGCGCGGCGGTGTGCCGGTGCATCGCGAGGAGCGCCCGTCGGTGCGCGCGCTGTTGCTGAGCGGCTTCGCTCAGGCCCGCAATCCGCGCATCCTGCTCGCCTATGGCGCCGCCTTCATCGCCCGTGGCGATCAATCGGTCAACGCCGCCTTCCTGATCCTCTGGGGCACGCTCGCCGGGCGCGCCGCCGGCATGACCGACGCCGAAGCGGTGATGAACGGCACCCTGATCTTCGTCATCGCGCAGATCTCGGCGCTGGTCTGGGCACCGGTGATGGGGCCGATCCTCGATCGCATGGACCGCGTCACCGGACTTGCCATCTGCATGGTGCTGGCGGCCATCGGCAATCTCGCCCTGATCCTGCTCGCCGACCCCTATGGCGATTATCGGCTGGTCTTCTTCATCCTCCAGGGCATCGGTCAGATCAGCGTGTTCCTTGCCGCCCAATCGCTGATCGGCCAGGAGGCGCCCCGTAACCAGCGCGGCTCGGTGCTCAGCGCCTTCAACATCTCTGGCGCCCTCGGCATCCTGATCATCACCGCGATCGGCGGGCGGCTCTTTGACAGCGTTGATCCGCGCGCGCCTTTCGTCGTCGTCGGCGCGGTCAATCTCTTGCTCTTCCTCGCGAGCCTTTATGTGCGCCTGCGCACACCTCGACCGCCGCTGCGAGGCCAACCAGCTACCGACAGTCAAAGCCTCTCGGTTTGAGCTTCCCCCTGCAGGCACGACGACGCACCCGATCTGCCCAACACGCCACTCGCCCCAGGGGGGTGAACGCGCATGATCACGGCTTATCCTGCTGTGGGGTTTTCCCACCGAGAGCGGATCGCAAAATCGTAGCTGAGATAACCGTGATCCAGCTCTGTTGCCGGGGCCTTGCGTCGACAATGCTCCAGCACCCGCTCGGCCTGGCAGTAGAAGAAGCGCTCATCATGGGCGAAATGGCGCTTGCCCTCCGCGGAAAGCAGATTGAAGGCCACGCCCTGGGCTGCGGTCTGATACATCTGCTCAACCATCGCGAACACGAAGTCGTAATGATCCGGATACTGCTCATTGACCAGATTCAGCGCCCCTGACGAGAGTACGAAATCGTAGGTTCCCGCCTGCGGTCCCAGCCGGAGAAAGTCACCGGTGACGAAAGTGGCCTCGGGATAGCGGGCCGCGGCATGGTCAGTGAACTCGGGCATGATATCAATGCCCGTGTAGTCGATGTTGCGGTAACCCGCCTCGAGCAGAAACCCATACAGATCAGCGAATCCACAACCGACATCAAGCAGCGAAAACGCCGCATCCAGAGCTGGCGGCAACACCGGGAGCAACGCCGAGAAGCGCATGTGCTGGGTCGATACTGACGAAAACGACAACGCCCGGCAAGAGGTGCCATGACGTTGCAACAACCCGGCATAAAACTGCTTCGTCGCCTCGGACATTCGAAAACCTCCCGGCAAGACTGCTTACAACAGCGACTGCTGTCGTGCTTGGAATGGACAAACAAAAAGGGCCCAAGCTGGTGCTTGGGCCCTTTGGATTGGGGTGGACGATGGGAATCGAACCCACGACCGCAGGAGCCACAATCCTGTGCTCTACCAACTGAGCTACGTCCACCATCGACACGAAGCCGGCTAATTAATCTCAAGCATTCCATGCACGTTGTCAATAAGCGCATTGGGGACGCATTGGCGCGCCCGGCAGGACTCGAACCTGCGACCAACGGCTTAGAAGGCCGTTGCTCTATCCAGCTGAGCTACGGGCGCTCATTCTACCGCTCGCCTAGGTGCCGGGTCTCCCGACATGCGTGTTGGTCGGGGTAGAGGGATTCGAACCCCCGACATCCTGCTCCCAAAGCAGGCGCGCTACCAGACTGCGCTATACCCCGAGCTGTGCTATTTTCTTGCTTACCGGCCCATACAGGGTCGCCTAGCAAGCCCTTTAGAATACGCCCTGAGAGCGAAGGCGTCAACGCATGGACGCCCTCGCCTGCGCGAGACCCATGCAGGAATCCCGCCGCAAGGTTAGGATGCAGCGCTGAGCCAGAGTGGGACTGCGAAGCGGGACTGAGAGGAACGAGATGAGTGCAAAGATTTTAGACGGAAAGGCCATCGCGGCCGAAGTCCGTGCCGAGGTGGCGACCAAGGTCGCCGAGCGCCGGCGAGCAGGCAAACCAAGGCCAGGGCTTGCCGTAGTGCTCGTCGGCGATAATCCGGCCTCGCAGGTCTATGTGCGCAATAAGCACAAGGCCTGTGCCGAGGTCGGCTTCCACTCCGAGCTGCATGAGCTTCCCGCCAGCGTTTCCCAGGACGAACTGCTTGAAGTCGTCGACGCGCTGAACGCCGATCCCGCCATCAACGGCATCCTGGTACAGCTGCCGCTGCCGGCGCAGATCAATCCCGAGGCGGTGATCGAGCGCATCCTGCCGACCAAGGATGTCGACGGCTTCCATCCTTATAACGTCGGTCGGCTATCGTTGCGCATGCCGGTGCTGCGGCCCTGCACACCCAAAGGCGTCATGACGCTGCTCGAGCGCACCGGGCAAGCGCTGGAAGGCCTGGACGCGGTCGTCATCGGTCAGTCGAATATTGTCGGTCGACCGATGGCTCTGGAGCTGCTCGCGGCACGCTGCACGATCACCGTCTGTCATAGCCGGACCAAGGACCTCGCCGAAAAGGCGCGGGCGGCGGATATCCTCGTGGTCGCGATCGGCCGCGAGCGGTTCGTGCCCGGCGATTGGATCAAGCCCGGCGCGATGGTGATCGATGTCGGCATGAACCGAGACGCCGCCGGCAAGCTCTGCGGCGATGTCGATGTCGACGCTGCTCGCGAACATGCAAGCTGGATCACACCCGTCCCCGGTGGGGTTGGTCCCATGACCATCGCCAGCCTGCTCGAAAATACCTTGCAGGCCGCGGACCTCGCGGGTTGAGCAGGCCGCGATGTAGCGGGACCAATGCCGACGTCTCGCCTGTGGCTGGACACTTGTGCTATATGCGGCGCCAGGAGGTGCCGCCGGCGCCATCTTCAAGTTGAATCCCGGCCGCCTGGAGCTGGTCGCGGATGCGATCGGCTTCGGCGAAGTCGCGCGCCCAACGAGCCTCGGCACGCGCCGCGATCAGCGCCTCGATCTCCGCATCACCCGGCCCCTCCGTGCTGTCACCGCGCAGATAAGCCTCCGCATCCTGTTCCAAAAGTCCAAGCACAGCGGCGAGTTGGCGCAGTTCGGCAGCGAGCGCGGCCGCGGCCCGTGGATCAGCATCGCGCACACGGTTGATCTCGCGCGCAAGATCGAACAGCACCGCGAGCGCCTCGGGGGTGTTGAAATCGTCATTCATGGCGGCGGCGAAACGCGCGCGCGCCTGCTCGCTCCCAGGTGCCGCTGCAGTTGCCCACCGAGGCGCCCCCTCAGCCGCCCCTGCAGGCACTCGATGCATCCCATCAACCGTGCCTCCAGCCACCGCATCTCCAGCCACCGCCCCGGCTGCTTCCTCGGCTGGCTCCCAGATGGGCTCACCATCGGGCTCCTCGACAGCCGGCAAGCCGCGCAACGCCGTGTACAGGCGCGTGAGCGCCGCTCGCGCGCCATCGAGCTGACTATCATCATAATTGAGCGGGCTGCGATAATGACTGGTCAGGATAAAATAACGGATCTCCTCGGCCTGGTAGCGCGCCAGGATCTCGCGCACGGTGAAGAAGTTGCCCAGTGATTTGGACATCTTCTCGTCGTTGATGCGCACAAAGCCATTATGGATCCAGACGTTGACGAAGGGCTCACCGGTCGCCCCCTCGGACTGGGCGATCTCGTTCTCATGGTGCGGGAACTGCAGATCGGCTCCGCCACCATGGATGTCGAAATGATTGCCGAGCCGGCAAGTCGACATCGCCGAGCATTCGATGTGCCAGCCCGGTCGTCCCGCGCCCCAGGGCGCTGCCCAGGCCGGCTCACCCGGTTTTGCGGCCTTCCAGAGCGCGAAGTCGAGCGGATCCTGCTTGGCATCCTCGACATCGACCCGAGCCCCAGCACGCAGATCCCTGGGGTCCTTGCCGGACAGGCGTCCATAGCCCGGGAAGCTTGCGACGGCATAGTAGACATCGCCATTCGCGGCGACGTAGGCATGCCCATTTTCGATCAGACGCTCGATCATCGCGATGATCTCGTCGAGATGGGCAGTGGCGCGCGGCTCATCATTAGGCGGCAGGACACCGAGCGCCGCCGCGTCCTCGTGCATGGCGCCGATGAAACGCTCGGTCAGGGCCGTGAAGGGTTCATCGCTTTCGACAGCACGGGCCAGAATCTTATCGTCGATATCGGTGATATTGCGCACATAGGTCACCTCATAGCCGCTGCGCATCAGCCAGCGGTAGATCACATCGAAGACCACCAACACCCGCGCATGGCCGAGATGACAATAGTCGTAGACCGTCATGCCGCAGACATACATGCGGACCTTGCCGGGCTCGATCGGCTGAAAGGGTGCTTTGCGGCGGGTCAGGCTATTGTGGATGTGTAACATGAGAGGAGTGATCCCAAGCGACTGAGTAATCGATGCTAACAAAGGGGTCAGGTCTACCAAACCGCGGCGTCGGTGGATACCCTGAATGTGCGAACGGGCGAATCTCGCGGCCAGTTTTGATAAGCTGGCCCCGAAACCATGGAGAATCCTTAATGATTAAACTCAAGACCAATCACGGCGACATCTTGCTCGAGCTCGATCACGAGAACGCCCCGACCACGGCCGCGAACTTTGAGCAGTACGTGCGCGACGGCCACTACGATGGCACCCTGTTCCACCGCGTTATCAATGGCTTCATGATTCAAGGTGGCGGCATGGACGTCAACTTCGCGCCCAAAGCGACACGCCCCCCGATCGAGAACGAGGCCAACAATGGGCTCAAGAACAAGGTCGGCACCATCGCCATGGCCCGCACCAACGACCCGCATTCGGCCTCGTCGCAGTTCTTCATCAATGTGGCCGATAACAGCTTCCTCGACCACCCCGGACAGGATGGCTGGGGCTACTGCGCCTTCGGCAAGGTGACCGAGGGCATGGACGTCGTCAATGCCATCAAGGAGATCAAGACCGGCGGCCGCCAAGGTCATCAAGACGTTCCCGTCGAGGATGTCATCATCGAGAAGGCCGAGATCCTCGACTAACCCCGGCCGTGCAAGAGGCCACGCAGCAGCCGTGCCGAGGCACTGAGTGGACCATGATGCGGCATCGCCATGTTGAGTCGCCGCGCCCGGGCGAGACCCTGTTCATCGCCGATCTGCATCTCTCGCCGCAGCGGCCGGCACTGACCGAGCTTTTCGTCAGCTTCCTCGAGCACCGCGCCGCTGGCGCGCGTCAGCTCTACATCCTTGGTGATCTCTTCGACGCCTGGATCGGCGATGACGACGATTCGCTCCCCGAGGTGCGCATCGCCTTGCAGTGGCTGACGCGCCAGGGCACGCGCTGCGCACTCATGCATGGCAATCGCGACTTCCTCATCGGCCGCCGCTTCGCGCGGGCGACGGGCTGTGATCTCGTCCGCGACCCATGCCGCATCCAGCTCGGCGGCGAGCCGATCCTGTTGATGCACGGCGATCTCCTCTGCAGCGACGACATTGCCTACCAGCGCTTTCGCCGGCGAGTGCGCAACCCGCTAGTCCAGCGCCTGTTTCTCTGGTCGCCGCTACAGAAGCGCCGCCGCATCGCCGCGGATTATCGACAACGCAGCAGCGAAGCGATGACGGGCAAATCGGCCGAGATCATGGACGTGAACAGGAGCGCGATCAGCCTGCGGATGCAGCGCCATGCTGTCCGCCGGCTGATCCATGGTCATACCCACCGGCCAGGGGACCACGCGTTTAACCTCGATGGACAGCCCGCCATGAGGCATGTACTCGCGGACTGGCAAGAGACGCGTGGAGAAGCGCTGGTATATCGTGCGGGTAGCTGGCATCGCGAGCCCTGGGTCGGCAGTGCCGCCGAACGGCCCGAGCATAGCCAGAATAAACACTAGCTGCCCGATAAATCCAGCCCTAACTTATTGTAAAGGGTCCGAATCAGAATCCAGCCGGTATAGGCAACGATCAGCGTCAGGAGTCCAAACAGATCGAACAACGACAGATACTGCTTGAGATCGGTCAGGAAGTAGCCGCCAATCAGCAGCAGCGACGTAAAGGCACCATAGAACAGGAAGAAGGGCATGAATGACAGGCCCATCGAGGTCCAGAACGAATCGATCTCAGGCAAGCCGCCATTGGCCTCGGCCCGTTCACGGGCGCTGATCACCAATGTCCGATGCCGCGCGCTGCGCCAGAAGTAGAAGGCGCCCAGCACCAGCGCCAGGATGCCGATGTAGAAGCTCATGAATCGCCTCCCATGTTGGATATCCGCGGTTCAGCAGTTCCAGGCATGCAATGTGAGGGCTCAGCCCAGGGATGCCGTGCGTTGACGCTCGTCCAAGGTCGCGAACAGATCCAGGACCCAGACCAATTTCTCGCCGACCGACTGCGGAGTTTGCTGCTCCGTTAGGTGCTGGCCTGTAACTTGATCAGACCGCAGCACAGCAGACCGAGATCTCGCCGGTCCAGCCTTCGCCGCGGCCGCGCTGACCAAGAACTGATTCTCGGGCAATGCTGGATCGGCGCAGCGACGACCCGGAAATGGCGTTGCAGCCACGGCTCGACTTAATAATGTCACCTTGCGTCCCGGCGCAACGACCGCGCGTGTGGTGACGGAATCGTAGCCATTGCGAGCCACTTCGCGGCCGATCTCGGCGTAGAGCAGGCGAGCGGCATAGATCCCGGGACGGCAAGCCACTGGCAGCTTGGCAATGCCGGATTCGGCACGCTGATAGATCGCCTCGGACATGTCCAGCACGCGCTTGATGACGGCGCCGACGGCCTCGTTATAGGTCGGGTGCGCCAACCAGGCCTCGACGTCCAGGCCTTCCTCGCGCAGCCAGGCCTTGGGCAGATAGACGCGACCGTTGCGGGCATCTTCGCCCACATCGCGGCAGATATTAGTCAACTGCATGGCGGTGCCGAGATCACAGGCGCGTGCCAACACATGCGGCGCGCGTACGCCCATGATCACGGTCATCATGGCGCCGACGACGGCGGCGACGCGCGCGGAGTAATCGAGCACACCCTCGATGGTCTCATAGCTGCGCCCGTCGGCATCCCACTCGAAGCCCTCGAGCAAAGCCTCTGGCAGTGCGCGCGGTATCTCGAAGCGCTCGACCGTCGCCGCGAAGGCGCGATCCGGGGCCAGCGGTCGCGGCCGACCCTGATAGACCCGATCGAGTCGCTCGCGCAGCTCGGCGAGCGCCGCCTGCTGATCACGCTGCTCGTCGATCGCATCGTCGGCAACGCGGCAGAACGCATAAAGCGCGGCGGCTGGATCACGGATCATCTTAGGCAGAAAGAAGGATGCGGCGAAGAACGACTTTGAGCCGTTGCTCAGCAGCTGCCGACAGGCAGCTAGGTCCGTCGCATCCGAGGGATTGGTTTCACGCAAAAACAGAGGCATCGGGGACCACCGTATCCAGTACACGCGCTGTCGAGATGACGCCAGGCACACCCGCTCCGGGGTGGGTGCCAGCGCCGACCATGTAGAGGTGCTCGACCTCTTCGCTTTTATTGTGGGGCCGGAACCAAGCGCTTTGCATGAGAACCGGCTCCAGGCTAAACCCAGCACCCTTGACCGAGCAGAGGCGCTGCTCGAAGTCCTTAGGCGTGGTGATCAAGGACACCGCGAGCTGCTCCTCGAGGTCAGGCAGCAGGGTGTCGGACAGGTAGGCCGAGATGGCGCGCCGATAAGGCTCGGCGCGCTCGGCCCAGTCGATCTCCGCGTCCAGATGCGGCACCGGGGCGAGCACATAGAAGGTATCGCAGCCCTCGGGCGCGAGCGCGGGATCGGTCGCCGTCGGGCGGTGCAGATAGAGGCTGAAATCGTCCGCGAGCACCTTGCGATCGAAGATATCCTGCAGCAGCCCTTTGTAACGCGGCCCGAGCAGGATGCTGTGATGCTTGACCTCCTCGTAGCGGCGCTTGGTGCCGAAGTACCAGACGAACAGGCCGTTGGAGTAGCGCGCCTTGTCGAGCTTGGGATCGGTCCAGTGTTTGCGCGTGACGCCTGGCAGCAGATGCTTGTAGGTCCAAGCGACATCGGCGTTGGAGACGACGATATCGGCGCCGATGGACTCGCCGTCCTTGAGTTTGACGCCGGTCGCCTTGCCGTTCTCGACGGTGATCTCGGTCACCTCGGCGTTCAGGCGCAGCTCACCGCCCTGGCCCCGGATCAGATCGACCAGGCCATTGACGATGGCACCGGTGCCACCGATCGCCGAGTGCACGCCCCAATGGCGCTCGAGATACGAGATCAGCGTGTAGATGGAGGTGACCGTGAACGGGTTGCCACCGATCAGCAGCGGATGGAACGAGAGCGCGACGCGCAGCCGCTCGTCCTTGACGTACTGCGAGACCATCGCGTAGACGCTGCGATAGCTGCGCAGCTTGACCATCTTCGGCACGATACGCGCCATCTCTTGCCACTGCGTGAACGGCACATGGCCGAGTTCGACGAAGCCGACCTGGAAGATCTCCTCGCTGGCTTTTATGAACCGCTCGTAGCCGGCGACATCGTCCGGTGCGAAGCGCTCGACCTGCGCGCGCATGGCCTCGGCATCGCCATTGGTGTCGAAGACCGCGCCATCATCGAAGCGGATGCGATAGAAGGGGTCCATCGGGCGCAGATCGATCTCGTCCCTGAAGCGGCGTCCACACATCTCCCAGAGTTCGTCGAGCAGAAAGGGCGCGGTGATGATGGTCGGACCGGCGTCGAAGGTGAAACCATCGATCTCGTGCACATAGGCCCGCCCGCCCGGGGCGTCGAGTTTCTCGACGACGCTCACCTGGTAGCCGCGGTAACCGAGGCGAATCGCCGCAGCAAGCCCGCCAAAACCGCTACCGATGATGACGGCTTTTGGTTTTTTCGCGGCATCGAGCGTGCGCGCTGCTATGGTGCCAGCCGGGGGGGGGTCAATGGTCAAAGTGTCAACTCGGGCTGATGTCAATCATTCCTGACAGTATAGCAGCCGAATTTTTTCGCGCCAGCGAAGCATGCACCCATCACAGGCGAGGCTTGCTGTATGTCAACCCAAGCGTGGGCCCTTGATCATGAGGCCATGCGCGGTATACCTTGCAGCCAGCATCAGGCGCTCACAGCACCCACTAGTGCAACAGCCGCTGTTTTTTGAGCCATCCGGGCAGGCACGTTCACCAGCTATCGCACAGCTTAACTCTCCATGGATTCCCCTCTTCGGCGTCTAGCGCCAATCCTCAAAGGCGCTCGCGGTCACAGGGCTGATACACTGCGTTGGCAGGTTCCAGACCTTATCGACTTCGACTATTACGTCGACGAAGACGAGCGCCTGCTGCACGAGCAACCGGCGCAGCGGAAATACCTGGCCGAGCGTGACCGCCACCTCTACAAAGACCAGATCGCACCGATCATCGGCGAGGCCGACGCCCATAGCAGCAAGCATCGCAATCGCGCGCTGCGCTGGTGGCTCGAACTGCGCCGCAAGCAAGAAGACCCCGGACTCGCCGAGCTGCTTCCCGGCCAGGCCTTCGCTCGTGCGCAACGCCTCGTCTCTACCGCGATGGGAGTGATTGGTTTCGCCGTTGGCCTCGGCGCTGCCTCAACCCTGCTGCATTATGAGGGTGACCACCCGGTCAATGTCTCCTGGTACCTATTTTGGCTGGTGCTACTCCAGCTGATCCTGGTCGGCACCACGATCGGGCTCTGGTACGGGCGCCGCTCGAAAATAATCAAGGGCGCCACCCAAGATCTCTCATTGCTTGGGCAAGTCCTGCGGCCGCTGTTCTCGCGCGCGGCGCGTTGGATTCAAAAGCAGCGAATCACCCATGTCGCCCCTGAGCTGCGCGAGCGGACCAAGGCCAAGCAGGGGCTGTTGCAGGCCAACTATGCCCTCTACGGCCCCGCGAGCTATCTCCCGATGCTCGTGCCGGCCCAGGTCTTCGGCATTGGCTTCAACATCGGCGCCATCCTCATGACCATCGCCATGATCTGGTTCGCCGACCTCGGTTTCGGCTGGGGGTCGGCGATGAATATCAGCGCCGAGACCGTCCAGCATCTCGCACGCCTGATCGCGCTGCCTTGGAGCTGGCTGTTCGGCGAGGGCGTCGGCGTACCGACGCTGCAAGAGATCGCCGGGACGCGCATCAGCCTCAAGGACCCACTCTACGTCCTCAATGCCGATCAACTGCGCTCTTGGCGTTGGTTCCTGGTGCTAGCCGTCTTCACCTATGGCCTGCTGCCGCGGGTCGCGCTGCTCGGTCTCTCGGCCTTCAAGCAGCGGCGAGCCCTCGCGACCTTGCCGTTCACGCACCAAAGCGCGCAGGCACCCTATGCACGCATGATCACGCCAAGTATCGAGATTCGCACGATACACACAGGCGCGGGACCGGAGATGCCGATCCCCGCGCCGCTCAAGCCACTGACCCGGCCAACCTCGGCTCCGCGGCCGCCAAAGACACCCGTCGCGCCTGAAGCCTCGACGCCCGCTCCCAAGGAGGAGTTGGCAGCGCCCGCGAGCCCCCCAGCACCAGCACCGGGAGCCGACCAACCAAG
The DNA here is from genome assembly GCF_016653295.1 of Halochromatium salexigens. Classification (GTDB taxonomy): domain Bacteria; phylum Pseudomonadota; class Gammaproteobacteria; order Chromatiales; family Chromatiaceae; genus Lamprobacter; species Lamprobacter salexigens. Next base: position 29,210 of record NZ_NHSF01000020.1, on the reverse strand, counting down.
CGCGCGCCAGGCCTCGCCTGAACCGGCCACTGCGGCCGGACAACCAACCCCGCTCATTGCCCAGCTTCCGCCATCCGCGGCCTCATCAGAACGTATCTCGGTAGAGGCCGATGCCTGCCTCCTGCTGCTGCATATCGACGTCGCCGACATGCTCGAGGAGCAGGACCACGCTCGCCTGCAACAGCTACTGCGCGACCAAACGGGCTGGCGAGTCGCGGCCGCGGCCACCTATGGCGGCGGACGGGCCATGACCGAGCAAGCAATCGAGATGATCCGTCACGCAACCTGGAGCGCGCCACCGGCGCGGATCGCCCTTATCCAAGACGGCTCCCAGCCACCGATTACCGAGAATCTACGTCTCCTGCGCGCGGTCCGTTCCGCTGCTGGCAACCAGGCCCAGGTGCTGCTGGCGCTGACCGGGGATCCCGACGACGACAGGGATGATCCGCTACCGCCATTAAGCGGTTTTGATTTCGCCGATTGGCAGCGCAAGATCGAGCAGATGGGCGACCCTTATCTGCGCTTGATCATGCTTGCCCCCCCTGATGACGAGGCATCTTGATGGAAACCCAGGTTCCGACACTCGCCATCGTTGGCCATCCCAATGCCGGCAAGTCGTCCGTAGTCGCGACGCTGACCGAAAACGACCGCATCGCCATCGACAAGCGCGCCGGTACCACGACGCGCTCCGATCAATATCCGGTCGAGATCGATGGCAAGACCGTGTTGCGCTTCATTGATACCCCAGGTTTCCAAAATCCCACCGACATTCTCGAGTGGTTTCAACGCCATCCCGGCGGTACCGATCTAGCGCGCGCCTTCCTTGAGGCCCATCGGCACGATCACCTCTACAGTCACGACTGCGCGCTGCTGAAACCCATCGCCGAAGGTGCCGGCATCATCCTGGTGGTCGACGGCTCCAAGCGGATCAAGGAAAAGGACCGCACTGAGATGGAGTTGCTGCGCCTTACCGGCCGGCCACGCATGGCCATCTTCAACAACCTCTCCGCCAACGACAAATACCTCGCAGCTTGGCAGGATGCGTTGAATAAGTCGTTCAATTCGGTGCGCGCGTTCAATGCCCACCGTGCGACCTATGCCGAACGGATCGCCCTGCTCAACGCCCTCAAGGCCATCGATCAGCGCTGGGAGCCGATGCTGGACGAGACCGTGCGCGCCTTCGAGCGCGATTGGCAGCGGCGCATCGAACAAAGCGTCACCAGTCTCCTGGAACTGCTGCGCGAGGCGTTGACCTTCAAGGTGGTCAAGATCGTCAAAGCGAATGAGCTGGATTCCGATCGGGATCGCGAAAAGATCCGTCAGCACTTGACTGAAAACCTGCAGGAAGGGCTCCGCAAGCTTGAGCAAAAGACCCAGGCAGAAATCCGCGAGCATTTCAAACACCATGTCTGGAACGTCTCGCCAAGCTCCTTGCTGGTCAAGGATCTGTTCTCCGATGAGGTCGAGCGCCGCCTGGGTCTCAATCGCCACCAGACAGTACTCGCCAGCGCCGCCGCCGGCGCGGCTACCGGTGGTGCCATCGACCTCGGCGTCGGCGGCCTCTCATTCGGCGCCGGCACCCTGATCGGTGCTGGCCTCGGCAGCGTGCTCGGCGTGCTCGGCACCTCGCAACTGGCCAAGCTCGACATCCAGCGCACGCTCGGTGTCGAGCGCTTCACGCTCGGGCCGGTCAGCAACCCGCGCTTCCCGTTCATCCTGCTCGATCGCAGCATCCTCTATTGCGCGCGCGCGATGAATTGGGCGCATGGTCGCCAGGCCGCCGATGAGAGCGCCCCCAACCGCGTGCCCGATCAGACTGCGAAAGTCCAGCAGGGCTTCACCGAGGCCCTCGCCGGCGAGGACCACAAAGCGCTGGCCAAATTCTTCGCCGCCGCCCGCAAGGGCAAGGACTGCGCCCAAGAACAGCGCGTGCGCGAGATCATCCGCAGCGTCCTCCAGGATCTGTCCAACGACAAGATCGATAGCCGCGCGCATCTCTAAGCGATGACCCAACTGGCGCTGATCGTCCTGATCCCGTTCATCGGCGCCCTGTTGCCGTCCTGGGCGCTCACCGCCGGGCGGCTGTGGTCGGCCTGGGTCACCGGCGGTGTCGTCGTCTCGGCACTGGCGTTGCTGGTCGCCCCGGCCTGGGCGGTGATGCAGGGCGAGACCCTGCTCTGGCAATTGGACTGGCTGCCGGCGCTGGGGCTCTCGCTCGGCTTTCGTCTGGACGGACTGGCGCTGCTGTTCGCGTTGATGATCCTGGTCATCGGCCTGTTGGTGATCCTCTACGCGCGCTGGTACCTGGCCGAGCGCGATCCGATGGGCCGTTTCTACGCCTATCTGCTGCTGTTCATGGGGTCGATGCTCGGGCTGGTGATGTCCGAGAACCTGATTCAGCTGCTGATGTTCTGGGAGCTGACCAGCATCAGCTCGTTCCTGCTGATCAGCTATTGGCGCCAGCGCGAGGACGCGCGCCGTGGCGCGCGCATGGCGCTGGCAATCACCGGCGGTGGCGGCCTGGCGCTGCTCGGCGGCATCCTGCTGCTCGGCGAGATCGTCGGCAGCTATGACCTCAGCACCGTGCTCGCCGCGCGTGAGATCATCCACGCGCACCCGCTCTACCTGCCGGCGCTGGTGCTGATCCTGCTCGGGATCTTCACCAAATCGGCGCAATTCCCGTTCCATTTCTGGCTGCCGCATGCGATGGCGGCACCCACCCCGGTCAGCGCCTATCTGCACTCGGCGACCATGGTCAAGGCGGGCGTCTTCCTGCTCGCGCGCCTGTTCCCGGCCCTCTCCGGCTCCGAGGCCTGGACCTGGCTGGTCGCGCCCACCGGCATGGCCACGCTGCTGATCGGCGCCTACACCGCGCTGTTCAAGCATGACCTCAAGGGGCTGCTGGCCTATTCGACCATCAGTCATCTCGGCCTGATCACGCTGCTGTTCGGCATCGGCTCCCCGCTGGCTGCGGTGGCGGGTCTGTTCCACATCATGAACCACGCCACCTTCAAGGCGTCGCTGTTCATGGCCGCCGGCATCATCGATCACGAGGCCGGCACGCGGGATATGCGCCGCCTGGCCGGTCTCTGGCGGTTCATGCCGCAGACCGGCCTGCTGGCGATGATCGCCGCCGCCGCCATGGCTGGGGTGCCCCTGCTCAACGGCTTCCTTTCGAAGGAGATGTTCTTCGAGAAGACCGTCTACATGGCCACCTTCGAGGAGAGCACCTGGTTGCTGCCGGTGCTGGCGACCATCGCCGGTGCGCTGGCGGTCGCCTACTCGCTGCGCTTCATCCATGATGTCTTCTTCAACGGCACCCCGACCGACCTGCCGCGCACCCCGCATGAGCCCGTGCGTTGGATGCGCGTGCCGGTCGAGATCTTGGTGGTGATCTGTATCGCGGTCGGCATCTTTCCGAGCCTGACCTTCGGGCCGCTGCTCGCGGTCGCGGCCGGCGCCACGCTGCAGGCGCCTCTGCCGGCGTACAGTCTCAAGGTCTGGCACGGGTTCACGCCAGCGCTCGGCATGAGCATGCTGGCGCTGTCCGGCGGTGCGCTGATCTACGCGATTCGACGGCCGCTGTTTCGCTGGCACGAGCGCACGCTCGGTCAGCTCGATGCGCGCTGGCTCTACGAGGTCTGGGAGCGCGCGCTGTTGCAGGGCAGCCGGGTGCTCGATCATCTGATCCATCGCCGCTCGCTGCAGGACATGCTCGCGGTGCTGATCATCGCCGCCGCCGCCATGCTGCTGCTGGGCTTCTGGGGCATGCCCCTGACCGGCAGCGCGACCCTGACGCCGCTCGATCCGGTCAGCGCGGCCGCCGCCTTCTGTCTCGCGGTGGGCGCCCTCGGCACCGTGGTCCTGCACCGACAGCGCTGGACCGCGCTGGTGATGCTGAGCGTGGTGGGGTTGATCATCGCGCTCGCCTTCGTCAAGTTCTCGGCGCCGGACCTGGCGCTCACTCAGCTCGCGGTGGAGATGGTGACCATCATCCTGCTGCTGCTGGCGCTGCACTTCCTGCCGGCCGAGACGCCACGCGAGTCCTCGCTGGCGCGCAAGCTGCGCGATCTGCTGCTGGCGCTGCTCGGTGGCGGCCTGACCACGGTGCTGACCTGGGCGGTGCTGACCCGTCCCTACGACAGCATTTCCGATTGGCTCCTGCGCAACAGCGTGCCCGGTGGCGGTGGCAGCAATGTCGTCAACGTCATCCTGGTCGACTTTCGTGGCTTCGACACCCTCGGTGAGATCACAGTGCTCGCGATCGCGGCGATCGGCATCTACATGATGCTGCGCGATCTGCGCCTCGAGGCCCCGCGCGCCGATGCTCAGGGCCGGCCCTGGAGCAGCGATGCCCACCCGCTGATCCTGGCCACCTTCTCACGCCTGCTGCTGCCGCTGGCCCTGATGGTCGCGGTGTTCATCCTGCTGCGTGGGCATCACCTGCCGGGTGGCGGCTTCATCGCCGGGCTCATCATCGCGGTGGCGCTGGTGATGCAATATCTCGCCAATGGTGTCCTCTGGACCCAGACGCGCCTGTCCGGCGAGCTGCATCCGCTGATCGGCCTGGGTCTGCTGCTCGCCACCGCCACCGGACTCGGCAGTTGGTACTTCGGCGCGCCCTTCCTGACTTCGGCTCATGGCCATTGGTCTGTGCCGATCCTGGGCGAGATCGAGCTGGCCTCGGCGATGCTGTTCGACATCGGCGTGATGCTGGTCGTGATCGGCATCACCCTGGTCATCCTGATCCGGCTCGGGCGCATCGGCCTGATGCAACGTCGGGCACCCATCTCCAACAGCGACCCCAAACCCTGATGGAAGCGCTCATCGCCCTGGTCATCGGCCTGCTCGCCGGTTGCGGCATCTATCTGCTGTTGCGGGCGCGCACCTTTCCGGTCGTGCTCGGCATCACCCTGCTCTCCTATGCGGTGAACCTGTTCCTGTTCGTGATGGGACGCTTGAGCATCGGGGTGCCGGCGATCATCGAACCGGGCCGCTCGGCCTATGCCGACCCACTGCCGCAGGCGCTGGTGCTGACCGCGATCGTGATCGGCTTCGGCATGACCGCCTTCGTCGTCGTGCTCGCCCTGCGCGCGCGCGCTGATCTCGGCAACGACCATGTGGACGGGCGCGAGCCATGAGCGCAGTCACCGCCCATGGGGTGATCGCGCCGATCCTGGTGCCACTGCTGACCGGGACGCTCCTGGTGCTGTTGCGCGGCAGCGCCACGCCTCTGCGGCGCACCCTCAGCATGCTCGGTGTCCAGTTGTTGCTCGGCGTCTCGCTCTGGCTGTTGTTGCAGGTCGCCGATGGCGAGATCCTGGTCTATCGGCTCGGCAACTGGGCCGCGCCCCATGGCATCGTGCTGGTCGCCGACCGGCTCGCGGCTGGGATGGTGCTACTGACCTCGGTGCTGGCGCTGTTTGCGATGATGCATGCGATCCAGGGCAGCGATCGTCGTGGCCGTCAGTTCCATGTGCTGTTCCAATTCCTGCTGATGGGGCTGAACGGCGCTTTCCTGACCGGTGACCTGTTCAATCTCTTCGTCTTCTTCGAGATCCTGCTGATCGCCTCGTACGGGCTGCTACTGCATGGCGGTGGCGCGGCGCGCAGTCGTGCCGGCCTGCATTATGTGGTGATCAACCTGGTCGGCTCGAGCCTGTTTTTGTTCGCGGTGGGCACCCTCTACGGTGTGCTCGGCACCCTCAACATGGCCGATCTCTCGCAGCGGGTCGCGGCGCTGGGGCCAGAGGATATCGGGCTGGTGCGCGCGGCGGCGCTGTTGCTGTTCCTGGTCTTCGCGCTCAAGGCGGCGCTGGCGCCGCTGCATCTGTGGCTGCCGGGCGCCTATTCGGCGGCGGGGCCGGCTGCGGTCGCCTTGTTCGCGATCATGACCAAGGTCGGTGCCTATTCGATCCTGCGCGTCTACAGCCTGATCTTTGGCGCCGACGCCGGCCCGCTCGCCGGTCTGGTCGATCCCTGGATGCTGGTGCTCGGGCTGATCACCCTCGTGGTCGGCACCCTTGGCGCGCTCGCCAGCCAGCGCCTGGCCCTGTTGGTCTCGCATCTGGTGGTGGTCTCCGCCGGCAGCATCCTGACCGCCTTCGGCCTCGGCGGCGAGGCGGCGCTGAGCGCGGGCCTGTACTACACATTCCAATCGACCCTGGTCGTGGCGGCCCTGTTCATGCTCACCGAGAATGTGGCCCGCACCCGGGGCGCCTTCGGCGATGAACTGCGCGCCGGGCCCATGCTGCCGGCCGCGAATCTGCTCGGCGGGCTGTTCCTGGTGCTGGCGCTGGCGGTCGCCGGGCTGCCGCCTCTGTCGGGGTTCATCGGCAAGGTGCTGATCCTTAAGGCGAGTGTCGGCGCGCCGGCGGCGATGCCTTGGATCATGGCGATCGTGCTGATCACCGGCCTGCTGACGCTCATCGCCCTGGCCCGTGCCGGCAGCACGCTGTTCTTCAAGACCGAGACCCATGCCAGGACCGCGAGCTTGCCCAATGTGGCCAAGCTGGTACCGGTCGCCGCGCTCGCCGGGATCAGCCTGCTGTTCGTCGTCTTCGCAAGCCCGATCCACGGCTACGCGCAGGCTGCCGCCGCGCAGTTGGTCGACCCCGGTGGATATCTCGAGGCGGTGCTGGGTGCCGGGGCCACTGATAACGACGCCGACGCCGACACTGACACCGAGCCAGCAAAAATGGCCGAAGTGGCCGGGCCACGGCGAACGACCGTCCATTCACCGCCCGATCAAATCATGCCCGCACACTGATGAAACCGCTTCTGCCGCACCCGATTCTGTCGTTGATGCTGCTTGGCCTCTGGCTGCTGCTGGTCAATTCGATCGCGCCCGGTCAGATCCTGCTCGGCGCGCTGCTCGCCTGGCTGATCCCGCTCTACACGGTGCGTTTCTGGACCGCGCAGGTGCGCATCCGTCGGCCGTTGTCGCTGCTGCGGCTGGCCGGTACCGTGCTCGTCGATATCGTCGTTGCGAACCTCGCGGTCGCGCGGCTCATCGTCGGGCCGATGGCGCGCATCCAGCCGGCCTTCATCCGCATGCCGCTGCGCCTGCAGGGCAACGTCGGCGTGAGTCTGCTGGCGAATATCGTCACCTTGACGCCCGGCACCCTGTCGGCCTCGCTCAGTCCCGATCGCAGCGAATTGATCATCCACGCGTTGCAGGGCCATGATCCAGGCGCGATCATCGCCGATATCCGCACGCGCTATGAGCAGCCATTGCTCGATGCATTGGAGCAGCGTTGATCAGACTTGATCGAGGCGCCACGCCGCATGCTGCGAGCCCAGTGATGCAAGCCCAGAGTCAATGGAGATGAGGTGATGAGCGACTTGACCGAAACCGGTTTGATCCTGAACTCAGCACTCATGATCGGCTTCCTGCTGGTGACCGCTGCGGTGTTGTTATCGCTCTGGCGGCTGATCGTCGGGCCGGACAAGCCAGATCGCATCCTGGCGTTGGATACCCTCTATGTGAATACGATCGCGTTGCTGGTGCTGCTCGATATCAAACTCGCCAGCAGCCTCTACTTCGAGGCCGCACTGCTGATCGCGTTGTTCGGTTTTGTTGGTACTGTCGCCCTGGCCAAATTCCTCACCCGTGGCGATATCATCGAATAGGAGCCAAACCATGGATCTGTTGATGGAATCGCTGATCGCGGTGCTGATCCTCATCGGCGCCGCCTTTACCTGTCTGGGTTCGATCGGCCTCGTGCGCCTGCGCGATTTCTATGAGCGGCTGCACACGCCAACCAAGGCCACCACGCTTGGCGTCGGCAGCCTGCTCATCGCCTCGGCGATCTTCTTTAGCTGGACAATGCCAGGGATCTCATTGCACGAAGTCTTGGTCGCCGTCTTCCTGTTCATCACCGCCCCGGTCAGCGCCCACCTCATGGCCAAGGCCGCGCTCCACTTGCGCGAGCGCGGTGAAACCGGACTGCCACCGGAGACGACCCTGCAGAGGCATGATGGGAGCGGCCGGTTGAGTGAAGACAAAGATGGCAACCAAGACGGAAACGCCGCCGATTCAGGCTGATGCTGGTAAGCGGGGCTGCACGATCAGTGATCGATGAAACACCCTTGGCAATAAAAGGTTTTCAATTACTATTAGCGCTGTTCGTATTATTACTATCAGCAGCAGCAGCGTCCAATGAGCAATTACCTGTATCCATGTCACAAGTTATATTCAGTTCCCCAGGAGATTTAGGGGTTGCAGTAATCGTATCATCACCACCGATACCTGATGGGGTGGAAATTGTTTCACATGCGCTTTTTTCAGGGGCCTCGAACGTATAACCAGAATCAAGCGTTTTATTAGCAAGCTGCGACTTCGCATAGGCTGAAGCCTCAGCCAGACAGGCTTTTTCTGCGGAAGACTTTTGGATGCCTTGATAAGAAGGGACCGCTATCGCTACCAAGATGCCGATAATGGCCACAACGATCATCAGTTCGATCAACGTAAAACCGGCTTGATAGCTTTTCACCTGACACCTCTTCATGATGGATGCGTGCAGTACCCTATACAGGAAAGACGATATGGTGCACTGTCGCAGGCAGTGTCGGCAAGCACGCCTCGCACCCGGGCGCGGCCCAAGACCGCCAGCGCCAAGACCCACCCTTATCCGGAGGACTGACCCATGCCCGATCAACCCGTCGCCATCGTCACCGGCGCCTACCGTGGCCTTGGCTACGAGACCTGCCGCCAACTCGCTCAGCAAGGCTACCGGGTCGTGCTCGGCGCAAGACGCGGAGCAGAAGGCCAGGCGGCCGTCGATGCGCTTGTCCAGGAAGGGCTGACCGTGAGTTTCGATCTGTTGGACGTCACCGACGAGACCTCACGCCTCGGGCTCCGCGACCGCATTCAGCAGGAGTTCGGACGCTTGGACGTGCTGGTCAATAACGCCGGCATCTTTCCCGACCCCGCGCCCGGTGATCCCCAATCGAGCATCCTGCAGGCCGATCTCGAGCCGATGCGGCGCGCCTTCGAGACCAACACGCTCGCCGCCCTGCGCCTGTGCCAACTGTTGATCCCGCTGATGAACAGCGAGGGGCGGATCGTCAACATCGCGTCCGGGATGGGCCAGCTCAGCGACATGAATGGCTTTTGCCCTGCTTATCGGCTGTCGAAGACCGCGCTGAACGCGGTGACCCGCATCTTTGCCGACGAACTTGGCGCCGACAGCGGCATCAAGATCAATTCGGTCTGCCCGGGCTGGGTCCGCACCGAGATGGGTGGGTCGAATGCGCACCTGAGCATCGAGGAGGGCGTCAAGGGCATCCTCTGGGCCGCGACCCTGCCCGCTGATGGCCCGAGCGGTGGCTTCTTCCGTCACGGCGAACCGATCCCCTGGTGAAGAGCGGCGCATAAAAAAGGCCCGGCAGGGGGAATGCCGGGCCGAACTGTCTCTTGGGAGAGAGACGAGGAGGACACTGAACCGACCGGCTGCCCATGCAGCCGATCAGGATTTGCCACAGTGAGCGCCTAGCGGCGTCAGTGCATGAACAGGCCACCATTGACCGGCAGGTTGGCGCCGGTGACATAACCGTTAGCCTCATCGAGCAAGAATGCGACCGCGCTTGCGATCTCTTCCGGACGCCCCATGCGGCGCATCGGTACGCTGGCGACGATCGCCTCGCGCACGTCATCGCGCATCGCCAAGGTCATCGGTGTTTCGACGTAACCAGGCGAGACGGTGTTCGCGGTGACGCCCTTCGCCGCGCCTTCCTGCGCCAGCGTCATGGTGATGCCGTGCATGCCGGCCTTGGCCGCGGCATAGTTGGCCTGGCCGAACTGGCCGCGCTGACCGTTGACCGAGGAGATGTTGACCACGCGCCCGAAGCCGGCCTCGAGCATGTCGTCCCAGACCTGGCGGGTGACGTTGAACACGCTGTTGAGGTTGACATCGATGACCGCGCGCCACTGCGCCTCGTCCATCTTCTTGAAGGTCTTGTCGCGGGTGATGCCCGCGCAGTTGACCAGCGCCGAGACCGGCCCCTGATCGGCCTTGATGGCGGCGATCATCCGCCCGCAATCCTCGAAATCGGAGACATCGGCGGCGATGGTATCGACACTCAGCCCTTCGCCCGTCAGATCGTTGCGCCAGGCCTGCGCGGCCTCCTGCTCGGAGGGGTGATGATTGGCCACCACGCGCCAGCCCTCTTGCGCCAGGCGTCGGCAGATGGCGGTGCCAATGCCGCCAATGCCGCCGGTGACCAAGGCCACCCGGCCAGCCGGTTTGTTTGAGTCAGTCATAGTCGTCATTCCCGAGTCTGTGGCGAGCGACGATGGAGCCAAGACGTCGCTGGACGCACCCAAGGGTTCGGGGTCGCCCAGCGCCTGCGGCTCGATCCCGAGGCTTGCCCTTCAGGCCTTGGCCGTTGCCTCGACCAGACCGCCGCCCTTGCGCATCTCGGCCATCGTGGCCTCGAACCAGGCGCGGTACTCGTCACGGGTCTCGGTCGCCAACTGCAGGCTGGTCTTGGACTCGGCCATCATCTGCTCGCTGGCTTCCTTGGTCATGTCGACCTGGGTCTTGTACAGATCGCTGTAGCCGCGCGCCTCGGTGGCCGCGCGCATCAGCTTGGTGCCCTGCTCCATCCAACGGCCGAACAGGTCCATCTGACGGGTCGCCATGCGCTCGGCGACCTTCATGTTCAGCTCGCCCAGCGCGGTCATCCGCTCAACGCTGTTGTTGGTGAGGTCGTTCAGGGTCTTCATGTTGTCATTCAGGTTCATCGCAGTGCTCCGGTTTGTGCAGTGCAGCATTTGTTGCAGTGCACAATAGTACCGCTTCCGCCCTCTGTCAAGACCATTGAGACGAAAAATGCTGCACTGCAGCATGATGCGGCGCGACCGCTCACGCTGATCCTCTACAGCGTGCTAAACCCGAGTAACACACACAACCAATAAGGAATAAGCGATCGACCGCATAGACAATTCCAGGGGTTTTATCCGTGTATTAGGGGTACCCTGATGCGAGTCGCTGATGGTCCGGCCTTGGGAGACCGCATCATGCGTCGACCGGTCCAGATGCAGCGCAAAGACGCTCAAGCCGCGTGCCGCCACCTGCGGCCGCCGCTGACACGAATGACAACACTGAGGAAGACACCCCCGATGGCACTTGACCAATCCGTCCGTTATGCCGATCTCAGCCTGCGCGAAGACGACCTGATCGCCGGCGGCAAGCATATTCTGTGCGCCTACAAGATGAAGCCGCAAACCGGCTACGGTTACCTGGAAGCCGCGGCCCACTTCGCCGCCGAGTCTTCCACCGGCACCAATGTCGAGGTCTCCACCACCGACGATTACACCAAGAACTTTGACGCCATCGTCTATCAGATCGACGAGGCGACCGAGGAGATGCGCATCGCCTATCCGATCGATCTGTTCGATCGCAACATGACCGACGGGCGCATGATGCTGGTCTCCTTCCTGACCCTGACCATCGGCAACAATCAGGGCATGGGCGACATCGCGCACGCCCAGATGTATGACTTCTACATGCCGCCGCGTGCCATCCAGCTGTTCGACGGCCCGGCCAAGGACATCTCCGACATGTGGCGCATGCTCGGCCGCCCGGTGGTCGATGGCGGCTACATCGCCGGCACCATCATCAAGCCCAAGCTCGGTCTGCGCCCGGAGCCCTTCGCGGCTGCGGCCTATCAGTTCTGGCTCGGGGGCGATTTCATCAAGAACGATGAGCCCCAGGGCAACCAAGTGTTCTGCCCGGCCAGGAAGGTCTATCCGCTGGTCTATGATTCCATGAAGCGGGCGATGGACGAGACCGGCGAGGCCAAGCTGTTCTCGGCCAATATCACCGCCGATGATCATTTCGAGATGTGCGCGCGTGCCGACTTCATTCTGGAGGCCTTCGGCCCCGATGCCGACAAGGTGGCCTTCCTGGTCGATGGCTATGTCGGTGGCCCCGGCATGGTGACCACCGCCCGTCGCCAGTATCCGGGTCAATACCTGCACTATCACCGCGCTGGTCATGGCGCCGTGACCTCGCCCAATTCCAAGCGCGGCTACACCGCCTATGTGCTGGCCAAGATGGCACGTTTGCAGGGCGCCTCGGGCATCCATGTCGGCACCATGGGCTATGGCAAGATGGAAGGCAGCAAGGATGATCGCAACATCGCCTACATCATCGAGCGCGACAGCTACACCGGCCCGGCCTATCACCAGGAATGGTTCGGCATGAAGCCCACCACCCCGATCATCTCCGGCGGCATGAACGCCCTGCGCCTGCCGGGCTTCTTCGAGAACCTCGGCCACGGCAACGTGATCAACACCGCCGGTGGCGGCTCCTACGGCCACATCGACAGCCCGGCCGCCGGCGCCCTGTCGCTGCGCCAGGCCTATGAATGCTGGAAGGCCGGCGCCGATCCCATCGAGTGGGCGCGTGAGCACAAGGAGTTCGCCCGCGCCTTCGAGTCCTTCCCGCACGATGCCGATGCCATCTACCCCGGCTGGCGCGACAAACTGGGTGCCGCAGCGCATAAGTAAGCGCTCGAGCAACCCGATGGATGCCCCCGCACCAACGGGGGCCTTTGTTGACAGGGACGAACGCGCGCACAGCCAAGGCCCACTCGATCACTCACCGCTCACCACCAACAATGGCCGAACACGACCAGTACCTCATCCAACGAGAGCCCTTCTACCAGCCGCTGGCACAGGAGGTTGCGCTCTACCAGGCGGCCTGGGATGAGCGCCTGCCGGTGATGATCAAGGGGCCGACTGGCTGCGGCAAATCGCGCTTCGTCGAGTACATGGCCTGGACGCTGGGGCGCCCGCTGATCACCGTCGCTTGCAACGAGGACATGACCGCCTCCGACCTGGTCGGGCGCTATCTGCTCGATGCCAATGGCACGCATTGGCTCGACGGCCCCCTGACCACCGCCGCGCGCATCGGCGCGATCTGCTACCTCGATGAGATCGTCGAGGCACGCCAGGACACCACGGTGGTGATCCATCCGCTCACCGATCATCGCCGCACCCTGCCACTGGACAAGAAGGGCGAGCTGGTCGAGGCGCATGCCGACTTCCAACTGGTGATTTCCTACAATCCCGGCTATCAGTCGCTGATGAAGGATCTCAAGCAGTCGACCAAGCAGCGTTTTGCCGCGCTGCACTTCGACTATGCCGATCATGACACCGAAGCCGGGATCATCGTCCGCGAGACTGGCCTGCCCCAGGAGCAGGCACGGCAATTGGTCAAGATCGCCGAGACGGCGCGCAACCTCAAGGGCCATGGCCTCGATGAAGGCATCTCCACCCGGCTGCTGGTCTATGCCGCGCGCCTGATCAAGCGCGCCATCGCGCCACGTCTGGCCTGCCGCATGGCGCTGGTCGATCCGATCACCGACGATGCCGAGATCCGCGATACCCTCTATCACGCCATCGACGCCGTGTTCGGCGCCGACTGATCACGGCTGCAGCCGCTCCCGCCGATGACCGACGAAGACCTCCGCCTGTCGGCCTATCGCGCCCGGCTGGCGTGCAATTTCCCGCAGATCGAGCCGATCCTCGCCGACTGCCTGCGCGATGCCGAGGCGCGACTCTCGCAACAGGGACTGGCGGACTATCTCGATGGCGCCTCCCTGGTATGCATGATCGGACGCGGCGTCGAGCCCGTGCTGATCTACCTGCAGGAGCTGCCACGCATCGCCGAGCGCCTCGGTGAGGACTGCCTGGAGCTGGTCTCACGCAGCGTCTGGCGTCTGTCGCGCACCCCCAATGGCGCCGCCATTCCGGTGTTCATGCAGAGCATCACCGGGGTGACCGCACGCCTGGGCAGCTATGAGTTGTTCGAGCTGACCATCGATCTGCTGATGGACTTCGCCCGGCGTACCAGCGCCTCGATCCACGGCAACCAATCGGCCACTCTGCCCAGCCCCAGCCTGGCGCTGTTGCTCGAACGCCTGCCGCAACTGCTCGGCGAGCTGTCGCTGAGCGGGCTGCGCCGCTGGATCGACTACGGCTTGCAGCATTTTCTCACCCACCCGGAGCGACAGAAAGACTACTTTAGCCTGCAATCCCCCGACAGCCGCGCCATCCTCCAGCGTGAACGCCACGGCACCCTGCTGGTCGATCACGAACGCCCGCTGGAACTGTATTTGCGCGCCCTATGGCAGGATGGCGATCTGTTGATCCCCTACTCCACCGCCTTCGATCAGCTGCGCAAGCCGCAGCCCTACTACGACGCCCTCGGCATCCGCCTGCCCGACGCCTATGATGCGCGCGCCGGGATCAGTGGCCTGGATCGCTATCGCGCCCTGCTCGCCCACATCGCCGCCCACCGGCGTTGGAGCGGCTCGATCGTCGCCGACAACTACAGCCCTTTTCAACGCCTGGCCATCGATGTATTCGAGGACTGCCGCGTCGAGCAACTGGCCATCCAGGCGTATCCCGGCCTGCGCCCGCTGTGGCTGGCGCTGCACCCGCAGCCCGCCGAGGACGCCTGCGATCCCGACCGCCACTCCTGCATCCGCCACCGCCTGGCGCTGTTCTCGCGCGCGGTGCTCGACCCCGAGCACGGCTACCGCAACCCGGATCTGCTGGCGTTCCTCGAACGCTTCCAGGCGCTGCTGGCGCAACCCAACCACGGCACCGAGGACGCCGCCGCGCTGGCCATCGCCTACATCGCCCGCACTCGCCGCCAGTCCGACCTCTCGCCCCAGGTGTGGTTCACCGACACCGAGGTCGATTATCGCGACGACAACCGCCATCTGTGGCGCTACATCGAAGCCGGCGACGAGGAGGAGTCCTTCGACGAGCCGCCGCGCCGCAGCATCGAAGAGCCCGACCGTCTGCCCCCGCGCCATTATCCGGAATGGGACTATCAGGGCCGGCACTACCGCCCCGACTGGGTCAGTCTGTATGAAAGCTTGCATCCCTCGGGAGAGGCGGCGTCCATCGACCAACTGCTCGCCCACCATGCCGGTCTGGCCAAGCGCCTGCACCAGCTCTTGGAGCGGCTCAAGCCACAGCTCGCGGTGCGCCAACGCTACCAGGAGGACGGCAGCGAGCTGGATCTGGACATCGCCATCCGTGCTCTGACCGACTTGCGTGCCGGCCGCCAGCCCGACCCGCGCATCAACATGCACCATCGCACCGATGGACGCGACATCGCCGTCACCCTGCTGCTCGATCTCTCCGAATCGATCAACCAGACGCCCGAGGGCTGTTCCCAGAGCATCCTCGAACTCAGCCAGGCCGCCGTCGCCTTGCTCGGCTGGGCCATCGAGGCCCTCGGCGACGAGTTCGCCATCGCTGGCTTTTCCTCCAACAGCCGCCACGAGGTGCGTTACCTGCACATCAAGGGCTTCAGCGAACCCTGGGGCACGGATGTCAAGGCACGCCTGGCGGCCATGCAGGCGGGCTGGTCGACCCGTATGGGCGCCGCTCTGCGCCACGCCGGGCACAGCCTGTCACACCGCAAGGCCGACAAGAAACTGTTGCTGATCTTAAGCGACGGCGAGCCGGCGGATATCGACGAGACCGACCCTCAACGCCTGATCGAAGATGCCCGCAAGGCGGTGCAAGAACTCAACGCGACGGGTATCTACAGCTACTGCATCAACCTCGATCCCTTCGCCGATGATTACGTTGGCGCCATCTTCGGGCGTCACTACAGCGTGATCGATTGTGTCGAACGCTTGCCCGAGCGCCTGCCACAGCTCTTCATGAGCCTGACGCGTTAACTCGTCTCGGTGGAATCGGAATCCTCGCGCGCACTGGTCTCCCCGAAACCCGCCGCGCGCAGGAACTCCTTCTGCGCATTGGCCCACAGTTCGAGGTTGCGCTCGGTCATCCGACCCATGAGTTCAAAGGGTTTGGTGCCGAGATCCTCGGCCAGATGCTGCTGCTGGCGCGCGAAGGCCTCGAGCGATTGCTCCAGATAGTGCGCGAACATCCCCTGCATGGTGCCGCCATAGAAGCGGATGATCTGCGCGAGCATGTTGGCGCTGAACAGCGGCTCGCCGCCGGTCTCCTCCTCGAGCATGATCTGCAGGAGGATCGAGCGGGTGAGATCCGCATCGTTGGCGGTATCCAAGACCCGAAACGGCGTGCCCTGCATCACCAGCGCGCGCACGTCCGCTAACGTGATGTAGCGGCTCAACTCGGTGTCGTAGAGGCGCCGATTCGGATATTTCTTGATGATGCGCTCGGCGGTCATCGCATGAACCTGCTGCGTCACTGACTCATCGAGTCAGTGTAGCCCAGCACGAAGACACGCAAACTGTGTGGGATCAACGCATGCACCCGGCATATCGCTAAAACGGCCCAGCAACCGGCTCACAAGCCGGCCGGCTTGCTGGGACAGCTCGGCGATCGTGTCGAATCAATCGCGCGCCACCGCCAAGGCCACTCCCTGGCCACCGCCGATGCAGAGCGTCGCTAGGCCCTTCTTCGCATCGCGTCGCTGCATCTCGTGCAGCAGGGTCACCAGCACGCGGGCCCCGGAGGCGCCGATCGGATGGCCGATCGAGATCGCGCCACCGTTGACGTTGACCTTGTCCTCATCCCAGCCCATTTCCTGGTTGACCGAGAGCGCCTGCGCGGCAAACGCCTCATTGGCCTCGATCAGGTCCAGATCGGCGACCGTCCAGCCGGCCTTCTCCAAGCACTGGGTCGAGGCCGGGATCGGGCCGGTGCCCATGATCGCCGGGTCGACGCCTGCGCTGGCGAAGGCGACCACCCGCGCCAGCGGGGTCAGCCCGAGCGCCTTGGCCTTGGACTCGCTCATCACCATGACCGCAGCGGCGCCATCGTTGACGCCGGAGGCGTTACCCGCGGTCACCGTGCCTTCCTTATCGAAGGCCGGGCGCAATTTGCCGAGGGTCTCGGCGCTGGTATTCGCGCGCGGGAACTCATCGCGCTCGAAGATCACTGGATCGCCCTTGCGCTGCGGCACGGTGACCGGCACGATCTCATCGGCGAAGCGGTTGGCGGCCTGCGCTTGCTCGGTCTTCTGCTGCGAGGCGGCGGCGAACTGATCTTGGAGATCGCGCGAGAAGCCGTAGTGTTTGGCGATGTTCTCGGCGGTCACGCCCATGTGGCACTGATTGAAGGCATCCATCAGGCCATCGCTGAGCATGGTGTCGACCATCTTCCAGTCGCCCATGCGCTGGCCCTGACGCGAACCGGGAACCACATGCGCCGACTGGCTCATGCTCTCCTGACCGCCGGCGATCACCACCTCGGCCTCGCCGAGAGCCACCGCCTGCATCGCCAGATGCACCGCCTTGAGTCCGCTGCCGCAGACCTTATTGATGGTCATCGCCGGCACCTTATGCGGCAGCCCGGCATTGAGCGTGGTCTGGCGCGCTGGATTCTGGCCGACGCCGGCTGCCAGCACCTGCCCGAGGATCACCTCATCGACCTGTTCCGGATCGAGTCCGGTCTTGTCCAGCAGCGCCTTGATCACGGTGGTGCCCAGCGCTGTTGCCGGCAGCGAGGCGAGGCTACCACCGAAGTTTCCGACTGGAGTGCGCACAGCGGCGACGATCACGACATTCTCTGGCATGGGATATCCTCCTCAGGATAAGACTCAACAAAAGATCAGGCTCATGCGGCAAGCCCCCTACCACGAGCCAGGGATCATAAAGCGTTTGTGAGTGATGCATAGGGGTCGCGCACGCGTGACGCTGGCTCGGGGGAGTGCAATCCGGCGCGCGGCGTCAGAGTCTACGGCCTTTTGTTGCAGTGCACAAATTTCCATGCTAGCTTCGTTCGCACACGATCTGAGGAGGCCCTGGCAGGGGTAAGCACGATGGCACAAAACGCATTCTTCGACGACAGCTGGCTCAAGCTGCAACGCGACTATTGGGACGGACTGGCCAAGATGGGCCAGCAGGCGATGGGCTTCGACAGCGGCCGAGCCCAGAGCGACAGCAGCGCATCGGCGCCCTGGCTGGCGGCGATGGAGCAGTGGCGCAAGGCCTTCGCCCCGGCCGCCAGCGACCCGGCGCGCGACTTCATGCAGCGGTTGATGGACCAAGGCAAGGCCTATTTCGGACTCGCCGAGCAGTTCACCAAGGGTTTCGGTGACGCGGGTCTCGGTCAGGGCGGTGACAGCACCCGCGCCTGGGACTGGCTCAACCAGACCATCGAGCAGATGCAAAAAGGTTTCAGCGGCCTCGGCGCTGACCAGGATGAGAGCCTGCGTCGGATGCTCGGCTTTTGGGAGATGCCGCTCGACACCTGGCAGCGGATGATGTCATCGCTCTCGCCGATGATGCCCGGCGACCTGCTGCGCAACATGCCAAGCGGGATGATGCGCGGCCCGATGCAAGAAGGCCTCGAGCAGATGCTCTCGGCACCCGGCCTCGGCTATTCGCGCGAGGAGCAGGCCCAGTATCAAGAGCTGATGCGCGCCGGTATCGACTACCAACGCGCCTTTCAGGACTACAGCAGCTTCTTCAATCAGCTCGGCGTCAAGGCCCTGCACCGGTTGCGCGATGCGCTGCAGCAGAAATCCGAGGCCGGTGAGACCATCGACTCCGCCCGCGGCCTCTACGACACCTGGGTCGGCTGCTGCGAGGCGGTCTACGCCGATGAGGTCATCACGCCGGACTACTCGCGTGTGCACGGCCGTCTGATCAACGCCCAGATGGCGCTCAAGCAGCGCCTCTCGGTGATGGTCGATGAGTCGCTCGGCGCGATGAACATGCCCACTCGCAGCGAGCTGCGCACCCTGCAGGATCGACTGCAAGAGACGCGCCGTGAGAACAAGCAGTTGCGCCAGGAACTCGACCAGATCCAGCGGCGGCTCGCAACCCTGCCAGCGGGCGCGCCGGCCAGCAGCGACACCAGCACGAGCGGATCGGGCACGGGCGCCAAGACCACCACAGCGACGACCACCGGCTCGGCCACGACGGGGGCGGCGAAGAAGACCAGCGCCCGCAAGAAGACGGCCGCCAAGTCGAGCACCAAGTCCAGCGAAGGCTGATGCAGCGTCCGCCGGCCAGTGGTGCGGCCGATGGAGCGGCCCGTAACGCGCTGCGCCGCCTCGCCCCAGCTGAGGCGACGGCCAACACCACCGATTCAATCCCCAAGCACACCACGGACACCGCCAAGACGGGTCCGGGTCAGCCATCTACAGAGGAGCGCCGCCGCATGTTTCCCATCGATATCCGCCCCGACAAGCTCGGCGAGGAGATGCTCGACTACAGCCGCAAGCTCGGTCAGGGCATGCAGAACCTGCTCGATGCCGGCGAGATCGACAGCGGCGTCAGCCCCAAGGATGCGGTCTACCGCGAGGACAAGCTGGTGCTCTATCGCTACCAGCGCCCGGCCGCAGTCGCCCAGCAAGCGGTGCCCCTGCTGGTGGTCTACGCGCTGGTCAACCGCCCCTACATGACCGACATCCAGGAAGACCGCTCGACCATCAAGGGCCTGCTCGCCACCGGCCAGGACGTCTATCTGATCGACTGGGGCTACCCGGATCAGGCCGATCGCTCGCTGACCCTCGACGACTACATCAACGGCTACATCGATCGCTGCGTCGACCACATCCGCCACACCCATGGTGTCTACAAGGTCAACATCCTCGGTATCTGCCAGGGCGGCAGCTTCAGCCTGATGTACAGCGCGCTGCATCCGGACAAGGTGCGCAACCTGGTCACCATGGTCACCCCGGTCGACTTCAAGACCCCGGACAACATGCTGTCGAACTGGGTGCAGCATGTCGATGTCGACCTCGCCGTCGATACCATGGGCAACATCCCTGGCGAGCTGCTGAACTGGTCCTTCCTGTCGCTGAAGCCATTCAGCCTCACCGGCCAGAAGTACGTCAACATGGTCGACATGCTCGACAAGCCCGAGAAGGCCAAGAACTTCCTGCGCATGGAGCAATGGATCTTCGACAGCCCCGACCAGGCCGGCGAGACCTTCCGCCAGTTCATCAAGGACTTCTACCAGGGCAACGCCTTCATCAACGGCACCACGCGCGTCGGCGAGCGCCCGGTCGACCTCAAACAGATCCGCTGCCCGGTGCTCAATATCTACGCGCTGCAGGATCATCTGGTGCCGCCGGATGCGTCCAAGGCGCTCAATGGTCTGACCGGCAGCGAGGACTACACCGAACTCGCCTTCCCCGGTGGCCACATTGGCATCTATGTCAGCGGCAAGGCGCAGAAAGAGGTCACCCCGGCGATCGGCGAGTGGTTAAACGCGCATTAACGAATGGTTAAACGCGCGTATTAATAACTGGAGCCTGATCAGGCTTCTTTCACCTGAGTTGGTTTGATCATCGAAGATGGTGCCCAGGGACAGAATCGAACTGCCGACACGGGGATTTTCAGTCCCCAGACCCTGCCGCAATAGCGGGGGCTGAAGCCGCTAAATCCCGCCATGGGTGACACTATGGGTGACAGTGCACTGTAAATCCATGCTAAGGTGACACCATGCGCCGCAGTGCGAACTGACGCGCAAAACGAAACAGCCCAGGGTGGCACCCCCAGGCTGTTTCCGTCACCACCTGCTGTTCGGAGCAGCACATGGCAACCATTGAGAAAGTAACCCGCGAGTCCGGCACCGTCTACAAGGCGAAGGTCCGCAAGCAGGGGCACCCTACCGTTACCCACAGCTTCAAGACCCGATCAGCTGCCGAACGCTGGGGCCGCAAGTACGAAGCACAGATAGACGAAGGCAACGCCGGGCTAATCAGCGAAGCCCAGCAGCACAAGCTGGCCGATGCGATCAAGAAGTACCGCGCCGAATTCCTGCCCAAGCTGCGCCCCGAGACTGCCCGCAAATATGAGCAGCATCTAGATTATTGGGAGCCGCACCTAGGCCACCTTCGCCTATCCGAGCTGACCGCCGCCAAGATTGCCGAGCACCGTGATCTGCTTGCGACTACCTCGATCCCGAGCAAGGCCAAGTCTGCCGACAAAGCAGGGCCGCCCCGCTATCGAAGCCCTGCCACCATCAACCGACACCTTGCCACCTTGGGGGCCGTGCTGACCGCTTGCGTCAAGCAGTGGCACTGGCTGCAAGTCTCGCCGCTTCAGCAGGTGGCAAAGGGCAGTGAGAACAACGCCGGTACTCGATACCTGTCCGAGGATGAGCTGCAGCGCCTGCTGGCCGCCTGCCACGAATCTGAAAGCCCCGATCTGCTGCTGGCCGTGCTGCTGTCGATCACCACCGGGGCACGGCAAGGCGAAATCCTGAATCTGCGCTGGAAGGATATTGATCTGCAGGCCGGGGTGGTGCAGGTGCGGGTGGACAACGAAACCAGCACCAAGGGGGGCATTCGTAGCCTACCGATCGCCGCCCAGGTGCTGCCGCTACTGCAGGCCCGCAAGAAGCAGCGCCAGCAGGGCAAGGTGACACCGCTTAACGATGACGGGCTGCTGTTCCCGAGCCGGGTATCGGATAAGCAACCCTTGCAGCTGCGCACCCCATGGGAAACCGCACTGCGCCGCGCCAAGATCGAGCATTTCAGGTGGCACGATCTACGCCACAGCTGCGCCAGCTTCCTAGCCCGCAACGGGGCAAGCCTGCTGGAAATCGGCAACGTCCTAGGCCACAAGTCCGCGAACACCACCAAACGCTATGCCCACCTGAGCGAGCAGCATACGCATGCACTGGTGCGCAACATGGCTGATGGTCTGCTGGGCACGGCAGGGGGTGAAGGATGAGCAGCAGCCTCGATAGCCTGATCCTAGAGCACCTTCGCCATATCCGGGGCCGGGTGGATCAGATCGCAGATGATGTGTCCGAGCTGAAGCACCGCATGACTGCCCTCGAAGGCAACATGGGACTCGTCAAACGTGAAGTGGCCTATGGGGATGAAACCGACGCCCGCCAGCAGCTGACCCTCGACAAGCTGGCCGATCGGCTGGAACGGATCGAGCGCCGCCTTGAGCTGGCAGGGGGTGAGGGATGAACCAAGGTCCGCACCTTTCGGGATTACACCAGAGTGTAAGCACGCTCTACGAGGCATTAGAGCAGATTTGGCGCGAATGGGGGCAAGCTGTACCAATAACAGAATATGCTCGGGGAAAAATGCCCATCACAGGTGTTCATGTCCTAGTACAGGTTCCTGGAAATGCGCCGATCAAACTAAAGACATTTGATACTACCGTGCTACACCGCTCTTTCTCAGATGACCGTGAACGAAGGTGTGTCAAATACCTTTGTGAAACTGTTCATGCCCTTGACCACCTGAGCACCTTGGATGATGGGAATATTGCTAACGAGCATTGGCAGGAACTTTGTCATGCCCATGAAATAGTATTAGCTGCTGTAATGCACAACATTAAAGCAGCAGAAAATGCAGCTAAAAAAATGGCAGAGCTACGCCACAAAGATAACCATGCTGACAGAGCTTTCATTCAGCAGTGGTATCGAGAAAACCGCGCTACCTACGAGAAAGAACTAGGCGGTAAAGGGGGCAAGGATGCTGCTGCAACCGATGCAAAAGAGCAGCGCCTTGTAGGTCAGGGATGGAGAACGATCAGGGGTTATCTGAATAACGTCTAGCGCCTACGGTCTGCGCAAACTGCCCCCTTTGCGCAGACCTGGCAGCTTCCGGGCATGGCTTCAGACCGTGCCCGAATATCTCGATGCTACCCATGCACCGCAGCGCAACCCCGCGCCGCGCATGAACCATGAGGTAGCATTTCCATGCCTTCGACCCTCGAAGCTGCCCGAGTGCAGCATGAACTGCCCGAGCTGCCGTCACCATGGCGCAGCATTCCCGCCCTAGCTGAGCGCCTGAATGCTGGCGCGAAAACCCCGACCCTGACCGCCCATGCGATCCGGCACTATGTCCGCCGCGCCGATCAGAACGGACTGCAGCCGCATGTCCGCCGCCTTGGTCGCAAGCTGCTAGTCAACGAAGCCGGGTTTATCGCCTGGCTGGAACAGCAGGGGGCTGCACAATGAAACAGCACCTTGATCTGACCATAGCCGCGCTACGCACTCTGTTGGCTGATCTTCCGCCCTTCTACACCGTGCTAGCTGGGGGAGTGCCTGCCCTTACCCTGCTGCGCAACGATGAAAACGGCACGATTAGTCTCGATGATGCGCCCCTCGATGGGCTGGATTTGATACCTGACGATCAGGTGCTGTTCGCTACGGATACGGATATTCCTAGGCCGATGACTGCAGAGCAGTGGGCCGCGCATTACCTGCCCAATGCGGATGCCGCTGTTCAAAACGCCTTAGCGACGATTGCCGCTAGTGCAGGTGACGTGTCTGCAGATATAAACCTAGCCCCGGCTGTTTGGGAACAGTATCTAGCGGGGGCATTGTCGGACAGCTTTTCCCGTTTCTCGAAAGAAGGGGGAGCCGCCTGATGGATATCAATTCCCTCTTTCCATCGAACTACCTGAAAGCCGCCGATCTGCAGGGGCAGGTGCGCAGAGTGACCATTGAAGCCTGCCAACCTGAGCAGCTAGGCCAAGGCGAGATCAAGCCCGCCCTTCAATTCCGAGGGGTGCCTAAAAAGCTGATCTTGAACAAAACGAACGGGCTATTGATCGCCGCCAGTTTCGGCACCGAAACCACCGCATGGGCAGGCCGTGAAATCGAGCTGTACCCCGAAAACGTCATGTTTCAGGGGCAAGTAGTGCCCGCGATCCGGGTACGGGTACCGATCGGGGCCGCCCAAGCACCAGCAGCTGCCGCTGATCCGTTCGCACAAGCTGCACCAGCACCGCAAGCCCCAGCGCCAGCAGCCCCTCAGCCGCCCCAGGCTGCACCGCCCTCGATACCGGCACCAGCGCAGCAGCCGCCCGCTGCAACCGCACCAGCAGCCCCTGATCCTGCCCCAGCTGCACCGCAGCAAGCCGAGCAGGCCCCAGCTGCCGCCGCACCGCAGCAACAGCCCGAGCAGGCCGCAACGCCCGCCCAAGCTGAACTGCCGATTGACTGGTAATCGAGACTGATGCAAGCCGCCCCCGCGAGCACCGGGGGTAGGCTGCTGAGAGGTATTCCCGTGAGCACTATCATTCTAGACCGGGTGGCCCCGCGCCGCCCAGGGGGCTGCTGATATGCACCAGCAAGCCCTCGCTATCGAAACCACCGCACCCTTGCCCCCGATCGCCCAAGCCGCCGCCGATCTAGTGCAGCTAGGCATTGTGCCGCTACGGGTGCAGCACAAGGGCAAGGCCCCGACTGCGAACGCCTGGCAACAGACCACCATGCCCTCGATGGATGACATACCGCGTCAATTCGCCGGGCAGTGCAATCTCGGGGCTCTGCTGGGTGCCCCGTCCGCTGAATTGGCGGACGTTGATCTGGACTGTACCGAAGCCGGGCAGCTGGCCCCGAAGCTGCTACCCGCGAGCTGGTGCTATGGCCGCGATGATGAGGCCGGGGTATTCCAGCTTCGCCATATCCTGCTGCGCTGTCCGGGGATCGGCAAGACCGCCTTTGATGCCCCCGCCCGACTGCACCCCTCGAAGCAGGGCCGCCGCATTATCGAGATACTGGCGACCGGGCAGCAGGCCGTGGTGCCGCCTTCGATCCACAAGACCGGGCAGCAGCTGCGCTGGAAACAGGCCCCGAGTGATGGCCCCCTGGCTGAGATCAGCGCCGATCAGCTGCAACAGCAGGTGGCCCGAGTGGCCGGGGCCGCGCTGCTGGTGCGACATTGGGCCGAATTTGAAGGGAGCCGCCATGATCTGACCGCCGCCCTGGCTGGTGCCTGTTGGCATGCCAGCTGGCCGCGAGCAGAGATTGAGCAGGTACTGGTGGCCATGCTGCAGGTGGCCGATGATCCCGAGCGCCGCGACCGGGCTAGGGCCGTGCAGGACACCCTCGACCGTGCCGAGTCCGGACAACCCGTCACTGGCTGGCCCCGTGCTGCCGAGCTGCTAGGGCATGATCTGGCTGCATGCCTGCAAACATGGTGGCAGGTTGGCATGCAGGGCACTGCCGATCTGGGCTTGACCTTCGGGGGGCAGACTGCCGAGCAGGTGCAGGTGCCGCAATCACCGGGCACGGCTGCTGCCGATGATTGCGCCGGGCTGACCTTCGGGGGCCGATCGGCTGAGCAGGCCACCGGCACCAGCAGCCCCTCGACCGCATGGGCCACCGGGTTAGACTGGCCCGAGCTGTTGGAATTCGAGACAGGCACCGATCCCGCCGCAGCTGCTGCCCAAGCCTACCCCCTCGATGCCCTAGGGCCGATCCTGCAGCCTGCCGTGCAAGCCCTGACCGAGCGCCAGCAGGTGCCCGTGGCACTGGCCGCGCAATCCTGCTGGGCCGCCGCTGCTGCCGTGGTGCAGGAACGCTATAACGTGATCTGCGATGGCCGCACCATCCCGCTCAGTCTCTGGCTGGTGCTGGTGGCCCTGCCGGGGGAGCGCAAGACCAGCACCGACGAACAAGCCTTTCGGCTGATCTATATCCGCATGAAGGAAGCCATGGTGCGCTACCAGACTGCCCTCGAAGCCTGGAAGTCCGCCAAGCTGGGCAAAGATGCCCCTGATCCGGGGCCACGCCCGCGCAAGCCTGCATGGCTGCTGACCAGCTGCACCACCGAGGGGTTAGTCAAGACCCTCGATATGCACTGGCCCGCCCTGACCTTGACCAACAGCGATGCCGCCGCTTGGCTCGGGGGCTACAGCATGCGGGAGGGGAGGGACACGGCAACCGCTGCTGTGCTGTCGGGGCTATGGTCTGGCAGCTTTCATGCTGAAGCAAAGGCAAGCCTCGATGAAGCGACCGCGCTGTATGGCCGCCGCCTATCGCTGAGCATGATGCTGCAGCCCGAGGTGGCCGCCGCGCTATTCGACAGCCGCACCTTGGCCGGGCAGGGATTCCTGAGCCGATGCCTGCCCGCGTTTCCGCCCTCGACCATTGGCAGCAGACCCTATCGCCGTCGCACCGAGGATGACCGGCTGCACCGCTTCGAGCAGGCCCTTGATGCCCTGCTGGCGCGTACCCCCGAGATCAACCTCGTCACGGGTGAACTGCAGCCCCAGGCCCTGCCCCTCGATGATGTTGCTTTCGAGAGCTGGATCAGCGTTCACAACCGCTATGAGTCTGCCCTGCTAGGCGAGTACCGCGATATCCGAGAGGTGGCGAACAAGGCCCCTGAGCAGGTGCTGCGACTGGCCGGGGTGCAGGCCGCCCTGGAAGGGGCCGGGCAGGTGCAGCAGGGGCATATCGACAGGGCCGCCCGCTTGATGGATTGGCATCTAGGCGAGTGGCAACGGATCAGCGCCAAGCTGGTAGAGCACCGCCGAGAGGTGGCCCTGCCGAAGCAACTGCATGATTGGATGCTGCAACGCCTGACTGTTGCCGGGCAAACGGTATTCAGTCTGCGAGAGACGTACAAGGATGGGCCGCGCATGGTGCGGGGGCAGTCTCAGCTGGCGCGTGAACTGATGGCTGAGCTACTGCGCCGGGGCTATGTCCGGGTGCATGGCAAGGGCTACGAACTACGCCCTGATGATGCCTAACCTCCAAGGGGACTATCTGGCCCCCTGGCGACATGGCCCCCAGCACCTGCAGACCTTGGCCCCCAATGGCCCCCAAACGGGTGCAGTGTCGCCATGGGGCCAAGGGTGCCCCTGCAAAACAGGTGGAGAACTGCCCGCGTTAGCCTGTGGATAACCCGTTGATCGAAATCAGTCGCCTTTTATCCACAGATCATGCACAGCATCCATGCCCAATAGCACCCCCTTTATGCTTTCAGCAACCTGCTGTCATGCAATCGGTTTTGTGCCATTAGGCGACTTATTCACGCCGCTTATTATCACTACGAATGACATATAAAAACTTTGATAATAAGCCCGAGCACAGGCCCGACGTTGATGCTTGACCCTACCCTGATCCGTTATGTTACCGATTCGAGCGAAGCCGCCCGCCGCGCCGCCCAGCTGGCCGCTGAACCCGTGCTTGGCGTCGATATCGAAACCTATCCTGCAGCCGCCTATCGTGATCGCCCAGGGGCTGCCCTCGATCCGCAGACTGCCGAGATCAGGCTGCTACAGGTGGCCGCCCTCGATGGCCGGGTGGCCCTGTTTGATCTGCAGCAGGTGCCCCTCGATGCCCTAGCCCCGCTCAGTGCCGCCCCATGGGCCACCTTTAACGGCAGCTTCGAGTATCGGCACCTGACCCATGCCGGGCTGACCGTGCCGCGCTTGCATGATGGCATGCTGCTAGACCGGCTGCTGTCGCACCGACTGCGCAAGCTGGCTGAAGTCTCAGCCGATGTGCTGCAGGTGGATATGGACAAGACCGAGCAGGTAAGCGATTGGGGCACGGCTGAGCTGTCCGAGCACCAGCTGCACTATGCCGCCCTGGATGCCCTGGCAACCGTGCGCATTGCCCGCGAGCTGCTGCCGAAGGTAGAGCGCAACGATCAGCGCCGCCTGTACGCCCTATGGTGCGATGTGCTGCCGGTACTGGCCGGGCTGCAGCTGCAGGGGCAATGCTTCGATTGGGCCGGGCATGCCGCGCTGCAGGCCACCTGGCAGCAGGAACGTGACCGGCTGCAGGGGGAGCTGCAAGAACACCTAGGCCCCGAGGTCTCGCCCAACAGTGGCCCGCAGCTGGGCAGCTGGCTACAGCAGCGCCTGGATGCCGACACCCTGAAACGCTGGCCGAAGACCGAGAAAACAGGCCGCCTGAAAACCGATGCCGATAGCCTAGCCCTGTTTGCGCACCTGCCCATGGTGCAGCCGCTGCTGCGCTACAAGGCCGTGAGTAAGCTGCTGAGCACCTACGGCAGCAGCTACTGCAAGCACCGGCACCCCGTTACCGATCAGCTGCACCCTGAATTCAGCCTAGGCTTTACTCGATCAGGCCGGGCTGTTGCCAGCAAACCCAATACCCAACAGGCCCCGAAGCAAGGTACCTTTCGAGAGCTGTTCACAGCACCCCCTGGCAAGGTGCTTGTCAGTGCCGACTATTCACAGATCGAACTGGTAGTGGCCGCGCTGCTTTCCGGGGATCAGGCTATGTTGGACGTGTACCGCAAAGGGGGTGATCTGCACCGCAGCACCGCCGCCGCGATCGCCGGGGTAGCCCCCGAGCAAGTGACACCGCAGCAGCGCCAAGCCGCAAAGCCCGTGAACTTCGGCAACCTGTTTGGGCAAGGCCCTGCTGGGCTGGCGCGAACGGCACAGGTGGACTATGGGGTAGCCATGAGCAGCGCCGATGCAAAGCAGGCCCTGCTGCGGTTCCAGTTGGCCTATCCGCAGCTTGAGCAGTGGAAACGGCAACAGGTGGCCCAAGCCCAACAGTTTCGGCAGGTGCGCACCCGCTTGGGGCTGGTGCGAGACTTCGACGCCCAAGGGGAGGGGTATCTGCGGGGTGAAGCACAGAACATTCCGGTACAGGGCAGTGCTGCCGAAGTCCTCATGTCCGCACTGCGCAGACTACCCCAAGCCCTGACCGGCACCGATGCCGCGCTTTACCATACCGTGCATGATGAGATCACACTGCAGGTGCCCCTCGACCATGCCGAGACTGCCGTCGAAGCCCTGCAGGATGCGATGGTGCAGGGATTCCTCGATGTGTTTCCCGATGCTGGCGACGTGGTGGCCGTGCCCGAGGTCAAGCAGGGGGCAAGCTGGGCTGCGGTGCACTAAGACGCTGTACAGGAACTAACTATCTGATATATAATACATAATTTACGGCTCATGGGGCGATTTTTTGACCAAACCCCTTTTCATTCGGAGCAACCGGTATGACTTCAGACGGCGCTCATCCACGTGCAAGGTACCCAAGTGACTTGTCAGACGAAGAATGGGCTATCATTGAACCAATCATCAACGAGCTTGATCCCTATAAGACAGGACGTAAGCGCGAATCAAATCTTCGCGAGATTCTGAACGCGATCTTTTATCTAAACAAAACAGGATGTCCATGGCGTTATTTGCCAAAAGACTTCCCTTCTTATCATCTTGTTAATTACTACTATAATAAGTGGACGCATAGCGGACTACTCGAGCAGATCAACGCTGCGTTGCGCGCACGTCTGCGCCAAAAGGAAGATCGCAATCCAGATCCCAGTGGCGCGATCATTGATAGCCAAAGCGTCAAAGGCACGCCTGAGTCGTCGATTGAGTCTGGCTTTGATGGGGGCAAGCTCGTCAAGGGCCGTAAGCGCCATATTGTAGTCGATACAATGGGTTGTCTCTTGGTCGTCTACGTGCATGCCGCCAACATCTTTGATGGCAAAGCGGCCCGCGACGTCCTGACCCGTTTGTTCGTCATCCTGCAAAGCGTA
>NZ_NHSF01000019.1 GCF_016653295.1 Halochromatium salexigens | reverse complement strand
ATTCTTCGTCTGACAAGTCACTTGGGTACCTTGCACGTGGATGAGCGCCGTCTGAAGTCATACCGGTTGCTCCGAATGAAAAGGGGTTTGGTCAAAAAATCGCCCCATGAGCCGTAAATTATGTATTTTATATCAGATAGTTAGTTCCTGTACAGCGTCTCAGGCCGTCGCGGCAAGCTGATCGAGCAAGCGCTCTAGGCGCTGGGGTGATAGTTGGACAGGGGCTTGCGCGCTGGCTGACCTCTCGAAATAGGTTTCGCCCCAAATCCGGCGCCGGACCAAGGCCAGGCAATCGGAGAACGTCGCCTCCGGCTTGAGGGTCCAGGCGCTCGAGCGCGCCAGTGTTAGCCAGTGCTCACGCCAGCGATGCACCATCAGACTATGGATCTGCAACACCGCCGTCTTTCAAGGCGATCTTGAGGACACTGGTTGGACAAAAAAACCGCCCGCACTGAGCGCAGCGCGGGCGGGTAGAGCCTTCTGAAACAGCGTTTGTGTAGCGGCGTTTAGACAGGCGTTCAGGCGGTCGCGCCCGACTAGCCGCCCTCGGGCAACCCAAGCTCACGCCAGAGCTTCAGCGTCGGCGCCGACTGATTCATGGTGTAGAAATGCAGCCCAGGCGCGCCGCCGTCGAGCAGGCGCTGGCACAGCTCGAGCACCACGTCATGGCCGAAGCTGCGAATCGACTCCTTGTCATCACCAAAGCCTTCCAGCCGCTTCCTGATCCAGCGCGGGATCTCGGCGCCGCAGGCGTCCGAGAAGCGCGCGAGCTGTGAGTAGTTGCTGATCGGCATGACGCCGGCGATGATCGGCACCTCGATCTGCATGCGCTGACATTCCTCGAGGAACCAGAAGTAGGCCTCGGCGCTGTAGAAATACTGCGTGATCGCGGTATCGGCGCCGGCCTCGACCTTGCGCTTGAAGTTCTCAAGATCGGCCTGGGCGCTGGGCGCCTGCGGATGGAATTCCGGATAGGCGGCGACCTCGAGCTTGAAGCGATCGCCATATTCCTCGCGCAGAAAGGTGACGAGTTCGTTGGCATAGTGGAAGGTGCCGACGCCGGCGCGGCCCATGCCGGAGGGCATGTCGCCACGCAACGCCACCAGCCGATCGATGCCTTGCTCGATGTAGTGGCCGACGATGTCGCGGATCTCGTCCTTCTCCGAGCCGATGCAGGCCAGATGCGGGGCGGTGTCGATGCCTTGCTCGCGCAGCCAGTCGACGGTGGCGAAGGTGCGCTCGCGGGTCGAGCCGCCGGCGCCATAGGTGCAGGAGAAGTAGCGTGGTCCGACCGCGTTGAGCCGTTTCACGGCGGTCTTGAGCTTGTCCATGCCCTCGCTGGTCTTGGGCGGGAACAGCTCGAAGCTGAAGGTGCGTTGGTCAGGGGTATTCATCGAAGAGGTCTCCGAGCGTCGAATGAGCCGTTGACCTCTGTCGGCGGGCGCCTGTTGCGAGACGGGTTGCGAGGCGGGAACGGGGCGCGTCGCTGACAGGGGCCGGAAGGGGGACGCGAACGATGGGCCCCGCGCATGTCTGTTCAGGGCCGTTCGCAGCGCTGCCGGCCCGAGCGCCGTGGGGCGACGCTCGGGCGCGACTCCGCTGACGCGGTCTTAGTAGCGGTAATGCTCCGACTTGTACGGCCCTTCGACGGTGACGCCGATATAGGCCGCCTGCTCGGGCGAGAGCTGGGTCAGCTTGGCGCCGACCTTCTCCAGATGCAGGCGCGCGACCTCCTCATCGAGATGCTTGGGCAGAATGTGTACGCCCAGCGGGTACTCATCGGGCTTGTTGAAGATCTCGATCTGCGCGACGACCTGATTGGTGAACGAGTTCGACATCACGAAGCTCGGATGGCCGGTGGCGCAGCCGAGGTTGACCAGGCGACCGCGGGCGAGCAGGGTGATGCGATGGCCATCGGGGAAGATGATCTGATCGACCTGCGGCTTGATCTCGATCCACTCGAGATCCTTCAGCGAGTTGACCTGGATTTCGTTGTCGAAGTGGCCGATGTTGCAGACGATGGCCTGATCCTTCATCGCGGCCATGTGGTCGTAGGTGATGATGTCCTTGTTACCGGTGGCGGTGACGAAGATATCGGCCTGATCGATGACCTCATCGAGGCGCACCACGCGATAGCCTTCCATCGATGCTTGCAGGGCGCAGATCGGATCGACCTCGGTGACCCAGACGTTGGCGCCAAGCCCACGCAGCGAGGCCGCCGAGCCCTTGCCGACGTCGCCATAGCCACAGACCACCGCGACCTTGCCGGCGATCATCACGTCGGTGGCGCGCTTGATCGCGTCGACCAGCGACTCGCGGCAGCCGTAGAGGTTGTCGAACTTCGACTTGGTAACCGAGTCGTTGACGTTCATCGCCGGGAACAGCAGGGTGCCCTGCTTGAACATCTCGTAGAGGCGATGGACGCCGGTCGTGGTCTCCTCGGTGACGCCCTTGATCTCCTTGGCGATCTTGTGCCAATGCTCGCGATCCTGCTCGAAGGTGCGCCCGAGCAGGCCAAGCACGGCGGTGAACTCTTCGTCGTCATCGGCGGTCGGCTTGGGCACCGCGCCGGCCTTCTCGAACTCGACGCCCTTGTGCACCAGCAGCGTGGCATCGCCGCCGTCGTCGAGGATCATGTTCGGCCCCTTGCCGTCGGGCCAGTTCAGCACCTGCTCGGTGCACCACCAGTACTCTTCCAGGGTCTCACCCTTCCAGGCGTAGACCGGGATGCCGCGCGCGGCCATGGCGGCGGCGGCATGATCCTGGGTCGAGAAGATGTTGCACGAAGCCCAGCGGATCTCGGCGCCGAGTTCGACCAGGGTCTCGATCAGCACCGCAGTCTGGATGGTCATGTGCAGACTGCCGGTGATGCGCGCGCCCTTGAGCGGCTTGGAAGCGCCGTACTTCTCGCGCAGCGCCATCAGGCCCGGCATCTCGGTCTCGGCAATATTCAGCTCTTTGCGGCCGTAGTCGGCCAAGTTGATATCGGCCACTTTGTAGTCGTTGAACTCACTCATGGTATTCAGCTCCTGAGTATCTTGAGTGAGCGCCGTTGATCTTGCAGTGTCCCTGCGCGAGCCTGGCAGGACGCCCGTGGGTCCTGTTGCAGCGCTCCTCGCGCGGGAGGGGAAATGACGAGCGACCGATTTAAAGGCCGGCGGCGTCCTTCAGCTGAGTGGCCTTGTCGGTGCGCTCCCAGCTCAGGTCGGCCAGCTCGCGACCGAAGTGGCCGTAAGCGGCGGTCTGGCGATAGATCGGGCGGACCAGGTCGAGCATCTTGATCAGCGCATAGGGGCGCAGGTCGAAGTGCTCGCGCACCAGGCTGGCGATGCGGTCTTCATCGATCTTGGCGGTGCCGAAGGTCTCGACCGCGATCGAGGTCGGCTCGGCGACGCCGATGGCGTAGGAGATCTGCACCTCGCAGCGATCGGCGAGACCGGCGGCGACGATGTTCTTGGCCACGTAGCGACCGGCATAGGCCGCCGAGCGGTCGACCTTGGACGGGTCCTTGCCGGAGAAGGCGCCACCACCATGACGGGCCATGCCGCCGTAGGTGTCGACGATGATCTTGCGTCCGGTCAGGCCGCAGTCGCCGACGGGACCGCCAATGACGAAGCTACCGGTCGGGTTGATATGGATCTTGGTGTCCTTGTGCATCCACTCCTTCGGGATCACCGGCAGGATGATGTTCTCCATCACTGCTTCATGCAGATGTTTGTGATCGATATCCGGATCGTGCTGGGTCGAGAGCACGATGGCATCGACGGCGGCGACCTTGCCGTCCTCGTAGCGCATGGTGACCTGGCTCTTGGCGTCCGGGCGCAGCCACTCAAGCACATGCTCTTTGCGCATCTCCGACTGGCGCTCGACTAGGCGGTGAGCGTAGGTGATCGGGGCCGGCATCAGTACGTCGGTCTCGTTGGTGGCGTAGCCGAACATCAGGCCCTGGTCGCCAGCGCCCTGTTCCTCGGGGCTGGTGCGGTCGACGCCCTGGGCGATGTCGGTCGACTGCTTGCCGACCAGCGACATCACGGCGCAGGTGTTGCCGTCGAAGCCAACATCGGAGCTGTCGTAGCCGATGTCGTTGACCACGCCACGTACCAGCTCGTCGAAGTCGACCCAGTGATCGGTGGTGATCTCGCCGGCGACGATGACCGCGCCGGTCTTGATCATGGTCTCGCAAGCGACACGCGCATGTTCGGGGTTGCTGTCGTTGGCCAGGATGTCGTCGAGGACGGCATCGGAGATCTGATCGGCAACCTTGTCTGGATGGCCTTCGGAGACGGACTCCGAAGTAAAGATGAAGTTCTCTGACATAGATCGAGGGTCTCTCGTTGGGGTCCGCCGCAGGCACCGGCAGAAGGCCGTCAAAGCCGCGGTACGGACGGTTAATCAATTGACGAGAGCAGCCCAGTCTAAACGATTATGCGGTCAGTTGACAGGGTGGAGTAGCACCTAAGGGTGCTGGGGGCAGGGGGTGATTCTGGTATAAAAACAAATTAAAACAATAAGATAAAAATTTTACCCTGGGTCCATGAGGGGGGCTGAAATTAGGCCTCGCGAAGGCTCTGATGTGGGGTTTTGGGGGGGTGGTGCAGGGGATTCCCGGCCTTGGAATCGATCATGGTTGAGTTACCATAGGCCGCTCGTAAACCCAAGCGGTGAGGAGGGTCTTTAACCATGGTTTCACTCGAAACACCCGTCTGCGATTTTGGCCAGCAGGCACCTGAGTTCGTGCTGCCTGGGGTCGACGGCCAGGTCTGGCGGCGTGACGATTGCGCCGGGCCAAATGGTCTGCTGGTGATGTTTATCTGCAATCACTGCCCGTACGTAAAGGCGGTACGCGAGCGTATCGTGCGCGATACTCGAGCGCTGATGACGCTCGGGGTTGGCAGTGTCGCGATCATGGCCAACGATCCATCCGATTATCCGGAGGACTCGTTCGAGCACATGAAGGCGGTGGCACTCGAGTACGATTTTCCGTTTCCCTACCTGATGGACGAGAGTCAGGAGGTCGCCAAGCGCTTTGGCGCCATCTGTACCCCTGACTTCTTTGGCTACAACAGCGCGCTCGAACTGCAATACCGCGGCCGGCTTGATGAAAGTCGGAAAGAAACGGCGCCTGCGGGTGTGCGCCGCGATCTGTTCGAGGCGATGAAGCAGGTGGCGGAGACCGGCCAGGGGCCCGAGCATCAGATCCCGAGCATGGGTTGCTCGATCAAATGGCGTGACGCCTAGTGGCCGACGGCGCTCACGGACGGGCTTGGCGAGGCTGAGCAGTGAATGGACTTAACGCCTTGTCAAGGCATGGATTTCAGCCTGCGACGATGGCTTTGCTCAAGTCTCGGGATGCAGCGAGTACTTGCGTAAATCGGTTCAGTAATTCTTAATATTGCGATCTGGTAAAGCAGCATGGCCATGATCCCAGGCAATTCTCTTGGCTTATCGAGCGCGTTTCGGCGAGAATGAAAGGCTTTGGTGTCCGCAGGCCGGTGACGCTCGCCATCTGACCCAATCCAAGCAACATGTGGATCGATGTCAGTGCTCTGTGCTGTTAAGCACAGGCGCCTGTCGCCCTGGCCTCCCGTCGGTCGAGATCGGCGGGAACAGGGCCAAGAACAGATACAGTCACCCGAAAGAAACTTAAAATCAGGAGGGGCAGATGTCCTCACGCAGAGAACTTGCCAACGCCATCCGTGCGCTGAGCATGGATGCGGTCCAGAAGGCGAAGTCTGGGCACCCGGGCGCGCCGATGGGTATGGCCGATATTGCCGAAGTGCTGTGGAACGACTACATGCAGCACAATCCCGGTAACCCGGAGTGGGCCAATCGTGATCGCTTCGTGCTCTCGAACGGGCACGGATCGATGCTGATCTACTCGTTACTGCACCTCACTGGTTATGATCTGAGTATCGAGGACATCAAACAGTTCCGTCAGCTGCACTCGAAGACCCCAGGGCACCCCGAGTATGGCTATGCGCCAGGCATCGAGACCACGACCGGTCCGCTCGGGCAGGGCATCAGCAACGCCGTGGGCATGGCGCTGGCCGAGAAGGTATTGGCGGCCCAGTTCAACAAGCCGGGGCATGAGATCGTCGATCACCATACCTACTGTTTCCTCGGTGATGGCTGCCTGATGGAAGGCGTTTCGCACGAGTCCTGCTCGCTGGCTGGCGCGCTTGGGCTGGGCAAGCTGATCGCCTTCTACGACGACAACAATATCTCGATCGACGGCGAAGTCCGCGGCCATGGCGATGTGCCGGCCTGGTTCCTCGATGATACGCCTAAGCGCTTTGAGGCCTACAACTGGCATGTGATCCCGAAGGTCGACGGCCATGATCCAGAGGCGGTCAAGGCGGCGATCGAAGAGGCGCGCGCAATCACCGATAAGCCGAGCTTGATCTGCTGTCAGACCGTGATCGGCTTCGGCTCCCCGAACAAGCAAGGTAAGGAAGAAAGCCACGGCGCGGCACTCGGCGATGATGAGATCGTCTTGACCCGCGAGGCCCTGGGTTGGTCGGCGCCACCGTTCGAGATCCCCGAGCCGATCGCCTCAGCGTGGGACGCCAAAACGCGCGGCGCCAAGGCCGAGCAAGCTTGGAATGACACGTTCGCCGCTTATAAGGCCGCGTTCCCGGCCGAGGCCGCCGAGTTCGAACGCCGCATGGCCGGTGAACTGCCCGAGGACTTTGACACCAAGGCTTGGGAATTCATCAAATCGGTCGACGCCAAGGCCGAGAAGATCGCCACCCGCAAGGCGTCGCAAAACGCGCTCAATGGCCTTGGACCCTTGTTACCAGAGCTGCTCGGCGGCTCCGCCGACCTAGCCGGCTCCAACCTCACGATTTGGTCCGGCGCCAAGGGCGTGGGGCCGAAGGATGCCAGCGGCAACTACATCTACTACGGTGTGCGCGAGTTCGGCATGTCGGCCATCATGAATGGTGCGATGCTCCATGGCGGTCTCAAGCCCTATGGCGCGACCTTCCTGATGTTCATGGAATATGCCCGCAACGCGGTGCGTATGGCGGCGCTGATGAAGATCAACCCGATCTTTGTCTATACCCATGACTCCATCGGCCTCGGCGAGGACGGCCCGACCCATCAGCCGGTCGAGCAGGTCTCGATCCTGCGCCTGACCCCGCGCATGTCGACTTGGCGTCCTTGTGACGCGGTCGAGAGCGCGGTTGCCTGGAAGCTCGCGATTGAGCGCACGGGCGGGCCAACGGCGCTGATCTTTTCGCGTCAGGGCGCGCCGCACATGAGTCGCACCGAAGAGCAGATGCGCGCCATCGAGAAGGGCGCCTATGTGCTGCGCGACTGCGATGGCACTCCGGATGCGATCATCATCGGCACCGGCACCGAGGTCGAGCTGGCGGTGAACGCCGCCGAACATCTCTCCGCCAAGGGACGCAAGGTGCGCGTGGTCTCGATGCCGTCGATGGACACCTTCGACGCCCAGGATGCGGCTTACAAGGAGTCGGTGCTGCCGGACGCGGTCAAGGCACGGGTCGCGGTCGAGGCCGGCGTCTCCAACCTCTGGCCGAAGTACATCGGCATGCATGGCAAGGTCATTGGCATCGACACCTTCGGCGAGTCCGCCCCCGCCGGCGATGTCTATAAGGCATTTGGTGTCACCACCGAATCCGTCGCCGAGGCCGTCGACAGCCTGCTCTAAGGCACTGCATCGCTAGCCCATCGCGCGGGGGCGGGCGCACCTCCGCGCTGATTGGGTTCTGCTGATGACGCCCACCCGTTTGAAAGCGCCCGTTTACGAGGAGTAACTCAATGACCCTGAAAGTTGGTATCAACGGTTTTGGCCGTATCGGCCGTATGGCCTTCCGTGCGATCGCGAAGGACTTCCCGGACATGCAGGTGGTCGGCATCAACGACCTACTCGATCCCGAGTACCTGGCCTATATGCTCAAGTACGACTCGGTGCATGGTAACTTCCCTGGTGACATCTCGGTCGACGGCAACACCATGACCGTCAATGGCAACGCCATCCGCCTGACCGCCGAGAAAGACCCGGCAAAGCTGGCCTGGGGCGATATCGGTGCCGATCTGGTGCTCGAGTGCACCGGCTTCTTCCTGACCACCGAGAGTTGCCAGGCGCACATCGACGCCGGCGCCAAGAAGGTCGTGCAGAGCGCGCCCTCAAAGGACAGCACCCCGATGTTTGTCTATGGCGTCAACCACAAGACTTACGATGGCCAAGCGATCATCTCCGCCGCGTCTTGCACCACCAATTGCCTGGCGCCGGTCTCCAAGGTGTTGAACGACAACTGGGGACTGAAGCGCGGCCTGATGACCACCGTGCATGCCGCTACCGCGACCCAGAAGACCGTTGATGGTCCGTCGATGAAGGACTGGCGCGGCGGTCGCGGCATCCTCGAGAACGTCATCCCGTCCTCGACCGGCGCCGCCAAGGCGGTCGGTAAGGTGCTGCCTGAACTCAACGGCAAGCTCACCGGCATGGCCTTCCGCGTGCCCACCTCGGATGTCTCGGTGGTCGACCTGACCTGCGAGCTGGAGAAGCCAGCGAGCTATGACGACATCTGCGCGGCCATGAAGGCGGCCTCTGCGTCTGGCGACCTGGCCGGCGTGCTGGCCTACACCGATGAGAAGGTGGTCTCGACCGACTTCCGCGGACATGGCACGCCGTCGATCTTCGATGCCGGCGCCGGCATCATGCTCGACTCGACCTTCGTTAAGGTCGTGGCTTGGTACGACAACGAGTACGGCTACACCTGCAACTACCTGCGCATGGCGCGGCACGTTGCCGGCTGATCGAGCCGCGTGCGCAGATCGGTGCGTGGGGTGGGATTCGCCCCTCCGCGCCCGATCGCGAACCGAGCCTGCGTGTTCGGCCGGAGCCGCTTGAACGATGCGGAAAACCGCTCGGTTTTCCAGATCGTTCAATACTGACCACTACACCATCTCTGAAGAGGCTGTCCGCTATGTCCTTCACCAAGCTCACCGATCTTGATCTGGCCGGTCAACGGGTGCTGATCCGCTCCGATCTCAACGTCCCGGTCAAGAATGGCAAGGTTACCTCCGATGCGCGCATCACCGCCTCGCTGTCGACCTTCGAACACTGTCTCAAGGCCGGTGCCAAGGTCATGGTGATGTCGCATCTAGGCCGTCCCGAGGAGGGCATCTATTCCGAGGAGGACTCGCTGGCGCCGGTGGCCGCCGATCTCGGCGCCAAGCTCGGCCGCGAGGTGCGCCTG
This sequence comes from Halochromatium salexigens, assembly GCF_016653295.1. Classification (GTDB taxonomy): domain Bacteria; phylum Pseudomonadota; class Gammaproteobacteria; order Chromatiales; family Chromatiaceae; genus Lamprobacter; species Lamprobacter salexigens. The sequence continues at coordinate 42,293 of NZ_NHSF01000019.1, read as the reverse complement.
GTCAAGGAGTATCTGGAGACCGCGCCCGAGGTCGCCGACGGCGAACTGGTGCTGCTCGAGAACGTGCGCTTCAACAGCGGCGAGAAGAAGGACGACGAGGCGCTTGCCAAGCAGTACGCGGCGCTCTGCGATGTCTATGTGATGGACGCCTTCGGCACCGCGCACCGTGCTCAGGCCTCGACCCATGGTGCCGGCAAGTTCGCGCCCACCGCCTGCGCCGGTCTGCTCCTGGCCGAGGAGCTGGATGCGCTGAAAAAGGCCCTGGCCGAGCCCAAGCGCCCGATGGTGGCGATCGTCGGCGGCTCCAAGGTCTCGACCAAGCTGACCGTGCTCGAGGCGCTCTCGACCAAGGTCGACCAACTGGTGGTCGGCGGCGGTATCGCCAACACCTTCATCAAGGCCGCCGGCCACCAGGTCGGCAAGTCGCTGTGCGAGGACGATCTGGTCGACACCGCCAAGGCGCTGATGGACAAGGCGACCGCCGCTGGTGCGACCATCCCGATCGCGACCGATGTCGTCTGCGGCAAGCAGTTCGACGAGAACGAGCCGGCGGTGCAGAAGCCGGTCGAGGAGGTCGCTGATGATGACATGATCTTCGATATCGGTCCGGATAGCGCTCAGGCGCTCGCCGAGATCATCAAGAACGCTGGCACCGTGGTCTGGAACGGTCCGGTCGGCGTGTTTGAGTTCGATCAGTTCGGCGAGGGCACCAAGACCATCTCGATGGCGATCGCCGAGACCGAGGCCTTCACCCTCGCCGGCGGTGGCGACACCATCGCGGCGATCCAGAAGTACGCCATCTACGACAAGGTGTCCTACATCTCGACCGCCGGCGGCGCCTTCCTCGAATACCTGGAAGGCAAGACGCTCCCCGCCGTGGCCATGCTCGAGGCGCGCGCCAAGGACTGATCTGATCGCTTGCCCGCCTCGGCGCGCCGCGCTTCTTCTCACGCTGCCGGTTGATCCCGTAGATGCCAAGACGTACCAAGATCGTTGCCACCTTCGGCCCCGCCACCGATGCGCCGGGCGTGCTCGAAGCCATGATGGATGCCGGTCTCAATCTGGCGCGGCTGAACATGTCGCACGACTCGCATGATCGCCACCGCGAGCGCGCGCGTCGGCTGCGCGAGGCCGCGCTCGCGAAACGCCATCCGCTCGGCCTGCTCGTCGACCTGCAGGGTCCGAAGATCCGCATCGGCCAGTTCGCCGAGGCCGGGGGCATCGACCTGGCCGCGGGCGCGGCCTTTGCGATCGATGCCGCCTGTCCACTCGAGGCCGGTGATCAGGCGCGCGTCGGCACCACCTTGCCGAGCATGGCCGAGGATCTGTCGCCGGGCGATATCCTGCTGCTCGACGACGGCGCCATTGAACTCCAGGTCGAGGCCGTCGCGGACGGGCGCGTCGACTGCACGGTCTTGGCCGGCGGCCGGCTGTCGAACAATAAGGGCATCAACAAGAAAGGCGGCGGGCTCTCGGCGCCGGCGCTGACCGACAAGGACAAGGCCGATATCCGCTTCGCCGCCGAGATCGAGGCCGACTACCTGGCCGTCTCCTTCGTCTGCAATGGCGACGATGTGCGCCTGGCGCGACAACTGCTCGAAGAGGCCGGCGGCAAGGGCGGCATCGTCGCCAAGATCGAGCGCGCCGAGGCGTTGCACGCGCTCGAGGACATTATCGATGCCTCGGACGCGGTGATGGTCGCGCGCGGTGACCTCGGCGTCGAGATCGGCGATGCCGAGTTGCCGGCGGTGCAGAAACGCTTGATCAGCATGGCGCGCGATCGCAACAGCGTGGTGATCACGGCGACGCAGATGATGCAGTCGATGATCGAGAACCCGATCCCGACCCGCGCCGAGGTCTTCGATGTCGCCAACGCGGTGCTCGACGGCACCGATGCGGTGATGCTCTCGGCCGAGACCTCGGTCGGCAAGAACCCGACCAAGGTGGTCGAATCGATGTCGCGCATCTGCGCCGAGGCCGAGAAGGAACGCCTGGTGCGCCGCTCCGGGCACCGCATCGATGCCGTCTTCGGTCGTGTCGACGAGGCCATCGCGATGGCGACCATGTACACGGCCAATCATCTCGGCGTCAAGGCGATCGCGGCGCTGACCGAATCGGGCTCGACGGTCAAATGGATGTCGCGCATCAGCTCCGGCATCCCCATCTACGCGATGACCCGGCAGGTGCCAACCCGTCGAAAAGTGACCCTTTTTCGCGGCGTCTATCCGGTAAGATTCGATGTTTCGAGCACCGATATCCACGAGGTCAACAAGGAGGTGATCGAAGAGCTGCTGCGCCATGGCACCGTGCAAGAGGGTGATCTGGTGATCATCACCAAGGGTGATCGCAGCGGTGTCGAGGGGCAGACCAATATCATGAAGATCATGCGCGTCGGCGAGCATCGCCTGCTGACCGACGACTGAGGCATCGGCCAGCGCTTTCGATCCCGTTTTTTCAGTTTTTACAACGACAGAGGAGAACCGTCATGGCTCTTATTTCGCTTCGCCAGTTGCTGGACCACGCCGCCGAGCACAGCTACGGCGTCCCAGCCTTTAACGTCAACAACCTCGAGCAGATGCGGGCCATGATGGAGGCCGCTGACGAGACTGATTCTCCCGTCATCTGTCAGGCCTCGGCCGGTGCGCGCAAGTACGCCGGCGCGCCCTTCCTGCGTCACCTGATCCTGGCAGCCACTGAAGAGTTTCCGCACATTCCGGTCGTCATGCATCAGGACCACGGCGCCTCGCCGGCGGTCTGCCAGCGTTCGATCCAGCTCGGCTTCAGCTCGGTGATGATGGATGGCTCGCTCGGCGAGGACATGAAGACGCCGATGGACTACAACTACAACGCCCGTGTCACCCGTCAGGTGGTCGACATGGCGCATGCCTGCGGCGTCTCGGTCGAGGGTGAACTCGGCTGCCTGGGCTCGCTCGAGTCCGGCATGGCCGGCGAGGAAGACGGCTCCGGTGCCGAGGGCAAGCTCAGCCACGATCAGTTGCTGACCGATCCGGAAGAGGCGGCCAAGTTCGTCCAGGACACCCATGTCGACGCGCTGGCCATCGCCATCGGCACCAGCCATGGCGCCTATAAGTTCACCCGGCCGCCGACCGGCGACATCCTGGCCATCCAGCGCATCCGCGAGATCCACGCTCGCATCCCGGATACCCATCTGGTCATGCATGGCTCCTCCTCGGTGCCGCAGGAGTGGCTGAAGATCATCGACGAGTTCGGTGGCGACATGGGCGAGACCTACGGCGTGCCGGTCGAGGAGATCGCCGAGGGCATTAAGAACGGTGTACGCAAGGTCAACATCGATACCGATCTGCGCATGGCCTCGACCGGCGCCATCCGCAAGCACCTGGCCGAGAATCCGAAGAACTTCGACCCGCGCAAGTATCTGCAGGCCTCGACCAAGGCCATGAAGGAGATCTGTAAGCATCGCTACGAGGCCTTCGGCACCGCGGGCAATGCGAGCAAGATTCGCGCACTCTCGCTCGAGGCGATGACTCAGCGTTACGCCAAGGGCGAACTCGATCCCAAGGTCAACTGATCACGGGTCGTTTTCGCACTCGCGAAGATAACAAAGGGCGCTACGGCGCCCTTTTTGCTGTCGCTCGAGTCGACAAGCGCCGCTCGCCCAACGTCCCCGCCTAGCCCAGCGCCAGAAAGCGTTCCAAGGCACGCCGCTCGGAGAGGTCGCCATAGAGGACCTCGGTGTCGCCGGCCTCGCTGGTGCGCAGCAGCGCAGGCGTGGCAAAGATACCGAAGGTGAGGGTTTGCACGGGATCGGCGCTCAGGTCGATCTCCGGCACCGCGTCAGGATCAAGTCCGATCCGTTCGAGCGCCTCGGCGAGATTGGCGCGTGCTCGCTTTGAGCGCGGCGCATCGCCGGTCACGAAGAGCTTGAGGTTGCGCGGACTAACAACGGTCATGGTCTCTGAACGATGGTTCATGCCGCACCCTTTGGCGGGGGCTGTTCTGGCGTCCGATGCTGGTCATCGTCGCCCCCCTTGGCACTCGGAGTCCGGCGACTCATGACCTCGCGCTCATGACGCCGAGCGCTTTGCTCGCGCGCCGAGCGTTCTTCCTCGTGCGCCTGCAATTCGAGCCGCAGGCGCTCGGCCTCGGCCTCGGTCTGCTCGATCCGTTGCTTCAACGCGCGTTGGCGCTGATTATCCTCGAGCCTCTTGAGTCGGCGATTGATCGCTTCTTCGCTCTCCTTCTGCATCCGCGCCGTGCCCATCAGGACCTCGGTCCCATATTCGTAGACTTCGGCGAGATCAATGCCTTGGCGTGCCAGGATGAGTTCGCGGACCTGGTCCGAATGCGCAGAACCGCGTGACTTCACCACCGAGAGCGAGCGGTTACGCTCGCCACCACGGACGTTGTATCCGAGCACCAGCCAGGTATCGGCCAGGGTCGAGGCATGGCTCAGGGTGGCCTCGCTGGTGGGATCGATTTGCGTGCCCAATGAGGTCAACAGGGTGGTGATGCCGCGCGCGCGGGTGGTGCTGAGCACGCGTTCGATGGCGACCTGGGCGCTATCGGCGCCATCTGCCTTGAGTAACGCGGAGATCGGATCGATGATCAGGCAATCGGGCTCGAAGCCATCGATCAACTGCTGCAGTGCATGGTAGTGCGCCTCGATCAGTCCATTCCAAGCCTCGCGCGCGTGGAATTGGATTAGACCGGACGCGATCGGCTCGCCGAGGGAGATCCCCACCGAGGCCAGATTGCGTACCACCGTGGCCTGCTGCTCATCGAAGCTGATAAATAACGTGCGTTCGCCACGGGCGGCGGCGGCGGCCGCGACACTGCCCGACAGCGTGGTCTTGGCGGTGCCGGGCTGGCCCGAGATCAGGCTTGTCGAGCCCCTGTAGAAACCGCCCTCCAGCACCTCGTCGAGCCTGCGAATGCCTGTGCTGATGCGCTCGTTCGGAGCTGGTCCGGCGGCTGCGGTGGGGCGTATGGCATAGGGAAAGTGCACGCCATCGTCGTCGAGGAGCATCGCAACCTCGTCGGTTGTATGCGCGCTGCCACGGTACTTGGCGATGCGAAAGCGACGGCTCAGCTGATTCGAGACCAGGGTCGTGGAGAGGATAAAAACGCTGGGTAATAGGAATTCAATGCCTTCCAGATGAGTCGGCGCGAGACTGTGCTCGCTCAACTTGCCGGTCAGGATCAGGGACAGGTCGCGCTCCTCGCACCAGTTGCTTAGGCCGTGGATCTGATCGGCCGCCATTAAGGCGTCTTGCTGTCGGCGCAGCAGTTGATCGATCCCATCGAAGACCAACCAGTGCGCGCCGGTGCGCTCGACGCAGAATCCAATCGCTGCCAAGAGCCCCTCGAGATCGAACTCGCCGGAGACCCTTGAGCCTGGGGCTGGACGCGCATCGATCAGCTCGAATCGCTGCTCGTCATGCAAGTGGTGCCACCAAGAAAAGGACGCCGCATCGCGCAAGACCTGGCGGCGCGATTCCTCGAACGAGACGAAAATCGCCCCTTCACCACGCGCGATGGCCTGGGCCAGGATCTGCATGGCAAGCACGGTCTTGCCAGAGGCTGGTCGCCCCAGAATCAGGGTGCCTCCGGCGGCCGGGAGTCCGCCTCGGGTCATCTGATCCAGGCCCCTGATGCCGGTGGCGCGTTTGGCGAGTCCCTCGGCGGCTTCAGTCACGCGGATGTCTCCGGTCGGTGGGTCTTGGGTGTCTTCAACGGCAGCCGCGAGCCTTGCTCCAGCAGCCAGCGGAAGTCCTCGTTCTCGAGCGGAACACTGAACAGATAGCCCTGCCCGAATTGGTAGCCGAGCTCGATCAGGGCCTGCTGTACCGCCTCCGTTTCGATGCCCTCGGCGATCAGCTCGGCGCCGAGCGCATCGGCAATGCCCTTGATGGCTTGGAGCACGGTGCGACTATAGCGATCCTCGCGCACGCGCGCGACGAAACAGCGATCGACCTTGATCTCATCGAATGGATAGCGTTGCAGGTAGGCCAGCGACGAATAGCCGGTACCGAAATCGTCCAACGACAGCCGAATGCCGAACGCGCGCAAGGCGTCCAACTGCTCGAGCAGCGTTTCGGAGGCTTCGGCGAACACGCTTTCGGTGATCTCCAGGGTCAGCGCACTGGGCGCGATCTCGAATTGGCGCAAGATGGCGCGCACCGCTTGCGGGAAGTCGGGGGTGCGAAATTGGATCAGCGAGACATTGACCGCGATGCTCACCACATTCAAGCCGGACTGTTGCCACTCGCGCAGCAGCCGACAGGCGTCGTGCAGTGCCCAGTCGCCAATCGCCCCGATCAGTTGGCTCTGTTCGGCGATAGGGATGAACAGCCCCGGCGGCTGCAAGCCACGCCGGGGATGGTTCCAGCGCAGCAGGGCCTCGCAGGCGACCAGCTCGCCGGTTGCCAGATTCACCTTCGGCTGGAAGTGGAGTTCGAACTGCTCCTCATACAGTGCGGTGCGCAGATCCTGGGTCAGCGCGATGCGCTCATGGACCTGCCGATCGAGTTCGGCATTATAGGCGATAGCGGTGTCGGTGCCCTGCTGGCGTTGCTGGAACAGCGCCAGCTCGGCCTGATGGAGCAACGTCTCGGCCGAGCAGCGCTGCTCGCCGACCAGGGTGTAGCCAAGATCGATGTCGATCTCGATGCCGATGGTCGGCAGCAGGAAGCACTGCTCGGTGATCGCAATCAGCGCCTCGATCTGGTGCGACGGCTCGAGGCCAGGCGCGCCGCACAGGAAGATACTGAACTCATCGCCGGCGATGCGCCCGACCAGTCCACCCTTGCCGGCCTGGCGCTCGAGCCAGCGGGCGATCTCGATCAACAACTGATCACCGGTCTCGAAGCCATGGGAGTCGTTGACATCGCGCAGATCCTTGATGTCGAACAGGGCCAGCAGCGCCGATTCCGCAGGCCGCTCGTGCTCAGCGAGACGCTTGGCCAAGGCCTCGGTGAAACCATCGCGAGTCAACAGGTGGGTGAGCCGATCGCGGTGCACGAGCTGATCCAACTGCAGCTCGGCGAGCTTGCGCTCGGTGATGTCGACATGCATCACCACGGCGCCATTTCGCCGTTGCGACTCGTCTTCGGTCGCGTGCTCCTCACCGCTTTGCCGGAGCCGATTCGCGGCCATGCGAAACCAGCGCTGCTCATGTGGTGAATGACAGGGATACTCCAACGCAAAGGAGTCTTGTTCGCCGGCGAGCAGGCTCCGCAGATCGTGGGCAATGATCGGCGCCTCCTCGGAAAACTCGCCGCTCGCGTGCGCACAGACCTCGAGATAGTTCATGCCGGCGCCCGCGCTGGCGTCCGGGAAGTCGTTCTGCGCGGCGAAATGGCGCCAGGAATCGTTGACCTCGATGATCCGGCCATCGGCATCGAGCAGCGCGATATGCGCCGGCAAGGAGTCGATCAGCGCCTTGCGCGTCTGCACCAGCTCGGCGAGCTGATCGCGCGACTGGCGCAACGCGGCCTTCTGTGCTTGCAGTCGGCGCACCATCCGATGCTGCTCGGTCACATCCTGGAAATAGACCGCGAGGCCCTCCTGGGAGGGGAAGGCGCGGATTTCGAACCAGGTGCTGAACGGGCGGTAGTATTCCTCGAAGGTCACCGTCTCTTGCGTGAGCATGGCGCGCCGATAGGCCGATTCGATGCGCGTGCCGATCGCCTCCGGGTAGCATTGCCAGAAGGGCTTGCCGAGCAGATGCTCACGCGGCTGCTGCAGCAACCGCGCGGCCTCGCGGTTGAGGTAGGCGAAGCGCCAGTCGCGATCGAGCGCGAAGAAACCATCGGTGATGCTCTCGAGGGTCGTGCGCAGGCGCTCGCTCAGGGCTTCCGCCTCGAGTTCAGCGGATTTGCGCGCCGAGATGTCCTGAAAGGCACCCTGCACGGCGCTGATGGTGCCATGCTCGTCGTAGACGGCTTCGCCGGTGGTGCGCACCCACACCCGCTCACCTTGGGTATTGATGATCCTGAGATCCTCGAGGTACGGGATACCGCGCTCGGCACAGGCGGTAAAGACCCGCTGGATGGTGGCAAGGTCTTCGGGGGCGTAGAAGGCGATGCCTTCCTCGGCCGAGGGTGCAAACCCCTTGGGGACGCCGTGGATCTCGGCGACGACATCCGACCATTGCGTTTGATCGGTGGCCAGATCGACTCGCCAGCCGCCAATGCGCCCGACGCGCCCGGCGATATCGAGCAATTGGGATTGCTCACGCAGCTGGGTCTCGACCTGCTTGAACGCCGAGATGTCGGTGATCACGGCGACGACCTGGCGCATCGAGGGGGTCTGCGCTTCGATCGGGAAGTAGCGTGCGAGCAACTGGAGCGGATGGCCGTCCCGATCGAGGCGTTCGGTCTCGAAGCGCTGGATGTGACCGGCCAGGCAGCCATCCAGCTTCGCTTTCATCACATCGTCGAAATAGGCGCGGCCGAGGACATCCCAGAGGTAGGCGCCTTCGATCTCGGCGCGATCACGCCCGAAGCGCTGGGCATAGGCCTGGTTGACCAACAGGTAGCGATACTGGTCGTCCGCGATCGCCATCAGGTCTTCGCTGCCCTCGACCAGTTCGCGATACTGGCGCAGGCGCCGCGCACTGGCCTCGCGGTGGTCGAGCATCCGGTTGAGGGCCGCCGCGAGGCGGGCCAATTCGTCTCCTCCCTGAACCGTCGCGCGGGCGTTGAGATCGCCCTGGTGGATCCGCTCCACGGTCTGCGTGAGCGAGCGCACGGGAGCGGCGACGCGCCAATACAGCAGGCCGAAGGCGCTGATGCAGAGCAGGCCGAAGAGGATGGCCGAGCCCGCGAGTCGGAGCGCGATCTGATTCGCCTCCTGGGCGATGGCGTGTCGGCGCTCGCGCAGCAAGGCGTCCAAGGCGGTGTCCAACACGACGCCGTGGCTGGCGATCTGACTCAGGATGATTCGGGTCCGTTCCGGCATGGGCAGCGGCTCGGAACTCGCTGGCGCCACCCGATGAGCGACGGCCTCGATCAGGACCTGGACGCGGTGCGCGGCCTTGAGGGCCTCGGAATGCTGGCGTCCCCGCACCTGCAGACGCCGCTGGATATCCTCGGCGTCCGCGCGCAGACGCCGCCAGAGTTCAGGGCCGGCCCCGAACAGCAATAGGTTGTCCGAGGCCACCGACAGATCGTCGATGCGATGGCGCAACGCGAACAGCTCGTTGACCTCGGTCTTGGCCGCTTCGAGCTTGGCATGGCTCTGCAGGGTGATCGCGAGCAGCAGCAGCAACCCGAGGGCAGAGCCCAGGATGCTGGCGATCGAGAGATGCAGGAGTTTCATGGAATGTGTGTCACAGGCGGTATGCCACCGGTTCCCGGTACCAGCGCGCGCAGGATGGAACCCTCGATGAGGTCGATGACATCGATGTTCGGATTGGCCGGCGCCTGATGCGCTGCGGCCCAGTCGGCCTGCTGCTGCAGTGCGGCCATCAGCGACCAATCGAGACTCAGCTCATAATCGAGCGCCCGTCGCGGCCCGTTGTCCTGCAGGACAGTGGCCGGCACCCCCATGCGTTCGGCGTAGAAGGCGAGGGTGTCGCCTCGGTGCTCGTTGATCACCGCGATGGCCTCTCGATAGGTCGCGAGCATGGCGGTGCAGAGATCGCGGCGTTCGCGTGCGGTGCGGCGCGAGGTGACCAGCACCCATTTCGCCGTGTAGAGCTGATCGACGGGGAACTGGCCAAGCTCATCACCGAACTGCGCTCGCAGCCTGGCGATCCAGGGCTCGCGGACCACCGCCGCATCGATGGTACCGGCGGCGAGCAGGGCTGGAATCGCGTCGCCCGCGTGCTCATCGAGCAGCCTGACATCCGGGGGCAGGCCATGGAAGGTACTGAACAGCCACCAAAGGAATTCGGCGTTGGTTCCCGGCGGGAGGGCAACCTGGCGTCCGCTCAGGTCGCTCGGTGCGTTGATCGCGCGATTGCGGTGGAAGACGATGCCATTGATGTCGGTCGAGTGGATCAGCCCGGCCAGGATCACCGGGTCCTCCGGACCACCGGGATCGGGATCGGCGATGAGGTCGAGCACCAATGGCGCCAAGCTCATCAGCGCGAAGTCGACTTCACCCGCCCGCAAGCGCGCGAGATTGTCCGCATCGACCCCGTCTCGATGGACCTCGGCGTCGAGTCCATGGCGGGCGAACAGCTCCTTGGATTCGGCCACGAGCGTTGGCAGATCGGCCATATAGAGCGCGCCTGCCACGCGCACGGACTGCGCTGGCGGGCCCTGAGTCTGAGCCCGTGCCACGCCGGGCTCGGTCAGTCCCATCGCGAGGATGAGCAACAGGGTGCGGCAAAGGGGCGCTGAGCGGGAGCGACTTGCGATGATCATGGGATCTGTTTTCCAAGCCGCCAGACTGAAGGTCCGCGTGCGCCGGAATCGATGGATCTCCCTACGTTGGCACCTAGACGCTGGCATAGCCCGTTATTATCGCTGATTCCGGGGCGCGACGCGAAGATGGATCGCGATGCCGCTGTGGATCAAGGCGCCCTGGTCTGCGCTCGCGTACACTGACCCTTGACTATAAACCCGGATGAGACGCGTTGGGGAGAAAATGATCGATGGCGAATGCGGTAGTGCTACTGAGCGGTGGGTTGGATTCGGCAACCGCGTTGGCGATCTGTCGCGAGGCTGGATTCGTCGCGCATGCACTCTCGTTTCGCTATGGCCAACGCCACCTTGTCGAGTTGGACGCAGCGGCGCGCGTGGCCGAGGCGCTCGGCGTCGCCGAGCATCTGATCAGCGAGATCGACCTGCGGCGTTTCGGCGGCTCGGCGCTGACCGCCGAGATCGCGGTGCCGAAGGACCGTGACGCGCAAGCCATGGCCGAGGCTATCCCGATCACCTATGTGCCGGCGCGCAACACGGTGTTCCTGTCCTTTGCGCTGGCCTGGGCCGAGGTGCTTTCGGCCAACGATATCTTCATAGGCGTCAACGCGCTGGATTATTCGGGCTATCCGGATTGTCGCCCCGAGTATATCGCCGCCTTCGAGCGCATGGCCAATCTGGCCACCGCAGCGGGCGCCGAGGGCCGCCAACATCTGCGCATCCATGCGCCGTTGATGACCCTGACCAAGGCCGAGATCATCCGTCGCGGCCATGCGCTCGGGGTCGATTACGGGCTTACCAGCAGTTGCTACGATCCCGGTGCCGATGGCCGCCCCTGCGGCCACTGCGATTCCTGCCAGTTGCGGGCCAAGGGCTTTGCCGAAGCCGGGCTCGCCGATCCGCTGTGGCAGCGGTTCGCGGAGTCGGACTGATGGCCGAACGGCTCTATTATCAAGCCGCCGCCTCGTTCGAGGCGGCGCGCCGCGTCGCCGTACTGCCACAGGGGCATCGCGCGCGTCGCCTGCATGGTCATGGGTTCAAGGCGCGTGTTCTGGCCGAGCTGCCGCCCGCTTGGGGCGGTTTCGACGGCGCCGAAACCGAGGCACTGACCGCAGCATTGGGCGACAGCGTCGAAGCGTTGGATTACACCGATCTCAATGAACAACTGGCGGTGCCGACCGACGAGCATCTAGCGGCCTGGGTGCAACAGCAACTGGAGCACCGGCACGCGCTGCCGGGCATCGTCCAGATCGGCATTCAGAGCACCGCCGAGCAGGGCGTCGAGCTGCGCCTTGGCGCCGATGACGCAGGCACCAAAACGCGATGCGCGCATGTCTGGCGCCGCTTCCGCTTCGAGGCCGCGCATCGGCTAGTGAATGTGCCGCCCGACCATCCGTGCGGCCGCATGCATGGGCATGGGTTCGAGGTCATTCTGCATGCCGAGCAGGAACTGGCGCGGGAGTCGAACGCGCTTCCCGGCGCTGCCGCGCACATGGGTATTGATTACGACCAGCTCCGCGCGCTCTGGGCGCCGCTGCATGCCGAACTCGACCACTGTTGCCTGAACGATCTACCGGGGCTAGAGAATCCGACCAGCGAACTGCTCGCAGCCTGGATCTGGCAGCGCCTCAAGCCCAGAGAGCCGGCGCTGTCCTTGGTCAGTGTGTACGAGACCGCCACCGCTGGTTGTCATTACGATGGCCAGGACTATCGTATCTGGAAGGAGATGCGCTTCGAGGGCGCGTTGCGCCTCGGACGGGCGCCGGTCGGTGATCCGCGCCGCCGTCTGCATGGGCATAGCTATCTGCTGCGCCTGCATCTCACAGCGCCCTTGGATGCGGTGCTCGGCTGGACCATCGATTACGGCGATGTGAAGGCGCTGTTCAAACCGGTCTATGCGCGCCTCGATCATCATGAGCTGAACGGGCTGATGGGGCTTTCCGACCCCAGCACCGCGCGGCTCGCCTGTTGGATTCGCAAGGCCATCGCCGAGGCGCTGCCGCAAGCGGATCGGCTCGAACTCACCGAGCGACCCGGTTGCGGTGTGTTGCTGTGCTGGGAACGCGCGCGCTGAGGGGCGAATGGGGAGACGACGCCTTCACAACGACAAGCGGCGCAACAAACGGCGGCGGTGCTACCGCTCTGAAGGCCAAGGCTGATGCCGTCCGTCTACCAGGTCAAGGAGGTCTTCTATACGCTGCAGGGCGAGGGCGCGCGCAGTGGCCGCGCGGCGGTGTTCTGTCGCTTTGCCGGCTGCAACCTCTGGTCAGGTCTGGAGCGCGATCGCGCAACCGCGCGCTGCGACTTCTGCGATACCGACTTCCGTGGCACCGATGGCCCCGGTGGTGGGCGCTTCGAGAGCGCTGAGGCACTCGCCGAGCAGATCCTGCGGCAGTGGCCAAGGCGGGAGAAGGGGCGCGCCGATGGGGGCTATGTGGTCTGCACCGGTGGCGAGCCGCTGTTGCAACTAGACGCGGCGCTGATCGAGGCCCTGCATGCGCGCGGGTTCGAGGTCGCGGTCGAGACCAACGGCACGCAACCGGCACCGCCCGGGATCGACTGGCTCTGCGTTAGCCCGAAGGCGAACGCGCCCTTGGTAATCGAGACCGGCGATGAACTCAAGCTGATCTTCCCGCAGCCAGCGGCTCCACCGGAGCGTTTCGCCCAGCTCGACTTCGCCGAGTTCTTGCTGCAGCCGATGGACGGCCCAAGGTTGGCCGAGCATACCCGGCAGGCGCTCGCCTATTGCCAGACCCATCCACAATGGCGGCTCGGCCTACAGCTGCATAAGTTACTCGGGATTCCCTAGCCGCGCACGCGGGACACGCAGACGCGGGGCTAGCTGTCGCTACCTGCCGTGCTTGAAGGCTGCTTGGTCGCGGCCAGACTGGGTTCTGCGAGTTTGCCGGCCTTGGCCAAGGCCGTGCGCAGCTTGTCGCCGGTACCGGCGGGAACGAGGACGAGATGCGGGCCGCCTGGCAGGGTCTTGCCGCGCTTCAGGCCCGGATTCAATTGCTTGAGCTGAGTCACCGTGACCCCGCAGGCCTGTGCCGCCTGCGCGAGATCGATCTGTTGCCGCGCCTCGACGATCTCGAGGCGCGGCTGATTGGCGATCACCGGCATCTCCAGGCCATGCGTCTCGGGCTCACGCATCAGCGTGGCGATCGCGAGCAGCTTTGGCACATAGTGCTCGGTCTCGGCGGGCAGATCGAGCGACCAGAAATCGGTGGGTTTGCCGGCGGCTCGGTTCGCGCGCTGCGCGGCGCGCACGCGGCCCGGTCCGGCATTGTAGCTGGCCAGCGCCAGCGCCCAGTCGCCATCGAACGCTTGGTTTAATTGCCGTAGATAGGCGATGGCCCCTCGGGTCGAGGCCAGGATGTCGTTGCGTCCGTCATACCAGCTATTCTGTTTCAGACCCATCTCGATGCCGGTGTAGGGCATGAACTGCCACATGCCGGTCGCGCTCTTCGGCGAGATGGCCTGCGGGTTGTAGCGGCTCTCGATCTCGGGCAGCAGGGCGAGTTCGGCAGGCAGGCCGTGGCGTTCCAATTCCCCGAGGATTAGATGCAGATAAGGTCGCGCTCGGCGAGTCAGATCCGTGAGATAATCGGGGTTGCGTTTAAGTGCGCGCAGCGCGCGCTCGACACGTTCATGATGCGTCACGCCGAGGCGACCCCCATGCCGGACCCGATCCCAGAGATCATCGCCCGAGCCCGCGAAGCGATGCCGTTGGCTGCTGCCTGTCTCCTGCGCCCGGCCGATGACCCGGACATCGACGGCGGGTCTCACATAGCCATATTCACGGGCCGAGACGGAAAAACTTTGCGGAGCGGTGCTGTCTTCACCGGTGGGCTGAGTCGCGCAGCCGCTCAGTAGAAGGATTAGGCTGGAGGCGGAATAGGCGAGCAAAGGGGTGCGGAGAGCACTTGGCATAAGAGATTACGCAGCAGCTGGAATGTGAAGATGATGCGCTTTGTTCTTATTTTGATGCGCTTAGCGGCCAAAATATACGGGAAACCCCGAAGGGGTGCCAGTTGTTCGCGTCTTCCCCTGGGGGCGAGCGGGCGATGAGATCCTGCTCACAGCAGGATGGTGAGCCGTTTGAGGTGCTCGCTAAGTGGTACAAGACGCCGATCGGCCGTCGGGTGGCATGCGCCGAGAGCGCCTGCGTCGAACGGATGATCGAGAACTCATTCGGTCACTTCTTGGTCCAAATCGGCTGTGGCGGGCAGTTCGGCGATGCGCTCGAACGCAGCCGGATACGGACTCGAGTGATTCTCGGCGAGCGCTCCTGTGCGCATTGGGACGGTGCTCCCTTGTGCGCCCGCGCGAATGAATTGCCGCTCGCGGCAGCCAGTGTCGATGCAGTGCTTCTGCCGCATACACTCGATTTCGTAGCGCATCCGCAGCCCGTGCTGCGTGAAGCCGAGCGGGTCTTGATCCCGGAAGGGCGCATCCTGGTTATTGGATTCAATCCGCTCAGCACCTGGGGGGTCATGCGCGGGATGTTCCGCCCTTCGCGTATTCCCTGGTGCGGTCACCAGTTAACGGCGTCTCGGCTCGGCGACTGGCTTGATCTGCTTGGGTTTCAGCTCGAGCTGCGTGAATGGCTGCTGTTTCGGCCACCGTTGCGTTCGGCCTATAGCAGCCGTCTCGATTGGCTGGAGCAAGCAGGGGCGCGCTGGTGGCCGATATTCGGCGGCGTTTATGTGATTCGGGCGGTGAAGCGAGTGAGTCTTTCGACGCCTATTCGCCAACGCTGGAAGCGTCGCCCAGCCTTTTTACCTGGAGGAGCGATGAAACCCACCACTCGCGAGAGCAACCATGTTCGATAGCCGTTCAGCAGAGGCTGCGGGCCAGCATCAAGCGCCCGCGCCAACACCGGAACCAAAACAGGCGCCAACACCGACACCAGCGGTCGAGGTGTTCACCGATGGCGCCTGCAAGGGCAATCCGGGCCCGGGCGGCTGGGGGGCCTTGCTGCGCTATGGCGCGCACGAGAAGGAGCTGTTCGGTGGTGAGGCACAGACGACGAACAATCGCATGGAGCTGATGGCGGTAATCCAGGCACTGGAGGCGCTTAAGCGCCAGAGTGAGGTGATCCTGACCGTTGACTCACGCTATGTCCGCGATGGCGTCGAACGGTGGATGAAAGGCTGGAAGCGCAACGGTTGGATGACCAAACAACGCACCCCGGTCAAGAACAAAGACCTCTGGCAACGTTTGGATCAGGCGCTCGCCGGCCATCGAGTGCGCTGGCACTGGGTGCGCGGTCATAGCGGGCATGCCGAGAACGAGCGTGCCGATCAGCTCGCTAACAAGGGCATTCCCAGGGACATTTCAACGCGAGGCTGAGCCTCGTTGACGCGGGAGCGAACCGATGCGACAGCTGGTACTGGATACCGAAACCACCGGACTCGAGCCGAGCGAGGGACACCGAATCATCGAGATCGGCTGCGTTGAGGTGATCGAGCGGCGGCTCACCAAGGCCAATTTTCACCGTTATCTGCAACCGGATCGCGAGATCGACGCCGGCGCGGTCGCGGTGCATGGGATCTCGAATGCCTTCCTCGCGGATAAGCCGCGCTTTGCCGACCTCGCCGAGGAACTCATCGCGTATCTTCGCGGCGCCGAGCTGGTGATCCATAACGCAGCCTTTGATATCGGCTTCCTCAATCACGAGTTGAAGCAGTGGCGTGGCGATGCGCCGCGCATCGAGGATCTGTGCACGATCGTCGACACCCTGGGCTTGGCGCGCCAACGCCATCCAGGGCAGCGCAATAGCCTCGACGCTCTCTGTCGGCGCTACGAGATCGATAACGCGCACCGAGATCTGCATGGGGCATTGCTCGATGCCGAGATCCTCGCCGATGTCTACTTGGCGATGACCGGTGGGCAGGTGGCACTAGCGTTCGGGAATGAAGCGGGCGGCAGTCAGCAAGGTGGGCGCGCTGAGGCCGAGGTTCGCCCCCGGCGGCTCCGAGCGGATAGGCCCGCGCTGCGCGTGGTGCGTGCGAGCGACTCGGAACTCGAGGCGCATCACGATCGCCTGCAAGCGATCGGCGCCGCGAGCGCCGGTGGCTGTGTCTGGCCCCCTTGTATGTGACGATCAGGCCTGGTCTTGAAACGAGCCTTGGGGGGTTAATTGGAGCGTTGTTGATGTGTACTGGAGGGCGCGGAGCCCGCCATCATCTCGAGTGCTGGGAGGTTCAGCACCTCGACATGTTTGCGGTCGACGCGCAGCAGCCCATCTTCCTGGAAACGGGTGAAGAGGCGGCTCACGGTCTCGACCGCCAAGCCGAGATAGCTGCCGATCTCATGGCGCGACATGCTCAGGTAAAAGTCGGTCGGCGACAGACCGCGCTTGCTCAAGCGGCTGGACATGCTGGTGAGGAAGGCCGCGAGCCGTTCTTCGGCGTTCTTCTTGCCGAGCAGCAACAGCATGTCCGCATCCTGTCCGATCTCCTTGCTCAGCAACCGATACATCTGGTGTTGCAGCGAGGGGATCGAGGCTGCCAATTCCTCGAAGCGCTGGAAGGGCACCTCGCAGATAGCTGAGGTCTCGAGCACCTTGGCCGAGCAGGCATGGCAGGACTTATCGATCGCGTCGAGGCCAATGATCTCGCCGGGGAGATGGAAGCCAAGCACCTGTTCGCCGCCTTCCTCGCTCGGCGCATAGGTCTTAACGGAGCCGGTCTTCACTACGTAGAGCGAACGGAAGCGCTCGCCACCGCGGAACAGATGATCACCACGATGGAGTGGCCGGGAGCGCTTAATGATCGAGTCGAGTCGTTCGATATCTTCCTGCGCCAAGCCCATGGGTAGGCAGAGCTGCGAGAGAGAGCAGTTCTTGCAGGCGACTCGAATCGTGTCGAACGAGATTACTTTTCGCTGAGTCAAGGCAAGGTTCCAGTGTGTGGTTTGATTGTATTCTGCAACTCAAGTTGACATGCATCAAGCGTCAATATGGTTTACATACACGCGCGCTGCACAGTGTAATTACCGGTTGAGGATTCGCGGTGATCGCTTGCACGGCTACACCCGTCTACAGGGGCGACGTGACATGGCATGACAGGAAAGGCATGACAGTTTCGGCCCCAGCTTGGCATCAGCGTTCCTGATGCACCTGCGTGCATCAGCCGAGCGTTCAGCAGGCGGAGCGGTACAACAGCGAGTTGTGGGCCCGCACCGAGTCTCTAGGGGGGCTTGGCGTTGTTATCCCGTCAATGCAATATAAAAAGCCGCGCCGAGGCGCGGCTCAAAGAGCAGCAATAACGGACCGCTACTTACTTATTTTGTTCAGAAGACGGTGCGGAGGGTCCCCTTGGGGCGCCCTGGGGCATGCCGTAAGGAGCGCCGTAGGCGGCAGGTGGGCCATAGGCCGGAGGGGCGCCGTAACCGGGAACGCCGTAACCGGGAGCACCGTAACCGTAGCCAGGAGCGCCGTAACCATCGCCGTAGCCGCGACCGTAGCCATAGCCGCGCCCGCGGCCATAGCCGCGGCCACCGCCGCTTGCGCTCATGTTGAAGTCGCCGTAGCCGTCACCGACCATATCGCTGAACATGTCGCCCATGCCGTCACCCCAGCCGTTACCATAGCCAGGACCGCCGTATCCAGGGCCGCCATAGCCAGGACCACCGTAGCCGGGTCCCCACCAGGCCTGAGCCGCGCCCATCGAGAAGGCCGCACTCGTGGCGATGGCAGTGATGCCCACAACCTTTGCAAACTTGTTCATTTGGTGATGCTCCGAAGGGTGGTGAATCGATCCATCTCGGATCGCACGGTGTGCTTGCGTCTGGCCCGCGTCGAGCCGAGCTGGAGGTCCGCAGAGATAACGAACGTGGCCGAGTATACGTGCCGGCCCGGAGCTTGTGAAGGGCGTGCCGGATCAGAGCGCGAATTGTGAGGTCGAGGCCATTTTGCTACCGTGAGAGGGGTATCCTATCCAGACCCAAGTCGTCTGCCTGTACAGGTCATGCCCAAGTATATTTTCGTTACCGGCGGCGTCGTCTCGTCGCTCGGCAAAGGTATTGCGTCCGCCTCCCTCGCCGCGCTGCTCGAAGCGCGCGGTCTCGAGGTGACCATGATCAAACTCGATCCCTACATCAATGTCGATCCGGGCACCATGAGCCCGTTTCAGCATGGGGAGGTCTATGTCACCGATGATGGCGCCGAGACCGATCTCGATCTCGGTCACTACGAACGCTTCCTGCGCACCCGCATGGGGCGCAACAACAACTTCACCACCGGCCAGATCTACGAGCGCGTGATCCGCAAGGAGCGCCGCGGTGACTACCTCGGTCGCACGGTGCAGGTGATCCCGCACATCACCGATGAGATCAAGAAGGCGATCCGGCTCGGCGCCGGCGATGCCGACATCGCCATCGTCGAGATCGGTGGCACTGTCGGCGACATCGAGTCGCTGCCGTTCCTCGAGGCGATCCGCCAGATGCGCGTCGAACTCGGGGTCGACAACGCGCTGTTCATGCATCTGACGCTGGTGCCCTTCATCCCGGCCTCCGGCGAGATCAAGACCAAGCCGACCCAGCACTCGGTCAAGGAGCTGCGCTCGATCGGTATCCAGCCCGACATCCTGCTGTGTCGGGCCGAACGCGATCTGCCCGACGAGGAGCGGCGCAAGATCGCGCTCTTCACCAATGTCCCGGAGCGCGCGGTGATCTCGGCCATCGACGCCGATCACATCTACCGCATCCCGATGCTGCTGCACGCCCAAGAGCTGGATGCGTTGGCGGTGCATCAGTTCCGGCTCGAGGTGCCCGAGGCCGATCTCACCGAGTGGCAGGGGGTGCTGGACGGGCTCGAGCATCCGCGCGAGGCGGTCACCATCGGCATGGTCGGCAAGTACATGGGGTTGACCGAGGCCTACAAATCGCTCTCCGAGGCGTTGATCCACGCCGGCGTGCATACCTGCACCCGCGTCAAGATCCGCTACCTCGACGCCGAGGAGATCGAGACCCAGGGACCCGCGTGCCTCGACGGATTGGATGCGGTGTTGGTGCCTGGTGGTTTCGGCGAGCGCGGGATCGAGGGCAAGATCGCGGCGGTCGGCTATGCGCGCAAGCAGCGCATCCCCTACCTGGGCATCTGTCTCGGCATGCAGGTCGCCGTGATCGAGTACGCGCGCAACGTCGCCCGGCTCGAGGGCGCGCACAGCACCGAGTTCCTCGCCGACACGGCGCATCCGGTGATCGCCCTGATCACCGAATGGCAGAGCGAGCAGGGCAAGCGCGAGACGCGCAGCGCGGACTCCGACAAGGGCGGCACCATGCGCCTCGGCGGACAGTACTGCCGCCTGGAGCCGGGCAGCCTGGCGCGTGCCACCTATGGCACGCCGCAGGTGCGCGAGCGCCATCGCCATCGTTACGAGTTCAACAATCGCTACTGCGATGCGATGAAGGATGCCGGCATGCGCTTCTCGGGCTGGTCGCTGGACTCGCGCCTGGTCGAGATCATCGAGATCCCGGACCATCCCTGGTTCGTCGGCTGCCAGTTCCACCCCGAGTTCACCTCCACGCCACGCGACGGCCACCCGCTGTTTCGCGGTTTCCTCGAGGCGGCCCTGGCCTATCAACAGCGGCAGGGGCGCCCGTCGGCCAAGCTGGATGAGCAGTCAGAACCACGCCGTGCCGAAGGGGCGCAGGAGCTGGTCTGATGCAGCTCTGTGGCACCGAAGTCGGCCTCGAGCATCCGCTGTTCTTGATCGCCGGGCCGTGCGTGATCGAGAGCGAGACGCTGGCGCAAGAGACCGCCGGTCAGCTCAAGGAGCTGACCGATCGGCTGGGCATCCCGTTCATCTATAAATCGTCTTTCGATAAAGCCAATCGCTCCTCGATCGATGGCTTCCGCGGCCTCGGCATCGAGGCTGGCCTGAAGATATTGGAGGGGGTGCGCGAGCGCATCGGCGTCCCGGTGCTGACCGATGTGCACGAAGACACGCCGCTGGACGAGGTCGCGGCGGTGGTCGATGTGCTGCAAACGCCCGCGTTCCTCTGTCGGCAGACCAACTTCATCCTTGCGGTGGCCGCGCAAGGGCGGCCGGTCAACCTCAAGAAGGGCCAGTTCCTGGCACCTTGGGACATGCTGCGAGTGGTCGAGAAGGCGCGCTCGAGTGGCAATCCGCAGTTGATGGTGTGTGAGCGCGGAGCCAGCTTCGGGTATAACAACCTGATCTCGGACATGCGCGCCCTCGCCGTGCTGCGCGAGACCGGCTGCCCGGTGGTCTTCGATGCGACCCACTCGGTGCAACTACCAGGCGGCCAGGGCCACAGTTCCGGTGGCCAGCGCGAGTTCGTGCCGGTGCTCGCCCGCGCGGCGGTCGCCGCTGGTGTGGCCGGCGTCTTCATGGAGACGCATCCCGATCCGGCCCAGGCGAAGAGCGACGGACCCAATGCTTGGCCCTTGCCGCTGATGGCCGAGCTGCTCGAGACCCTGATCGGGCTGGACCGCTTGGTCAAGGCCCAAGGGTTGGTGGAGCAGCGGCTCTCGCGTCACCGCTGACCTCACCATTGGCAAAGATTACCGAAAGACCGACCATGTTGTACTTGGAAAGAGGGTTGAATCATGTCCGAGATCGTTGATGTCCGTGCCCGCGAGATCCTGGACTCGCGCGGCAATCCCACCGTCGAAGTCGATGTCATCACCGCCGAGGGTGCGCTCGGGCGCGCGGCGGTGCCCTCCGGGGCCTCGACCGGCTCGCGCGAGGCGCTGGAGTTGCGCGATGGCGATCAATCCCGCTATGGCGGCAAAGGCGTGCTGAACGCCTGCGCCCATGTCAACGGTGAGCTGCGTGACGCAGTCGCGGGCCTGGAAGTGACCGAGCAGGAGACGCTCGATCGCCACATGATCGAACTCGACGGTACCGATAACAAGGCCCGCCTGGGCGCCAATGCCATCCTCGGCGTGTCCATGGCCGCCGCCCATGCCGCCGCGCAGGAAAAGGCGGTTCCGCTCTATCAATCGCTGGGCACGGGCGACTATCGCCTGCCAGTGCCGATGATGAACATCATCAACGGCGGCGAGCATGCCGATAACAGCGTCGATTTCCAGGAGTTCATGATCCTGCCGGTCGGCGCGCCGAGCCTGCGCGAGGCGGTGCGCTGGGGCGCCGAGGTGTTCCATGCGCTCAAGGCCGTGCTCAACGGGCGCGGGCTGGGAACCGCCGTAGGTGACGAGGGTGGCTTCGCACCGGATCTGCCCTCGAACGAGGCGGCAATCGAGGTGATCCTCGAGGCGATCGAGAAGGCCGGTTACAAGGCCGGCCAGGACATCTATCTCGGCATGGATGTGGCCGCCTCCGAGTTCTACCAAGGTGGGCAGTACGAGCTGAAGGGCGAGGGCCGCACGCTCGACGCCGCCGGTATGACCGATCTGCTGCTCGAGTGGGTCGGCCAGTATCCGATCCTCAGCATCGAGGATGGCCTGGCCGAGGGCGATTGGGACGGTTGGAAGGACCACACCGAGCGCCTCGGCGGCAAGGTGCAACTGGTCGGTGATGATCTCTTCGTCACCAACACCAAGATCCTGCAGGAGGGCATCGACAAGGGCATCGCCAACTCGATCCTGATCAAGGTCAACCAGATCGGTTCGCTGACCGAGACTCTGGAGGCGATCGCGATGGCGCAGCAGGCCGGCTATACGGCGGTGGTCTCGCATCGCTCCGGCGAGACCGAGGATACCACCATCGCCGATCTGGTCGTCGCCGCGGCCACCGGTCAGATCAAGACCGGCTCGCTCTCGCGCACCGACCGCGTGGCCAAGTACAACCAGTTGATGCGCATCGAGGATCAACTCGGCGGTGCGGCCATCTATGCCGGTCGCGACGCCTTCAAGCAGGCGCTCTGAGCGGATCGACCGGATCGCTGCCGTTTCCATCCGCGAGGCTTTGACCCCATGCGTTGGCTCGTTCTGACCCTCGTCGTGCTGCTCGCCTTCCTACAGGTTCGCCTGTGGGTCGGCGATGGCAGCCTGGCCGAGCTGCATGCGCTGCGCGCGCGGATCGCCGAGACCGAAACGGAGCTGGCGCGGTTGCAGATTCGCAATAATGCGCTCGCCGCCGAGGTCGTGGATCTGAAGACCGGCCTGGATGCGATCGAGGAACGCGCGCGCAGCGAGCTGGGCATGATCCAATCCGGCGAGGTCTTCTTGCAGGTGGTCGAAGAACCGCTGCCCCAGGAGGCACGATGAGTCAGCAACCCCGTTATTGGGCGGTGATTCCAGCGGCGGGCGCGGGCCGGCGGTTCGGCGGCCCGGTGCCCAAACAGTATCTGGCGTTCGCGGGGCGCCAGGTCATCGATTACAGCCTGGCCGTGTTCATCGATCATCCGCGCATAGCCGGCTGCGTGCTGGCGCTGAGTCCCGAGGATGAGTGGTGGCGCGAGACCGCTTACGCCGCGCATCCGGCGGTGCAGCGCGTTGCCGGTGGCGCCGAGCGCTCCGACTCGGTCGCCCATGCGCTCGAGGCCCTGGCCGAGCGCGCGGCCGAGGATGACTGGGTGTTGGTGCATGATGCCGCCAGGCCCTGTTTGACGCGCCTGGACCTGGATCGGCTGCTCGAGGCCTTGCGCGATGAGCCGGTCGGAGCCCTGCTCGCGGTGCCGCTGCATGACACGGTGAAGACGGCCGAGGATGCACTCGGCCCACGTGTCGAGCACACGCTGCCGCGCCAACAACTCTGGCGCGCCTATACTCCGCAGGCCTTTCGTCTGGGGCAGCTGCGCCAGGCGCTGTTGCAATGTCGGACGGAAGGCCTTGCGATCACCGATGATGCCAGCGCCATCGAGCAGCTGGGGCTGCGGCCGCTGCTGCTCGAAGGCCGCGCCGACAACATCAAGATCACCCGCCCCGAGGACCTGCCTTTGGCCCGCTTCTTTTTGGAGCAACAACAGGAGCAACAGCTGCGATGAGGCACGCCCATGCGCATCAGGAACAGGCGATCAGTGCCGGCCTCCTGTCACTGGAGGTCGCGCGATGCTGATCGGCCAAGGTATCGATGCCCATCGTTTCGCGCCCGATCGCCGGCTGGTGCTGGCGGGCGTCGCGATCCCGCACGACCAGGGGCTTGCGGCCCATTCCGATGGCGACGTGGTGCTGCACGCCCTCTGCGATGCGCTCCTGGGCGCCGCCGGGCTCGGTGATATCGGCCATCATTTCCCGGACTCCGATGCCGCTTTCAAGGACATCGACAGCCGCGTGCTGCTGCACCGCGTGATGGACGCGCTCGCCGAGCGCGGTCTGCGGGTGCACAACAGCGATCTCACCATCGTTGCCCAGGCGCCGAAGCTAGCGCCCCATGTGGCGGCGATGCGCGCGTGCGTCGCCGCCGATCTCGGCTGTCCTTTGGCGCGCGTCAACATCAAGGCCACCACCAGCGAGCGCATGGGCTTCACCGGACGTGGCGAGGGGATTGCCGCCTTTGCCGTCGTGCTGCTCGACGAGTCCGGAGGCTCGACCTCACCGTGAGCACGTCGGCAACGCCGAGCGGTGATGCGACGCAAGAGCCGAGCGACCATGCAACGCAGCATTGGCGTTCCTTCGATCAGCTTCCCTACGCCTTTGGCGGGCCGTTGCTCGGTGCTCGGCTGCGTGAGTGCCCGGAGGATTTCATCGTCGACGAGATCCTGGCGTTCGGGCCCGACGGCGACGGAGAGCATGCGCTGCTGCGCATCCGCAAGACCTCGGCCAATACCGATTGGGTGGCACGGCGGCTGGCCTCGCTCGCTGGCGTCTCGGTCAAGGCGGTCGGCTACGCCGGGCTCAAGGATCGCCACGCGGTCACCACGCAGTGGTTCTCGGTGCATCTCGGACAGCTGCCGGAGCCGCGCTGGCGGCTGCTTGCCGAGGAGGGCATCGAGGTGCTCGAGCAGCATCGCCATCGGCGCAAGCTCAAGCGCGGCTCGCTGGCCGGGAATCAGTTCCAGATCCGGCTGCGCGAGGTGGCGGGCGATCTCGACGCCGTCGCGGCTCGGATCGCGCTCCTGGCCGCCCGCGGGGTGCCGAATTATTTTGGTCCACAACGCTTCGGGCGCGGCGAGGGCAATTTATTCCGAGCCCAAGCCCTGTTTGCCGGAACCGCGCCCCGAGCGAGCCGCCATCAGCAGGGACTTTGGCTCTCGGCGGCGCGCTCACAGCTCTTCAATGAGGTGCTGGCGCAACGGGTGGAGCGCGCTGACTGGGCCATGGCGCGCGTGGGCGACCGCTTGCAGCTGCGCGGCAGTCACTCGCATTTCTTGGTGCAAGACATCGATGAGCGGATTCTCGAGCGCTTGCACCTGGGCGATGTGATCCCGACCGGGCCCTTGTTCGGCGCCGGCGAGCCGCTGACCGAGGGGGCCGTTCGCGCGCTGGAGGCGGCGGTTGGCGCCGATTATCCCGATTGGATCGCGGGATTGACGGCGGCGGGCCTGAAGCAAGAGCGCCGCGCCCTGCGGCTCGACATCGAACACCTTGAGTTCGAGTGCGCCTCGCCCACCGAGGCCAGTCTGGTCTTCACGCTGCCGGCCGGCAGCTATGCCACCAGCGTCTTGCGCGAACTCACCACCTGGACAGAGCCAATGGCGCACTGATAGGAGGCCGCGCGCCGCCATTGGTCTGCTGCTCCGTCAACCCTCGATGGGGATCGAGAAGGTCCAAAAGTTGACGATGAAGTGGACGATGATGCTCGCCACATAGCCAAGGGCAATGTATTTGGTCCAGCGCAGGTGTTCGAAGAAGGTGTAGACGCCCTTCGCCTGGCCCATCAGCGCCACACCGGCAGCCGAGCCGATGGAGAGCAGGCTACCGCCAACTCCGGCCGTCAAGGTCACCAGCAACCAGTGTCCCTGCGACATGTCTGGATTCATCGTCAGCACCGCGAACATCACCGGGATGTTATCGACCAGCGCCGAGAGGAGGCCGACCATGCTGTTGGCAAAGGTGGGGCCGACGTCGATGTAGGCGAATGCTGAGACCAGCTCCAAGTAGCCGATGAAGCCGAGACCGCCGACGCAGAGGATCACCCCATAGAAGAACAGCAGCGTATCCCATTCCGCTCGCGCAATCTTGTTGAAGATATCGAACGGCATGGTGTCTTGCAGCGAGCCCGCCTTGACCGTCGATAGTTCACCGCTCATGTAGAGGTAGTAGCTGAAGAACTTCAGATAGCCCAGACCGGTCATCATGCCCAGCACCGGTGGCAGATGGAAGAAATTGTGCACGCTCACGGCGGTGGCGATGGTGAGCAGGAAGAGAAACACGATGCGTTTGGCACCGCGCTTGGTCTTGACGACCTCGTTACTCGCCGGCGGCGTCTCGTCCGGAATGGCTTTGTGCATGAAGTACGCTGGCACCAGATAGTTGACCAGCGCCGGGATGAAGAGCAGGAAGAAGGTCTCGAACGGCAGGATGCCCTTCTGCCAGACCATCAGCGTGGTGATATCCCCGAACGGGCTGAACGCACCACCGGCATTGGCGGCGACGACGATGTTGATGCAGCCCAGGGCGACGAACCGGGGCTTGTCGGCCCCCACCGCCATGACCACCGCGCACATCAACAGCGCGGTGGTCAGGTTATCGGCAACCGGCGAGATGAAGAAGGCCAGAAAACCGGTCATCCAGAACAGCTTGCGGTAGCTGAAGCCGCTGCGGATCAGCCAGGCGCGCAGCGACTCGAAGACCAGCCGCTCCTCCATGGCGTTGATGTACGTCATGGCCGCGAGCAGGAACAAAAACAGCTCGGCAAACTCCATGATGTTGTGATGCACCGCATCGGCCACGGCATGTGGATCGCCGCCATGACCGGTGTAGAAATACGCGATGAACACCCAGATCAAGCCGGCCGCCAACACCACCGGTTTGGACTTGCGCAGATGCGTGAATTCCTCGGCCATCACCAGCGCATAGGCGATGACGAAGATCAGGATCGCGGTGTAGCCGACCCAGTTGCCGGTCAGATCGATATGGTTGGGCACGTCGGACGCCAGTACCAGCGGCGACAGCGAAAGCAGTAGTAGGCCGAGCGCGACCTTGAGTGCGGGATGGTGCATGGAGGAGACTCCTTGACGGCTGAGTCGCGTCAGTCGTTACCCTGATAGTATTTCGCCAGCTCAGTCTCCGAGAGGCGGGTTAGGCTGTCGCGTGGGAAGGCGCTGATCAACTCCCAGGCGAGGTTGAGCGTGGCCTCGATACTGCGATCCTCGGCCTCGCCTTGGCCGACGAAGCGCTGATCGAAGTCATCGGCGAATTTTAGGTAACGCCGGTCACGCTCGGAGAGTTCATCGGCGCCAATGATACTGGCCAGGTTGCGCGTCTCGAGTGCGCGCGCGTAGAGCGCATAGAGCTGGGCCGCAACCTTGGGGTGATCCTCGCGCGTATCATCCTTGCCGATGCCGTCCTTCATCAGCCTCGAGAGACTCGGCGAGATGTGCACCGGCGGATAGATGCCCTGATTGTGCAATTCGCGCGAGAGCACGATCTGACCCTCGGTGATGTAACCGGTCAGGTCCGGGATCGGATGGGTGATGTCGTCGGAGGGCATGGAGACGACCGGCATCATGGTGATCGAGCCATGGCGCTCATGGATACGCCCGCAGCGCTCGTAGATCTCGGCGAGATCCGAGTACAAATAGCCAGGATAGCCCTTGCGCGCCGGCACATCGCCCTTGGCGGTGGCGACCTCGCGCAGCGCCTCGGCGTAGTAGGTCATGTCGGTCATGACGACGAGCACATGGCGATCGAGGTCATAGGCGAGATACTCGGCCACGGTGAGCGCGGTGCGCGGCAAGGTCAGACGCTCGACCGGCGGGTCATCGGCCAGATTGACAAACATGACCACGTTGCGCAGCACGCCTGAACTCGCGAACTCATCGCGGAAGAACTTGGCGTCGGCATAGCTCACGCCCATGGCTGCGAACACGATCGAGAAACTCGAGTCCTCATCCTTGAGCTTGGCCTGGCGCACGATCTGCGCCGCGAGCCGGTTGTGCGGCAGGCCCGAGCCCGAGAAGATCGGCAGTTTTTGCCCGCGCACGAGCGAATTCAGCCCGTCGATGGTCGAGATCCCGGTCTGGATGAACTCGCGCGGATAGCTGCGCGCGGCCGGATTGATGGCCGCGCCACCGACCGCGCGGCGGATGTGGGAGAGGATCGGCGGGCGGCCATCGCGCGGCTCACCGAGACCATTTAGCTCGCGCCCGAGGATCTCGGGGGAGAGCGCGATCTCGACTGGCTCATCGAGGAAGCGCACCCAGACCGCCTCCAGGTCCAGATCATCGGTGCCCTCGAAGACCAGGATCATCACCTCCTCGTTGGAGGCGCGAATCACCTGGCCATCGCGGGTTCCGCCGCGCCCATCACTGATGCGCACACGGTCGCCGAAGGCGACGCCAGGGGTGTCGCGGACCAGGATCAGGCCGCCACGGACCTCGCTGGCGGTGCGGTATTCTTTGATGCTCATGACAGGCGGTGCATGCTGCTGGGGACGGGATTCCAAACGAAGAGGGCGCGCTCAATCATCGCTGTGCTGCTTCGCATATTCGAGTCGGATCGCCTCGAAGGCATCCTCGGTCTCGCGCGTGAGAGCGGTGATGCTCGCGACCTGATCGCTGTTGTACATCGACTTGCAGCGCCGTGCCTTGGCCAACTGCGGCAGGTCTTGCAGGTGGCTCACCGGCACGCCCAGCTCGATCAGGGTCATGCCCTTGTCGTAGATCGACAGGGCCAGATCGAGCAGCGCGAATTGCTTCTGCGGCGAACAGAAGGTGTCGACCTCGTCGAGCGCGCTTTGCTGCAGCACTCCCTCCTTGATCAGCGCCGCGCCCTCGAGCTGCCAGCGCTGGGCGTCCGAGAGCGCCTCGGGGCCGACCAGGTTGACGATGCGTGAGAGCTCGGCATCGCGCGCGAGCAGTGCCAGCGACTGGGTGCGGCGGGCCTCCCAGCGCCGATCGACCTCCTTGTGCCACCACTCGGCGGCGGCGTGGACATGGGCCGAGAAGCTGGTGACCCAGTCGATGCTCGGGTAATGGCGCGCATCGGCCAGCTCCTTGGACAGCGCCCAGAAGGTCTCGATGATGTCCTTGGTATGGCTGGTCACCGGCTCCGAGAAGTCACCACCGGGCGGGGAGACGGCACCGATCAGGGTCACCGAGCCGGGACCGGCATCATAGGTCTCGACACGACCCGCGCGCTCGTAGACTGCGGCCAGACGCGAGGACAGATAGGCCGGATAACCTTCCTCGACCGGCATCTGCCCGAGCCGCCCGGAGACCTCGCGCAGGGCCTCGGCCCAGCGGCTGGTGGAGTCGGCGAGCATGACCACGTCGTAGCCCATGTCGCGGTAGTACTCGGCCATGGTCAGGCCGACATAGATCGAGGCCTCGCGCGCCACCACCGGCATGTTCGAGGTGTTGGCCACCAGCAGCGTCTTCTCCATCAGCTTGCGGCCGGTGTAGGGGTCTTCGAGCTGCGGGAAGCTCTCGAGCACATCGACCAGCTCGTTGCCGCGCTCGCCGCAGCCGACGTAGATAACGATGTCTGCGTTCGACCAGCGCGCGATCTGCTGCTGCACCACGGTCTTGCCAGCCCCGAAGGGGCCAGGCACCGCGCCCTTGCCGCCCTTGAGCTGCGGAAAGAAGCTGTCGATCACGCGCTGGCCGGTGATCAGCGGCGAGATGCCGTCATCGCGACGTCGATAGGGGCGCGGCTTGCGCACCGGCCAGCGGTGGAACAGCTTCAAGCGATGGCTGTGCCCCTGGCGGTCGCGCAGATGGCCGATGGTCGCTTCGATCTCGTAGTCGCCGGCGGGCGCAAGCTCGGTCAGCTCGCCCTCGAGCCCAGGTGGCACCAGGATCTTGTGCAGGATGGTCTCGGTCTCTTGCACGCTCCCGAGCACGCTGCCGGGGCCGATCGGCTTGCCGGGCTCGAGTTCCGGGTTCGGCTCGAACGCCCATTGGCGCTCGCGGTCCAGTCCTGGCAAGGCCAGTCCGCGGCGGATGTAGTCGCCGGACTGCAGCGCGATCTTCTCCAGCGGGCGCTGGATGCCATCGAAGATGCCGCCGAGCAAACCGGGGCCGAGTTCGACCGACAGTGGCCAGCCGAGGCCCTCGGCCGGCTCGCCGGGGCGCACGCCGTCGGTGCTCTCATAGGTCTGCACCGTCGCCTCACGGCCATTCAGCGAGATGACCTCGCCGACCAGTCCCAGCTCACCGATCTTGACCTGCTCGCCACTGCGGATACCCGGCAGGTCGATGGTGACGATGGGCCCGTTGATGATCCGGACAAAGCCTTGGTTGTTGCGCTCGCTCATCGGCATCAGCCCCCGAAGATACTGCCGGTTTCGAAGCCGCTCGGGACCAGCCGCTCCAGGATGACTTGCTGCAGGCGCGATCGCAAGCGTGCCAGGCGCCCCTCGAAGGTATTGTCGACCCGGATACGCCCGTCGTTGCTCGCGACCAACACGCCGCCGAGGGTCTCGATCGGTTCCTCGCCCAGCCTGGCTTGGGTGCTGTCGGGCAGCGCGGCCAGGATATCGGCCCAGTGCGCCTTGAGTAGTTTCAGATCGGCACCGTTGGCGCGCACCTCGACCTCCGCGCGCTCGATCTCGGCGAGGGCGGTGGCGATAAAGGCCGTCAAGGTCTGCACATAGGCCTCGCTCTGCTCACGATGCGCGCGCATCTGATCGGCGAGCCGGGCCTCGACATCGCGCACCAGATTCCAGCGCACCAGGTCGAGCTGGCTCTGGAGCTTGAGCTCCTCGGCCTGGACCTGCTGGCGGTAGGCACGCTCGCCCAGGCTCTTGGCGATCGCCTCCTCGCGTTGCTCGCGCAGGCGTAGCTTCTCCGCCGCCTCGCGCAGGATGGTGTCGCGTGCACGTTGGGCGCGCTCGCGATATTCCGTGGCCAGGCGCTCGGCGCGGGCCAGGATGGCGTTCTCGAGCTGGTCTGCTTGGGTCACGTCGAGTCCTTGGTCGCGGTCGGTTGCAGAAGATTGGCGCCGCCGAACATGCTCGCGAGCCGCTCCGCCACCTCACTGCCGAGCCGGGGCGGCGCCGACAAAGGGGGCACGGCGACGACGACGATGCGCCCGCCCTCGCGGCGGACCCGTTTCAGGTGCTCGACCTCCATCTGCATCACCGCGTCATCGACGATCACGAAGGCCTGATCGCGGGCGGAGAGCAGGTCGCGGAACACCCGATCGACGGCGCTCGGCTCCGGGTTCGGATAGGTCTCGAAGCCGATCACGCTGAAGCCCTCGGCGAGGCTGTCGTCGCCGAGAAAGAGCATCCGCGTCGGCGGGGTGTGCGTGCCCGAGGCCGCCGGGGCGTCGGACGGGCTGAGGTTGGAGTCGGTCTCGCTCATGCGGGGCTCATGCGGGGCTGGCAGCGTTTCGCAGGGGATCCAAGTGGCCGTTCAAATGCGGTTCAGGAGCAGGATCGAGACGACCAAGCCATAGATCGCGATGCCCTCGGCAAGCCCCAGATAGATGAGCGTGCGGCCAAGGTTCTCGGGTTTTTCGGTGATCGCGGCCAGCGAGGCGGCGCCGATCGGGCCGACGGCGATGCCGGCGCCGATCGTCGAGAGGGCGGTGGGGATGCCGGCGCCAATGATGGCGAGCCCCATGCCGGTGCTGATCTCGACCACGTCGACCTCGGCGCCGTTGACCACCTCCTGTGCGAAGGCCTCATTGATACCGAGCACCAGCAGCCCGAGCTGCGCGCCGACGAAGACCACGAGCTGAGTACCCATCGCGGGTGCTGTCCAGCGCGGCAGTTGCAGCGGCCTGTTGGCCGGTCGCAGTTCGAGCGCGATGCCGGTCAGGATCAGACCGACGATGGCGAAGGAGATCAGTGCTACGAGCCAGTACATCGATGCATTCCTCAGGGGTCGAGAGTCGGAATAAAGGGGTCGGTTGCGAAATCAAGCAGGGTCAGACCGGGCCGCGACGCAGCTTGAGTGGCGAGAATTCATGTCCATCACCGGAGAAGTAGCGCGAGAAGCCCTCATAGTATTGGAGGCGCATCACCTGGATCATGACGATGCCGCCTTCGAGCACCAGCACGAACACATTGCCAAGGATCACGGTGATGACGTGGCCGGCGGGCCCCATCATGGCGGCGAGTGTGAGCACGGCCAGTGAGAGAGCGGCATGATTGAGGCTGAAGGCAGCGACGCGGAGAAAGGACAGGGTGTTGGAGATGTAGCCGATCACGGTCTCCAGCGTTTCGATAAACACCACCAGGATCTTCTCGCCAGTCGGCGCCTGCAGATGGGACCAGGCATAGCCGGCGAGCGCCATCAGCGCCCCGATGACCAAGAGCAGCGGGGCGGTGCCAAAGCTGCTGCGGGTGGCGATGCCGACGGCGCCCCAAATCAGCGCCAGATAGAACACGAGATTGATGAGGCCATGATGACCGAACACCGCGGCCTTGAGATCCTTGACCGCGATCCGGTTGTAGATGGCCAGTCCGCAGGCGATGGCGATGAACAGGACACCGTAGCCGAGCGCGATCTTGAGCATCAGGATCGGGTGGTGGATCGGGCTCATCCAGAGCGCGGGCAGGATCTCCTCGTAGCCAAAAATGCTGCCGTAGAGGACGCCAAAGACCATCGATGAGAGGCCAGCCATGACGCCGAACCGATAGAAGCGACCGAGCTTGGCGCGCAACGCCCAGGCCACGCCAGCGATCACCGCACCCTGGCCGATGTCGCCGAACATTGAGCCGAACATCAACAAGAAGGTCACCGCGAATAGCGGCGTGGGGTCGACCTCGCCGTATTGCGGGATGCCATATTGCTTGACCAGCATCGCAAACGGCGCGAGCAAGCGGTTGGCGGACGGGACCGTTGGCACCAGCGGGCGCTCGGCGGGCCGCGGATCGCGGCTTTCGAGTTCGAATGGTAGGGCGAGACTGACACCCAAGCGTGCCTCGAGATCCTCGACCGCGCGCGCCGGGACCCAACCGCAGACCACGGCCAGATGGCCGGCACTGCGGATCGATGGATCAAGGGTCACGAAGGGGGCGGCCAGCATGAGGGATCGCCGCGTCGAGCGCAGGAGGTCGCGGTGCGCTTGCCCCCAGGCCTCGACCTCGGCGTTCAAGGCCTCGCGCTCGGCTTGCAGGCGGTTGCGCTCGGCGGTCAGCTCATCGTATTTGTGCTCAGGGCTCGTGTCCGCGAGGCCGGCGGGGATCGGCAAGGGTTGGAAGCTCGCCGAGCTGAGCACCGAGGCTAGCTGGCTTTCTTTCTCACCGCGCGGCCCGACGATGACCACATGGGTGCTCTGGTCGCGCTCAAGGTAGGTAAACAGCAGGTGATCGGCGAGGGTGACCGCGCCCTGCAGCCGACTGACGTTCTCGCGCGGCACCACGCCGACATAGAAGTCGAGGAAGCGGGTCTTGTTGCGCAGCGCGCCGAGATCGATCTTGAGATTACTGAAGTTCTCCAGTGAAGCCTGCTGCTCGCGCACGAAGCGATCCTGCTCGTCGATACGCCGCAAGCCCTCCTCGAAGCGGGAGGCCTCGGCCCAGCGCTCGGTCAACTCTTCATTGATGCGACGCAGCTCGTCGTGCTCGATCACCCGCACCTCGCCGAGATCCGGCTCCTCGTCGACTGGCACCACCTTGGCGATCTTCTCGAGCCGGGCATGTGCCTGCTGATAGATCTCGCGATAGTCGCGGCCCGGGAGGCCGCTCAACAGCTGCTCCTCTGGCGGCCGGGTGTCTGGATGAAAGCTTTCGGTCTCGGCCAGGGTCAGCGATGCCTGGGGCAGATCGTCGGTGATGACCAATACTCTGACATGCTTCATCGGCAGCGAGCGCAGCCTGATCTCACGCCAGGCCTCGGCCGATCGCAGTTGCTGCCAAGCGCCACCGAGCGCGATCGATGCGCGCCTCAAGAGCGGGCCGATCTGGGCAGCCACGGCCTTGAGTTGGGGCTGCGCCTTGGCCCACAACACATGTGCCAGGGCCCAGGCCGCCAACAGTTGCTGCTTCAAAGCCGCTGTGAGCTGTGGTCGGGTGCGTGACATCAAGATCGGTGGCGCTCGGTTGGGATCAGTGTGCTCGGCATGATCGGCCATCATGCGGCGGACTGGAATGGCAGCGGGCAATCGGGTGGATGCGCTTCAACGGCGATCTCCACGAGTTCGCGCGGCAGTCCGAGCAGCTGTCCTTGGACCAAGGAGAAGAGGATGAGCACGCCGTGCTCGCGCAGGATCAGATAGGCGAGGGCGCGAGCGACGCCGGAGTGTCCCTTGGTCAGGAGACGACGCGATTCTTGGGTGACCTGGCCGCCGAGGCGCTGCTGCACTTCGATCAAGCTCTGGCTACCGGCGAGTGCGGTCTTCAATGGCTCCGGCAGCGCGGCGAGGATTGCCTCGAGGCTCTCGAGGTTGACCAGGCTGAGCAGCCGCTCGCGATGCAACAGCCCGACGGAGGGGACCAGCTGATAGAAGGTCTCACTCGGCGAGAGTCCATAGGAGAAGCGGAAACGCAACAGCCACAGCAGGCCAACGCGATCGAGGACCGCGCCGAGCAGTTGCTTGAGTTCGGCCTGGCCGCTCTCGGGCACCTGCTGGAGCCGACGCGCCATCTCGGTGTAGTAGCGTTGGTCGAGTGCTGCTTCGAGGGCAAAGGGGTCGCGTTTCTGCTCGAACACCTCGCGCCCCTGTTTGGCAATCAGGCTATAGGGGCCCTGCTCCAGCTTGCGCAGCAGTTCGAGCACACCCTCGGCCTGGAACAGATCCTGTTGGGGCAGGCGCACATGTTCCGGCAACTCGTAGAGGTTGGCACGGATCTCGGCCTGATCCAATTCGTAGAGCTTGCCACGCAGCAGGGTCTTGAGGTTGAACAGGGCGTACTTGCGCCCCCAGGCCAAGACCAATCCGGCCTCGACGGCATTCATCGGGCGGATCAGGACGCGCAGCTCATCGAGCAGGGTGTTGATCAGCGCCTGCTTGACGCCGCGGCTCTTGGCACGACGGTCATGCGGCTCCTCCAGCAAGCGTTCGAGCCCGAAGCGCTGGGCGAGTTCCGGGAGTGAGAGGCCGCACAGCGCCGAGACTTCATCGGGCGCGATCAGGCGCTCGCTCATCGCCGAGACGCGGGTATTGAGATAGGGCTCGCGCAGGCGGCTCATCGCGATCGGCAACGCTAGCGCCGCGCGTCCAGGAACAGCGCAAAGGCGGCCTCGAGCGCCTCTTGCTCGCGCGCCTCGGCGCTCTCGCGCAACTGCACGTGGCGCTCGTCATAGCGTCGCTTCAGCTCGGCCACGGTTTGCTCGGCGCGCTCCTCGGCCTTGCTGATGAAGCTGCGGTGCAGGTCGGGGATGCGTGCCGTGAAACGCTCATCGTCGGTGCGCGCATCGCGCATCGCGGATTGGATGATGCGCTCTTGGGCCTGCTCGGCCTCCTGCGCGATCGTTTCGGCCTTCATCTCGGCATCGAGGAGGCGTTTCAGCGTATCGTCCATCGGTGCTTACGGGTCAGGTTGTGTCGGTTTTGGAAAGGAGGCTCGAGGCGCATATAGTCACATGCTGGACAGGCCCCTGCCAAGCAGGGAATATCGTCGAGACATTTGCGCTGTAGAGATTTTGGCCGCCCAGCCCCTGCAGCGCCAGAGCGATTCCGCTGGCGGAGCAGCGCGAACTAGGCTTCCAAAGCGCGCGGGAGCACCAAGAAGCACTTCAGATGAGAGCCATTCTCATCGCTCGCGAATCATAGGCAAACGCCACCCTCGGGAGCCTTGCCCCGATCCAAAACCGACGGCTTGATCGGAGGTCGGGCTAGCCCGTCGTGGGGATCGGCTGCACCAGCGAGCGCATCTGCTCGGGACGGCCTTGTCGGACATGGCCCAGCGCCATGGCCATCATCACCGCGATGGCCAAGCCGACGCGGGTGGTCATCTTGGCGATCCCGCGGATGAAGTGCAGCTCAAAGCCGAAGTGGCGATCGATGCGGTTGTTGATGCGCTCTAAGGCACTGCGGCTGTTGTAGCCGCGCTGCCAACTGGGGCTGCCATGCGGCGTGGGGACGAAGATGCGCCGATCCTGTTGATCAAGCTTGATGCGCACGACACGCCCAAACTCCCCGGGCTTCACCCCACCGGCCTGATGGCACTGGGCCTGACCTTGGCACTCCAGGCCATAGGCCGCGGCCGGACAGCGGTACTTGAGGGCGTTGCGAGCGTCCTCAAAGCCCTGAAAGGCCAGCTCGCGGTGCTCACCCGTGGCGGGACAGACGCACTGAACCGAGCCCTTTTCGGTGTGGACGATCGTGTCGGTCCGATCGGGATTGAGGGGGCGGGTGATGGGCTTGGAGGGGTCATCGTCCGGGAGGTTCTTCTCCTCGCGCCACAGCTCACGGGTGTCGATCAGCGGGCGGATGGCGTAGTCATCCCACAGCAGCGCCTTGGTCTCGGCGCTATCGAGTCCGCGATCGGCGCTGAAATCCCGGCAGCGTTCAGCCAATGCTGGGGTCTCGCTGAACAGGTCGCGGATCATCGCCCGCAAGGTCGGCTGTTCCGACACCGAGGCGGGCGTGAGCTCAAACGCCACCGGGATCTCATACTGGGTATCAGCGATCAGGTGCAGCCCATCGCCGAACCAGCGCTTGATCCTCTTCCAGGCCTTGCCGGTGGCGGCATCAACGCCTTGGGTTTCGTGATGGCCCCAATCGGCCTCAGGGTCGGAGGTCTGGCCCGTGGTGCGACCCATGCGCCCGGTGCTGTGACTGGCGATGTCGGTGCCATCGAAGCCGAGATGCT
Organism: Halochromatium salexigens; assembly: GCF_016653295.1. Taxonomy (GTDB): domain Bacteria; phylum Pseudomonadota; class Gammaproteobacteria; order Chromatiales; family Chromatiaceae; genus Lamprobacter; species Lamprobacter salexigens. Next base: position 6,190 of record NZ_NHSF01000019.1, on the reverse strand, counting down.
GGCCGAAGTCGGGCAGCACCGCCATGAGCTGCTCGCGCAGGATCACCGCCATCTCACTGATCATGCCAAGCGACGCTTCGAGCTCGATGACCTTGGCCAGAAAGCGCGAGACGTTCCAGTTCGAGGGCACCGCGTGGACCGGCTCCGAGGGGGCGGGCACCTCAATGCGCGAGACGCCTGTGTCGGGATCAGCGATGATCCGGGCGTTGGGCTTGCGCTGAATCGGCAGCGGGTCGAAGCCGCAGGCCTCCATGAGACTGGGATTGCGCGCGAGCTCGCGCAGCAGGGATTCGATGCTCGCGTGCTGGAAGACGATGCCGGCCAGCAGCAGGTGCCACATCGGGCGTACCGGGTAGTCGTTGCGCCCGTGTTGGCGCATCACCTCGAGGTATTGCACCAGACGCTCATCGGGGAGATGATCGATGACTAACTGCAGGCGATCGAGATCGCTGCGCGCCTCGATCGCGTCCCAGGAAAACAGGTTCGTTTGTGTCATGGTCACCAAGGGGTCTGTCCTCTTCAGGGGTGTCGTCTCGACAACGACAATGATCCCTTGGTGGCCGCCCTTTTTCACCCCCCTGCGGGGCGGCTGGGGTGATTTTTACGCTTCTCGGCCGAGCATTACGCGCAAGTCATTGATTGTTCGTTCGCCGCTGGGGTAAATGAAATCTGACCCGACTTGTAGGCTCATTCAATTCAGTGGGTTAGAGACTGCGCAATTGTCTCGCTGTTGAATCGCGGGCAGGACCCGATTTCGCCGAATGCTGCGCGGGGCTTGTGCAAAGCTTGGTACCCGACCTACCGAAGCCTTGGCAGAGACAAAACGCGCGACAGCACGCTTTCAGGAATGGGCAATTTGTGTGCCGAAAGCATCTCTCATCGCGAAAGGCCGAAGCAGACTTGCCATAGTCTTCGATGATTCACTATAATGTGTATCATGAGTGCACAACGAGCAGATAAGCTGAAGCGCGTCTTGGAAGCTGTTCCCGCCGGCTTTGTGGTGGATGCGCGCTGGCTGGAGAACCACGGCGTCAGCCGGTTCCTCACCCGGAACTATGTAGAGAGCGGCTGGCTGGAGCGGTTGGAGCCTGGTGTCTTCCGTCGCCCCTCGCCGCAGTCAGTCCCTCTGGACTGGAAGAGTTGCGTCCTATCTCTCCAAAAAATCATGGGTTATCACGTCCATGTCGGCGGCATGTCCGCCCTTGACCTCCAGGGTTACCGCCACTACCTGGCGCTGGGCGAACATCCGCCTGTGTGGCTCTACGGCAGTGACACACCAACCTGGCTGTCGCGCCTCACCCTCGACGCACCGCTCATCAGCCGCCCCTTGTCCCTGTTCGATGACAGGTCGCTCGGTCTGACGGAAAACAACAACGTCAATGCCCCAACGCTGCCCTGGGGCTGGACGCTCCGACTCTCCTCGCCGGAGCGCGCGATCCTCGAAGCACTTGACGAACTGCCTGCACATGAGAGTTTCCATCACCTCGACATGGTTTTCGAGGGGCTGGCGACGATGCGGCCTCGCCAGCTGACGGCGCTGCTGCAGAGCTGCCGCAAGATCAAGCTTAGACGTCTATTCTTCGTCTTCGCCGACCGTCACAAACATGCCTGGCGCGAGCGCCTTGACCCCGACGACTTCAACCTCGGTACGGGTGACCGCGCCCTGATAAGGGGCGGCAAGATCCATCCGCGCTACCGCATCGTGGTTCCGCCGGAATTCGTCGATATCCCAACGGCAGATGCCGATGGCCCGTGACGCCTATCGTGCACAGGTCGCGCTTTTGGTGCGCCTGCTGCCCTTCATCGCGGCGGAACCCGTGGTCGCGCTCAAGGGCGGCACTGCCATCAACCTGTTCTACCGCGACATGCCGCGCCTGTCGGTCGATATCGACCTGACCTACCTGCCAGTCAAAGACCGAGTGGACAGTCTGAGGGAGATCAACGAAACGCTCGACAGAATCAGTGACGCGGCCAACGCCGGCATTCCGCGTCTCCGGGCGCAACGTATCGAAGGCGGCGGTGGCGGCGCCACCCGTATCCGAGCCCGGCTCGACGGCGCCGAAGTCAAAATCGAAATCTCACCCGTCACGCGCGGCGTCGTGCACGATCCTGAACGCCGCCCCGTATCCCCAACGGTCGAGGATGAATTCGGCTACGCCGCCGTCCAGGTCGTGTCATTTGAGGATTTGTTTGGTAGCAAACTCCATGCGGCGGTCGATCGCCAGCATCCGCGCGACCTGTTCGATATCAAGCTGCTCTACGAACACGAAGGGCTGACCGACGCGCTGTTCCGTACATTCCTGGTTTATGTCGCCAGTTCCCCGCGCCCGACGCATGAACTGCTCGCGCCCGGACTGAGCGATCTGACCGAACCCTATGCCAGGGAATTCGTCGGCATGACGACCATCCCGCTCACCCTAGACGAGCTCGAAGCGACCAGAGTCCGGCTCATCGCCGATATCCGCGGCCGCCTGCGCGGCAACACAGCGCAATTCCTACTCAGCGTGCATGACGGCGAACCCGATTTCAAAACGATCGGCCTGCCGCAGGCACAAACCCTTCCGGCCGTCCGCTGGAAATGCTTCAACCTGAAAAAGCTTGCGCAAGAGAACGCCGCCAAGCATGCCGCGCAGCGCGCGGAACTCGACAATCTCTGTGGCAACTCTTAGACATGATGTTTTGACCTGCCCGTCCTCAACGCACGTGGGTTATGTTGAGGATGGACAAATCCATGAACACAGAGCCACATTGAGGGGAGCAGGTCATGCAAGAGTGTAACGCAGCGGTGCAGCAGATTGAGACGGCGTCATCGCCGATTGCGTTGTCGGCGGCGAGCGGGAAAGGGGCGGCGAAGCAGTACGCGGCCTACATTGGTCTGGACGTGCACAAAGAGACGATTGCGGTGGCGGTCGCGGAACCGGGCCGCGATGAGCCGCTGTATCGTGGCGAAATCGCCAACACGCCGAAGAAGGTCGAGCGTTTGATCGCTCAGCTGAGCGAGGCCTACGACGGCGGCCTGCTGCTGTTCTGCTACGAGGCTGGCCCCTGCGGCTACGGACTCTACCGTCAGCTCATCGCCAGCGGCCACGACTGCGAGGTCGTCGCCCCGTCGCTGATCCCGCAGAAGGCGGGCGAGCGCATCAAGACCGATCGCCGCGATGCGCTCAAGCTCGCGCGTCTGCTGCGCAGCGGGGATCTGACGGCGGTGTGGGTCCCCGACCAGGAGCAGGAGCGCAAGGCGCGCCAGCAGCTCAACGCCTTCCTGCTGCGTCACGGCCAACACTGGCCCAAAGGCAAGAGCCGCTGGACGCCGGCACATGAGAACTGGCTGGCCGGGCTGAAGCTGGATGATCCCTGGCAGCAGGTGGTGCTGCAGAGCGACATCGATGCCGAGCGCGCCGCCGGCGAGCGGGTGGCCCAACTCAACGATCAGCTCATGCGCGCGCTGCCCGAGTGGTCGCTGGCGCCGGTGGTCGACTCACTGGTGGCGCTGCGCGGCCTCGACAAGCTCGCCGCCATCGTGCTGCTGGCCGAGCTCGGCGACATCACTCGCTTCGACTCACCCAAGCAGCTGATGGCCTTCCTCGGGCTGGTGCCGAGCGAGCACTCCTCGGGTGGGCGCCGACGCCAAGGCGCGATCACGCTCACCGGCAACAGCCATGCCCGGCGCATGCTCATCGAATCGGCCTGGAGCTATCGTTTCCCGGCACGCCAGACCAAGCATCTGAAGGCCAAGGCCGCCAACGCCTCGCCGGCGGCGAAACAGATTGCCTGGAAGGCGCAGGTGCGCTTGTGCGGGCGCTATCGCAGCATGACGCGTGCCGGCAAGAACACCAAGCTGGTCTGCGTGGCCATCGCCCGCGAGCTGGCCGGATTCCTCTGGGACATCGTGCGCCAGGAGAGGCCGCGCCTGGCACTAACGCAAGCCCCTGTAACGGGCGCCTGATGGTCGGCTGTACACACAGACGTGCGGCGGTGATGACCCCTCACTGATCAGCGCATGCGCGAGCGAACAGACACATTGACTCAGGGCATCCGCGGCCGGTGTGGAGAACCCTTGTTCAGGCTATACCGGTGGTGCACGGGAGAATCCCTCATCGGGTATCCCGCACACCGATCCCTGCTCTTAGAGAAAGGCCAGCTCCGCGACGCAGTGAAGTCCGGTGGTACCCAATCCACGTATATCAGCATGATCCACCGTCGCAGTCTGCCGCTGGGTGTCCTGAGCCAATGTGTTTGTACCGACAGCGCCGTTGGCCTGTGGAGATGTGGATGAGTCCGCATCCCTGCGGACCGGTCCGAGCTAAAGCCGTGCGGACAACCGATGGACCGCGCCGACACCTCGGTGCAAGATGCCAGCACCGCGCAGGCGCGGCCCACAGGTTGCCCGCACTCTCGGGCCTCTCGCCCACATCCCCACAGGCCCTACAACAAACTGTTTAATAAAAGAAAGAAGAGGTGTGTAACGGGAATTCGGTGCCAATAGTTGACAGGTCAAAACATATCAGCCTGTCGGACCCTTGGCTTGATAGCGAGTAGGGGGCCGGGTTTGATGTCCGGGCCACTGGCGTGACCGCCTGTGGCCGGCCAGCTTCCGGACACTGCGATTCCCGAGGCGGGTCGCAGATGTCGACGGCGCCCTGCCGATAGCTGTCTCTTGCCGACCCTGATCCGACGCCAAGACGCCGTTTGCTGCCGTTCGGCGAGTCCGACACGGAGCAGCACGATCTCGTCTGTCGGCCGCTGATACAGGGATGGGCGGACCTGGCAAGGTCAGCGCAGATGATTCCGAGAACCGGCCAAGAGATCAAAGTCAGTCGCTGCTTCAATCGTTGTCATACGTGCGCGAGCGAGTGCTGAATGAAGACACGTCTGTTGCCGTCAGAGACGAATGTCGCCCATGAAAACCATCAAGTTGAAGAATCAGACTGGCAATGGCTTGGCCGCCATCGCGGTCGTCGCCATCCCCGCTGGGGTGCAGGGCGCGGGGCTGCTATCCTCCGCGCAAGCCGCACCACCACCTACCCAGCTCGACATCAACCAACAGGCCGATGCGAGTTTCCAGCAGGCCGATGCAGCGCTGAACCGCGTCTATCAGCAGATTCGCCGCCAGTATCGCGATCAACCCCGCTTTCTGGAAAAGCTCAAGGCTGCCCAGCTTGCCTGGATCCGGTTTCGTGATGCGGAGTTGCAGGCACTCTATCCGCCTACGGCAGATGGCGACCCCTCCATCAGCTATGGCTCGACGTATCCGACCTGCTACGCCTCAGCAATGGAGCGCCTGACACGGGAACGCACGGCACAGTTACGCACGTGGCTGGATGCTGTACCCGAAGGCGACGTCTGTACTGGCTCGAGGCGGTGACAGGATGAGAGAGCATCCGTGCGGCCGTTCACCGAGCGCGAGGCGATGTTTCCCGACATGACCAGCCCTGAACCGACACAGACCACTGCCGAGCCGGACCAGGCGAGGCAGCAGGCGCTGCCTGAAGGCATTGAACCCCGGGATTTGCTCCAACGCTTCCCGGCCTGCTTCGATCTTGCCAACCCACGTCCGCTGAAGCTCAAGGTCCACAAGGACCTGCTCAAGCCGCTGGCGGCCGAGTTGATCCTGACCGAAGACACCAGCAAAGACCAGCGGGCAACGGCCCAATGGGTGCTGAGCCGCATGCTCAAGCAAGCGCTCGCCTATTACTGCAGCCAGCCAGCCTATCTGGAAGCGATGTGTGAAGGCGCACCCCGTATCGACCTCGATGGCACGCCCGCCGGCGAAGTCAGCGCCCGCGACGCCGAGCGGGCTGCAGCCCTGCTGCGTGGCGAGACCAAGCCCCGCAAGCCGCCCTCGGCGAAGCCCCCCATACCGCCTCTACCCAAAGACGCCCCACTCAACGGAGGACGCCATCGTGCCCGGTCGCGTCGAGCTCACCCTAAAGTTCAACCAGCTGCCCAAGGCGGTGCCGATCAAAGACGGCATGAAGATCGGCATCCAGACCGATAACGCGCTGGTGGTCGCCACGCTGCGCCCGAAGACCTGGAAGAAGCTGACCAAGGCCAACAGCGACTGGCCACAGTGGGTGGCGGCCCTGAGCGGCACGCTCGGTGCCCAGGTTCCAACCGATCAGGGACCGGCGATCATCCTGCAGGAGCCGAACCTGCAGGTGTTCGAGAAAAAGCCGAAACCGGCGACTCC
>NZ_NHSF01000018.1 GCF_016653295.1 Halochromatium salexigens | reverse complement strand
CGCATCAAGCAGCGCTTTGAAGCGCGGCTCTTCCTCGTGCGCGACCGGGCGCAGGGTGATGTCGTGCACGTTCACGCCGCTACCTCGCCAACCAACAGTGGCGGGCAGTTTGGACCAGACGAAGGGAATTGTCCAGAATCGAGGGTAAATCCCTCAACTGCTGGTCAGTCAGAGTCAGAACGGTTTCGCCCTGCCGGATTCGCATCTCGACGCTTGCGGCAGCGGGCAGTGACTGCTACCTTGATGCGCTTGCTGCCGGCCGTTGGCCGCTGGCATCCGTCAATGGTGGGCTTCGCCGGTCCCCTCGCAACGCGAAACCGTGAACTCGGTCAGGCCCGGAAGGGAGCAGCCGCAGCGGTGGAAGTGTGTGCCGGGGTGTGGCTGGCGCGGCTCGCCACCCATCCCTGCCCGCCGCTGAACGGCCGTGGATGGTCCTCTGTGCTCAGGCTCGTCCGCAACTGATCTCATGGCCTATCAGGTCCTCGCGCGCAAGTGGCGTCCCCGGTCTTTCGCCGATCTCGTCGGCCAAGCGCATGTGGTGCGCGCGCTGATCAATGGGCTCGAGCGTGGCCAGTTGCATCACGCCTACCTGTTCACCGGCACCCGTGGCGTTGGCAAGACCACGCTCGCGCGCATCCTCGCCAAGACGCTCAACTGCGAGCAAGGCGTCGGTCCCACCCCTTGTGGAGTCTGCTCGGCCTGCACCGAGATCGATGCCGGGCGCTTCGTCGATCTGCTCGAGGTCGATGCCGCCTCGCGCACCAAGGTCGACCAGACCCGCGAGCTGCTCGATAACGTCCCCTTCGCACCGGTGCGCGGTCGCTACAAGGTCTATCTGATCGACGAGGTCCACATGTTCTCGGCGAGCAGCTTCAATGCGCTGCTCAAGACCCTGGAAGAGCCGCCGCCGCATGTGAAGTTCGTGCTCGCCACCACCGATCCGCAGAAGTTGCCGGCGACGGTGCTCTCGCGCTGTCTGCAATTCAACCTCAAGCGGCTGTTGCCGGAGCAGATTCAGGAGCACTTCGTCGGCGTGCTCGAGGCCGAGGGCATCGGTTTCGAGCCGCCGGCGTTGCGCCTGCTCGCGCGCGCGGCCGACGGCAGCATGCGCGATGGGCTGAGCCTGTTGGATCAGGCCATCGCCTTTGGCGCCGGTCAGGTGGCGGTCGATGATGTGCGCGCGATGCTCGGCACCGGTGGCGGTGAGCTGACGCTCGATCTGCTGGAGGCGCTGGCGCGGGCCGATGGCGCGCGGGTACTCGCCGAGATCGGCCGCATCGCCGAGCTGACGCCGGATTTTTCCAGCGTGCTCGCGGATCTGCTCGCGGCCTTGCACCGGATCGCATTGGCGCAGCAGGTGCCAGCGACGCTCAAGGGCGATGACCCCGACGACCAGCGTCTGGAAACCCTGGCCGGGCAGCTTGCCGGCGAGGATGTGCAGCTCTATTACCAAGTCCTGCTGACCGGGCAGGGTGATCTCGCCCTGGCGCCCGATCCACGCGCCGGGCTCGAGATAGTGCTGCTGCGCGCGTTGGCGTTTCGCCCGGCCGTGGTCGGGGAGAGTGGCTCGCCGCCGCCTTCCTCGTCAATGGCGCCGTCATCGTCTGCGGTGTCGTCTTCGACAGCTCCGCCGTCGTCGCCCGCGACCGGCTCGCGCTCCGGGGCGTCGTCCGAGATCAGGTCGGTCTCCCAAGGCCGGGCTGCGAGCAATGCCGCGAGCACTGCTGTCGATAGTAGCCAGTCCACCGCTCAGGGCGCAACGGAGGCTCGACTTGATCTGCTGCCGAGTTCGTCCTCGGCACCGCCGTTACCCTCTGCGTTGCCTCGCTCGCAGGGGTTGCAGTCGGACGATGATTGGGCGCGCTTGGTCGCTGGCATGGACCTAGGGGGGTTAGCGTTGGAATTGGCACGCCATTGCGCACTCGCTGCCTGGGATGGAACGCGGCTGCGGCTCGTGCTCGATCCAGGCCATCTGCATCTGCGTACCACCGGTGCCGAACAGCGGCTCGGGGCGGCCTTGGCTTCGGCCTTGGCGTGCGATGACCTACGCTTGGAGATCGCGACGGATGCGCCAACCGCGGACACCCCGGCGCAGCGGCGAGCGCGCGATGAAGCGCGGCAAATGGTCGAGGCGCAACAAACCCTGGCGGCGGACCCGGTTGCGCAGCAGTTGCGCGAACGCTTCGATGGCGAGTGGATACCCGGTACGCTAACGGCCTTGCGCGCCGGAGCGGAGAGTGGATGACGGCATCGCTGCGGCGCTGTCGAGCCCGATTTTTTGATCACCAACGAGAGGGTTGAATTATGAAGAATGGATTGGGTGGGATGCTAAAGCAGGCTCAGAAGCTGCAGGAAGATATGAAGAACTCGCAAGAGCGATTGGCGAACGAGGAGTTGATCGGCGAGTCCGGCGGGGGAATGGTCAAGATCACTATGAACGGCCGCCATGAGGTGAAGCGCGTTGAGGTTGACCCGACGTTGATGGGCGACGACAAAGACATGCTTGAGGATCTGCTGGCCGCGGCCTTCAATGACGCGGCGCGGCGTGTGGCCGAGAAGGCGCAGGAGAGCATGGCGGAGCTAACAGAGGGCCTGCCGTTGCCACCCGGGATGAAGCTGCCGTTCTGAGTCGGTCGCTGGCTGGTGTCATTGGCGGTTATCCCCGGTGTCCGATTCAAGCCTGCTGAATCAGCTCATCGAGTCGCTCCGGTGTTTGCCCGGGATCGGGCCAAAATCGGCGCAGCGCATGGCCTTTCATCTGTTGGAGCGCGATCGTGACGCGGGACGCCAGTTGGCGCGGGTGATGGACGCGGCGATGGAACGCATCGGGCGTTGCGAGCGTTGCCGCACCCTGACCGAGCACACCCGTTGTCAGATTTGCGCGAACGCGCGCCGCAATGTCAGCCTGCTCTGTATCGTCGAGCAGCCATCGGATATCGTTGCCATCGAGCAGGCAGCGGACTACGACGGGCTCTATTTTGTGCTTGGTGGGCGTTTGTCTCCGCTCGATGGCATCGGTCCCGAGGAACTCGGCCTCGATCGGCTCGAGGCGCGCTTCAACGAACCCGAGCTTGATGAGGCGATCCTGGCCATTAGTCCAACGGTCGAAGGGCTGGCCACAGCACACTACATCAGCGAGTTGGCGCGTTGCTCGAGTCTGCGGCTGAGCCGGATCGCCCATGGCGTGCCGCTCGGGGGCGAACTCGAATTCGTGGATGGTGGCACGCTGGCGCATGCGTTCGCCGGCCGCCAGGGGCTTTGACCGAACCCAACCCAAGAGGCGAAAAGAACCATGTCCGATACGATCTTCGGCAAGATCGCGAACGCTGAGGTGGAAGCGGACCTCGTCTATGAGGACGAGGCGGTGGTGGCCTTCCGCGACCTCCATCCTCAGGCGCCGGTGCATATCTTGGTGATCCCGCGCAAGCCGATCCCGACGCTCAATGATGCCGAACCGGATGACGCCGAGCTGCTTGGCCGTCTGCTGTTGGCCGCGGCCAAGATCGCCGAGCAGGAGGGCATCGCCGAGCATGGATACCGAACGGTCATCAACTGCAACGCTGGCGGCGGGCAGACCGTCTATCACCTGCATGTTCACCTGATCGGTGGGCGAGCCCTGCAGTGGCCTCCAGGTTGAACGACCGAGCCGGGACGCGCCGACTGAAATCCTAAAGGAGTATCCTTGAGACCATGTCATTGACCCATGATTCACCGGTGGACGACCGAGCGCCGAGCGCTGGGTCCAGCGGTGTCGGGCCTGCCTTTGAACTCAAGGCTGCCGCGTTTACCTTACCCGTGATTCGGTTGTTGCGACTGGATATGGATGCGGTGGAGGCGGAGCTGACGCCGAAGGTTCAGCAAGCGCCGGGCTTTTTCGAGCACACACCGGTGGTCATCGAACTCAGTGCCTTGCCTTCGGTGGAAGAGGACGTTGGCTTTCCGCAACTGGTCGGTCTCTTGCGCGGGCTGGGTATGATTCCGGTCGGGGTTCGGGGCGGCGGTAGCGCCCAGCATGAAGCGGCCAAGGCGATGGAGCTTGCGATCTTGGCGGACAGCGTAAAACCGTATCAAGCCGCGCGCGAGACCGAGGTCAAGGTCGATGAGTTACCAGTGACCGGACAGACGGATGAGCCACCGGTCGGCATCGAGACTGGGTCGCATCTCATCGATCGGCCGGTGCGCTCTGGGCAGCGAGTCTATGCCGCTGGCGGTGATCTGACCGTGCTTGCGCCAGTCAATTCCGGGGCCGAACTCATGGCCGATGGCAATATTCATGTCTATGCGCCCATGCGCGGCCGTGCCATGGCCGGATTGCACGGTGATACCAATGCCAGGATCTTTTGCGCCGACCTCCAGGCTGAACTCGTCTCCATTGCGGGTCACTATCGGGTGAGCGACAAGATTCCGGCCACGCTCAAAGGCCGCCGCATCCAGGTGTTTTTGGATCACCAGGTCTTGCGCATCGAGCCGCTTTAGCTAGGCGTTCGGTGGCCACCGGTCACGAGCGATTTTAGAAATAGAATCAACACACGAAGGGGAGTCCCACTTGGCCAGAACGATCGTCATTACCTCGGGAAAAGGGGGCGTCGGTAAGACCACGACCGCCGCGGCCATGGCCATGGGCCTCGCGCAGCGCGGACATCGCACGGCGGTCATCGATTTCGATGTCGGGCTGCGCAACCTTGATCTAGTCATGGGTTGCGAACGGCGAGTGGTCTATGACTTCGCCAACGTCATCAACGGTGAAGCAAATCTGAATCAAGCGTTGATTCGCGATAAACGCTGCGAGAACCTGTTCATATTGCCAGCCTCGCAGACCCGGGATAAGGAGGCATTGACCCTGGAAGGGGTTGGTCAGGTCCTGGAAGAGCTTGGTAAGACCTATGAGTACATCGTCTGCGACTCGCCGGCCGGGATCGAGCACGGCGCCTTGATGGCGATGTATTACGCCGATGATGCGTTGTTGGTGACCAATCCTGAGGTCTCATCGGTACGCGATTCCGATCGCATGTTGGGTATCCTGTCAAGCAAGTCGCGACGAGCGCTCCAGGGCGAGGAGCCGATCCGAGAGTTCTTATTGTTAACACGCTACTCACCGGAACGGGTTGCGCGGGGTGAGATGCTCGGGCTTGAGGATGTTCAGGAGATCCTGGCCCTGTACATGCTTGGGGTCATCCCTGAATCCAAGTCTGTCCTCAATGCATCCAATGCCGGTAATCCGGTGATCCTGGACCAGGAGTCCGATGCCGGTATCGCTTACAGCGACATGGTGGCCCGCTATCTAGGCGAGGAACGGCCGATGCGCTTTTTGGATCCAGAGCGGAAGGGATTGTTCAGCCGACTATTTAGGGGGTGATTGGTGGGGCTCATCGACTATTTCCGAAGCGCGGCCGGTCCCAATAAAGGATCGGCCTCCGTTGCTAAAGAGCGGCTGCGGATCCTCGTTGCACACGATCGCGCCGCCCGTGATCGGCCTTTCTACCTGCCCAAACTCCAAGAGGAAATTGTGGCGGTGATCCGCAAATATGTCGCTGTCGATAATGACGCGGTTTCGGTGAACTACGAGCAAGAGGACAGCCAAGAGATCCTGGAAGTCAACATCGTCTTGCCGGAAAGCCCACCTTAATCCGGAGCCTCTTCGAGGCCGAGTATCAAGTCCCAGTGTTCGGGCATCACCGGCATGATGGATAAGCGGTTGGCGCGTCGAACGAGCGGAAAATCCGCAAGGACATCCTCGGCATACTGCTTCAACTCGGCCAAGCGTATGTTGCGCTTAGTATGACGCCGGTAGCGGACGTCGACAAGATACCAGCGTGGATTGTCGGGATCGCTCTTCGGGTCGTAATAGTGGCTGTTTGGATCGAAGGCGGTTGGGTCTGGATAGCCGACGCTGACCACCTCGATGAGGCCGACGATGCCGGGCTCCTTGACGTTGGAGTGGTAGAAAAAGCCGAGATCACCGACCTGCATCTGATCACGCATCATGTTGCGCGCCTGGTAGTTGCGGACTCCATCCCAGGGCTCGGTCTGCTTGGGTCGAGACCTGAGGTCGTCGATGCCGAAGGTATCGGGCTCTGATTTGAATAACCAGTAGGCCATGCACCTCTCCGGTTGCTAATGGTTGGAACGGGTCTTAATGCGCACCGCTGAAACCGTGTGGGACGGTCTTTGCAAGTTGATGGAAGGCGCGTAACCGTGTCGGTGCGATGGCACCAGCGGCACTGGCAGCGAGGATGGCACAATCGGGTTCCTGGTGGTGCTGACAATCGCTGAAGCGGCAGCGCCCGAGGAAGGGCCGAAATTCAGGAAATCCTTGCTCCAATTCCGCGCGTTCGAGGGCGCCGAGTCGAAAACTGCGCACGCCGGGCGAATCGATGAGCCGGCCGCCCGACTCGAGCCGGTAGCTGGTGGCCGCCGAGGTGGTATGTCGGCCGAGCCCGGTAGCGCCGGATAAGACGCCGACCTGGACCTCGAGATCGGGCAGCAGCGCCTGGATGAGCGAGGACTTGCCGACCCCGGATTGGCCGACCAGGATCCCGCACTGGCCGGCAAAGCGCTGGCGCAGGGGGCCAAGGCTGGGGTCGTGCTTCAGACTCAAGGGCAGCAGCGGATAGCCGATCTCGGCATACGGCTGGAGCGCATCGAGAAAGGGCGCGCGCGCTGTCTCATCGAGCAGATCCATCTTGTTGCAGAGGATCAGCGCCGCGACCCCGATGCGCTCCGCGGCGACCAGATACTGGTCGATCAAGAATCCGGTTGGAGGTGGCTGTGGCGCCACGACGATGACCAGCAGGTCGATATTGGCGGCGAGCGGCTTCTCGGCGCCGCTGGCGTCGGGACGGCTGAGCAGGGTATCGCGCGGGTGGATCGCGGTGATCACGCCGGCCCGTGGGCCACAGGGTTGCCAAACGACCCGATCTCCGCAGACGGGATGGCCGATGTGCTGTCGGGTCACGCACTGGTGGCGGTGCGCTTGCTGATCCTCGACGATCAGGTTGGCACCGTGGCGGACGACGACGAGACCATCGCGCGCGGCCTCGTCGTCGATCGCATCGAGCGCGAGCGCGGCGCGCGCCTCGACCTTACTGCGGCGGCGCTCCTGAATGCGTTGGATGCGCGTGAGCTGTCGCTCCGAGAGACGCCGCCGAGGCATGTGCGAGCCGCCCGTTCGCGCTCGACTCTCGGCTCAAGGCTCGAAGTTGTAGTATTCGCGGTTGAGCAGTGTGGTGACGGCATCGACCTGGTCATCGAACCAGGTCAGCTCGAGGTTTTGTTCGCACATCCGCACCTGGCCGTGCAAGGCGTCGAGCGACTCGACGCGGCGCTCGTCACGCGTGTAGACCTCGGAGCCGTGACAGCCGGTGCAATTCTGGTCGACCAGGGCTTGCGCGTCGATCGCCTCTTCGGCCTGGGCCCCGAGACTGGCCGTCAGGAGGGTTGCAAGGACAAGGCTCGGCATGGACGCTTGGATCATGGGATTCTCCGCGAGATTCGGTGATCGATACTGTGACGTTGGGCAATGAGACTGTGAGCGATCGAGGCTCACTGATGCAAGTGCGGCATCGAGCCGCCTTTCAAACCCTGGGGAGCGATTGTGGTACACGAAGAGAACCTGATCTGGATCGATCTGGAGATGACCGGGCTCGATCCGTTGCGCGACCAGATCATCGAGATCGCCACCCTGGTGACCGACACCCATCTGCACATCCTCGCCGAGGGGCCGGTGATCGCCATCCATCAGCCCGAGCATGTGTTGGCGGCGATGGATGAGTGGAACCGCGACCATCATGGCCAGTCAGGCCTGCTCGAGCGGGTGCGCGCGAGCAGCGAGGACGAGCGCTCGGCCGAGCGCCAGACATTGGCATTCCTCGAGGTCTGGTGCAAGGCCGGGGCCTCGCCGCTGTGCGGAAATAGCATTTGTCAGGATCGCCGGTTCCTGGCCCGTTGGATGCCGCAACTCGAATCCTTCTTCCATTATCGCAACCTCGATGTCAGCACGGTGAAGATTCTAGCGCAGCGCTGGGCACCACGGGTGGCCGAGGCGGTCAAGAAGGAAGGTGCCCATCGGGCGCTGTCCGATATCAAGGAGTCGATCGACGAACTGGCGCACTATCGCGCGGCGCTCTTGCGGCTCTGATGGGGGGCGGTTTGTCATCCTGGCGCTGGAAGGCTATGACATGACGCGTGCGTTACCCGACAGGCAGCAGCTTCCCCGGGCGCTCTATCGCGCCGCGCAGGTCAGGGCCCTGGATCAGGCCGCGATCGAGCAAGAAGGGGTGGGCGCCGAGGCACTGATGGAGCGGGCCGGGGCTGCGGCCTTCTCGGTATTGCGCGCGCGCTGGCCGCAAGCGGGCTCGATCGTGGTCCTCGCCGGGGCTGGCAACAATGGCGGCGATGGCTATGTACTCGCCCGGCTCGCGCATCAGCATCGGCTCGGGGTGCGCCTGCTGACGCTGGGTGAGCATGAACATCTCAGCGGCCCGGCGCTGGCCGCCGCGCGTGCCTACCGCGACGCAGGCGGCAGTGTCGAGCCCTTCACGCGCTTGCCGCCCGATGCCGAGCTGATCGTCGATGCCCTCCTCGGCACCGGTCTCGAGCGGCCCGTCACCGGGCGCTGGGCGGATGCGGTGGCGCAGTGCAATGCGGCGCGGGCGCCGGTCCTGGCGCTCGATATGCCGTCCGGCTTGCATGCCGATAGTGGTCGCGTGCTGGGTGTTGCGCTCGAGGCTGCGGTCACCATCAGTTTCATTGGCCTCAAGTGTGGCCTTTTCACCGGCCGTGGTCCCGATCATTGCGGCGAGGTCTGTTTCGATGCGCTGCGGGTGCCGGCGCTGATCTACGCGAGCGAGATTCCGGCCGCGCGTCGCATCGACTGGCAGCAGCAACAGCGGTTGTTGCCACCACGGCGGCGCAGCGCGCACAAGGGAGCCTTGGGCTTCGTGTTGTTGGTCGGCGGCGATGCCGGCATGAGCGGCGCGCCCCGCCTGGCGGGGGAGGCGGCCTTGCGCACGGGTGCCGGTCGCGTCGCCATCGCGACCCATCCAGCGCATGCGGCGGTGCTGAACCTGAGCCGACCAGAACTGATGGTGCAAGGGATTGCCGAGCCGGACGCGGCTGAGGCTGCGTCCGCCACTGCGCCTGAGGCCGCGCTTGATCACGCCCTGTCGCGCGCGAGCGTGGTCGCGCTCGGGCCGGGTCTGGGGCAGGGGGCCTGGGGGCAGGCGCTCTATCAGCGCGTGCTCGCAGCCGACCTGCCGCTGGTCCTGGATGCCGACGGCCTCAATCTGCTCGCCCAGGCGCCACAGCGTCGCGAGCACTGGGTGCTGACACCGCACCCCGGTGAAGCGGCGCGACTGCTGGACAGCTCGGTCGCCGAGGTCGAGGCCGATCGCCTGGGCGCGGTGCGGCAACTGCAGGCGCGCTATGGCGGCGTCGTGGTGCTGAAGGGCGCCGGCAGCCTGATCCAGGGCCCCGGGCCGCGCCCGAGCGCGCTCTGTATCGATGGCAACCCAGGCATGGCCAGCGCCGGCATGGGCGATGTGCTCACCGGCATCATCGCCGCCCTCCTCGGTCAGGGGCTGGAGCCGGTCCTGGCCGCCGAGGTGGGTGTCTGCTTGCACGCGGCGGCTGGCGATCGGGCGGCCAAGCCGGGTGAGCGCGGCCTGATCGCGAGCGACCTGATCGCCGCCTTGCAGCCCCTGCTCGGGTTGGCCGAGAGAGGGGCCGCCGAGAGAGGGGCCGACAGACAGGCCGAGCGACGATGATGCGCCACACACAGACTCCGATCACAGTCGAGGTGGCCGGCGAGGCCGCGCAGCTCGAGTTCGGCGCACGCCTCGCTACGTTGCTTCGGGCGTATCGCGGCGTGATCTATCTGCACGGTGAGTTGGGCGCCGGCAAGACCACCTTGGTGCGCGGTCTGCTGCGCGGGCTTGGTTATCAGGCGCCCGTGCGCAGCCCGACCTATACCCTGATCGAGCCCTATGAGGTCGTCGAACCGCCGGTGGTGCATCTGGACCTCTATCGCCTGGCCGATCCCGAGGAACTCGACTATCTCGGTCTGCGCGACCTGCTCGAGCGCCCCGCTTTGATCCTGGTCGAATGGCCCGAGCGGGGTGCGGGCGCGCTGCCACCGGCGGATCTCGCGTTGTTCATCGAGTATGCCGGGGGGGCTGGCGGCGAGCAGACCGACGAGTATGCAGGCGGACAGGCTGGTGAGCGTCGTCGGATCAGGCTCACCGCGTGCCCGCAATGGGCGCCCCTGCTGGCGGCCTTGGCGCACGCCGATTGAGCGGCGCTCACGTCCAGTGGCATCAGCGCGACAGCGAACTCGAGACGTCGTCAAGAACCCCTTCCAAGCAACCGTTCAGACTTGGAAAAGTCGCGCGCGACGACTATGCTCTAAGAGGTAAAAATGCCACCTTACACCAGGTGGTCGCGACGACGGATGGGTACCTCACGCATGCTTTGGATGCTGGTTCGATACAGTCTTTTGATCAGTCTCATGGGTCTGAGCGGCTTGGCCTTTGGCGAGCAGGTCGGTGTCGATGGCGCGCGCATGTGGAACGGGCCTGAGTACACGCGCTTCGTCGTCGACCTTGCCGGGCCGATCGAGCACAAGGTCTTCGCGCTGGAGAATCCGCATCGGCTCGTCGTCGATCTGATCGATGCCCGTCTCGAATCGGACCTCCCCGCGCCCGCTGGCGATGATCGGGTGGTCGCCGGTCTGCGCAGTGGGGTGCGCGCGGGCGATGATCTGCGCATCGTGCTGGATCTCAAGCAGCCGGTGCGCGCGAAGAGCTTTGAGTTGGCACCGAACAAGGAGTACGGTCACCGCCTGGTGATCGATCTATCGCCGCGCGCTAGGACGGCGAGCGCGCAACAAGCGCTCCCCGCTGAGCGGCCGGCGCGGCGCGATCTGGTCATCGCCGTCGATGCCGGCCACGGCGGCAAGGACCCGGGCGCTGTCGGGCCGAACGGGACGCGCGAGAAAGACATCACCCTGGCCATCGCGCGCAAGCTCGCCACCCGCATCGATGACCATCCTGGCATGCGCGCGGTGCTGGTCCGCAACGACGATCGTTTCATCCGCCTGCGGCAGCGTATCGCGATCGCGCGCAAGCACAGAGCAGATCTCTTCGTCTCGATTCACGCCGACGCCTTCCATGATCGGCGCGTGCGCGGTTCCTCGGTCTTCACCCTCTCGGCCGGTGGGGCCACCAGCGAGGCCGCGCGCTGGCTGGCCGAGCGTGAGAACCGCGCCGATCTCATCGGCGGCGTTGATCTCAAGCAACGCGATGACCTGCTCGCCTCAGTGCTGATCGAGATGAGTCAGAACGCCACCATCGAACTCAGCAGCATCGCGGCCGCCAAGGTCTTGGCCAAGCTGCAACGGCTCGGCGAGGTCCATCAGCAGCGCATTCAGCAAGCGGGCTTTGCGGTGCTCAAGTCGCCGGACATTCCATCGATGCTGGTCGAGACGGCCTTCATCTCGAATCCAGATGAAGAGAAACGCCTGCGCGATACGAACTACCAGAACGAGCTGGCCGCAGCCATCCTGGAAGGCATCGTTGAATATTTCGGCGAGTATCCACCACCTGGCACACGCTTCGCTAAGTCACCCCCGAGCGCGCTCTCGAAGGCGGCAATGGCAAGCGCTCAGCGGTATCGCATCCAGTCCGGCGACACCCTCTCCGAAATCGCGCGCAATCACAACGTCAATCTGAGCGTTCTGCGCGATCTTAACCAGCTCCAGGGCGACCAGATCCGTTCCGGCCAGGTGCTGATCATCCCGGGTAGTTGAGTGCGGCTTGCCGTGCCGCCGGGTTTCTGCTTCCATCGGCGCATGTCACGTATCCATCTATTACCACCGCTCCTGATCAATCAGATCGCCGCTGGCGAGGTCATCGAGCGCCCGGCCTCGGTGGTCAAGGAGTTGCTCGAGAACAGCCTCGACGCCGGCGCGCGCGTGATCCAGGTCGAACTCGAGCAGGCCGGGATCAAGCGCATCCAGGTACGCGATGACGGCGACGGCATCGGGCACGAGGATCTGATCCTAGCGGTCTCCCCGCATGCCACCAGTAAGATCAGCAGCCTGGAGGATCTCGAGGCCGTCGCGAGTCTCGGGTTTCGCGGCGAGGCCTTGCCGAGTATCGCGTCGGTGGCGCGGCTCGAGCTGATCTCGCGCGCTCAGGGAGCCGAGCATGGTTGGCGGTTGCGCACCGATGGCACCGATACACTTGAGGCACCCGAGCCGGCCGCGCATCCGGTTGGCACCTCGGTCGAGGTCCGGGATCTGTTCTATCGGATCCCGGCGCGGCGTAAGTTCCTGCGCACCGAGCGCACCGAACTCGGCCACATCGAGCAGCTGATTCGGCGCATGGCGCTGGCTCGTGCCGATGTCGCCTTTCGCGTGCAGCACAACGGTCGCGAACTGTTCGATCTGCGCGCCGATGCCGAGGCGTCGTCGCTGTCGGTTGCCACCGCGCCGTCGCCGGCTACCGAGACCTCGCCGCTGCTCGCTGGTGCCTGCGGCGAGCGCCTGGAAACCCTGCTCGGCGCAGCCTTCGTGCAGCAGGCGCTGCGCATCGACGAGCAGGCCGAGGGCCTGAGGCTGAGCGGCTGGGTGGCGCGCCCGGCATTCTCGCGCAGCCAGGCCGATCTGCAATTCTTCTTCGTCAATGGCCGTATGGTGCGCGATAAGCTGGTTTCGCACGCGGTTCGCCAGGCGTTCCAGGATGTGCTGCATCATGCGCGCCATCCGGCCTATGTCCTCGATCTGCGGCTCGATCCACGGCAGGTCGACGTGAACGTCCATCCGGCCAAGCAGGAGGTGCGATTCCGCGAGGGGCGGCAGGTGCACGATTTCCTGTTTCGCAGCCTGCATCGGCGCCTCGCCGAGGGCGCGACGCCGAGCCATGAGCAAGCCGACAGCGGGTTGCCGGAATGGCCCGCAGGGCGACGCGCCGCCGACCCTTCAAGCAGCGCGCCACCCTCGAGTAGCGCGCCGGCGCCGAGTCAGCCTCGGTCACGCGCCCCGAGCCAGTCTCGGCTGCCCTTGCGGGTGAGCGATGGTCGCAGCGCCTATGCGGCGGCCTTGGCCCTGCAGATGCCTGATGCCGATGCCGCAGGGTTTCTGGATACCCAGCAGGCCAATCCTCCGCTGTCGAGCCCGCTGCCGACCGCCTTCTCGGATTCATTATCCGACCCGGCCGCCAATGAAGCGGATGGCCTTGGCCCAAACCAGGATCCAAGCCAAGACGCCGATCTGCCACCGCTCGGCTATGCGATCGGGCAGTTGAACGGGATCTTCATCCTGGCACAGGCCGACGATGGGCTGATCCTAGTGGACATGCACGCGGCCCATGAGCGTATCGGCTATGAGCGGCTCAAGGCGAGCTGGAGCCAGGGTGAGGTACAACAACAGCCGCTGTTGGTGCCGATCGCGCTCGCGGTTTCGGCGCGCGAGGCCGATCTTGTCGAAGAGCAGCAGGCGCTGCTGGCAAGGCTCGGCGTCAGTGTCGATCGCACCGGGCCGCAACGCCTGCTGCTGCGCGCGATCCCGGCGATCCTCGGTGGCGCCGATGCAGAGCAACTGCTGCGCGATCTGCTGGCCGATCTGCTCACCGAGGGCTCGAGTGATCGCCTGCGCGCCGCGATCGACCAGGTGCTCTCGACCATGGCCTGTCACGGCTCGGTGCGGGCCAATCGACAGCTGAACCTGCCGGAGATGAATGCGTTGCTGCGGGCGATGGAGCGCACTGAGCGCGCCGATCAGTGCAATCATGGCCGCCCGACCTGGATCAAGCTCTCGCATCAGGATCTGGACCGATTGTTCTGGCGCGGGCGCTGATGCGACCGCCGGCGATCTTCGTCACGGGCCCGACCGCGTCCGGCAAGACCGCGTTGGCGCTGGCGCTGGCCGAGCGCTTGCCCTGCGAGGTGATCAGTGTCGACTCGGCGATGGTCTATCGCGGACTGGACATCGGCACCGCGAAGCCGAGCTCGAGCGTGCTGGCGCGCGTGCCCCATCGGCTGGTGGATCTTTGCGACCCGAGCGAGGCCTATTCGGCGGCGCGTTTTCGCGAGGATGCGCTGAGCGCAATGGCCGAGATCACCGCCGCCGGGCGCGTGCCGCTGTTGGTCGGCGGCACCATGCTCTACTGGCGCGCGCTCGTCGGCGGTCTCTCGACGTTGCCCGCCGCCCACCCCGAGATCCGGGCGGTCCTCGCCGAGCGCCACGCGCGTGAAGGGGCGGCGGCGATGCACGCCTGGCTCGCCGAGGTGGACCCGGCGAGCGCGGCCAAGGTGCATCCCAATGACCCGCAGCGGGTACAACGGGCACTCGAGGTGTTCCTGGTCAGCGGGCGTCCGATGAGCGAGCTGTGGCGCCGAGAGGGCGGTGCCGCGTTGCCGTATCGGGTGTTGATCCTGGTGCGCTCGCCGGCCGAGCGCGCGATCCTGCATCAGCGCATCGCCGCGCGCCTGCAGGCGATGTGGGCGGCGGGCTTCGAGGAGGAGGTGCGCCGCCTGTATGCGCGTGGCGACCTCCATGCCGAGCTTCCCGCGCTGCGCTCGGTGGGCTATCGCCAGCTCTGGGCCTATCTCGATGGCGCGCTGAGCTGGGATGAGATGCGCGAGAGGGCGCTGGTCGCGACGCGACAGTTGGCCAAGCGCCAATACACCTGGCTGCGAGCAGAGTCGGAGGGGCAGTGGCTCTGGGATGGCGCGCAGGTCGAGCAGGAGGCGCTGGCGCTGGTCGAGGCCTTTCTCGATCGGCAATAGCGGCGGTTGATAAGGAGCGTGGCGCTGCCAAACCGCTCAGAAAGGCCGCTCAGAAAAAATCACCGAGACGATCGGCCGTGGAGGCGTCTTACCCGGTTGCGGTTTGCCGCAGCACGGGCTTTCGGCTCTGTGCTATCTTCCATGACTTTACCGGGTTCGTCTCATGCGCCGCCGTGGTGACGCCGGTCCATGACAACAACAAGGAGAAGCGCCCATGTCCAAGGGGCAGAGTCTGCAAGATCCGTATTTGAACGCCTTGCGCAAAGAACGCGTTCCGGTCTCGATCTTTTTGGTGAATGGTATCAAGTTGCAAGGACAGATCGAATCGTTCGACCAATTCGTCGTGCTGCTGAAGAACAACGTTAGCCAGATGATCTACAAGCACGCGATCTCGACCGTGGTGCCAACCCGTAACGTCAAGCTTCCGCAGCCGCAAGAGGATGCGATTGAGGAGGACGAAGACTGATCGCGCCCTTTGCACAGCCACGCCCACCGCTTTCACGCCACCGGCTGGGTCTGGCGCTGCCTGCCTCTGGGTGGCCGCATGTTTGAGCGCCCCAAGGCGGGTGAACGCTCGCTGCTGGTCCAAATCGCGATGGGCCAGAGCGTCGAGGCCGATGCGGTCGAGGAGTTTCGGCTCCTGGCCCAGGCGGCCGGGGCCGAGATCGTCGGCACCTTGGGCGGCTCCCGCGAGACGCCGGATCCACGCCTGTTCATCGGCTCGGGCAAGGCCGATGAGCTGCGCGCGCTGGTCGCGGCCACGGCGGCCGAGCTGGTGATCTTCGATCACGCGCTGAGCCCGGCTCAGGAGCGCAATCTGGAGCGCCTGCTCGCCTGTCGCGTGGTCGACCGCAGCGGGCTGATCCTGGATATCTTCGCCCAGCGCGCGCGCTCGGCCGACGGCAAGCTGCAGGTCGAGCTGGCGCAGCTCAAGCATCTGTCGACCAGGCTGGTGCGCGGCTGGACCCATCTGGAGCGGCAGAAGGGTGGCATCGGGCTGCGCGGACCCGGTGAGACCCAGCTCGAGACCGACCGCCGACTCCTGGGTCGGCGCATCGCACTGCTCAACGACAGGCTCAGCCATGTCGAGACCCAGCGCGAACAGGGCCGCCGCGCCCGGGATCGCGCCGAGGTGCCGACGATTTCGCTGGTGGGCTATACCAACGCCGGCAAGTCGACCCTGTTCAATCGCCTGACCGAGGCCGGGGTCTTCCAGGCCGATCAACTCTTTGCCACCCTCGACCCGACACTGCGCCGGTTGCCGCTCCCTCATGGTCCGGCGGCGGTGCTGGCCGATACCGTTGGCTTCATCAACGGCTTGCCGCATGAGCTGGTCGCTGCCTTTCGTTCGACACTGCAGGAGACGCGTGAAGCGACACTCCTGTTACAGGTAATCGATGTCGCTTCGCCGGAGCGCGAGCGCCGTATCCGGGATGTCGAGACGGTCTTGACCGAGATCGGTGTGCAAGACTGTCCGCAATTGTTGGTCTACAACAAGATCGATCTGGTTGCGGATCATCCACCGCGCTTGGACCGCGATGCCAAGGGACAGGTCTGGCGCGTCTGGATGTCGGCGCAGACCGGCGCGGGCGTGGATCTGCTGATGCAGGCCCTGAGCGAACGCTTGCGCGGTGAGCTGGTGCATGAATCCCTGCTGCTTGGCCCAAGTGATGGCGCCCTGCGCGCCTGGTTGTTCGAGCACGCCCGCGTCCTGCAAGATGCGGGGACCGAGCAGGGCGGTTGGCGCATGGATGTCGAGCTTTCGCGTCAGCAGTTCGAGCGCTCGCTGCAAGGCGATGCGCGCTGGTGGCGGTGCCGGCTCGAGCCCCAGGACGGCGCGTCAGCATCGGCAACGGAACGAGCGGACGCGAATGCGGTCTTGGATCAGGTTAGCGGTGGCTAACGGGCGCAGGCTCATCCGTGGCTGAGCGCCCGGCGTTGTCGGATATGGCTGTGGCCACGTACAATGCTCGGTTTTGGTTTGGTTCCCTTCCTTGATAAGCAAGGAGGGGGCGGCACTTTCTTAACAGCGGCGTCAATCGTCGGCTGGCAATGGACGCACCGGTGACCTGGTGTGCTCCCGCCGGCCTCACGACACAACAGAGCGTAATCGGAGCAAGTATGGCCTGGAATGAACCGGGAGGTGGCAACCGGGACCCCTGGGGTAACAACCAGGGCGGCCCTGGCAATCAGGGCGGGCCGCCTGATCTCGACGAGATCGTGCGCAAGCTTCAGGAACGGGTCAGTGGCCTGTTCGGGGGCAAAGGTCCGAGCGGTGGAGGCGGTGGCCCAAGCCCCCGCGACCTCAGCCTGAAGGTGATCGGTATCGTCGTCGCCGGCCTCTTTGTCGCCTGGCTCTTGACCGGTATCTATATCGTCGACCCAGCCGAGCGTGGTGTCGTGTTGCGTTTCGGCGCCTATGTCAAGACCACCGCTCCGGGGCCGCATTGGCGTATACCCTGGCCGATCGAGCGCGTCGAGATCGTCAATGTGGACGAGATCTCCTCGTTCAGCCATAAGGCCGCGATGTTGACCCGCGATGAAAACATCGTCGACGTCGAACTCACGGTGCAATCACGTATCCAGGACGCCTCGAACTATCTGTTCCAGGACCAGGCCCCGATGAAGACCCTGCGTGACGCGACCGAGACCGTGGTGCGCAAGACTGTCGGCGGCGCCAAATTGGATTTTATCCTCACCGAGGGGCGCGGCGCGGTAGCTGACATGATTCAGCAGGGCGTGCAAAGCCTGGTGGATGAGTACAAGACTGGGCTGATCGTCACCTCAGTGAACATGCAGCCGGCGAAACCGCCGGAGCAAGTCAAGGACGCCTTTGACGATGCCATCAAGGCGCGCGAGGACAAGGAGCGTCTTGAGAACAAGGCCGAGGCCTACGCCAACGAGATCCTGCCACAAGCGCGTGGTGAGGCGGCGCGGGCCACTGCCGAGGCGAAGGCCTATCGGGATCGTGTTATCGCATCGGCCGAAGGTGAAACCTCGCGCTTCAATGCGATACGTTCCGAATTCGAGAAAGCGCCGGAGGTCACGCGCGAGCGTCTTTATCTAGAGACGATCGAATCCGTGCTGAGCGGCAGCAACATGGTGCTGATCGATGTGCCGCAGGGCAACAGTCTCATGTATCTGCCACTGGACCAGATCATGCGAAAACAGTCGGCAACGACCTCGTCGCCTCGCACCTCGATGCTCGATGGGGCCGATTCGAATCAAGATAGCTCGCGGTCGACGTCGTCTCAGATGCGTGACGTGTCCCGCGACCGGAGTTCGCGCTGATGGATGACATCAAGAAGATTTTGACCCCGATCGCCGTCGCTTTGCTGGCGCTGATTGTCTTTGCGTCGGTCTTTACCGTGCAGCAGTGGGAGACGGCGATCAAGCTGCGACTCGGTGAGATCGTCAAGAGCGACTATGATCCCGGCCTGCATCTGAAGGTGCCGGTGCTGAACAACATCATGCGCTTCGATGCGCGTATCCAGACCCTCGACTCGCGGCCACAACGGTTCCTGACGATCGAGAAGAAAGACGTCATCGTCGATTCCTATACCAAGTGGCGGATCAACAACGCGGCCCAGTTCTTCCGCTCCACCGGGGGCGACAGCGCGCGTGCCGAGCGGCTGCTCTCGGAGCGCGTCAACACCGAGCTGCGCAACGAATTCGGTAAGCGCACCATCCAGGAGGTGGTCACCGAGGACCGCATCGCGCTGATGAAGGCGCTGACCAAGGTCAGTGATACCCAGGCCGCCGAGCTGGGCGTCGAGGTGCTCGATGTGCGCGTGAAGAAGATCGACCTGCCTCCCGAGGTGAGCGAGTCGGTCTATAACCGCATGCGCGCCGAGCGCGAACGTGTCGCCCGTGATCTGCGCGCCAAGGGCGCCGAGGCCGCGGAGCGCATTCAAGCCGACGCCGATCGCCAGCGCACGGTCATCATCGCCGATGCCTATCGCGAGGCCGAGGAGACCCGAGGTCTAGGTGATGGTCGGGCGGCGGAGATCTACGCCACGGCCTACCAGCGCAATCCGAACTTCTACGCCTTCTATCGGAGTCTGGACGCGTACCGTCGGACCTTTGCCCAGAAAGACAGCACGCTGGTGCTGTCGCCGGACTCGGAGTTCTTCCGCTTCTTCAACTCCCAAGATCCAGGTGCCGCGGCCGCCTTGAGCGGTGCGGTCAACTTCCCGGGAACGGGCTCGACCATGCCTTGATCCGCTCCCGGATGGCGGTCGACAGGCCCGGTAGCCGAGCTGCCGGGCCTTGTTTTTGTCCCGCCCATCGGGATTGCGCCCCCCCTCGATCTGACCCGCCGCATGGACAGCTCGACATGGTTCTGCAATCATCGCGCGATTCTTCATTTCCACGACGTTCGCTACCGCACCGGTTGATCCATGTGGCATGCCTTGCTGCTGGCACTGTCCCTGATGCTCGTCATCGAGGGGTTATTGCCCTTTCTCGCTCCCAATGGTTTCCGCCGGCTGTTGTTGCAGGTTGCTGCACAGGATGCCCGCCAGCTGCGCCTGTCGGGACTCCTGAGCATGCTCAGCGGCGTCGCACTCCTCTACTTGGTCAACTGAGCCTCATCCCATGAACGACGAGCGTTGGCTGTTGCCGACTGGCATCGAAGAAGTGCTGCCCGCGCGGGCGGCCGAACTGGAGCGTCTCAGGCGCTGCCTGCTCGACCTCTATCAGCGCTGGGGCTATGAGCTGGTCATCCCGCCATTCATCGATTATCTGGACAGCTTGCTGACCGGCACCGGGCGGGATCTGGATTTGCAGACCTTCAAGCTGACCGATCAGCTGAGCGGGCGCATGCTCGGGGTGCGCGCCGATATGACCCCGCAGGTCGCGCGCATCGACGCCCATCATCTGCGCCGCGAGATTTCCACCCGGCTCTGCTATCTCGGCACGGTCTTGCACACGCGCACCGATGGTTTCGCCGGCACCCGCAGTCCGCTGCAGATCGGTGCCGAGATCTATGGCCACGATGGGCCCGCGAGCGATGTCGAGGTGTTGCGCCTCTTGGTCCGCACCCTGGAGACCGCAGGGATAGAGTCGCCGCACTTGGATCTCGGCCACGTCGGCATCTATCGCGGACTGATCCAGCAGGCGGGGTTGACGCGCGCCGACGAGCTGCGCTTGTTCGATGCGCTGCAGCGCAAGGCCAGCGCCGAGATCGAGGCGATCATTGCCGAGACTGGGGTCGCTGGACCGGTCGGCGGCATGCTGCTGTCGCTCGTCGAACTCAATGGCGAGGACGCCTTGACGCGCGCGAGTTCAGCCTTGCGCGCGGCTGATCCGCAAGTGCTCAAGGCGCTCGAGCGGCTGAAGGCGGTGGCCGAGGAACTCTCGCATTGGCTGCCGGGGCTTCCGGTGCATTTTGATCTGGCCGAGCTGCGCGGTTACACCTACAAGACCGGGGTGGTGTTCGCCGCCTTCGCGCCGGGTTGGGGCCTGGAGATCGCGCGCGGTGGGCGTTATGACGACATCGGACAGGTCTTCGGCCGGGCCCGGCCGGCCGTGGGCTTCAGCGCCGATCTCAAGGGGTTGATTGCACTCTCGGCCCGGGCTGCGGATGATGAGGCCCGCCCGGGCGCCGTGCTCGTGCCTTGGGACCCCGATCCCGCCCTGCAGCGCGCGGTCGAGCACTTACGCGCGCAAGGCCGCCAGGTGCTCCATGAGCTGCCCGGGCAGCGCGGGACCCCGCGTGACTACAATTGTTGCGAGCGACTGGCTCAGGTCGATGGCGTCTGGCAACTGGTGCCAGACGAGGCCCTTTGAGACGGTCCCGCGAGGAGAAGAAGAGGAATCCATGGGTAAGAACGTCGTCGTGATCGGCACCCAATGGGGTGACGAAGGCAAGGGTAAGGTCGTTGATCTGTTGACGGAGCGCGCCGATGCGGTGGTGCGCTTCCAGGGCGGCCATAATGCCGGCCACACGTTGGTCATCGATGGCGAGCAGACCATCCTGCACCTGATTCCCTCGGGCATCCTGCACCCAGGCGTGCGTTGCCTGATCGGCAATGGGGTGGTGCTCTCGCCCGAGGCATTGCTCACCGAACTCGCGATGCTCGAGCAACGCGCGATCCCGGCGCGCGAGCGCATCGGCATCAGCCCCGCCTGCGCGCTGATCTTGCCGCATCACATCGCGCTCGATGCCGCGCGCGAGAAGGCGCGCGGCAATAAGGCCATCGGCACCACCGGGCGCGGTATTGGCCCAGCCTATGAAGACAAGATCGCGCGCCGCGGCATCCGTCTCGGCGAGCTGGCCGATCCCACGCTGTTCGAGGAACGGCTGCGCGAGGTGCTGGATCAGCACAATTTCGTGCTGCAGCGGCAATTCGCGGCGGAGCCGATCGATTTCCAGCACAGTCTGGACGAGGCTATGACTCAACGCGAGCAGATCCTGCCGTTGATGGCCGATGTCAGCGGCGAGCTTGCGCGCCTGCGCGCCGCAGGGGCCCACGTTTTGTTCGAGGGCGCCCAAGGATCGCTGCTGGACATCGATCATGGCACCTATCCCTATGTGACTTCATCGACCACCACCGCCGGTGGCGCGGCCAGCGGCAGCGGGGTCGGTCCGCTCGACTTGGACTATGTGCTCGGGATCGTCAAGGCCTACACCACCCGTGTCGGCGGTGGCCCCTTCCCGACCGAGTTGGATGATGCCGAGGGTCAGCAGCTCGGCGCGCGCGGGCATGAGTTTGGGGCTACCACTGGGCGCAAACGCCGCTGTGGATGGCTCGACATGGTGGCGCTGCGACGGGCCTTCATTGTCAACAGCATCTCCGGGCTCTGCATCACCAAGCTCGATGTGCTCGACGGCATGGAGCGGCTACGCATCTGCGTCGCCTACGAACTCGACGGCCGGGAACTGGAGGCGCCGCCCATCACCGCCGATGAACTCGAGCGCTGCACGCCGCGTTACATCGAGCTGCCGGGTTGGCAGACCTCGACGGTCGGCGCCGAGTCGCTCGACGCCTTGCCGAAAGAGGCGCGGGCCTATTTGGACGCCCTCTCCGAACTCGGCGGCGTGCCGATCGATCTGGTTTCGACCGGGCCCGATCGTGCTCAGACCCTGATGATTCGTGATTCCTTCGATGATTGAACGCGGCCGCCTCGGCGCCCGGTCATGTCCCTAGCGGAGCGCAGCGATGCTCGATACCACCCTGGTCAAAGAAAGCCTCAGTTTGATGGCGATCGGCATGGGGACTGTCTTCAGTTTCCTGCTGTTGCTGGTTTTGTTACTCCGGATCATGTCCTGGCTGGCGCATCGCTTGTCTCCGCTGGAGGCGCAAACACTGCCAGCGACGCCGATGGCGCCGATGACTGAGCAGGCGGCGGACGCGGAGCTGATTGCGGTGATCACGGCCGCCGTCACCCGCTATCGATCGCGGTGGCGGCCATGACTCCGGCATCCAACCTGACGTGGAATCCAACCTGGAACCTAGGCTCATGAGCGAACCGACACCTCTCGGCATCACTGATCTCGTGCTGCGCGATGCCCACCAATCCTTGTTGGCGACGCGGATGCGACTCGAGGATATGCTGCCGATCGCGCCCAAGCTCGATCAGGTCGGCTACTGGTCGCTGGAGACCTGGGGCGGGGCGACCTTCGATGCCTGCATCCGCTATCTCGGCGAGGACCCTTGGGAGCGCCTGCGCGCCTTGAAGGCGGCGATGCCGAACACGCGCCAGCAGATGCTGCTGCGCGGCCAGAATCTGCTCGGCTATCGCCACTATGCCGACGATGTGGTCACAGCCTTCGTCGAGCGCGCGGCCAAGAACGGCGTTGATGTGTTTCGCATCTTCGATGCGATGAACGATTTGCGCAATCTCGAGCAGGCCGTTCGCGCCGCGCTCGAGACCGATGCCCATGCCCAGGGCACCATGTCCTACACCGTCAGTCCGGTGCACGATATCGACTATTGGGTCGAGATGGGCAAGCGGCTCGAGGACTTCGGCTGCCATTCGATCTGCATCAAGGACATGGCCGGGCTGCTGCGGCCCTACGTCTGCGAGGAGCTGATCACCCGCCTCAAGGAACACTGCGCGGTGCCGATCGCGCTGCATTGCCATGCCACCACCGGCATGAGTACCGCGACCTACATCAAGGCCGCCGAAGCTGGCGTCGACGTGGTCGACGCCGCGATCTCGTCGATGAGCATGACCTACGGCCATTCGCCGGCCGAGTCGCTGGTCGCCATCCTCGATGGCACGCCGCGCGACACCGGCCTCGACCTGATGCTGCTCGAGGAGATCGCGGCCTATTTCCGTGAGGTGCGCAAGAAATACGCGCGCTTCGAGGGCTCGCTCAAGGGCGTCGATTCGCGCATCCTGGTCGCCCAGGTGCCGGGTGGCATGCTCACCAACATGGAGAATCAGTTGCGCGAGCAGGGCGCCGCCGAACGCATGGATGAGGTGCTCGCCGAGATCCCACAGGTGCGCGAGGATCTGGGCTTCATCCCGCTGGTGACGCCGACCTCGCAGATCGTCGGCAGTCAGGCCGTGCTCAATGTCCTCATGGGTGAGCGCTACAAGAGCATCACCAACGAGACCGCCGGCGTGCTGCGCGGTGCCTATGGCGCCACGCCCGCGCCGGTCAACGCCGAGCTGCGCGCGCGCGTGCTCAAGGATGGCGAGGAGCCGATCAGCGGCCGGCCGGCCGATGACTTGGCACCGGAGATGAAGCGCTTGACCAAGGAGCTTGGTGGCATTGCCAAGGAGCACGGCATCAAGCTCGCCAAGGCGGCGGTCGACGATGTGCTGATCTATGCCATGTTCCCGCAGGTGGGGCTGAAGTTTCTCGAGCATCGCGGTGATGCCTCGGCCTTCGAGCCGCCACCCTGGGACATCGAAGACGCAGCACCGGCACCGGCCCCTGCGGCGCCTCCCGCCGCGACGCCGGCTGGCGCGCCGGCGGCCAGCACCGAGCCCGAGTGCTATCACGTCGAGGTCAATGGCAAGGGCTACGATGTCACGGTGTCGCCACAGGGAGCGGTCGAGCGTGTGCGCTCCACCGAGACCGCCGATGAGGTCTCGACCATCACCGAGGGGCGCGTGGTCACCGCGCCGATGGCCGGGACCATCGTGCGCGTCGAGGTGCGCGTCGATCAGACTGTCGCGTCGGGCGATGTGCTGCTGGTGCTCGAGGCGATGAAGATGGAAACCGAGGTGCGCGCGCCATCGGCGGGCCGGGTCGGCGATATCCGCATCAAGGAGGGTGACGCGGTGGCGCTCGGCGCGCCGTTGCTCGCCTTGGGCTGAGTCCATGGATGCATTGCTCACTCTGTGGGAGTCGACCGGCGTTGCCAACCTCGGTTGGCAGCAGGCGCTCATGGTCGTCATCGGCTGCGGGCTGATCTACCTGGCGATCGCGAAGAAGTTCGAGCCCTTGCTGCTGGTGCCGATCGGTTTTGGCGCCGTGCTCTCCAATATCCCGGTGGCCGGGATCGGCGGCCCCGATGGTCTCTTCGGGATGATCTACAGTGTCGGTGTCCAGACCGGTATCTTTCCGCTGCTGATCTTCATGGGCGTTGGCGCGCTGACCGATTTCGGCGCCTTGATCGCGCGGCCCTCGACCCTGCTGCTCGGTGCGGCGGCGCAGTTCGGGATCTTCGCCACCCTGATCGGGGCGGTGGCGTTGAATGCCTTGCCCGGGTTCAATTTCACGTTGCAGGATGCCTCGGCGATCGCGATCATCGGCGGCGCCGACGGGCCGACGGCGATCTTTTTGGCCTCGCGGCTGGCGCCCGATCTGCTCGGGGCGATCGCGGTCGCGGCCTATTCGTACATGGCCTTGGTGCCGATCATCCAGCCGCCGATCATGCGCTTGTTCACCACCAAGAAGGAGCGCGCCGTGGTAATGGAGCAGTTGCGCCCGGTCTCACGCCTGGAGCGCATCTTCTTCCCCTTTGTCGTGATGATCCTCTGCGGGCTGCTGCTGCCCTCGGCGGCGCCGCTGATTGGCATGCTGATGTTCGGCAATCTGCTGCGCGAGAGCGGCGTGGTGGAGCGCCTCAGCCGGGCGGCGCAGAACGAGATCATCAACGTGGTTACCATCATGCTCGGACTCGCGGTCGGCTCGCGGCTCTCGGCGGAAAAATTCCTCGCCATCGAGACCTTGGGGATCTTGGTGCTGGGGGCGTTGGCGTTCTCGATCGGCACCGCCGCTGGCGTGTTGATGGGCAAGATCATGTACCGGGCCACGGGCGGTAAGGTGAATCCCTTGATTGGTGCCGCAGGTGTCTCGGCGGTGCCCATGGCCGCGCGCGTGGTCAATCGGGTCGGTCTCGAGAGCAATCCACACAACTTCTTGCTGATGCACGCGATGGGGCCGAATGTGGCCGGTGTCCTCGGCTCGGCTGTTGCGGCCGGTGTCCTGCTTGCTTTGACAGGAGGCTGATCTTGACAGCGCTACGCTCCCCGTTTTATATTTGAAGGCTTATGTCGGTCTCTTTTCCGGATCTTCTCGACCCCCGAAAAGCGGTTGCACAGCGCTCGGTGTTCGAGGGCGAGATGGCGATGGTGCGCCTGCCCCGTTTATCCAAGCTGCTTTGGCAAGGTGAGGATTCGCGGGCATCGAGCAGCGCGAAGGCATTGAATGCGGTGCATTATCGGTTCGAGTTCGGTCGCGACGCCGATGGACGTTCGAGTGTTCTAGGCCAGGTCGCCGCTAAGCTGCCATTATGCTGTCAGCGGTGTTTCGAGCGCTACGACCTTGTTGTCGATACAGCGGTTAGTCTCGCCCTGGTCGAGGGCCTCGACGAGGCCAAGGCCCTGCCAGCGCAGTACGAGCCGCTCATGATCGAGGATCGGTTGATGCGCGCCTCCGATCTCATCGAAGACGAGCTGATCTTGGCCGTTCCAGCGATACCTCGACATCCGGAGGGCCAGTGCGAGCCACCGCCGGTGCCGAGCACGGTCGCCCCATTGGCCGATATCGAGCGCGACGGACGCTCGTCGCGGACGGATCGCCAGCGGCATCCATTTGCAACCTTGGCGGCGCTGAAGACACAACGAGACGACACTGAAAGTCAGGACTAATCGCGACCCACGCGGAGATCGAAATGGCCGTTCAACAAAATCGCAAGACCCCCTCGAAGCGCGGTATGCGCCGCTCGCACGACGCGCTCGCGCGCCCAACCCTCTCCGAAGATGGCACGACCGGTGAGATCCACCGCCGTCATCATGTGACTCCGGACGGTTTCTACCGCGGTCGCAAGGTGATCGATAAGGACGGTTGA
The DNA here is from genome assembly GCF_016653295.1 of Halochromatium salexigens. Classification (GTDB taxonomy): domain Bacteria; phylum Pseudomonadota; class Gammaproteobacteria; order Chromatiales; family Chromatiaceae; genus Lamprobacter; species Lamprobacter salexigens. The sequence goes on along the minus strand of NZ_NHSF01000018.1, from coordinate 19,279 downwards.
GGTCCTCCGCTCATTTGCCTGACGCATCCGGGTTGGCTGTTGGCTAGCTAGGCCCGTCGAACGGCTGCGTCGCGATCATTGTTAGCGCGTCCAGCGCGTTTGCAAGCAGGCACGATCCCTCAGGAGACACCGATTTGGCTGTTCCACAGACCTTTGCGTTGGATGCCATGGGTGGCGATCATGGTCCCGAGGTGGTGGTGCCATCCGCGATGCGCTTTCTTGGCAAGCGCCAGGATTGCCGCTTGATCCTGGTTGGCCGGGAAGATGCGATTGCTAAGCATCTGCCGCGTTGGGCCGCGCATGACGAGCGCGTACTCATTCGCCATACCTCACAAGAGGTGGCAATGGACGAGCTTCCCTCGAAGGCGTTGCGCGGCAAGAAGGATTCATCGATGCGGGTCGCCATCGATCTGGTCAAGCAGGGTGAAGCCGATGCCTGTGTCAGTGCCGGCAATACGGGCGCGTTGATGGCAACCGCGCGATTCGTGCTCAAAACCTTGCCGCATATCGATCGGCCCGCGATCATCACGGCCATTCCGGCGCTCGAGGGACAAACGCACATGCTCGATCTGGGTGCGAACGTGGATTGCACCGCCGAGCACCTGTTCCAATTTGCCGTCATGGGCAGTGAGTTCGTGCGCGCCGTGCAGGGGCTGACGATGCCACGCGTGGGGCTGCTCAACATCGGCGAAGAGGAGATCAAGGGCAATGATCAGGTGCGCGCGGCACATGAGCTGCTTGCCGCAAGTTCATTGAACTATGTCGGTTATGTCGAGGGTGACGATATCTACATCGGCGAGGTTGATGTCGTCGTTTCCGATGGCTTCGTCGGCAATGTTGCGTTGAAGGCCAGCGAAGGTGTTGCCACGCTCATTGCGCAGATGCTCAAGCGTCGTTTCGGCCGCAACCTGCTGAGTCGTCTGTCCGGTTTGGTGGCACTGCCCGTACTGCGCGGATTCCGCACTGATGTCGATCCGCGCCGTTATAATGGGGCGAGCCTGCTTGGACTGCGTGGGATCGTGATCAAAAGCCATGGGGGTGCCGACGAACTGGCGTTCGAACATGCGTTGCGCATCGCGGATCAAGAGGTTCGCTCGCGGGTTATCGCGCGCATCGAGCGCGAGGTCGAGGCGCACTTAGGCGAGGCGCGCGCGCTGTCATTGCAACCATCCGCGCGGGTGTCGGCGTGAGCCGGTATACGCGCATCCTCGGCACCGGCAGCGCCTTGCCAGCCAAGGTCATGACCAACCAGGAACTGGAGCGCTTGGTCGACACCTCCGATCGCTGGATTCGCGAACGCACGGGTATTCGACAACGCCACATCGTCGCGGACGATGAGACCTGTGTCGATCTGGCGGAGCGCGCGGCACGCGCGGCCTTGGAGGCCGCCGGGGTCGCGGCCTCGGAGCTGGATCTCATCGTGGTGGCGACGACCACCCCGGATCAGACCTTTCCGAGCAGCGCCTGTCTGCTGCAAGAGCGCCTAGAGAGCCATGGCTGTCCCGCGTTCGATGTGCAGGCCGTCTGCACTGGCTTTATTTACGCCTTGGCCGTGGCTGAGAAGTTCATTGCCACCGGCAGCGCCAAGCGCGCCCTGGTGGTTGGTGCCGAAACCCTGTCCCGTATCCTCGACTGGACCGATCGTGGGACCTGTGTGCTCTTCGGCGATGGGGCTGGGGCGGTGGTCATTGGTGCCGCCGATGAGCCGGGAATCATCTCGACGCACCTGCATGCCGATGGCGCCTATCGGGAGCTGTTGCAGGTGCCGGCTGGCATCGGCAATGGCGGCAATGGCTCGCCGTACATGCAGATGAAGGGTAACGAGGTGTTCCGCGTTGCGGTCACCACCCTGGGGGCGATCGTCGACGACACCTTGGCGGCGAATCATATGACGCGCGCCGATATCGACTGGTTGGTTCCGCATCAGGCCAATCTGCGCATCATCCAGGCGACCGCCCGCAAACTCGATCTAGCGATGGAGCAGGTGGTCGTCACGGTGGCTGACCATGGCAACACCTCGGCGGCCTCGATCCCGCTCGCGTTCGATCGGGCCGTGCGCGATGGGCGCATCCAGCGCGGGCAGACGGTGCTGATGGAGGCCTTTGGCGGCGGCTTTACCTGGGGCTCGGCGTTACTGCGCTACTGACCATTGGAGCGATCGATCAGCATGCATCCCGCTTTCTTCTTTCCCGGACAGGGCTCGCAAGCGCTCGGCCTGCTGGCCGAACTCGCGGGCGCCCATCCGCAAGTCCAGGCCACCTTCGATGAGGCCTCGCAGATCCTGGGTCGCGACCTCTGGCAGCTCGCCCAAGAGGGGCCCAAGGAGGCCCTGGATCAGACCACGAACACGCAACCGGTGATGCTGGCCGCGGGGGTCGCGGTCTGGCGCGTCTGGCGCGAGCAGGGCGGTGCAATGCCCTCGGTCATGGCCGGGCACAGTCTTGGCGAGTACAGTGCGCTCTCTTGCGCGGGCGCACTGACCTTTGAGGATGCGCTGCGCCTGGTGGCCGAGCGAGCGCGTTTGATGCAAGCAGCGGTCCCAGAAGGGGCGGGCGCGATGGCGGCGCTATTGGGCCTGGATGACGAGGCGGTCGGCGACCTCTGTCGGACCCAGGCCCAGGGGCAGGTGCTGGCGCCGGTCAATTTCAACGCGCCCGGACAGGTGGTGATTGCGGGAGAGCGTGATACGGTACAGCGAGCGATCGAGGCCTCCAAGGCCGCTGGCGCGAAACGCGCGGTGCTGCTGCCGGTGAGCGTGCCTTCGCATTGCGCGCTGATGCAGGATGCCGCCGCGGACCTTGCCGCGCGGTTGGAGCGAACCGAGCTGCACCTGCCGTCGATCCCGGTGATCCATAATGTGACCGTGGAGACGGCCGAGTCGCCCGCGCAGATCCGCAGCCTTTTGGCGCAACAACTGTTCAGTCCGGTGCGCTGGGTCGAGACCGTGCAAGCGGTGGCCGAGCGGGGCGTGTCACTGGCCATCGAGGCCGGTCCAGGCAAGGTGCTGGCCGGTCTGAACAAACGGATCGACAAACGTCTGACGACCCTGCCCGTGTTCGATCCAGACGGTTTATCACATGCACTCGAGGCGAGCGCTCATGTCTGATTCCATGCTCGACGCAGAGATCGCCCTGGTCACCGGCGCCAGCCGTGGCATCGGGGCGGCCATCGCCAGCGAACTGTCGCGACTCGGCGCCAAGGTTGCGGGCACGGCGACCACCGAGGGTGGCGCATCTCGTATTGCCGCGCGTTTTGCCGACGCCGATAGCGCGGGGATTGGCCTCTGCCTGGATGTGACGCAGCCGACCTCGATCGAGGCCGCGCTCACCGCGGTCGAAGAGCAGCTCGGCGGGCGGCCGACCATCCTGGTCAACAACGCCGGGATCACGCGCGATAATCTGCTGATGCGCATGAAAGAACAGGAGTGGGACGAGATCCTGGACACCAATCTCTCGTCGGTCTTTCGCCTCTGCAAGGCCTGCATGCGCTCGATGACCAAGGCGCGCCATGGGCGCATCATCAACATCAGCTCGGTGGTGGGGGTCAGCGGCAATGCCGGGCAGTGCAACTATGCCGCCGCCAAGGCCGGTCTCATCGGCTTTAGCAAGTCGCTGGCGCGCGAGATCGGTCCGCGCGGGGTCACCGTCAATGTGGTCGCGCCCGGGTTCATCGATACCGATATGACGCGCGAACTGCCCGAGGCACAGCGCGAGGCGCTGCTCGGCAGTATTCCGCTCGGCCGGCTGGGGGCGCCCGAGGAGATCGCCGCCGCGGTGGCCTTCCTGGCCTCGCCGGCGGCGGCCTATGTGACCGGCCAAACCATTCATGTCAATGGTGGGATGCTGATGATTTGAAAAACAAATCATCATCGTTGGATGGGCTGGCTTGGCCTTCGTCGAGCTTTCGCCCGCCGTTGTTTGTCTCTAAAATGGCGCGGCCTCTCATCGAGAGGGTGACGTGTCTCCACATCCTGAGGGTTTAACAATCATGAGTAGCGTTGAAGAGCGGGTGCGTAAGATCGTTGTCGAGCAACTGGGCGTCAAGGAAGAAGAAGTGACCATGGATGCGTCATTCGTCGACGACCTAGGCGCTGACTCATTGGATACGGTCGAACTCGTCATGGCGCTCGAAGAAGAGTTCGAGACCGAGATCCCGGACGAGGATGCCGAGAAGATCACCAAGGTCAAAGAGGCCGTCGATTACGTCAACGCGCATCTCGGTTGAGTCGCCTGTTCATGATCACCGGGCGCGCCCAGGCGCGTCAGCCGTGATCTTTTGGGTTCCTACGCCGGGTTTGTCATGCCTTTGCGTGATCCGGCACTGGGCCTGTGATGTTTGGCGGCTGTCTGTCGCTATCTAGATTTGAGGGGTCATTCATGTCAGGCAGAAGGGTCGTTGTCACCGGACTCGGCATCGTCGCTCCGGTGGGTCTCGACATCCCGTCCGCTTGGGAGAGCATCCTAGCGGGACGGAGTGGCATCCAACCCATCACCCACTTCGACGTGAGCTCCTTTAGTAGCCGTTTTGGCGGCCCGATCTATGGCTTCGACGTCACCCAGTACGTCTCCAAGAAGGAGTCACGCAAGATGGATGCGTTCATCCATTACGGGATCGGCGCCGGGAGCCAGGCGATCGAGGATGCGGGCCTGGAGATCACCGAGGAGAACTGTCGGCGCATCGGTGTGGCGATCGGCTCCGGTATCGGCGGCATCACGGGGATCGAGAACAACTACGGTGCCTTCCTCGAGGGCGGGCCGCGCAAGATCTCACCCTTTTTCGTGCCCGCCAATATCGTCAACATGGTTGCCGGCGATCTCTCGATCAAGTACGGGCTCAAGGGGCCGAATTACTCGATCGTCTCCGCCTGTAGCACCGCCACGCACAATATTGGCGACGCGGCCTTCATGATCCGCAGCGGCATCGTCGACGCGATGCTCGCCGGCGGCGCCGAGATGGCGACCTCACCCGTGGGTTTGGGCGGCTTCGCGGCCGCGCGAGCACTCTCGACGCGCAATGATGATCCGCTGCACGCCAGCCGTCCGTTCGACAAGGACCGCGATGGTTTCGTGCTCAGTGATGGCGCCGGTGTCATGGTGCTGGAAGAATATGAGCACGCCAAGGCGCGCAATGCGCATATCTACGCTGAACTCGTCGGTGTCGGCATGAACTCCGATGCCTATCACATGACCGCACCGTCGCTGAGCGGCGAGGGCGCGAGCGAATGCATGTTGATGGCGCTCGCCGATGCGGGGATGGATCAATCCTCGGTCGATTACATCAATGCCCACGGCACCTCGACGCCAGCGGGCGATATCGCTGAAACCAAGGGCATCAAGCGTGCCTTCGGCGATGGGGCCTATCAGTTGGCGGTGAGTTCGACCAAATCGATGACCGGACACATGCTGGGTGCGGCCGGTGGCGCGGAGGCGATCTTCACGGTGCTGGCGATCCGCGATCAGGTGGCGCCGCCGACGATCAACTACGAGACCCCGGACCCGGACTGCGATCTGGACTATGTCCCGAACACCGCACGCGAGATGAAGATCGATCTCGCGCTGAGCAATTCGTTCGGCTTTGGTGGGACCAACGGCACCCTCGCCTTCAAACGGCTCTAGTCGGGCGCCGTCGCGTTCGTTGCCTCGCCACCGCTGCCTCGTCAATGGCGAGGCGCGCGCGGATCTCGATGTCTCGGATCGGGGCCTCGCCTATGGAGACGGCCTGTTCGAGACCATCGCGATCCGCGCCGGTCGCCCTTGCTGTTGGCTCGCTCATCTCGATCGGCTCGCGCGCGGTGCCGTGCGGCTTGGGCTGCCGGTGCCATCCCCGGCCCGGCTGAAGCAGGAAGCCACCCGGCTCGGTGACGGTGTCGAATGCGGCATCCTCAAGATCATCCTCACCCGCGGCCCTGCGGCGCGCGGATACCGACCGCCGCCTGAGCCCAAGCCCACGCGCATCCTGATGCTCACTGAGCAATCGCCGCCAAGCATCGAGGCCAGGATCAGCGACCGCGCGGCCCGCGTCCGCGTCTGTCAGACCCGGCTCGGAATCAATTCCCAACTCGCCGGTCTCAAGCACCTGAATCGGCTCGAGCAGGTGCTGGCGCGCTCGGAATGGGCGGATGCCAGCGCCGATGAAGGCCTGATGCTGGATGCCGAGGGCAGGCTGGTCTGCGGTACCATGAGCAACCTGTTCCTGATCGATGAGGACGGTGTCTTGCAGACCCCGCTGATCGACCGCTGTGGCGTCGCCGGGACGGCGCGCGCGCGCGTCCTCGACGACGCCCGCGCGGCGGGCCTCGAGGTTCGCGAGCGGCGCCTCGCACTGACCGATGTGGTTCGCGCGCGCGGGGCCTTCCTGACCAATGCGGTGATCGGCATCTGGCCGATCCGTACCGTCGAGGAGCATGCGTTCGAGCTGTCCCGGCTGCCCTGGACGTTGCTCGAACGCGTCCACGCTCGGCTTTTGCAACCGGAGCTTGAGTGGTGAGAGCCTTTTTTGCGGCTGTGTTGTCCCTGATCCTGGTCGGCGTTGCCCTCTTCGGGGTGCTCTGGTTCGAGTATCAACGGTTCCTGGCGCGCCCAATCGAGCTTGGCGCCGCGCCGCCATCGCAGGTACTGGGCGAGACATCGGGCGCGGCACGGGCCGAAGCACAGACGGGGCCACGGGTCTTCGAGATCCGCCTCGGCACCCGGTTGCACGAGCTGGCCCATCGGCTGCGCGATGAGGGACTAATCGATGATCCTTATTTCTTCATCGCCCTGGCCTATCAAGAGCAGCTTCAGGGGCAGATCAAGGCCGGTGAATATGCGCTGACCACGGGCATGCGGCCATTGGAGCTGCTGCGATTGTTCGCCCGTGGCCGTTCGATCCAGTACCCGGTCACCCTGATCGAGGGCTGGACCTTTCGCGAGGCGGTGGAGAGCCTTGCCGATCATGACAAACTGCAACACGCGCTGGCAGATCTCTCGGAGAGCGAGATCATGCAGCGAATAGGCATCGACGAGCCGCATCCCGAGGGCTGGCTGTTTCCCGATACCTACCTGGTCGCGCGCGCGAGCACCGATGTCGCGGTGTTGAAGCGCGCGCACGAGCGGATGCAACAGGTGCTGAACGAGGAATGGGAGCAGCGCGCCGAAGGGCTGCCGCTCGAGACGCCCTACGAGGCCCTGATCCTCGCCTCGATCATCGAGAAGGAAACCGGCTTGGCCGAGGAACGCCCGGACATCGCCGGCGTCTTCGTCCGCCGGCTGCAGCGCGGGATGCGCCTGCAGACCGATCCGACCGTGATCTACGGCATGGGAGAGGCCTATGACGGCAACATCCGCCGCGCCGATCTGCGTCGAGCAACGCCCTACAACACCTATGTGATCGACGGCCTGCCGCCGACTCCCATCGCCTTGCCCGGGCGCGAAGCCATCCATGCCGCCCTGCACCCGGCCGATGGCGAGACGCTCTATTTCGTCTCGCGCGGCGATGGCAGCCATCATTTCTCGCCCACGCTCGAGGAGCACAACTGCGCCGTGCGCCAATATCAGCTTGGGGGTCGCTGCCACCTGATCGAGGAGGCGCCCTGATGACCGACATGTACGCCGGCGCATCCAGATCCGACGCGTCGCTCGACGCCTCGCCGTGTGCTTCCGGGGCCAAGGATCGCGGTCGGTTCATCACGCTCGAGGGCGGCGAAGGTGCCGGTAAGTCGACGCAGCTCGCGCGCCTGGTCGACTGGCTGCGAGGACAGGGGATCGATCCTGTCGTCACCCGCGAGCCCGGCGGAACCCCGGCGGCGGAGCGGATTCGCGGATTGCTGCTCGATGCCGCCCAAACCGGGCTGAGCACCGAGGCCGAACTGTTGCTGATGTTCGCGGCGCGGGCTGATCATCTGGCGCACTGTATCGAGCCCGCGCTCAGCGCCGGCCGGTGGGTGATCTGTGACCGGTTCACCGATGCCACCTACGCCTATCAGGGGGGTGGGCGCGGGCTAGAGCAGGCGCGGATCGCTGAACTCGAGCGGTTCGTCCAACGCGGGCTGCGGCCCGATCTGACCCTGATCCTCGATCTGCCCGTGGCCAGTGGACTGGCGCGCGCGCACCGGCGCTCGACCCCGGATCGGTTCGAGGTCGAGGATCTGGCCTTCTTCGAGCGTGTGCGAGCGACCTACCTGGAGATCGCCGAGCGCTGCGCCGAGCGCGTGTGTCTGATCCGCGCCGATCAGAGTGAGGAGGCGGTCGCCGCCGAGATGCGGGCCTGTCTCGCCGAACGCCTGCTCGCGGGCCGCTGATTGGAGATGGCGCAAACGCCCCCATCTGATCCGTTGTCGGAGCCATTACCGCCCTGGCTGGAGCCGGTCTGGCAACGCTTGGCGCGCGCGCATCATCAGGCACGGCTCGGGCAAGCGTTGTTGATCACCGGCCCGCTGGGGGTCGGTAAGCGACGGCTCGCCGAGCGCCTGGCGGGATTGCTGCTCTGTCGCGCGGATGACCTCGATGCCCGCCCCTGTGGCCTGTGTCGCGAATGTGTGCTGTTGCGTGCCGGCCATCACCCGGATCATCTGCTGCTGGCGCCGGATGCCGAGGCCGCCAGCGCTGAGATTCGCGCCGAGCAGATCCGTCAACTCTGCGCGCGCGAAACCTTGACGCCGACGCGGGGTGCGGTGAAAGTCCTGACGCTGGTGCCGGCCGATGCGATGAATCCGTTTGCCGCCAATAGCCTCTTGAAGACTTTGGAGGAGCCGGTAGCGTCGACCGTCTGGGTGCTCGTCACCGAGCAGCCGCAGCGCCTGAGCCCGACCATCCGCAGTCGCTGCCAGCGGGTCAACCTCCCGGTGCCGGCCGAATCAGCGGCCTTACCCTGGCTGGAGGCGCGTCTTGCCGAGCAGGCCAAGGCGCCAATGCCGCATGCCGCGCCCCATGCCGCGCACTGTCTCGCGCTGGCCCATGGGGCACCGTTTCGCGCCCTGTCGCTGGCGACGACGGAGGCCTTGGCGCTGCGCCAGCGGCTCATCGATGACATCATGGGCGTGGCCCGGGGCGAGCATGATCCACTCGCCGTGGCCAATGAATGGCAACGGCTCGATGCGTTGGCGGTGCTCGCGGCCATGACCGATTGGCTGACCGACCTCTTGCGCGTGGCGGTCGATCCGACACTGACGCGACTGATCAATCCAGATGCGCGGCGCGCACTGAACGCGCTAGCCGAGCGAATCGAGCCAGCCGCCGGACACCGGCTGTTGCAGCGGTTGCTTCAGGCCCGCGCGATTGTCGAGGCGCCGGTCAACAAGCAACTGCTGTTCGAGGCCCTGTTGGTACGCTGGGCTCAGCTCGCATGGATGCGGGGGCATAACAGATTCCGCGCCGAGGTCTAGATCGAGAACAGAGCGATGTCAGCCGAGCAGGTCGATAGGCGAAGCCACATCCTGAGCCTGGTCATCAAGGATCGGCCGGCGCTGCATGCCGCCTACATGCCGTTCATCAAGAACGGAGGGCTGTTCGTACCGACGAGCAAGCCCTATCAGCTCGGTGACGAGCTGTTTCTACTCGTGCAGCTCTTGGATAAGCCAGACCGTATCCCAATCGCCGGCAAGGTGGTCTGGGTGACACCGGTAGGGGCTGAGGGGAATCGAGCCACTGGCGTTGGTATCCAGTTCAACGTGCAGGATAAAAATGATATTTGCCAGGCTTTCGAGCAATGCCTGTCTGAAGGAACCGATACCCAACGCCCGACTCATACGCTGTGAGGACATGCCCCACAGCCTGCTCTCCCCAAGGTGATTCATTGATGTTCGTTGATTCTCATTGCCACCTCGACCGGGTCGATTTGACCCCCTATCAAGGCGATTTCGATGCGATGCTGATGCAGGCCCGCGAGGAGGGCGTGCAACACATGCTCTGCGTCTGCATCGACCTTGAGCACTACGAGGCGATGTGCCAGCGCGTGAGCGACTATCCGGATATCTCGGTCTCGCTCGGCGTCCACCCAAACGAACAGGGCGGCCAAGAGCCGTCCGTCGATGAGCTGGTTCGGCTTGGTGCCGATCCAGCCGTGGTCGCGATCGGCGAGACCGGACTCGACTACCACTACAATGATGGCGACCTCGGCTGGCAGCGTCAGCGTTTCGAGGCCCATATCGAAGCCGCGCGCAGACTCGCAAAGCCCCTGATCATCCATACCCGGGATGCCCGCGAGGACACCATCGCGCTGATGCGCGCCGCCGGCGCCGAGCAGGCCGGTGGCGTCATGCACTGCTTCACCGAGACCTGGGACATGGCCAAACAGGCTCTGGATCTGGGGTTCTATATCTCTTTTTCCGGCATCCTCACCTTCAAGAACGCCGATGCGTTGCGCGAGGTTGCGCAGTCGGTCCCTCTTGAGCGCCTGTTGATCGAGACCGATTCTCCCTACCTAGCGCCAGTGCCGTATCGAGGTAAGAAGAATGAGCCGCGCTTCGTCTCCCATGTGGCAACGCGGATTGCGACGCTACGCGGTCTCTCGGTCGAGACCCTCGCCGAGATCACCACCGAGAACTTCTTCAGGCTCTTTCGTGCTGCTCGGCCCGCCGAGTAGTCACGCGGTTGAAGGGCGGTCGATGCTTGATTGACAGCCCGCATGGCGCTCACGGCGAAGGCTTCACAACGGGGCTCACGGCGTAGCGTCGTCGAGATTTGCGAGGCGTTCGCTGATCTCCCAGACGCGCGCGTTAGCGGCTGGATCGCGCACCTGAGCCGGCATCGTGATCACGCGGCAATCGCCGAAGTATTCACCGCTGATCTCAGCCACCTCGGGTGATTCAAGCAGGTACATCACGCGTTCGGCGGCTTGCTCAGGTTGTGCCAGCGCCCAGCCAACCAGCAGACTGACCGATTGCCAGAACAGTCCCTGGGCGCCGTCGGTACCGCCAAGGTTGGATTTGAACACGCCGGGAAACACGCAGTTGATGGTGACGCCGCTGCCCTTGATGCGCTTAGCGAACTCGCGTGTGAAATGCAGCATCCCGAGCTTCGACTCGACATAGGCGCGCATCATGCGGAACGGTCGACCCTCCCAGTTCAAATCGCCGAGTTCCATGGCCTCATTGATGCGGGTCCCCACGTTGACGATCCGGGCGGGCGCGGCGGCCTTGAGTTGATCGAAGAGTAGATTCGTCAGCAGGAACGGCGCTAGGTGATTGACGGCCAGCGTGCATTCGATGCCATCTTCGGTCAGGCAGTATTTCGGAAAGGCGGTGCCGGCGTTATTGACCAGAAAATCCAGTGTCGGCGCGCGCTCCCTGACCTCGGCGGCGAGTTTACGGACCTGGGCTTGCGACTTTAGGTCCGCGAGCAAAAGCTCGAGGTGCGTGTTGCCAGTGGCGGCCTCGAGTTCCGCGCGGGCTGCCTCGCCGCGCCGCGGGTCCCGGACGACCATCAGCACGCGTGCGCCCCTCGCCGCGAGCGCACGCGAGACCGCCTTGCCAAGGCCGGAGTTAGCGCCTGTTACGAGGGCGGTTTTTTCTGCTAGATCCATCGAAGATCCTCTTGCGGTCGGTCAGTCGAGTAGGCTGTCTTTAGCTGCGGATGTCGGTCTTGCTGTCTCCAGGTCAATGCCATCGGGCAGAGGCGGCGGCTTGACGGGGTGCCGCCGGAATGAAAACGCGTTATCGCATGATGCCGATCATGGTCGCATTGTCTATTGTTGATCGGCGTCAATCGAGACACCCTCGCCCGAGAAGACAACCCGCATGTTGATGTTCTGCAGCTCGGTGAGGACGTCCGGGTTCTCTTCGATATCGTAGATCCACGCGGCGGTGCGACCATCAACCTCGGTGGCATCCGTTTCGATGATCTCGGTCGGGACCACGACCCGACTGGCAATTCGCATACCGGCGAACATGGTCGCCATCTGCTGCAGCATCTGCGTTTCCATCTCGCTGTCGACGTCATCCTCGCTGGCATTGGCGTCGCCACCGGCCTGCGTTAACACATAGTTGCCCTCGGCATTCCTGGCCAGGGAGACCTCATTACTCTCGAAGAGGTCGGTCTGCTGGAGCGCCGCGAGGCTATCGAAGGCCATTTTGATGTCCATATAGCGCCAGCCGTCGATGGTTTCCGAGGTTGCGGACAGGAGCTCGACGCCGTCGAGCCCCTTGGCTTCGAACTCCTCGCGCACCTGGGCTTCGTCAAAGTTCATGTCGAACGGGGTATCGGCGTCCATCTCCATTGCCTTACCGCTATCCTCGCCCATCGCCTCCGCCATCTTTTCCATCGTCTCGAGCTGAGCGAGCGCTTGCCCGGACATGCCATAGCGCATATCCAGCACGCCGGAGCCGTCCTTGTTCAGGGTCAGGGTCTGGTCGATCTTGAAACAGCCGGTGAGCGCAAACGCGACGGCCAGCACGCAGAACAAACGCAGGGTACGCATCTCGATCTCCAAGTGAAAATGAGCGCAAGACCATCCTATGTTCGCGAACAAAAAGCAAGCCTAGGACCGACGGCGCGCAGCATTGACGCCGGACGTGACCACTGGGCATAAAAGCCGGTAAACTTAACCCCATGGTCGGACCTGTGCGGCCATTTTTCTCGCGCGGGTGGCGGAATTGGTAGACGCGCTGGATTTAGGTTCCAGTGGGTGATCCCGTGGGGGTTCGAGTCCCCCCTCGCGCACCAAAACAAAAACGTCGTGGCGGCACCATGCCCCAAGATCGATCCCCTGTTCCATCCCTTGATTTCTCTAGCGCCGCTCTCCCTAATAGCCCCCTGCCGATTGGTCTCGGTTCAGATGCGCCCTCTGTCTTGATGGCACTTTCTCGACCCTCAACTGTCGAAACAGAAGCTGCCTTAGGTTTCGGATCGGCGGTAAAGTCGATCGCTGTCGATTCTGGCGTGTAAATGTCCATGAGGAATCGCAAGGAAAGTAGCCTTCGAGGAGTCGGGCCACAATAATCAGGATCGATCCAACGTGATCGCGTCCTCACAACAACAGGTCACAGAGCCACCAGGCTTAGGTGACACGCGAGCCCGTCAACGGGCCGAAAAGGAGTGCAAATGAACGACACGAACAGCTTCAACGAGTGGGTCGCCAGCCTTGAACGGGGTGATTGCGGGTTTACCTATGTCCGCTTCTACGCCGATGCGCCGGCGTGGGTCCGCAACGAGGCGGTCAATCGCTTCGGCAAGGGCACCGTGTTCCTGCCGCCCCGCCAGAATCGGATGCTCAATAGCGCAGCGGCCTGAGCCAGAGACCAGCCAGCCAGAGACTAGCCAGCATCTGGCCGCGCCCGACTGACCCCCCTGCCGAGCCCTCAAGGCTCAGTCCAGTTCCTCGCTAGCGACGCGCGCTTCGGGCACCCCAGCCTCAAGCAGCGCCGAGACGACGGCCTGAATGGCGCTACTCGGACCGGCAACATAGTAGCGATTGCCTTGGAGGTTCTCGAGATCGGATTCCAGCAGCGCCAGCAGGTCGTCACAGACCGCGTCGACCAGCGGCGTGAAGGCGAAGTTATCAAGCGTTTCGCGCAGCGCCCGGCACCAAGGCTGATGGTTGTGTATGCGCGGCGCCGACACCGACCAGTACAGATGGAAGGCCTCGATGCTATCGATCGAGACCGCATGCTCGATCAGGCTTTTGATCGGCGCGATGCCATCCCCGAGGGCGATAAACACCGCCGGCTCGGTAGCATCCTCGACAAGTACAAAGTCCCCGTAAGGGCCCGTCAGGGTCACCGGCTGACGCGGCGTGACGGTCTCGAAAACGGCTTGGCTGAAAGCGTCGTCGCCTTGCCGGACCGTAAATAATAGGTTACGTCCATTGCAGGGACAGCTTGCGATCGGCAGCTCGTTGATCACGCCATTCGCAAGCTGTAGCCGGGCGCGCTGACCGGCCATGAATCTGAGGGTATTGGTGCGCGGTGTCTGCACATGGAGCAGCATTAGGCCGCCGGACTGCGGTTCCAGCTTGCGGATCTGGGCTTGGATCTTCTGCTCCGGCAGATCGGCTGGCGAATGCGCCTCGGCGGCTTCCAGCTGCAGATCGGTCACCGCGGTGTGGGAGCAGGTGAGCAGATAACCCATCTGCTTCTCGCGCTCGCTCAGTACATAGTCGTGTTCGCGTAGCCGATAGACCTCACCAGTGACCAAGCGCGCCTTGCATTCGCCGCAGTTGCCGCTAGCACAGCCGTAGTTCAGCAGCAGACCCGAGCGGACCGCAGCTTCGAGAATGGATTCGTTGCCATCGACAAAGAACTCGTGCCCGGAGGGGATCATCTGCACGCTAGCTGACATAATGCGCAGGAAGCTGTCTTTCGCAAGGAGTTGGGTCTGTGCCGCCTCGACCGCGCTCTCGGCAAGGGCCGTGCGACGCGTTTGCAGCCATGCGCCGAGGTCGCGCACAGTCTCGGCTGAGAGGTCTGGAGTACCAGGCTGATCGCCAGTGCCGAGCGCAAGGTCGTCGAGCCGTGTGCGCACCTCATCGAGCAGTTGCTCTAGGGCCTCGACGCGCGCGACACGTTGCACTAGCGCCTCGGCCAGCGCCTTGATGCGCGTGATCAGCACCTCCTGACTTGGCAGGCGCGTCTCCTCGTCATGGCTTTGCGGTAAGGCCTCGGCCTTGATCTGCTCGACCCGTTCGAAATCATCACTCTTCTCGAGGCTGACGCTGGGATAGACGCGCAGCAGATCGCTGATCGCGACCTGACCCTCGAAGGTCTGCATCTCGCCGTGGCGGATGCGCTTTTGGATCTCGGCGCGGGTGACGCCGGCGAGGCGTGCGGCGCGAGAGAGGCTAAGCAGCTCGGTCATCTCAGAACAACCGGTTGAGTCCGTTCAGGGCCGCGACCCGATAGGCCTCGGCCATGGTCGGATAGTTGAAGGTGGTCTCGGCGAAGTATTCGAGGGTGTTGGCGTTGCCAGGCTGCGACATGATCGCCTGGCCGATATGGACGATCTCCGAAGCCTGCTCGCCGAAGCAATGGATGCCGAGAATGGCCTTGGTCTCGCGGTGGAACAAGAGCTTGAGCATGCCGACCGTGTGGCCAGTGATTTGGGCGCGGGCGATGCTCTTGAAATGGGCTTGGGCGACCTCGTAGGGCACCTTCTCGGCGGTCAGCTCGCGCTCGGTGCGACCGATCGAGCTGATCTCGGGGACCGTGTAGATGCCGGTTGGGAATTCGTCGATCAGCGACCAGTCACAGTGGCCATCGGCGATCACGGCGCCGACAAAACGGCCTTGATCGTAACTGGCGCTGGCTAGTGCGGGCGGGCCAGCAACATCGCCGACCGCGAAGATGTGCGCAATCTCGGTGCGATAGGACTGGTCGATCTCGAGTTGGCCGCGGCTGTTGGGCGTTAGCCCGATCGCGTCCAGGTCCAAGGCCTCGGTGTTGCCGCTGCGACCATTGGCCCAGAGCAGGATATCGGTCTTGAGCTTCTTGCCGGACTGGCAGTGCAAGACCACGCCCTCGTCACTAGGCTCAACGCGTTCGTAGGCCTCGTTGTGGCGGATGACTACACCTTGCTCGCGCAAGTGATAACTGAGCGCGTCGGTGATCTCGTTGTCAAGGAAAGAGAGCAGCCGCTCGCGGGTGTCGACCAAGTTTATCTTCACATCCAAGCAGGCCATGATCGACGCATATTCGCAGCCGATAACGCCAGCGCCATAGATGGTCAGGCTGCGCGGGGTGTACGGCAGGCGCAGGATTGAGTCGCTGTCGAGCACACGTGGATGGCTGAAGTCGACATCCGGTGGATGATAGGGGCGCGAACCGGTGGCGATGACGATGTGCTCGGCCTCGATCCGCTCGACGACACTATCCGGACGGCGCACCTCGATCTGGTGCGGATCGACGAAGCGGGCCTGGCCGAACAGCAGCTCGACACGATTGCGCTGATAGTAGCGGTAGCGGGTCTGCACCTGATGGTCGATGACTGAATCGGCCGCGTGCAGCAGATCGGGGAAGGCGACCTCGACCTGATCGCGCGTATGTTGGAACAGCGGATTGCGGCGATAATCAGCGAGCATCTGGATCGAATGCCGCAAGGCCTTGCTCGGGATGGTGCCCCAATGCGTGCAGCCACCACCGACCTGGTCGTGAGCCTCGATCACGGCAACGCGCTGTTCGGCCTTGGCCAGCTTCATCGCCGCGCCTTCGCCGGCCGGTCCGGTACCGATCACGATGCTGTCGAAGGTTCGTACTGCCATGCTGCCTCTACCTCGGCGCCTTATGGGGCGCGGCCTGCCGTAAACGCTCAGGTTAGCACAGGCCTTTGGCTCGGCAGGCCGCCAAGCGCTTTTGCTACGGCGAAAGCACGCACAAGGCGGCGGGTTGAATCTCGTACAGGAGCGGGGTCTTGAGTCGCAGGCGCTCGCCATCGTTCATCACCACCAGCTCATGCTCGTGCCGGGTCTCGACACGCAGTGCCCGCGCCTGTTGTTGGAAGATGCGCGGATCATGCGCCCAGTCGCCTTGCATCAGCCGCAACGCGAGTCGCGGAAGCTCCCACAGCGGCCCTTGGTGAACTCCGTAGAGGCCGAGCTGGCCGGCGTCGAGGCGGTCGCGGCTTGGGTGGGGCCGGACGATCGAGCGGATCGGGTTGTTGGTAATCACCAGCGCGCGCGTCTCGACATTCAACTGCTCGCCATCGAGCCAGATGCGCAGACGGTGGTATGGATAACGCCAGAGCAAGAGTAGCGCCTTGCGCAAGAATCGCAAGGTAGCCCATAGCGGCCCACGGCCGCGCATCGCCTCGCGGGTTCGCGCCAGCGCCGTGGTCAGGCCGATCATCGAGGCACAGAGGAACGGCTCACCGTTGACCCAGCCGACATCGATCGCGGTGATCGCCGGGTCATCGGCCAACGTGTCAACCGCAGCCTCGGGCTGCAGCGGGATGTCGAGATCCCGAGCCAGGAGATTGGCCGTGCCAAGCGGGATGATGCCGAGCGGGACCGAATGCCCAAAGAGCTGCGAGGCGACGGCTAGGACCGTGCCGTCGCCGCCGAGCACAAAGACCTGCTCGCTTCCCGCCGCCAGTGCGGCCTGCAAGCGTTGCCGCCAGGGGGGAGCCGCCTGGTCATCGCCAAAGGCGATCGTGCTGACGCTCAGCCCTTGGGCACTCAGGTGCTCGCTGAGGCGATCGGCGAGGGCGGCGACCTGAGGGGCGCCGGCGCCCGCGCGGTGGTTGACGACGATGACGGCCTGAGACATGGTTTAATGCTTGGGTTCTTAAATCGACTGGAGACAGACAGGTGCTTGGTATTGAAGTTGGCGGCCTGCTTGGATTGTTACACCTGATCGTTGTGATCTACGCCTTTATCAAGATCGTCCAGAGCGGCGCTGGCACCTTGGCCAAGGTGCTTTGGATCGTCGTGATCCTCTTGCTGCCGCTCGTCGGTTTGATCATCTGGTTGCTGTTTGGACCGAGCTGAGTCGCTAGCAGGGAAGTCGTGCTGCGGTTCCCCCTGGAGACGCACCGTTTCGCGTGCCCCGAGAAACCGCGGGCCTTGGCCGGTGAGGAGGTCGAGCACTGCGGCGCTGCGGGCTAGGATCTCGCGGGCGCGCACCCTGACATAACCGAGATGCGGCGGATCGGCTGCAGCAAAGCCGTGCGCGTTGAGCCCGAAGCGCCGGGCCAGAAAGATCGCCCGCGCCAAGTGAAAGCGCTGACTGACCACCAGCACCCGATCCAAGCCGAAGACCTCCTTGGCCCGCACCATCGAATCTAGGGTGCGGAAGCCGGCATAATCGAGCGTGATGTGCTCGCCGGGCACGCCGAGCGCCATCAGATCCCTCTGCATGGCGATCGGCTCATTGTAATAGCGGGTCGCGTTGTCGCCGCTGACCAGGATGCCGAGCACCCGCCCACTGTGGTAGAGCGCGGCCGCAGCCTCAATGCGGGCCTGATAGAAGCGGTTTGGTTTGCCGCGCTGCCCGCGCGAGGTGCCGAGGATCAATGCGACCTCGGTCGGCTCGACCTCGTCAAGGGTCTCGGTGATTGCGTCGCGGGTTGCGAGGGAGATCCTGAGATCGACCAAAACAAGCGCTGCCAGCATCCCGACGAGGCCAAGCACCAGGAACAGCAGGCCGCGACGCAGCCATTGGCGCCAGCCCTTTACCGGTCTCCTGAGCAGGCGCGCGCGGTTGGTCCCGGGTATTAACGGTTTGCCAGCTGGTCGAGGCCCATGCTCGGGCATGCTTGGCGGCAAGTAGCGCGACTGTCTCTAGGGGAGCGGCTTCGGACCATCTTCTTCCTTGGACTGCTCGATCATCCCGTCGATCTCTGGCAAGTCTTCCGTGGGCAGCTCGCTAGGGTCGATCGTGACCGCGCTGCGGATCTTCTCGGCTTCCGTGTCGTTTTCCGCCTCCTCGCTCTGGCGTTCAACCGCCGCCTCCGCCTTGCAGGTCTCGGCGAAGCATTGGGCGAGCTGGTCCATGATGCACCCGGTTGCGTGGATGTTGGCATCCGCGGCTGGATGCTGGAGCAACACCTGATTCATAAACTCATCGTTAGAGATATCACCCTGATAAAGTGCACTGATCAGCCCGTCGAAGGCCTGGTTCTTGCCAAGCAGGGCGCCGACCGTGCTGTCGCCGATACTCATCGAACCGCAGCCGGCTCGTGCCATGTCCCGAAAGCCAGACTCCGTAGGACGGTGAAAAGGGTTGCCAATGTAGACCGACGGATCGGTGACCTTGCCCTCGGTCGCGCAGCCGCCAAGCGTGACGATAAGCACGACGAGGAATGCGACCGGTGCCAACAGCCAGGAGGATTCGCGCGCTCGGCGGGCTAGAGACCTATCGCGCTTCTGAAGGACGTCGTTTGGCTGAAAGCGCTGGCGCTGTGGCTGAGGCATCGGTGCTCCTTGTGCGGCTGTTCCGCAATCTTCGTACTGTTCGATGCTGCATTGTAACGACATCTGATAGGACTGAGCGATGTCTTGTCGCTCGTGTTGGCCTTCGCCGAGTTGGTGATGGACGCGCTGCCCCGTGGCCAGCGCTCGCCCCCGGCGCTGGTGGTGGAGGTGACCGAGACGACGTTGATGCAACACCCGGGCGTACCGTCGGATATTCTGACACCGGATGTGCCTAAAGCGCGTTTGGTCTCTCGGTCGGCGATTTGACTGCAGGGCGAAACCGTTCTGACTCTGACTGACCAGCAGTTGAGGGATTTACCCTCGATTCTGGACAATTCCCTTCGTCTGGTCCAAACTGCCCGCCACTGTTGGTTGGCGAGGTAGCGGCGTGAACGTGCACGACATCACCCTGCGCCCGGTCGCGCACGAGGAAGAGCCGCGCTTCAAAGCGCTGCTTGATGCG